>NZ_FWFG01000117.1 GCF_900163655.1 Brachybacterium nesterenkovii
TGTATAAGCGAGTGGGCCTGGGGTGGGCAATTCAGGGGCGGAGTGGGCAATTCAGGGGCGGAGTGGGCAGTGCAGGAGCGGAGTGGACGGTCCAGGGGCAGACGGTGGGATGCGCATGGACGGGACGCCAGACCCCGGGCCCTGCAGAGCGTGTTCTGGTCACTGGTGGTCGCTATCCGTGCTCAGTAATGGCCACCCGTGACCAGAACGCCGGGTGCCGGGGCAGGCCCGCCCCGGCACCCACCCGCTCACCCGGTCCGCCCCGGCTCCCACCCGCTTTCCCGGAGCGCCTCGGCGACTCGCACGACCGCCCGGCGACAGCCATCGCGCATGTCCCGCGCGGTCACCCGCACCTCGGTCCAGCCATGGCGTCGCAGCCGCTCGGCACGGTCGATGTCCCGGTCCAGCTGCTCCGACGACCGGTGGTGCGGGCCCTCGTACTCGGCGGCCACGCGCCAGAGCGGCCACTGCAGATCGGGCTCGTGGAGGCGCACGCCGCCGGGGGTGCGGATGGGCACGTTGAGCTCGGCCGCGGGGAGACCGGCATCCTCGAGCGCGAGCCGCAGCCGAGTCTCCTGCGGGGAGTCGGCGCCCACACGGGAGCGGGCGAGCGCGCATCGGACCTCCGCGATGCCCCAGCGCGGCGCCGCCTGCTCGACGAGAGCGGCCAGCCGCGCAGGCGTCGACCAGGGGGCCTCACGTCCTTCGAACGGGAAGCGCGGCCATCGCAGCAGATGATCGGCGACGGCGACGAGATGCGGGAGATCGACGACCCGCCCCAGATCGATGAACGTCCACTCCCGCGAGGTCACGGCGACACCGGCCACCCGGCGGACGTGCTCCGGCGGGATCACCGCCCGATGCGCTCGGATGCCCGACGCCCGAGGCCGCGACGCGTCAGGCGGGACGGTGAGGTCGAGCGGGGTCCGCGGCGTCCACGCCTCGGCGCGATCCGCGAAGGGCAGCGGTATGCCCCACAGCCGTGCGGCGCTGCGGTGGGAGACCACCGCGCCGGGGATCCCACCGGTGATCGCCGCGGCGAGATCCAGCTCGGTGACGTCGGCGTCGGCACGCATCCTGAGCCCGCGCGCCGGAGCCAGGAGGTCGTCGCCCCGCAGGCGCCGACGCGAGACGCCGAGGCTCTGGGCATCGGCCACCGTGAACACCGCCGTTCCCAGGGACGGAGGCAGCGGGGTGCGCGGTCGGGGCATGGACCGAGGATCCCAGGAGCCCGAGAGCGTCACGGCCGCGCGGGACGGGAGCACCCGGAAGCCTCAGCGCATCCGCCGCCGCACCGCAGGGAACGGGTCCTTGACCTCGGGAGACGCGGTTCCTCCCCAGAGCGGGGTCTGTCCACAGGAGGCGCAGGTGCCGGGCCCTGTCACTTATACACATCAGACGCTGCCGACGAAGAGGATAGTGTAGATCTCGGTGGTCGCCGTATCATTAAAA
>NZ_FWFG01000116.1 GCF_900163655.1 Brachybacterium nesterenkovii
GGAGGGGGACGAGGGGGCCGCGGGGGCGCTGGAGTCGGGCTGGTTCATGGGTTCCTCCCCAGGTCGCAGGCGGGAATGCGGATGCGACCGACAGTGTGGCACGATCCTGGCGTGGCTACCGATCTGGCGCGTCTGCACGCGGTCTTCGACCTCGCGATTCGCATCGGCGAGGGGATGCTCACCAACGGGGCCGCGGCCTCCGAGGTCACCGCCACGGTGCTGCGGATCATCTCATCCTCGGGCATCCGCAACGTGTCGGTGACCGTCACCTTCGACGAGGTCTCGATCTCCTACCTGCCCGACCCGGAGGCGGCCCCGTTCACGAGGATCCGCGCGGCGGGCGCCCGCATCCAGGACTTCACCAAGCTCGAGGCCTTCGAGCAGATCGCCGAGGACTACGTGAAGGGCGCGGCGACGCTCGAGGAGTCCACCGCGCGCATCGCGCTGGTCCCCTCCGCGGCCCCGTCCTACCCGTCGTGGCTCGTGGCCGCGGCGCTCGCGCTCATGGGCGGCGCGGCCGCCTACGGCCTCGGCGCCGGGATCCTGGTCACGCTCGCCGCGACCGCGACGGCGGCGTTCCTCGCCGTCCAGACCGAGTCCCTCGTGCGGCGCCGCATCCCCCTGTTCTACGTGCAGGCCGCGGGGGGCTTCGTCGCCGCCGCGGCCGCCATCGCGGTCCACCTCATCGACCCCGCCCGCTCGTCGTCCCTCGTCGTGGTGGCCTGCCTCATCATCCTGCTCGCCGGCCTCACCTCGATCGGCGCGATGCAGGACGCGATCACGGGCTGGTACGTGACGGCGTCGGCCCGGATGCTGGAGACGATCATGCTCACGGTCGGCCTGATCGTCGGCGTCCGCGGCGGCCTGCTCGCCGCCGACCTGCTGGGCGCCGATCTCTCGGTCAGCGCCCCCATGTCGGTCTCCCTGTCCTCGGTCCCGGTCGTGCTGGTCTCCGGCGCCCTCATGGGGCTCGGCTACGCGATCAGCGTCCAGACCCCGCCGCGATCGCTCGTGTGGTGCGCCGTGATCGCCGCGGTCTCCGCCCTGGGAGCGAACCTCCTGACCGATACCGGGATCGAGCGGGTCTGGGCGGTCGGCGCGACCTCGCTCGCCGCCGGCGTGATCGCCGTGCTCATGGCCCAGCAGGTGCGGGCCCCGGCCCGCACCTTCGTCATGGCGGGCGTGATCCCGCTGGTCCCCGGCAGCCGCATCTACGCCGGGCTCCTGCTCATCGGCACGGATCTGACCGCCGGCGCCGCGAAGCTCTTCGAGGCGGGCGAGGTCGCGGTCGCGCTCGCCGCCGGCGCCGTCCTGGGCCAGCTCCTGGCGGCGTGGGCGCTGGGCGCTAGCGGGCGCACTGTGAGCACGTTCACACCGGTCATCGCCGCGCCCTTCACCACCCTGCGCCGCCGTCGGCAGGTGGCCGGGAGTCCCCGGGGAGGCCGCCGCGGCGGGTCTACGATTGCAGCGGAGCGGACAATGCCGTCCACGTCGCAACCGTCCGAGCCCCGCCACGACCGGGCCGCGGACCAGGAGGAGACCCCATGACTGTCAGCGCCCCCAGCGCACCCACCGCCGTCATCGCGACCGGCGCCTACACGTCGGCCTCCCGCGGCCGCGGGAGGGGGGTGACGCTCTGGGCGCTCAATCGCGCGGATCTGACGATGCGCGAGCTCGCGACCGTCGAGCTCGAGGACCCGAGCTTCCTGCTGTGGAGCGAGGACGGGACGCTGCTGCACGTGGTCCAGGAGACCTCGCCGACGCGCCTGACCACCCTGCGCGTCGCCGCGGACGGCGCGGGCGCCGAGGTCCTCGGCGACCTCGAGCTCACCGGATCGGGCGGATGCCATGCGGCGCCCGGGCTGCGCGAGGGCACCCTGGTGGTGACCGACTACGCGAGCGGGCACGTCGAGGTCGTGCGCCTGGACGAGGAGGGACGACCGGTCGCGGTGCTCGACGTCTGCGACCAGGACTCCTACCGCCCGGCCCGCGAGGGGCACCCGCACCAGGCGGTGGTGCTGCCCGGCACCGAGCTGCTGGCCGTGAGCGACCTCGGGATGGACCGGGTGTACCTGTACAAGCAGGACCCCGCGGGGACGATCGATCTGACGGGCGAGATCAGCGCTCCCCGCTTCTCCGGCCCCCGCCACCTCGCCGCCGACCACGAGAGCCGCACGGTCTACGTTGCGTGCGAGCTCAGCGGCCAGATCGTCGACTTCACCCGCATCGAGGCCACCGCCGAGCAACCCGGGCCCGCCTTCAGCGCAGGTCGCCCGCTCCGCGCGAGCGGGCGCGACGGGGAGAACCGCCCCTCGCACATCGAGGTCTCCCGCCACGAGAACCACCTGTTCGTCGCCAACCGCGGCCCGAACACGATCTCCGCCTTCAGCCTCGGTATGATGCGACCGGAGCTCGTCTCCGAGATCGAGGTCGGCGCCGAGCCGCGGCACTTCGCGCGCGTGGCCGAGCTCATGCTCGTCGCCGCGCAGGAGGGCGACCGCATCGACGTGCTGCGCTGGGACGGGATGCGCCTGGGCACGGCCGCCGATCCGGTGCCCGCACCGTCGGTCGCCTGCATCGCGCCGCGCCCCTGATTCCGGTGCGACCCTGACCGGCGCAGCCCTGATCGCGGTGCCGGACGCGCGCCCCTAACCTGCACCATCCCCGAACCGGATCGGAGTCCTGATGACCGTCCCCGCCGCCGTGCCCTCGTCCCCCCTGTCCGCCGCGCCGGATCGCGAGGCGGCGGCGGACGCGATCGCCGCCCACTTCACGGAGGTGTTCGGGTACGAGAGCGACGGGGTGTGGTCCGCGCCCGGGCGCGTCAACATCATCGGAGAGCACGTCGACTACCAGGACGGGCTGTGCCTGCCGATGGCGATCTCGCACCGCTGCTTCATCGCGGCCGCGCGCACGCCGACGAACCTGCTGCGCCTCCGCTCGGTGCAGAGCGACGTGGCGATCGACGTCGACGTGAGCGATCTCGAGCCGGGCGACGTCGACGGCTGGGGCGCCTACGTCGCCGGCGTGCTGTGGGCCCTCGAGCGCTTCCGCGGCGCGGGCCAGGGCGGGGCCGACATCCTCGTGGACGGGCACGTCCCGCGCGGCGCGGGCCTGTCCTCGTCGGCCGCGCTCGAGTGCGCGGCGGCGGAGGCCTTCGAGTCCCTCCTGTCGCTGGGCACGGCGCCGCTGGACCGGGTGCGCGCCGCGATCCGCGCCGAGACGGAGTTCGCGGGCGCCTCCACGGGCGGGCTCGACCAGTCGGCCTCCGTGCTGTGCACGGCGGGGCACGCGCTCGAGCTTGACTGCCGGGACTTCTCCACCGCGCCCGTGCCGTGGGACCTCGCCTCCGGGGGCCTCGCGCTGCTCATCTGCGACACAAAGGCCGAGCACTCCCACGTCGACGGCGAGTACGCCGCGCGGCGGCGCGACAGCGAGGCGGCGGCCGCGGCGGTCGGCGTGCCCGCGCTGCGCGACGTCGAGCTGGCCGATCTCGACGCGGTGCTCGCGCGCATCGAGGACGGGACGGTCCGCCGCCGCGCCCGCCACATCGTCACGGAGATCCAGCGGGTGCGGGAGACCGTCGAGCTGCTGCGCACGACGGACCTGCGCGCGGGCGTCGAGCGCCTGGGCGCCCTGCTGAACGCCTCCCACGACTCGCTGCGCGACGACTACGAGGTGACGGTGCCCGCCCTGGACGTGGCGGTCGATGCCGCCCGCGCGGCCGGCGCGCACGGCGCCCGCATGACCGGCGGCGGGTTCGGCGGGAGCGTCATCGCGCTCGTCGAGGCCGATGCCGCGGAGTCCGTCGCCGCCGCGATCACCGCCGCGTTCGCGCGCGAGGGCCTCGGGACGCCCGCCTTCTTCCTGGCGCTGCCCGAGGACGGGGCCGGCCAGGACCGCTGACGCCCGTCACGTGCGCTGCGCGGCGCGCACCTCGGCCGCCGAATCTCCGCTGGTGCCCGGCACCTGGGCGAGCCAGGCGTCGACGCCCCGCAGCATCCGGCGCCGGCTCTCCTCATCGGCCCGCGAGGCCCGGATCGAGGCGGCCGCGAGGCCCGCGAGCGCGGTGTCGTCGAGCCCGAGAGCACGGGCTGTCTCGTACTGGTCCAGGAGGCGCGAGCCGAACAGGAGCGGATCGTCGGCGCCGAGCGCGACGGTCGCCCCCGCGTCCAGCAGCGCGCGCAGGGGCACCTCGTCCGCGGAACGGAACACCCCGAGCGCGGCGTTCGAGGCGGGGCAGACCTCGAGGGCGATGCCGAGCTCGACGATCCGCTCGAGCAGCGCCGGGTCCTCGGCCGCGCGGACCCCGTGGCCCAGACGATCGGGCCCCAGATGCTCGACCACGTCGCGGACATGGGACGGGCCCAGCAGCTCGCCTCCGTGGGGGAGGCTCGCGAGCCCCGCATCGCGGGCGATCCGGAAGGCCGGCGCGAAGTCGGCCGTCGTGCCGCGGCGCTCGTCATTGGACAGGCCGAAGCCCACGACGGCCCCGGCGTGCCGGGCGGCCAGGCGCGCGAGGGTCCGCGCGTCCAGGGGGTGGCGCGTGCGGGAGGCCGCGACGACGATGCCGATGTCGACGCCGGTGGCCCGACGGGCGGAGGCCGCCTCGTCGAGCACGATCTCGAGCGCCGGGGTGAGCCCGCCGACGAAGGGCGCATAGCTGGTGGGGTCCACCTGCAGCTCGAGGCGCACCGATCCCTCGGCCGCGTCGTCCTCGGCGGCCTCGCGGACGATGCGCCGCATGGCCGCCTCGGAGTCCACCACGGCGCGCGCGGCGTCGTAGTGGCGCTGGAAGCGGAACCAGCCGCGGGCGTCGGGCTCGACGCGCAGCGCCTCGGACTCCGCGAGGCCGCGCGGCAGACGCAGGCGCCGCGCGGCGGCCATCTCCACGAGCGTGGTGGGCCGCATCGAGCCCGTGAAGTGCAGGTGCAGATGCGCCTTGGGCAGCGTCGCGAGGTCCCGGACGGCCCCGGGCGCGGCGCTCACCGGGCCAGGAGCGCGGCCACGCGGTCGATGCCCTCGACGAGGTCGGCGTCGGCGAGGGCGTAGGAGAAGCGCAGGTGGCCGGGGGCGCCGAACGCCTCGCCGGGGACCGCGGCGACCTCGGCGTGCTCGAGGATCGCGGCGGCCAGCTCGGCGGAGGTCTCGACGCGGGTGCCGGCGATCTCGCGGCCCAGGATCCCGGTGACGTCGGGGAAGGCGTAGAAGGCGCCGCGCGGGGTCGGGACGGTCATGCCCTCGATCGCCGCGAGCCTCTCCACGATCGTGCGGCGCCGACGGTCGAAGGCCTCGCGCATCTCCCACGCCGCGTCCATCGGCCCCGTGAGCGCCGCGAGCGCTGCGCGCTGGGACACGTTGGCGACGTTCGAGGTCAGATGCGACTGCAGGTTGGCGGCCGCCGCGATCACGTCGGTCGGGCCGATGGTCCAGCCCACCCGCCAGCCGGTCATCGCGAAGGTCTTCGCGACGCCGTTGAGGAGCATGCAGGTGTCGGCGAGCTCCGGCACGGCGGCTAGGACCGAGGTGAACTCGGCGCCGTCGTAGGTGAGGTGCTGGTAGATCTCGTCGGAGATCACCCAGATCCCGTGCTCGAGCGCCCACCGCCCGAGCTCCGCGACCTGCTCGCGGTCCATGACGGCGCCCGTGGGGTTCGAGGGGGAGCACAGCAGCACGGCGCGCGTCGCGTCGGTGCGGGCTGCCTCGAGCTGCGCGATCGTGGGGAGGTACCCCTGGTCGGCGCCCGCGAGCACCGGGACCTCGCGCGCACCGGCGAGCCGGATCGCCTCGGGGTAGGTGGTCCAGTACGGGGCGGGCAGGATCACCTCGTCGCCCGGATCCAGCAGCGTCGCGAAGGTCTGGTAGACGGACTGCTTGCCGCCGTTGGTGACGAGCACCTGGGACGGATCGACGTCGATGCCGTCGGTGCGCCGCGTCGCCTCGGCGATCGCGGCGCGCAGCTCGGGCAGGCCCGCCGAGGGGGAGTAGCGGTGGTTGCGCGGATCGGCGGCGGCCTCCTGGGCGGCCGCGACGATGTGCGCGGGCGTGGGGAAGTCGGGCTCGCCGGCGCCGAAGCCGATCACGGGGCGGCCCGCGGCCTTGAGGGCCTTGGCCTTCGCGTCGACGGCGAGCGTCGCGGACTCCGCGATCGCGCCGATGCGACGGGAGATGCGGCCGTGGGCGGCAGGGGACGGGTTGAATGCGGGAGCGGCGGCGCCTGTGCTGTTCACCTCACCTATGGTGGCAGAGCCCGGGCGGCGCGGCCACCGCGCAGGCCGCATCCGGCGACGTCGGCCCTCGTCGGAGGCGGTCCCGAAGGGGTGCGGGACCTGCCCGGTCCGCGCGGATCCGAGCAGGCGGCGCACTCGTCGCGGGCCCGACGGGAGGCGGAGCGATTCGCACGGCGCGGACGCGGCCGCTATGCTGGTCCTCGGTCCGAACGCTCGGACTCCCGCTGACGACGTCCCCGGACGAGGTCGGCAGGAGCTGCGAGCGGCACGGTCCGGTGAAGGGCAGTGGCGCAATTGGTAGCGCAGCGGTCTCCAAAACCGCAGGTTGCAGGTTCGAGCCCTGTCTGCCCTGCTCATCCGCCCGGGAACTCCCGGGTGGGAGCGGTCGCCCTCGACGAGATCGGACGGATGCAGGCGTGAGCACCAGCGAGCACACCTCCCCGACCCGCAGCGCGGAGGGGCCCGAGGGGAGCCGCAATCCGTTCGTCGCGATCCTCCGCTTCGTGCGCGAGGTCATCGCCGAGCTGCGCAAGGTCGTCGCCCCGACGGGCCGCGAGCTCGGGGTCTACACGGTCACCGTGCTGGGCTTCGTGCTCTTCATGATCCTCCTCGTGTTCGGGCTCGACGTCGCCTTCGGGTGGCTCGCGGACCTCGCCTTCACGGTCGGCGGCCCGGGGGCCTGACCCGACTCGTCGCGCTCGGCCCCTGAGGTCCCCGCGGACCCGACCCCACGATCCACAGCCGGACAGAAAGCAGGTTCACGGTGGCAGACGACTTCGCCGACCAGACTCCCGAGCACGACGCCGACACCCCGGCGTTCTCCGCCTCGCAGGCGGAGGCGCCCGTCTCCGAGCTGCCCGAGGGCGATGGCGAGACCAGCTCGGCCGACCTCGACTTCGGTGCCGCCGACGACCGCGAGGCCGGTGCCGCCGCCGGCACCCCCGTCGAGGCCGCCGCCGATCCGATCGACGAGTCCGACGCCGTCGCCGGCGTCGTCGACGAGCTGACCGCCCCCGAGGGCGCTGAGCCCGGCGCCGACGAGCCCGCGGGCGAGGAGGACGGCGCCGCGGAGGCCCCGGCCGAGGAGGACCCGGTCGCGGTCCTGCGCCGCCAGCTGCGCTCGGCCCCCGGCGAGTGGTACGTCATCCACTCCTACTCCGGCCACGAGAACCGCGTGAAGACCCAGCTCACCACGCGCATCGAGACCCAGGACATGGAGGAGTACATCTTCCAGGTCGAGGTCCCCATGGAGGACGCGACCGAGGTCAAGGGCGGCCAGAAGAAGGTCGTGCGCCGCGTGCGCATCCCCGGCTACGTGTACGTCCGCATGGAGATGACCGAGGGCTCGTGGCGCGTCGTCCGCGACACCCCCGGCGTCACCGGCTTCGTGGGCAATGCGACCGACCCGACGCCGCTGAGCTTCGACGAGATCTTCTCCGTGCTCGCGCCGTCGGCGGGGCTGCCCGAGAAGAAGCGCTCCTCGTCGTCCTCCGCGAAGGCCCAGGCCGCGCAGAAGATGCCCGATTTCCAGGTCGGCGAGTCGGTCACCGTCATGGACGGTCCGTTCGAGACCATGCCCGCGTCGATCGCCGAGATCGACGCCGAGCACCGCAAGCTCCGGGTGCTCGTGTCCATCTTCGGGCGCGAGACCCCGGTCGAGCTGGCCTTCGACCAGGTCGCCAAGATCTGATCGGGCGCTCGTCCGTGTGACCTGACCGATAGCCGGGCCCTGCGGGGCTCGGCTATCGTCGGGTGGCCGGTCGTGCGAGCGCCGGCAGGGCGCCGCCTCGTGCGGCGCCAGCAGTGGGAGGGGCCCAGCGGCCCCGCCCGGACCACGATGAGTTAAGGAAGAGCAATGCCTCCCAAGAAGAAGGTCGCGCGCATCATCAAGCTCCAGATCCAGGCCGGCGCGGCCACCCCCGCCCCGCCCGTGGGTCCGGCGCTCGGTGCTGCCGGCGTCAACATGATGGAGTTCGTCAAGGCGTACAACGCCGCGACCGAGCACCAGCGCGGGAACATCATCCCCGTCGAGATCACCGTGTACGAGGACCGCTCGTTCACGTTCATCACCAAGACCCCGCCGGCCGCGGAGCTCATCAAGAAGGCCGCCGGCCTCCAGAAGGGCTCGGCCACGCCGCACACCGACAAGGTGGGCTCGGTGACCATGGCTCAGGTCCGCGAGATCGCGGAGACCAAGATGCCCGACCTGAACGCGAACGATATCGATGCTGCCGCGAAGATCGTGGCCGGGACCGCGCGGTCCATGGGCATCACGGTGGAGGACTGAGACTGATGGCATTCCGCAGCAAGGCTTACAAGGACGCCGCCGCCAAGATCGAGGAGGGTCGTCTCTACGCCCCGCTCGACGCCGTGCGTCTGGCCCAGAAGACCTCCCCGGCGAAGTTCGACGCGTCCGTCGAGGTCGCGATGCGCCTGGGCGTCGACCCCCGCAAGGCCGATCAGATGGTCCGCGGCACGGTCAACCTGCCCAACGGCACCGGCAAGACCGCTCGCGTGATCGTGTTCGCCACCGGCCCCCAGGCCGAGGCGGCGCTCGCCGCGGGCGCCGATGAGGTCGGCGACGACGAGCTCATCGAGAAGGTCGCCGGCGGCTGGACCGACTTCGACGCGGCCGTCGCCACCCCGAACCTGATGGGCAAGGTCGGCAAGCTCGGCCGCGTCCTGGGTCCGCGCGGCCTCATGCCGAACCCCAAGACCGGCACGGTCACGATGGACACGGCCAAGGCCGTGGGCGACATCAAGGGCGGCAAGATCGAGTTCCGCACCGATCGTGCGGCGAACCTGCACTACATCATCGGCAAGACCTCGTTCACCGATCAGCAGCTGGTGGAGAACTACGTCGCCGCGCTCGAGGAGATCCTCCGCCTCAAGCCGTCGTCGTCGAAGGGCCGCTACATCACGAAGATCACCGTGTCCACCACCATGGGCCCGGGCATCCCGGTCGACGTGACCCGTACGCGCAACCTCACCGAGGACACCGACGAGGCCTGATCGCCTCGGCACGACGCACGACGCCCCCGCAGCCACGGCTGCGGGGGCGTCGTCGTCTCTGCGGTGCGCGTGATCGCTGGTCGAGCGCCATGCTGCGACCCATCCGGGCCCTGCGATGAGCCGCAGCATGGCATTCGGCACCCGTGAGCGGGGTGCGTGCCCGCGGGGATGCGCGAAGGGGCGGCGCCGTGGTCGGCACCGCCCCTCCGCGTGCTGTCAGCCCCGCAGGGCCTCAGCGCAGGGCCTCAGCGCGTCAGGGCCTCGCTCAGGCCTTGCCCTTCTTCCGCTCCTCCTCGGGGTCCATGGAATCGACCCAATCGGCGGTGTCCTCGGCCATCGCGGGCGTGCGGGCCGGCGACTTCTTGGCGGCCTTCGGGGCCTTCGAGGGCTTGTCGGCCTCGCCGGACGGAGCGTGCACGACGGACTTGCCGTGCGTACGGGTCCAGCCGACCTCTCCCTCGTAGGCGTCGCGGATGAGCTCCTTGAGCTCGGCCACGAGCGGCTCCTTGGGGTTGGCCGGGGTGCACTGGTCCTCGAAGGCGCGGTAGGCGAGATCGTCGATCGCTGCCTCGAGGCGCTCCTCGGTCACGCCGTTGTCCTTCAGGCTCATCTCGATGCCCAGGTCGGTCGCGAGCTTCGTGACCTCGTCGATGAGCGACTGCACGCCCTCCTCGACGGTCGAGGCGGCGAAGCCCATGTAGCGCGCGAAGTCCGCGAGGTCCTGATCGGCCCGGTAGGACTCGTACTTGGGGAAGATCGCGTGCTTGAACGGCCGTGTCGCGTTGTAGCGGATCACGTGCGGCAGGAAGATCGCGTTGGTGCGGCCGTGGGCCAGCTCGAACTCGCCGCCGCACTTGTGCGAGAGCGAGTGCACGATCCCCAGGAACGCGTTGGCGAAGGCCATGCCCGCCATCGCCGAGGCGTTGTGCATCTTCTCCTTGGCGTCGCGGTCGTTCTCCAGCACCGCGGCGCGCAGGTTCTCGAAGATGAGCTGCCCGGCGCGCAGCGAGAGGCCGCGCGTGTAGTCGCTGGCCATGACCGAGACGTAGGACTCGATGCAGTGCGTCAGCGCGTCCATGCCGGAGTCGGCGGCGGTGCGGCGCGGCACCGTGTCGACGAACTGCGCGTCGACGATCGCCACGTGCGGGGTGACCGCGTAGTCGGCGATCGGGTACTTCACGTGGGTCTCGGAGTCGGTGATGACGGCGAAGGGCGTGCACTCCGAGCCGGTTCCCGAGGTGGTCGGGATGGACACGAACTGGGCCTTCTTGCCCAGCTTGGGGAAGCGGTAGGAGCGCTTGCGGATGTCCATGAACTTCTGCTTCATGCCGAAGTAGGAGGCCTCGGGCTCCTCGTAGAACAGCCACATGCCCTTGGCGGCGTCCATGGCAGAGCCGCCGCCGAGGGCGATGATGCAGTCGGGCTCGAAGTCCCGCATGTGCTGGGCGCCCTTGAAGACGGTCTCCGAGGTGGGGTTCGGCTCGACGTCGGAGAAGATCGTCCAGGCGACCTCCTGCTTGCGCTTCTTGAGGTGGTCGATGAGCACGTCGACGTAGCCGAACTGCACCATGCCCGGATCGGAGACGATGAAGACGCGGTTGATGGCGGGCATCTTCTGCAGGTACTGGACCGAGTAGCGCTCGAAGTACGTCTTCGGGGGCACCTTGAACCACTGCATGTTGTTCCGCCGTTCTGCGATCCGCTTGACGTTGATGAGGTCGATGGCCGAGACGTTGCGCGACACCGAGTTGTGCCCGTAGGAGCCGCAGCCCAGCGTCAGCGAGGGGATCAGACCGTTGTAGACGTCGCCGATGCCGCCCAGCGCGCTGGGGGAGTTGACGATGATGCGGCAGGCCTTCATCCGCAGCCCGAACTCGCGCTGCAGCGCGGCGTCGCGGGTGTGGACGACGGCCGTGTGGCCGAGGCCGCCGAACTCGAGCATCGCCTCGGAGAGCGCGAGGCCCTCCTCGTGGCCCGAGACCGTCTTCATCGCCAGGACGGGGCACAGCTTCTCGCGGGAGAACGGGTGCTCCTCGCCGACCCCGTCGATCGGGACCAGCAGCAGCTTGGTACCCGCGGGCACGTCGATCCCGGCGCCCTCGGCGATCGCCTGCGCGCTCGCGCCGACGACCGAGGCCACGACGGACCCGGACTCGGTCATCATGTACGCCTGCAGCTTCTCGCGCTCGGCCTCGGTGACCACGTGGCAGCCGTACTTCACGAACTCCGCGACGACGTCGTCGGCGATCTCCTGGTCGATGAAGATCGCCTGCTCCGAGGCGCAGATCATGCCGTTGTCGAAGGTCTTGGACAGGATCAGGTCGTTGACCGAGCGGGAGATCTTCGCGGTCTTCTCGATGTACACCGGCACGTTGCCGGGGCCGACGCCGAGGGCGGGCTTGCCCGTGGAGTAGGCGGCCTTGACCATGCCGGAGCCGCCGGTCGCGAGGGTGAGCGCGATCGTCGGGTGGTTCAGCAGGGCGTTGGTGGCGTCGATCGAGGGCTTCTCGATCCACTGGATGCAGTTCGCGGGCGCGCCGGCCTCGATGGCCGCGTCGTACATGACCTTGGCGGCGGCGGCCGAGCTCTGCTGCGCGCTCGGGTGGAAGGCGAAGATGATCGGGTTGCGCGTCATGATCGCGATGAGGCACTTGAACATCGTGGTCGACGTCGGGTTGGTGACCGGGGTGACGCCTGCGACGACGCCCACGGGCTCGGCGATCTCGGTGATGCCGGTCTGGTCGTCCTCGCGGATCACGCCGACGGTGCGGTCGTACTTGATGGAGTTCCAGACGTACTCCGTGGAGAACAGGTTCTTGACGCACTTGTCCTCGAAGAGGCCGCGGCCGGTCTCCTCGACGGCCAGCTTCGCGAGCGGCATGTGCTGGTCGACGCCGGCGAGGGCCATCGCGTGGACGATGGCGGTGATGCGCTTCTGGTCGTAGTCGTAGAACGCGGAGAGGGCCTCGGCGCCTCGGGCTGCCAGGAGGTCGATGTCGGCGGTGGACGCGCTGGCGGAGTCGGCGGCAGGGGCCGTGGACGTCGCGCTGTCGGCGGTCTTCGCGGTGCGAGGGGCTGCCATGGTGTCTGACGTGTCCTTCGTGTCGGAGGGAACGGCGTCGGCTCCGTCGGAGTCGACGAGGACGACGCTAGAGGACGGGCGGGGGCAGGGCAACGCTCCGCCGCGGGTTGCCGCGGCCGAGGGGGAAAGCGCAGGTCGGCGCCGGTTTCTCGATTCCGGGCGCCGCGGCCCCCGGTCGCTCGCGGGGACGCCGCACCGGGGGGAGCGGACGACGGGTGATGCACCTCTCAGCCTTTGCGCCAAACACGGCGGGGGACTCGGGTCCCGCTCTGACCTGCGCCTTGGCTGGAAGGATGCATGGTGGGCGCGAAGCGGCCTCGGAGCGCACCGATCCCCGCCCGCTCGGGGCGTCAGCGCCCCGACGCCGAGAGATCGCGACGACGGGGACCGACGTCCCGCGGAGGAGCGGCACTCGGAGCGATGTGGCGGGGTTCACGCGGATGTGAGCCACGGCGCTCCCCGTGTCCTGGAGGCGCCGGGCGGCACGGGGTAGGGTGGCATCACCGAAGACCGCCGGTCGTCGCCCTCGACCCCGAGGACGACCGAAGGAATCCCGTACGGGACGGCCTGCGCAGGTGAATCGAACGACCGTCGCACGACGTGGACCTCTTATGAGGGCCGCCCTGTGCGCCGCGAGCCTCGACGCCTGCGCGTCGAGGCTTTTCTCGTTCCGGGCCCTCAGCCGGCGTCCGAGACCTCTGGAAGGAGGGCCATGGCGAAGCCCGAGAAGGTGGACGCCGTCGCCGAGCTCACGGAACTGTTCCGCGAGTCCGACGCCGCTGTTCTCACCGAATATCGCGGCCTCAGCGTGAAGCAGCTCAAGGAGCTGCGTCGTGCGCTGGGCGCCGATACGCAGTACGCCGTGGTGAAGAACACGCTCACCGAGATCGCCGCCCGTGAGGCCGGCATCGACGTGTTCGAGGGCAAGCTCTCGGGCCCGACCGCCATCGCCTTCATCAAGGGCGAGCCGGTCGAGGCCGCGAAGGCCCTCCGTGACTTCGCCAAGGGCAACGACAAGCTCGTCCTCAAGGGCGGGTACTTCGAGGGCAAGGAGCTCTCGGAGGCCGATGTCACCAAGCTCGCGGACCTCGAGTCCCGCGAGGTCCTGCTGGCCAAGGCCGCGGGAGCCATGAAGGGCTCCCTGTCCAAGGCCGCTGCCGTGTTCCAGGCGCCGCTGTCGAAGACCGCGCGCACCGTGGACGCGCTGCGTGCGAAGCAGGAAGCGGCCTGAGCCCTCGGGCTCGGGTGATCGTTCCCGCATCGCGCATCCCAGCGCGTCAGCGCTGACATCCGCGCTCCCCGGCAGGGGAGGGCGGAACCCGATCAGGCGCACGAGCGCCGCATACCCCCGGACGGGGCCCCTGCGCGGGTCCCCCCAACAGGAAGGAACGCCACCATGGCGAAGCTCAGCAACGACGAGCTCATCGAGGCTTTCAAGGAGATGTCCCTCATCGAGCTCTCCGAGTTCGTGAAGCAGTTCGAGGAGGTCTTCGACGTCACCGCCGCTGCCCCCGTGGCCGTCGCCGCCGCCGGCGGCGCCGCCGGTGGCGATGCCGCCGCGGCCGCCGAGGAGCAGACCGAGTTCGACGTCATCCTCGAGTCGGCCGGCTCGGCCAAGATCGCCGTCATCAAGGAGGTGCGCGCTCTGACGGGCCTCGGTCTGAAGGAGGCCAAGGACCTCGTCGACGGCGCCCCCAAGGCCGTCGTGGAGAAGGTCGACCAGGCCGCGGCCGACAAGGCCAAGGAGCAGCTCGAGGGCGCCGGCGCCACCGTCACCGTCAAGTGACCTCGGGGCGCGCGGATCCCTCCGCGCGCCGCTGATCCGCGAAGGGTCGTCCCGCTCAGGCGGGGCGGCCCTTCGCCATGCCCGGGGGATCCGCGTGCTCGGGACGCGCGGCGGGCGCGCCCCGGCCCCGCCGTGCGAGAGCGCTCCGCCGCGCGACAGCGCGCCGCAGTGCGAGGATGTCGCCCATGCTGAGCGCTCGCATCACCGCCTGGACGTCCGCGTCCCGCGATCCCGAGGTCCGGGAGACCGATGATCCCGAGGCGGTCGTCGCCGCCCTGATGGACCCGGACTCCCTGGTGTGGGTGGACCTGCTGGCCCCCACGGCGTCGGAGCTGACGGAGGTCGGCGCGCCCCTGGGCCTGCACGCCCTCGAGATCGAGGACGCGATCGCCCCGCGCGAGCGCCCGAAGGCCGCGCAGCATGAGGACCACGCCACTTTCGTCGTCTACGCCCTCACGCCCCGCAGCGATGTGGCGCGCGCGATCGAGGTCGACGAGCGCGCTCGGCGGGCACCCGCGGGCCCGGATGCCGCGCCCGACGCCGCCGGGGCGGCCGCGGCCGACGCCGCCGACGCCCTGCTTGACCGCGTGCTCGAGGGGCAGGAGGCCGAGGCGTCCTTCGGGGAAGCCCTGTTCGCCCACACCCGGGTCTCCGGCTTCGTGCTCCCCGGAGGCGTCCTGGCCGTGCGCTCGGACGACGCGCTGACGCCCGACGCCGTGGAGGCGGGGTGGCGGGGGCTCGGCGATGCCCGCCGCCTGGGTCCCTACGGCCTCGTGCACGGCCTGCTCGACGTCGTCGTCGACGGGCTATTCGACGCCACCCAGTTCCTCGACGACCGCATCGAGGACCTCGAGGAGGACCTGTTCGACCGCTCGGCGCATCTCGAGGGCTTTCAGCGCCGTGCGTACGCGCTGCGCAAGGAGCTGGTCGCGCTGCGACGCGCGGTGCTGCCGCTGCGCGACGTGCACTCGGCGCTGTGGCGCCGCCGTCCCGAGGACGCGGGGGCCGGGGGAGGGGCCGCGCGGCTCGATGCGCTGTACGCCGACCTGCTCGACCACATCCTGCGGGTGACGGAGTGGACGGAGTCGCTGCGGGACATGATCGCGACCGTGTTCGAGACGCATCTGTCGCTGCAGGACCAGCGCCTGAACGAGGTGATGCAGCGCCTCGCCGGCTGGGCCGCCGTGGTCTCGGTCCCCACCCTCGCCACGGGCTGGTACGGGATGAACGTGCCCTACCCGGGGCAGTCGAGCCCGCTGGGGCTCGTGCTCGCGGTGCTCACCGTGGTCGTGCCGGCCGCCACGATCTGGTGGGCGCTGCGGCGGCGCGGCTGGCTGTGACGCGGCGACGTGCCCGGTCGGGGGCGTGCGTGCCGGGATGACGTCGTGTGTCCGCGATACGGCGGACGAATTGATGCGCCCTTCCTCCACTCATAACGTAGGGCGTCGACAGAGCACAGCAGGACTTATGCCTCTGTGTCGGACCCGTTCGTGTCGGACCCGTTCGTGTCGGACCCGTTCGTGTCGGACCCGGTCCGATTGGCGCAGCGCGGAGGAGGGCCATGCCCACGGAGAGCCGACCCGGCGGGCGGGCGCTGGGCCGCCGCGCCCTGCTGCACGGCGGTGCCGCCCTCGCGGCCTCCGCGACCCTCAGCGGCTGCGCCGGCGGGCTCGCGGGAGCGGTCGGCCAGGCGGATCCGCACGTCGTCCCCTTCTGCACGGTCGAGAACGACCCGGCCACGCTCGAGCTGTTCCAGCGCGTCGTCAAGGGTTTCCGCGCCGACCACCCCGGCGTCGACGTCCAGGTCACGGTGCTCTCGGACTCCAACGCGGCGCAGCAGATCGCGATGTCGATGCGCAACGGCGTGGACATGGGCGTCTTCGCGATACCGGGCTGCCAGCTGACCAGGCTCGTCCAGGGTGAGCACGGGGGAGCGGGAGCTCGCGGCGCTGGCCGTCTCTCTGCGCACGCCCTGCGTCTTCTGCGCCTCGGTGCACGGGCGCCGTCATTTCCTCGAGACGCGGGACGAGCGGACCGCGACCCTGCTCGCGGACGCGGACGCGGACGCCGGCGCCGAGGCGCTGGAGGGCGAACGGGATCGGGCGGTGGCCCGCCTCGCGCAGGCGCTCGCCGCCCCGGTGCCCGCCGTGCCCGTCGACGAGGCGGTCGAGCTGCGGGGACTGGGCGCGGGGGACGCGGAGATAGCCGTGGTCGGTGCCGTCGCCGCGATGTTCGCCTGGGCCAACCGCCTCATAAGCATGCTGGGCGAGCCGGTCGACTGACGCGGACGCGCGCCTGCTTGACTCGCCGAGACTTTCCCCTCATCCTTGAACCCGAACGCGAGCCGTTCCTGCCGAGCACCTTCCGCCGCCGATGTCGGGCGGGTGCGCACCCCGAACAGGGCAGGAGGCCCGCCGTCCGCGCCAGGCATATAGCGGCCGACGCGGATGGACCGAGGTGACGCGCACCTCTTGTGTCCATCCGTGCTCTTCGGCTACGCTCAGTCTTTGCGCTGTGCTCTCAGCTGCCGTGCCCGTGCTCGCGAATCGACCCCCTGCTCCGCCGGAGGTCTGTCCGCATCCGGTCGCACGTCGTTGTGAACGGTCGCGCCCCACTGTCGTCGGCCTGTGGAAGGACCCCCCTTGGCTGCCTCGAGCACCGATTTCTCCGCTGTCTCCGCCCGCACCGCCTCGCCCCGCGTGACATTCGCGAAGCTGGGCGACCCCCTGGAGGTCCCAGACCTCCTCTCCCTGCAGACCAAGAGCTTCGACTGGCTCCTGGGCAACGAGCGCTGGCAGGAGCGCGCCGCCGAGGCCGCGGCCGCCGGTCGCGAGGACGAGCCGCAGACCTCCGGTCTCGCGGACATCTTCGAGGAGATCTCCCCGATCGAGGACTTCGCGGGCAACATGTCTCTGTCCTTCCGGGACCACACCTTCGACGACCCGAAGTTCACGGTCGACGAGTGCAAGGAGAAGGACCTCACCTACTCCGCGCCGCTGTACGTCATCGCTGAGTTCATGAACAACGAGACCGGCGAGATCAAGACCCAGACGGTCTTCATGGGCGACTTCCCGCTCATGACCGACAAGGGCACCTTCATCATCAACGGCACCGAGCGCGTCGTCGTCTCGCAGCTGGTGCGCTCCCCGGGCGTGTACTTCGAGGAGTCCATCGACAAGACGAGCGACAAGCACGTCTTCTCGGCGAAGTTCATCCCCTCGCGCGGCGCGTGGCTCGAGTTCGAGATCGACAAGCGCGATCAGGTGGGCGTGCGCATCGACCGCAAGCGCAAGCAGTCCGTGACCACGCTGCTGCAGGCCCTCGGCATGTCCCACAGCGACATCCTCGAGGAGTTCGGCGAGTTCGAGTCCATGCGCTCGACGCTCGAGAAGGACCGCGTCTCCTCGCAGGACGAGGCGCTCATGGGCATCTACCGCAAGCAGCGTCCGGGCGAGCCGCCGAGCCGCGACGCCGGCGAGGCGATGCTCAACAACCTGTACTTCAACGACAAGCGCTACGACCTCGCCAAGGTCGGCCGCTACAAGATCGACAAGAAGCTCGGGCTCGACAACCCGCTGTCGCAGTCGACCCTCACGCTGTCCGACATCGTCGGCGCTGTGAAGTACATCGTCTCCCTCCACGACGGCCTGACCGAGATGCAGGGCGAGAACCGGACGGTGCGCGTCGAGACCGACGACATCGCCCACTTCGGCAACCGACGCATCCGCGCCGTCGGCGAGCTCATCCAGAACCAGGTCCGCACCGGCCTGTCCCGCATGGAGCGCGTCGTCCGCGAGCGCATGACCACGCAGGACGTCGAGGCGATCACCCCGCTGACCCTGATCAACATCCGTCCCGTGACGGCCGCGATCAAGGAGTTCTTCGGCACCTCGCAGCTGTCGCAGTTCATGGACCAGAACAACCCGCTGTCGGGCCTGACCCACAAGCGCCGCCTCTCGGCGCTGGGCCCGGGCGGCCTCTCGCGCGACCGCGCCGGCATGGAGGTCCGCGACGTCCACCCGAGCCACTACGGCCGCATGTGCCCGATCGAGACTCCCGAGGGCCCGAACATCGGCCTCATCGGCTCGCTCGCGACGTTCGCGCGGATCAACCCGTTCGGCTTCATCGAGACCCCGTACCGCAAGGTCACCGACGGCAAGGTCACCGACGAGATCGTCTACCTGACCGCCGACGACGAGGACCGCCACATCATCGCCCAGGCCAACGCGCCGCTGGACGAGGACGGCACGTTCTCCGAGGAGCAGGTGCTCGTGCGCCTCTCCGGCGGCGAGCCGGACCTGGTCCCCGCGGATGAGGTCGATTACATGGACGTCTCGGCTCGCCAGATGGTGTCGGTCGCGACCGCGATGATCCCCTTCCTCGAGCACGACGACGCCAACCGCGCGCTCATGGGCGCCAACATGCAGCGCCAGGCCGTGCCGCTGCTGCGCGCCGAGATGCCGCTGGTCGGCACCGGCATGGAGCGCCGTGCCGCCGTGGACGCAGGCGACGTCATCACCGCCGAGAAGGCCGGCGTCATCGAGGAGCTGTCCGCGGACCTCATCTCCGTGATGGCCGACGACGGCACCCGCCAGACCTACCCGATCGGCAAGTTCGAGCGCTCCAACGCGGGCAACTGCTACAACCAGCGCGTGCTGTGGAACGAGGGCGACCGCGTCGAGGCCGGTTCGATCCTGGCCGACGGCCCCTCGACCGACGAGGGCGAGCTCTCGCTCGGCAAGAACCTGCTGGTCGCGTTCATGTCCTGGGAGGGCCACAACTACGAGGACGGCATCATCCTGTCCTCGCGCATGGTCTCCGACGACGTCCTCACCTCGATCCACATCGAGGAGCACGAGGTCGACGCCCGTGACACCAAGCTGGGCCGCGAGGAGATCACCCGCGACATCCCCAACGTCGGCGACGACGTGCTGGCGGACCTCGACGAGCGCGGCATCATTCGCATCGGCGCCGAGGTCGAGCCGGGCGACATCCTGGTCGGCAAGGTGACCCCGAAGGGCGAGACCGAGCTGACCCCGGAGGAGCGTCTGCTGCGCGCCATCTTCGGCGAGAAGGCCCGCGAGGTCCGCGACACGTCGCTGCGCGTGCCCCACGGCGAGTCCGGCACCGTCATCGGCGTGCAGGTCTTCAGTGAGGACGACGAGGGCGACATCCTGCCCACGGGCGTCAATGAGATGGTCCGCGTCTACATCGCCCAGAAGCGCAAGATCACCGACGGCGACAAGCTGGCCGGTCGCCACGGCAACAAGGGCGTCATCGCGAAGATCAACCCGGTCGAGGACATGCCGTTCCTCGAGGACGGCACCCCGGTCGACATCATCCTCAACCCGATGGGCGTGCCCGGGCGCATGAACATCGGACAGGTGATGGAGACCCACCTCGGCTACGTCGCCAAGAACGGCTGGGACCTGACGGGCTCCGAGGTCGCCAAGGACCTGCCCGAGTCCGCGCTGAAGGGCGAGCCGGGCACCCCCGTGTCCGTCCCGGTCTTCGACGGCCTGTCGGGGGAGGAGCTCAACGAGCTCATCGCCAACCACACGCCCAACCGCGATGGCGACCGCATGGTCCGCCCCGATGGCAAGGCGCGCCTGTTCGACGGCCGCTCCGGCGAGCCGTTCCCGGAGCCGATCTCGGTGGGCTACATGTACATCCTCAAGCTCCACCACCTCGTGGACGACAAGCTGCACGCGCGCTCGACGGGCCCGTACTCGATGATCACGCAGCAGCCGCTGGGCGGTAAGGCCCAGTTCGGCGGCCAGCGCTTCGGCGAGATGGAGGTGTGGGCCCTGGAGGCCTACGGTGCCGCGTACGCGCTGCAGGAGCTGCTGACCATCAAGTCGGACGACATCTCCGGCCGCGTGAAGGTCTACGAGGCGATTGTCAAGGGCGAGAACGTGCCCGAGCCGGGCATCCCGGAGTCCTTCCGCGTGCTGCTCAAGGAGATGCAGTCGCTGTGCCTGAACGTCGAGGTCCTGTCCTCCGACGGTCAGAGCATGGAGGTCCGGGAGGCCGATGAGGACGTCTTCCGCGCCGCCGAGGAGCTCGGCATCGATCTGTCCCGCCGCCCGCACGAGGGCGTCGGCTCCATCGAAGAGGTCTGACGGATCCGCTCCGCGCCCTGCACCGCCCTCGGGCGAACGGCGGGCGCGGAGCGGCCCCGCGACCTGAGATCCATCAGACCTACGAGATTTTCGATTCGAGAGAAGGACATCTGTGCTCGACGTCAACACCTTCGACGAGCTCCGCATCGGGCTCGCCACCGCCGATGACATCCGCGCCTGGAGCCACGGCGAGGTCAAGAAGCCCGAGACCATC
Source organism: Brachybacterium nesterenkovii (assembly GCF_900163655.1). Classification (GTDB taxonomy): domain Bacteria; phylum Actinomycetota; class Actinomycetes; order Actinomycetales; family Dermabacteraceae; genus Brachybacterium; species Brachybacterium nesterenkovii. Next base: position 20,447 of record NZ_FWFG01000116.1, read on the forward strand.
AACTACCGCACCCTGAAGCCCGAGATGGACGGCCTGTTCTGCGAGCGCATCTTCGGCCCCACCCGGGACTGGGAGTGCTACTGCGGCAAGTACAAGCGCGTCCGCTTCAAGGGCATCGTCTGCGAGCGCTGCGGCGTGGAGGTCACCAAGTCCAACGTGCGCCGCGAGCGCATGGGGCACGTGGAGCTGGCCGCCCCGGTCACCCACATCTGGTACTTCAAGGGCGTGCCCAGCCGCCTGGGCTACCTCCTGGACCTCGCGCCCAAGGACCTCGAGAAGGTCATCTACTTCGCGGCGTACATGATCACCGCCGTGGACGCCGACGCGCGCCACGAGGACATGCCGGACCTGCAGGCCCGTCACGACCTGGAGATCCGCGAGCTCGAGAAGGAGCGCGACGCGGCGATCAACGACCGCGCCGTCTCCGCCGAGCAGGACCTCGCCAAGCTCGAGGAGGAGGGGGCCAAGGCCGACGCCAAGCGCAAGGTCCGTGACTCCGCCGAGCGCGAGCAGGCCCAGATCCGCAAGAAGTACGACGCCGAGATCGACCGCATCACGGCCGTGTGGGACCGCTTCAAGAACCTCAAGGTCGCCGACCTCGAGGGCGATGAGCAGCTCTACCGCGCCATGAAGCTGCGCTACGGCACGTACTTCGAGGGCGGCATGGGCGCCGAGGCGATCCAGAAGCGCCTGCAGGACTTCGACCTCGACTCCGAGGCCGAGACCCTGCGCGAGATCATCGCCACCGGCAAGGGGCAGAAGAAGGCTCGTGCGCTCAAGCGCCTCAAGGTCGTCTCCGCCTTCCGCTCCACGACCAATTCGCCCGTCGGCATGGTCCTGGAAGCCGTCCCGGTGATCCCCCCGGATCTGCGTCCGATGGTGCAGCTGGACGGCGGCCGCTTCGCGACCTCCGACCTCAACGACCTGTACCGCCGCGTCATCAACCGCAACAACCGCCTCAAGCGCCTGCTGGATCTCGGTGCGCCCGAGATCATCGTGAACAACGAGAAGCGCATGCTGCAGGAGTCGGTCGACTCGCTGTTCGACAACGGCCGTCGCGGTCGCCCCGTCACGGGCCCGGGCAACCGTCCCCTGAAGTCGCTCTCCGACATGCTCAAGGGCAAGCAGGGGCGCTTCCGCCAGAACCTGCTGGGCAAGCGCGTGGACTACTCGGGCCGCTCCGTGATCGTCAACGGCCCGCAGCTGCACCTGCACCAGTGCGGCCTGCCCAAGGGCATGGCGCTCGAGCTGTTCAAGCCGTTCGTCATGAAGCGCCTCGTGGACCTGTCGCACGCGCAGAACGTCAAGGCCGCCAAGCGCATGGTCGAGCGCGCCCGCCCCGAGGTCTGGGACGTGCTCGAGGAGGTCATCCGCGAGCACCCGGTGCTGCTCAACCGCGCGCCGACGCTGCACCGCCTGGGCATCCAGGCCTTCGAGCCGCAGCTCGTCGAGGGCAAGGCCATCCACCTGCACCCGCTCGTCTGCGCCGCCTTCAACGCGGACTTCGACGGCGACCAGATGGCCGTGCACGTGCCGCTGTCGGTGGAGGCGCAGGCCGAGGCCCGCATCCTCATGCTCTCGAGCAACAACATCCTCAAGCCGTCGGACGGCCGTCCGGTGACCATGCCCGCGCAGGACATGATCATCGGCCTGTACCACCTGACGACCGTCAAGGAGGAGGCCGAGGGCGCCGGCCGCGCGTTCGCGTCGGTCTCCGAGGCGATCATGGCCCACGACGCCCGCGAGCTGGATCTGAACGCTCCCGTGAAGATCCGCTTCACCGACATCGTGCCGCCGCAGGGCTGGGAGGCGCCGGAGGGCTGGGAGCAGGGCGACCCGATCACCCTGGAGACCACGCTGGGCACCGTCTACTTCAACGAGACGCTGCCGCTGGACTTCCCGTACGTGGAGGGCCAGGTCGGCAAGAAGCGCCTGGGCGGGATCGTCAACGAGCTCGCCGAGCGCTACCCGAAGGTCCAGGTCTCCGCGTCGCTCGATGCGCTGAAGTCCTACGGCTTCTCGTGGTCCACCCGCTCGGGCGTCACCTTCGCGTTCTCGGACGTCGTGGCCCCGCCGAGCAAGGGCGAGATCATCGCGAAGTTCGAGGCCAAGGCCGCCCAGGTGCAGGAGAACCGCGACCTGGGCCTGGTGTCGGAGGCCGAGCGCAACTCGGAGCTGATCGACATCTGGACCGAGGCGACCAACGAGGTCGACCAGGCGATGCGCGCGAACTTCCACCGCGACAACACCATCTTCCGGATGGTCGACTCCGGTGCGCGAGGCAACTGGATGCAGATCCGCCAGATCGCCGGCATGCGCGGCCTGGTGACCAACCCGAAGGGCGAGATCATCCCGCGCCCGATCCTCTCGAACTACCGCGAGGGCCTGTCGGTGCTCGAGTACTTCATCGCCTCGCACGGCTCCCGCAAGGGCCTGGCGGACACGGCGCTGAAGACCGCGCAGTCGGGCTACCTCACGCGCCGTCTCGTCGACGTCTCCCAGGACGTCATCGTGCGCGAGGAGGACTGCGGCACGTCCAAGGGCCTCGTCCTGCCGATCGGCGTCGAGGAGGCCGGCATCGTCCGCGAGGCCGACAACGTCGAGACCACCGTTTACGGCCGCACGCTGGCCACGGCGGTCACGGCCGAGGACGGCACCGTCCTGGCCGAGGCCGGCTCCGACGTGGGCGATGTCCTGATCGCGCAGCTCGTCGCGGCGGGCGTCACCGAGGTCAAGATCCGCTCGGTGCTGACCTGCGACTCCGCCGTGGGCACCTGCGCCAAGTGCTACGGCCGCTCGCTCGCGACCGGCCAGCTCGTGGACATCGGCGAGGCCGTCGGCATCGTCGCGGCCCAGTCGATCGGCGAGCCCGGCACGCAGCTGACCATGCGCACCTTCCACACCGGCGGCGTGGCGAGCGCGGACGGCGACATCACGCACGGCCTCCCGCGTGTGCAGGAGCTGTTCGAGGCCCGCACCCCGGCCGGCTTCGCGCCGATCACCGAGGTCGCCGGCCGCGTGGAGATCGAGGAGACGGACAAACAGCGCCGCCTCACGATCACCCCGGACGACGGCTCGGAGCCGGTGACCTACACCGTCTCGCGCCGCGTCTCGCTGCGCGTGGCCGACGGCGAGAGCGTCGAGGTGGGCCAGCAGCTCACCCAGGGCTCCGTCGATCCCAAGCAGGTGCTGCGCATCCTCGGCCCCCGCGCCGTGCAGCAGCACCTCGTGGACGAGGTCCAGAAGGTGTACATCTCGCAGGGCGTGGACATCCACGCCAAGCACATCGAGGTCATCGTGCGCCAGATGCTGCGCCGCGTGACGGTCATCGAGTCCGGCGACACGGACCTGCTGCCCGGCGACTTCGCCGAGCGCGTGGTCTTCGAGCAGGAGAACCGCCGGATCGTCTCCGAGGGCGGCCAGCCCGCCTCGGGCCGACCGGAGCTCATGGGCATCACGAAGGCGTCGCTCGCGACGGACTCGTGGCTGTCGGCCGCCTCCTTCCAGGAGACGACCCGCGTGCTCACCGAGGCCGCCCTGAACCGCAAGAGCGATCAGCTCATGGGGCTCAAGGAGAACGTCATCATCGGCAAGCTGATCCCCGCCGGAACGGGCCTGCCCCGCTTCCGCCGGATCGTAGTGGAGCCGACCGACGAGGCCAAGGCGCAGATGTACCAGGTCCCGGGCTACGACGAGCTCGATTACTCGGGCTTCGGCACGTCCCAGCCGTCGGTCAATCTCGACGACTTCGACTTCTCGGATCCGTTCCGCACGGACTTCCGCTGAGCCGAGACGCTCGCCCGGGCCGCGCGCCCGGGCGAGTGCACGGCCGAGGGCCGGTTCCCGCCGAGCGCGGGGACCGGCCCTCGGCCGTCCCCGGGATGTGATGTGCGACCGACCTCCCCGGGCCCTTTGACCCCCTGCGAGCGCGGTTTGTAGAATCACGAGTGCGTCCGGAGTGCCCTCTGGCAGCCGCATCACCGCTTCATGGCGACGACATGGCAGCGACATGGCAGCTCGGACCACGACTGGGACCGGTCCTCGCGGTCCGCTCCGCCCCTCGCGGCGGATCGGCGGCGAGGCAGGGTCCCCCGCGAGGAGCGGATCCTCGCGGCGTGCCCGCATGCGGAATCAGCAGTCCCGATCCTGCGGCGGTCACGGTGCCGGACGCACGGGCGGCCCCTGCGCCGCCCGAGCGGGTCGTCCCCTCGTACCCCCGCGGCTCGCGCCGCGCGGAGCGCGAGGACGGGTCGCTGGCCGCGTGAGCGGTCGCAAGATGTCGATCCCCGGACCTCAACAGGGTCCAGGGCCGAACAGGAAGAGTTGAAGTGCCCACTATTCAGCAGTTGGTGCGCAAGGGACGGTCGGCGAAGTCCTCGTCGTCCAAGACGCCCGCGCTCAAGGGCTCGCCCCAGCGCCGCGGTGTCTGCACCCGCGTCTACACCACCACCCCCAAGAAGCCGAACTCGGCCCTGCGGAAGATCGCCCGCGTGCGTCTGTCCACGGGCATCGAGGTCACGGCGTACATCCCGGGCGTCGGCCACAACCTGCAGGAGCACTCGATCGTGCTCGTGCGCGGCGGCCGCGTGAAGGACCTCCCCGGTGTGCGATACAAGATCGTCCGCGGTTCGCTCGACACCCAGGGCGTGAAGGGCCGCCAGCAGGCCCGCTCCCGCTACGGCGCCAAGAAGGAGAAGAAGTAATGCCTCGTAAGGGAGCAGCTCCCAAGCGCCAGCTCGTCGTCGACCCGGTCTACGGCTCGCCGCTGGTCACCCAGCTCATCAACAAGATCCTCCTCGACGGCAAGAAGACCGTCGCCGAGTCGATCGTCTACGGCGCCCTCGAGGGCTGCCGCGAGAAGAACGGCCAGGATCCCGTCGCGACCCTGAAGAAGGCCATGGACAACATCCGTCCGAGCCTCGAGGTCCGCTCCCGCCGCGTCGGCGGCGCGACCTACCAGGTCCCCGTCGAGGTCCGCCCGGGCCGCTCGACCACGCTGGCGCTGCGCTGGCTGGTCGGCTACTCGCGCGCCCGTCGCGAGCACACCATGACCGAGCGCCTCATGAACGAGATCCTCGACGCCTCCAACGGCCTCGGGGCCGCGGTCAAGCGCCGCGAGGACACGCACAAGATGGCCGAGTCCAACAAGGCCTTCGCTCACTACCGCTGGTGAGCCCCCGGGCGGGCCCCGCATCCGCGGGGTCCGCCCGTCCTCGACCTCACGTCGACCCCTTTGCCCACAGAAAGGCAGCAGCCCGTGGCACTCGCAGTGCTCAGCGACCTCACGAAGGTTCGCAACATCGGCATTATGGCCCACATCGATGCCGGCAAGACCACCACCACCGAGCGCATCCTGTACTACACCGGTGTGAACTACAAGATCGGCGAGACGCACGACGGCGCCGGCACGATGGACTGGATGGAGCAGGAGAAGGAGCGCGGCATCACGATCACGTCGGCCGCGACGACCTGCTACTGGCACGACAGCCAGATCAACATCATCGACACGCCCGGCCACGTGGACTTCACCGTCGAGGTGGAGCGCTCGCTGCGCGTGCTCGACGGCGCGGTCGCCGTGTTCGACGGCAAGGAGGGCGTGGAGCCCCAGTCGGAGACCGTGTGGCGCCAGGCCGACAAGTACGAGGTCCCCCGCATCTGCTTCGTCAACAAGATGGACAAGCTCGGCGCGGACTTCTTCTTCACCGTGCGCACCATCGTCGACCGCCTCAAGGCCAAGCCGCTGGTGATGCAGGTCCCGATCGGCGCGGAGAACGAGTTCCGCGGCGTCGTCGACCTGCTGAACATGAAGGCCTACGAGTGGCCCGAGATCTTCCCGGACGAGGCGTCCGCCAAGCCCTTCGGCAAGAAGGCCGGCGACGCCGCCCTCGGTCAGCTCCAGGTCGAGGTCCCGATCCCCGCCGAGCTGCAGGACACGGTCGACGAGTACCGCGCCAAGCTGGTCGAGGACGTCGCCGAGAGCTCCGAGGAGCTCATGAACGCCTACCTCGAGGAGGGCGATCTGACGATCGACCAGCTCAAGGCGGGCATCCGCGAGCTGACGACCACCTCGCAGGCGTACCCGGTCTTCGCCGGCTCGGCGTTCAAGAACAAGGGCGTCCAGCCCATGCTCGACGCCGTGATCGACTTCCTGCCCTCGCCCGTCGACGTGCCGCCGATGGTCGGCCACGACGTGCGCGACGAGGAGAAGGAGATCATCCGCAAGCCCTCGACGGAGGAGCCCTTCTCGGCCCTCGCGTTCAAGGTCGCCACGCACCCGTTCTTCGGCACGCTCACCTACGTGCGCGTCTACTCGGGCCACGTGAAGTCCGGTGACCAGGTGCTCAACGCCACCACCGGCAAGAAGGAGCGCATCGGCAAGCTGTTCCAGATGCACTCCAACCAGGAGAACCCCGTGGACGAGGCCTTCGCCGGCCACATCTACGCGTTCATCGGGCTCAAGGACACCAACACCGGTGACACCCTGGCCGATCCGGCGAACCCGGTGCAGCTGGAGTCGATGACCTTCCCCGAGCCCGTGATCTCCGTGGCCATCGAGCCCAAGACCAAGGGCGACCAGGAGAAGCTGTCCGTCGCCATCCAGAAGCTCGCCAAGGAGGACCCGACCTTCCAGGTCGAGCTCGACGAGGAGACCGGGCAGACGGTCATCAAGGGCATGGGCGAGCTCCACCTCGACATCCTCGTGGACCGCATGCGCCGCGAGTTCAAGGTCGAGGCGAACATCGGCAAGCCCCAGGTGGCCTACCGCGAGACCATCCGCCGCGCCGTGGAGAAGTTCGACTTCACCCACAAGAAGCAGACAGGCGGCTCCGGCCAGTTCGCCAAGGTCCAGCTCACCTTCGCGCCCCTCGAGGACGCCGAGGACGGCGTGTTCTACGAGTTCGACAACGCCGTCACCGGCGGCCGCGTCCCGCGCGAGTACATCCCGTCGGTCGACGCCGGCATCCAGGACGCCCTGCAGTCGGGCGTGCTCGCCGGCTACCCCGTGGTCAACGTCAAGGCGACCCTGGTCGACGGCGCGTACCACGACGTCGACTCCTCGGAGATGGCGTTCAAGATCGCAGGCTCCATGGCCACCAAGGAGGCCCTGCGCAAGGCGAACCCCGTGATCCTCGAGCCCCTCATGGATGTCGAGGTGCGCACCCCCGAGGAGTACATGGGCGATGTCATCGGCGACCTGAACTCGCGTCGCGGGCAGGTCCAGTCGATGGAGGACGCGAGCGGCGTGAAGATCGTGCGTGCTCTCGTCCCGCTGTCGGAGATGTTCGGGTACGTCGGCGACCTGCGGTCCAAGACCCAGGGCCGTGCGATGTACACGATGCAGTTCCACAGCTACGCGGAGGTCCCGAAGAACATCTCGGACGAGATCGTCGCGAAGACCCGGGGCGAGTGAGGCACGCGGGGGAGGGGCGGTAGTATTCATCAGCCGCCCTTCTCCCGGCGCCCTTCGGCCGACGCGCCAGCGCGTGGGCCGATCCCGATCAGTAATACCCAGAGATAAGAAGTCCTAGGAGGACACCCCATGGCCAAGGCCAAGTTCGAGCGGACCAAGCCGCACGTCAACATCGGCACCATCGGTCACGTCGACCACGGCAAGACCACCCTGACGGCTGCCATCTCGAAGGTCCTGTACGACCAGTTCCCGGACCTCAACGAGAAGCGGGACTTCGATCAGATCGACAACGCGCCCGAGGAGAAGCAGCGCGGCATCACGATCAACATCTCGCACATCGAGTACCAGACCGACAAGCGCCACTACGCGCACGTCGACGCCCCCGGCCACGCCGACTACATCAAGAACATGATCACCGGTGCGGCGCAGATGGACGGCGCCATCCTCGTGGTCGCCGCGACCGACGGCCCGATGGCCCAGACCCGCGAGCACGTTCTGCTCGCCCGCCAGGTGGGCGTCCCTTACCTGCTGGTCGCGCTGAACAAGTCCGACATGGTCGACGACGAGGAGATCCTCGAGCTCGTCGAGATGGAGGTCCGCGAACTGCTGGCCAGCCAGGAGTTCGACGAGGACGCTCCCGTCGTCCGCGTCTCCGCTCTCAAGGCCCTCGAGGGCGACGAGAAGTGGGTCAAGTCGGTGCAGGACCTCATGGCCGCCGTCGACGAGTCCATCCCGGACCCGGTCCGCGACATGGACAAGCCCTTCCTCATGCCGATCGAGGACGTCTTCACGATCACCGGTCGCGGCACCGTCGTCACCGGCAAGGTGGAGCGCGGCAAGCTCGCCATCAACTCCGAGGTCGAGATCGTCGGCATCCGCGAGCCCCAGAAGACCACGGTCACGGGCATCGAGATGTTCCACAAGCAGATGGACGAGGCGTGGGCCGGCGAGAACTGCGGCCTCCTGCTCCGCGGCACCAAGCGCGAGGACGTCGAGCGCGGCCAGGTCGTCGTGAAGCCGGGCTCGATCACCCCGCACACGAACTTCGAGGCGCAGGTCTACATCCTGTCCAAGGACGAGGGCGGGCGTCACAACCCGTTCTACTCGAACTACCGCCCGCAGTTCTACTTCCGCACCACCGACGTCACCGGCGTCATCACGCTGCCCGAGGGCACCGAGATGGTCATGCCCGGCGACTCCACCGAGATGTCGGTCGAGCTGATCCAGCCGATCGCCATGGAGGAGGGCCTCGGCTTCGCGATCCGCGAGGGCGGCCGCACCGTCGGCTCCGGCCGCGTCACCAAGATCACCAAGTGATCGCCGCGGGTTGAGCCCGCAGCCGTGACCGGCCCCTCCGCGGGAGGGACCATGACGAGGGCCCCGCACCAGCAGCGCTGGTGCGGGGCCCTCGATCATGCGCGGGCTCCTCAGTCCTCTCAGTCCTCGCGGCGGGGATCCTGCGCCCTCGGCGGCTCGGTCCGCTCCGGCGCGGGCTGCCCGTAGGAGGCGCGGCCGCCGAAGGCGGGGCGCGGGCTCGACGACGCGGCCTGCTCCGGCGCGCCGGCACCGCCGGGGCTGGTGACCGGCCGGGGCAGGGAGGGGCCCGCGGCGGCCAGGAGGCGGCGCGCCTCCTCGGCCACCGAGTGCTCGACCAGGAGTTCGTACTGCATCGGGATCGTCGCCGTGGTCGAGGTGAAGTCCCGCCGGCCGCTGGAGAGCGCGTAGCCGATCGCCGCCCACACCGTGAAGAACACGATCCCGAGGACGACGGAGGAGACGAGCGTCGTCAGCGCCTGCTCGGACAGCATCGAGAACAGCAGGCCGATGAACAGGCCCATCCATGCGCCGGACAGGATGCCGCCGCCGATCACGCGGCCCCAGGAACGGCGGCCGGTGACGCGCTCGACGAGCCGGAGGTCGGTGCCGACGATCATCGTGTTCTCGACGGCGAAGTCCTCGTCCGCGAGGGCGTCGACGACCGCCTGGACGTCGGCGTAGCTCGCGTAGGTGCCCAGCGAGCGCGGGAAGCGCAGGCGGAACAGCTGGTTGTCGAGGGGGGAGTCGGTGGTGCGGGGGCTGCTCATGGCGCGAGCCTAGACGAGCGACCCGACAGAGTCCGGGATGCGCATGTGACCGGGTGCACCAGCGCGCACGCTTGGCATGGGTGCTTCCGGCCTGGCACACTTGGGGAGTTGTCTGCGCGGACCGTCATCCCCGGTTCCGTTCTCCGCGGCAGGGACACACGTCCTGCGGCGGCGAATGATCACCGGATGTGGTCCGCCCCGATGATGCGAACGGCCTCCTGCGGGAGAGAATGCCGAGCGCGCATCGTTCGAGGGGCACCGAGGAATCGGGCGCAGGCGTGCTGATCGGCACCGATGGTCCCTAGCCGTGCTCAAGGAATGGCTCTGACGTGCGGGGATGAGGCGACACGCCCATCCGCGGGGACCGGGACGAACAGCAGTCATGTCAACAGCGTGTGAAGAAGAGAGAGTCGATAAAGGCTATGGCGGGACAGAAAATCCGCATCCGGCTGAAGTCGTACGACCACGAGGTGATCGACAGCTCGGCGCGCAAGATCGTCGACACCGTCACCCGTGCGGGTGCGACCGTCGTGGGCCCGGTGCCGCTTCCGACCGAGAAGAACGTGTTCTGCGTGATCCGTTCGCCCCACAAGTACAAGGACTCCCGCGAGCACTTCGAGATGCGTACGCACAAGCGCCTGATCGACATCGTCGATCCCACGCCCAAGGCCGTGGACTCGCTCATGCGTCTCGACCTGCCGGCGGACGTCAACATCGAGATCAAGCTCTGAGGTATCCGGACATGAGCAACGAACTGACAGGGCAGCGTGCGCGCGCCCTCACCGGCGTGCTCGGCACCAAGGTCGGCATGACCCAGGTCTGGGACGAGAACGGAAAGCTCGTGCCCGTCACGGTCGTCCAGGCCGGTCCGTGCGTCGTCACGCAGGTCCGCACCGTCGAGACCGACGGCTACGACGCGATCCAGATCGCGTACGGCCAGATCGATCCCCGCAAGGTGTCCAAGCCGCTCAAGGGCCACTTCGAGAAGGCCGGCGTGACCCCGCGCCGTCACCTGACCGAGCTGCGCACCCTCGACGCCGCCGAGTACACCGTGGGCCAGGAGATCGACGCCACCGCGTTCGAGGCCGGCCAGAAGGTCGACGTCGTCGGCACCACCAAGGGCAAGGGCACCGCCGGTGTCATGAAGCGCCACGGCTTCGCCGGCGTCTCCGCCTCCCACGGTGCGCACCGCAACCACCGCAAGCCCGGTTCGATCGGCGGGGCCTCGACGCCCGGCCGCGTCTTCAAGGGCCTGCGGATGGCCGGCCGCATGGGCGGCGAGCGCGCCAGCATCCAGAACCTGACCGTGCACGCGGTCGACGCCGAGAAGGGCCTCGTGCTCGTCAAGGGCGCCGTCCCCGGCCCCAAGGGCGGCGTCGTCCTCGTCCGCACGGCCGCCAAGAGCCCCGTGAAGGAGGCCTGAGTCCGATGGCAGCGAACCTGACCGTCGACGTGCTCGACGTGGCCGGCAAGAAGGCCGGCACCGCTGAGCTCCCCGCGTCGATCTTCGATGTGCAGACCAACGTCCCGCTGATCCACCAGGTCGTCGTCGCCCAGCTGGCCGCTGCCCGCCAGGGCACCCACAAGGCGAAGACCCGCGGTGAGGTCGCCGGCGGCGGCAAGAAGCCGTACAAGCAGAAGGGCACCGGCCGCGCTCGTCAGGGCTCGATCCGCGCGCCCCAGTTCGCCGGCGGCGGCGTCGTGCACGGGCCGGTCCCGCGCGACTACAGCCAGCGCACACCCAAGAAGATGAAGGCCGCCGCCCTCCGCGGCGCCCTCTCGGATCGCGCCCGCAACGGCCGCGTCCACGTCGTGAGCTCCCTGCTCGAGGGCGATGCGCCCTCGACCAAGGCCGCGCTCAAGACCCTGTCCGCCGTCTCGGAGCGCAGCCACGTCCTCGTGGTGCTCCGTCGCGACGACGAGGTCGGCGCGCTCAGCTCGCGGAACCTGCCGAACGCGCACGTCCTGTACGCCGATCAGCTGAACACCTACGACGTCATGCTGTCCGACGACGTGGTCTTCACCTCCGGCGCCCTCGAGGACTTCATCGCCTCGGCCACGCTGTCCCTGCCGACCTCGTCCTTCGCCCAGGCGAAGGCCGCTGCGGCCGCTGAGGAGGAGTCCAAGTGAGCACGCTGAACAAGGACCCGCGCGACATCATCGTCGCCCCCGTCGTCTCCGAGAAGAGCTACGGGCTGATGGACGAGGGCAAGTACACCTTCCTGGTGGACGGCCGCGCCAACAAGACCGAGATCAAGGTCGCCGTCGAGAAGATCTTCGACGTCAAGGTGAGCTCGGTGAACACGATCAACCGGCAGGGCAAGACGCGTCGCACGCGTCTGGGGATGGGCAAGCGCAAGGACACCAAGCGCGCCATCGTGACCCTCGTCGACGGAACCATCGACATCTTCGGGGGCTCGGTCGCCTGAGGCGCCCGAGGAACCGAAGAGCCGTAAGAGAGTCTGAGGAAACCCACCATGGGAATTCGCAAGCACAAGCCGACCACGCCGGGCCGTCGCGGCTCGAGCGTCGCCGACTTCGTCGAGGTCACCCGCAGCACGCCTGAGAAGTCGCTGGTCCGCCCGCTCAGCAAGTCCGGTGGCCGCAACAACAACGGCCGCGTCACCTCCCGTCACCGCGGCGGCGGCCACAAGCGCGCCTACCGCGTCATCGACTTCCGTCGCCATGACAAGGACGGCATGCGCGCCAAGGTCGCTCACATCGAGTACGACCCCAACCGCACCGCCCGCATCGCCCTCCTGCACTACGAGGACGGCGAGAAGCGCTACATCCTGGCCCCGGCCAAGCTGCGCCAGGGCGACTGGATCGAGAACGGCCCCACCGCCGACATCAAGCCCGGCAACAGCCTCCCGCTGCGCAACATCCCCCTGGGCACCGTGATCCACGCGATCGAGCTCCGCCCCGGCGGCGGCGCGAAGATCGCGCGCTCCGCGGGCGCCTCGGTGCAGCTCGTCGCCAAGGAGGGCCGCTTCGCGCAGCTGCGCATGCCCTCCGGCGAGATCCGCAACGTGGACATGCGCTGCCGCGCCACGATCGGCGAGGTCGGCAACGCCGAGCAGTCGAACATCAACTGGGGCAAGGCCGGCCGCATGCGCTGGAAGGGCAAGCGCCCCCACGTCCGCGGCGTCGTCATGAACCCCGTCGACCACCCGCACGGCGGTGGCGAGGGCCGCACCTCCGGCGGCCGTCACCCCGTGTCGCCGTGGGGCAAGCCCGAGGGCCGCACGCGCCGTCCGGGCAAGGAAAGCGACAAGCTCATCGTGCGCCGTCGTCGCACCGGCAAGAAGCGCTGATAGGGAGTACGAGAAATGCCTCGCAGTATCGCCAAGGGCCCGTTCGTCGACGACCACCTGCAGAAGAAGGTCGGCGTCGCCAACGAGAAGGGCACCAAGAACGTCATCAAGACCTGGTCGCGCCGCAGTGTCATCACTCCGGACTTCCTCGGTCACACCTTCGCAGTGCACGACGGCCGCAAGCACGTCACGGTGTTCGTCACCGAGTCGATGGTCGGCCACAAGCTCGGCGAGTTCGCTCCCACGCGGACTTTCAAGGGCCACGAGAAGGACGACAAGAAGGGGCGTCGTCGCTGACCGCGGTCAGGGACGGCACCCTCTCGAATCGAAGAGAAAGCAGGACAGCAATGGAAGCCAAGGCGCAGCTGCGGTACGCCCGCATGTCGCCCATGAAGGCCCGGCGCGTCGTGGACCTGATTCGTGGCAAGAGCACGGGCGAAGCGCTGAACACCCTGCGGCACGCGCCGCAGGCCGCCAGCGAGCCCGTTCTCAAGCTCGTGGAGTCCGCGATCGCCAACGCCCGTGTCAAGGCGGAGCAGGCGGGGGAGCGCTTCGATGAGCGCGAGCTCGTCGTCGCGACCGCGTTCGTCGACGAGGGCCCGACCATGAAGCGGTTCCAGCCGCGCGCTCAGGGTCGTGCCTTCCAGATCAAGAAGCGCACGAGCCACGTGACCGTGGTCGTCGCCGACGCGAAGAAGTAAGGGGAACCGAAGAATGGGCCAGAAGGTCAATCCGAACGGGTTCCGCCTCGGGATCACCACGGAGCACACCAGCCGGTGGTTCGCCGATTCCACCAACGACGGGCAGCGCTACCGCGACTACGTGAAGGAAGACGTCGCGATCCGCAAGCTCATGTCCGAGGGGCTCGAGCGCGCCGGCATCTCCAAGGTCGAGATCGAGCGCACCCGTGATCGAGTCCGCGTGGACCTCCACACCGCCCGCCCGGGCATCGTCATCGGGCGTCGCGGCGCGGAGGCCGAGCGCCTGCGCGGCGCTCTCGAGAAGCTCACCGGCAAGCAGATCCAGCTGAACATCCTCGAGGTCAAGAACCCCGAGGCCGATGCCCAGCTGGTGGCGCAGAACATCGCCGAGCAGCTCGCGAGCCGCGTGTCGTTCCGTCGCGCCATGCGCAAGGGCATCCAGTCCGCGCAGCGCGCCGGCGCCAAGGGCATCCGCGTGGCGGTCTCCGGCCGCCTCGGCGGTGCCGAGATGAGCCGCAGCGAGTTCTACCGCGAGGGGCGCGTGCCGCTGCACACCCTGCGCGCGAACATCGACTACGGCTTCTACGAGGCCCGCACCGCCTTCGGCCGCATCGGCGTGAAGGTGTGGATCTACAAGGGCGACGTCACCGCCAAGGAGCTCGCGGCCCAGGCCGCCTCGCAGGCGCCCCGCGGCGCCGGCCGGGGCCCCCGCGCCGAGCGCCCCCGCGGTCGTCGCAACGAGCGCAACGCCGCCGCCCGCGGCGGGAACGAGGCTGAGCAGGCGACTGCCGGCACCGCCCCCGCCGAGCAGGCTCCCGCGGCTGCCGCCGAGACCGGAACGGAGGCCTGAGCATGCTGATCCCGCGCAGGACCAAGCACCGCAAGCAGCACCACCCCACCCGCCGGGGCATGGCCAAGGGCGGCACCGAGCTCGCGTTCGGCGACTACGGCATCCAGGCGCTCGCGCCGGCCTACGTCACCAACCGCCAGATCGAGGCCGCGCGTATCGCGATGACCCGCTACATGAAGCGCGGCGGCAAGGTGTACATCAACATCTTCCCGGACCGCCCCCTGACCAAGAAGCCTGCCGAGGTCCGCATGGGCTCGGGCAAGGGCTCGGTCGAGTGGTGGGTCGCGAACATCAAGCCCGGCCGCGTCATGTTCGAGGTCGCCGGTGTTCCCGAGGATGTGGCGCGCGAGGCCCTTCGCCTCGCGATCCACAAGCTCCCCATGAAGTGCCGCATTCTGAGCCGAGAGGGTGGTGACATCTGATGGCAGCGACCAAGCTCACCGCTGAGGAGCTCGACAAGCTGGACGACCTGAAGCTGGCCGACGAGCTGGCGAAGGCCAAGGACGAGCTGTTCAAGCTCCGTTTCCAGTCCGCCACCGGTCAGCTCGAGACCCCGGGCCGACTCCGGTCGGTCAAGAAGGACATCGCACGGATCTACACGATCCTGCGCGAGCGCGAGCTGGGGATCCGCCAGGCCCCCGGCGCCGCCGAGTGACCGCGAAGCGAGGAGACTCCATGAACGACAACACCACCGAGGTCGAGAACCTCGACAAGGAGGGGGCGCAGGCCTCCTCCTCCGAGCGCCCGTACCGCAAGGTGCTGCGCGGCTTCGTGACCTCAGACAAGATGGACAAGACCATCGTCGTCGAGGTCGAGGAGCGCGTGAAGCACGCTCTGTACGGCAAGGTCATGACCAAGACAAACAAGTTCAAGGCGCATGACGAGGAGAACGTCGCCGGCATCGGCGACCGCGTCCTCATCATGGAGACCCGACCGCTGTCGGCCTCCAAGCGCTGGCGTCTCGTGGAGATCCTCGAGAAGGCCAAGTGATCCGCTCGCCGCGCTGACCGCAGGTCGGTCGCGGACGAGGTGTCAGAGCAGGCCCGCTCCCCAACAGGGGAGTGGGCCTGCTCTCGTTGTCGGGTCTCTGACGCGCGGGACGTCCCGGTGCGGGCCTTCCCTTGATCGGCTCGCGGGCGGGACCTGCGTCTCGTCTGCGGGCGTCCATGTCCGCGAACGAGAGGCACCCCATGGCACGGCCGCATGCAGGAGAGCGCACAGCACGAGCGGAGAGGCGCTTCCGCCTCGCGACGCGGCGACGGCGCCTCGAGGCGGACGACGTCCTGGTGGTCGAGCGCTCCAGCATCCGCAGCGCCATCTCCGGCACCGTCGTCGGCAACTTCATGGAGTGGTTCGACTTCGGCGTCTACGGGTACGTGACCGTCACGCTGTCCCAGCTGTTCTTCCAGACGGGCGACGAGCAGCTCGACGTGCTGCTCGCGTTGCTCGGCTTCGCGGTCAGCGTCGTCGTGCGCCCCCTCGGCGGCCTGGTCCTCGGCCCGCTCGGCGATCGCATCGGCCGCCAGAAGGTCCTGTTCTTCACGATGGCGGCGATGGCGATCGCGACGGCGCTCATCGGCGTGCTGCCCACCCACGCGCAGATCGGGTTCCCCGCCGCGATCCTGCCGTACGTCCTGAAGATGGTGCAGGGCTTCTCGACCGGCGGCGAGTACGCGGGCGCAGCGACCTACGTCTCCGAGTTCTCCTCAGACCGCAAGCGCGGCTACTACGCCTCCTGGCTCGACATCGGCCCCTACCTCGGCTTCGCCACCGGCGCGGGCACGGTCGCGCTGGTCCACGCAATCGCCCCGGCCGGCTGGGGCGAGTCCGCGTTCCCGGACTGGGGCTGGCGCGTGCCGTTCCTCGTCGCGATCCCGCTGGGCGCGGTCGCGATCTACTTCCGCGCCCGCATCCCCGAGACCCCGGCGTTCGAGAGCGCCGAGCCGGGCGCGGATGCGGCGCCCGAGGAGATCGTCGCCGATGACCCGCTGCAGGCGACCGGACTGCGCAGCGTCCTGCGCCACTACCGCAAGGAGCTTCTGGTCGCGATCGTGATCGTCGCGGCCGCGAACTCCGTCGGCTATGCCCTCACCAGCTACATGCCCACGTTCCTGGGCACGCAGCTGGGGCTCGACAAGATGCAGTCCGCCCTGCTCACGATCCCCGCGATGGTGCTCGTGGCCCTCAGCCTGCCCGCCATCGGACGCCTCTCCGACGCGATCGGCCGCCGCCGGGCGCTGCTGCTCGCGGCGATCGGCACGCTCGTGCTGTCCATCCCCTCGTTCTGGCTGATCCTGCACGCGACGAGCTTCGCCCTCACGCTGCTCGCGATGCTGCTGCTGGGCATCCCGACCGCGCTGTACCTGGCGATGCTCGCGCCGACGCTCCCGGCGATGTTCCCCACCCGCGCCCGCTACTCGGCCATGGGCTTCGCCTTCAACGTGGCCGTCTCACTGTTCGGGGGGACGACGCCGCTGATCGCGCAGGCGCTGATCGGCTGGACCGGGATCCAGCTCATGCCCGCGTTCTGGATCATGCTGCTGTCGGTGCTGTGCCTGCTGGCCCTCCCCGCCCTGCACGAGACCGCCGGGGCCCCGCTGCTGGGCTCCTACCCGACCGTCGAGCACGAGGACGAGGTCGCCGAGCTCGTCGAGGGCCAGGACGAGGACCCGCACCTGGACCTCGAGCGCATGCCGCTGGACGACGAGATCGTGGCCGTCCCGGTCGATGCGAGCGGTCAGGTGCTCGAGGACGTCGGGCCGGTCGTGCTTGACGACCTCTCGCCGCGCGACCGCACCCAGCTCGACGAGTACTACTCGACGCGGGAGATCCCGACGCTCGCGACGCTCACCGGCGAGATGCCCGCGATCGACCCGGGCGAGGCTCCGGACGCCGTCGCCGAGGGCTCGGAGGCTCCCGGCGCGACGCGGGCCTGAGGGCTCCTGGTGTCCTGAGGGCTCCGCGCGCGCTGGTGGCCGCCCGTCCCGACCGGGACGGGCGGCCCTCGCCGTCCGCGGGGCGCAGCGCGGCAACCTGCGCACGAGCGGCGCGGTACCCCGCGGGAGAGCAAGGACACAGCGGCGGGGCGATGGGCGGGGTTCTCACCGCGCCCCGCCCTCCCGTATGCTTGAACGGTTGCGATTCCGCACGACCACGCTGATGCGCCTCCCGAGGCGCCCGGTGGGGGAGTGAGGAGGAGCGGACGCCCGCGTCCATCCCCCGACGGAGACCTCGCATCGCCTCGTCCCGGTCCACCGGGACTGGCCCGCCCCGTGGGCGGCGAACGGCAGCCTCGCTGCCGCCGCCGCGTCAGGTCAGGCCCATAGGCGCTGCCCGAGTCCGACGGAGGGTTTTTTGATGCCCGCGGTCGATCGCATGCAACGGTCCGATATCCGTTCCGCCAGGCTCGTCCTCGCCGTGTCCGGTCCCGCGCCCCAGGGCGCTGGAGCCGAGCGGCGGAGAGAGAACCGGCGAGACGCAAGGAGAACTGAGTGATTCAGCAGGAGTCGCGACTGAAGGTCGCCGACAACACGGGTGCCAAGGAGATCCTCTGCATCCGCGTTCTCGGCGGCTCCGGTCGCCGTTACGCCAGCATCGGCGACACCATCGTGGCGACCGTTAAGGACGCCATCCCCGGTGGCAACGTGAAGAAGGGCGATGTCGTCAAGGCCGTCGTCGTGCGCACCACCAAGGAGCGTCGGCGCGCCGACGGCTCCTACATCCGCTTCGACGAGAACGCAGCGGTGATCCTGAAGGGCGACGGCGAGCCGCGCGGAACGCGCATCTTCGGCCCCGTCGGTCGCGAGCTCCGCGACAAGCGCTTCATGAAGATCGTCTCGCTGGCACCGGAGGTGCTGTGACATGGCAAAGATGAAGATCAAGAAGGGTGACCTGGTCCAGGTCATCACGGGTCGCACGAGCGACGCCGACAAGGCCGCGAAGCGCGAGCTCGCCGCCGGCGACAAGGGCAAGCAGGGCCGGGTGCTCGAGGTCTACCCCGAGGCGCAGAAGGTCCTCGTCGAGGGCGTCAACCGTCGCACCCACCACCTCAAGGCCAACCCGGCCGGCGGCGCGGGCGGCATCGAGCAGCGCGAGGCGCCGATCCACGTGTCCAACGTGGCGCTGGTCGACCCGGAGGACAACAAGCCCACCAAGGTCGGCTTCCGCGTGGAGACCGTGGAGCTGGAGAACGGCCGCACCAAGCAGGTGCGCGTCCGCTACGCCAAGCGCTCCGGGAAGGACATCTGATGACCGAGACGAGCACCCAGGTGCGGGAGCTCCCGCGCCTGCAGCAGAAGTACCGCGACGAGATTAAGGGCGCGCTGACCGAGCAGTTCGGCTACGGCAACGTCATGCTCATCCCGGGCCTGACCAAGATCGTCGTCAACATGGGTGTCGGCGAGGCCGCTCGCGACTCCAAGGCGATCGACGGCGCGATCCGCGACCTGGCCTCCATCACCGGCCAGAAGCCGCAGGTCACGCTGGCCCGCAAGTCCATCGCGCAGTTCAAGCTGCGCGAGGGCATGCCGATCGGCGCCCACGTGACGCTGCGCGGCGACCGCATGTGGGAGTTCCTGGACCGTCTGCTGTCCACGGCGCTTCCCCGCATCCGCGACTTCCGCGGCCTGAGCCCCAAGCAGTTCGACGGCAACGGCAACTACACCTTCGGTCTCACGGAGCAGGTCGTGTTCCACGAGATCGACCAGGACAAGATCGACCGGACCCGCGGCATGGACATCACGGTCGTCACCACCGCCAAGACCGACGACGAGGGACGCGCGCTGCTCAAGCTGCTCGGCTTCCCCTTCAAGGAGAACTGACATGGCAAAGACCGCTCTCATCAAGAAGCAGGAGGCGAAGCCGAAGTTCGGCGTTCGCGCCTACACCCGGTGCCAGCGCTGCGGCCGTCCGCACTCCGTGTACCGCAAGTTCGGGCTGTGCCGCGTGTGCCTGCGCGAGATGGCTCACCGCGGTGAGCTCCCCGGCGTCACCAAGAGCAGCTGGTAAGGACTATCGCCACAGGTCCTGTGCGGAAGCACAGGAAACCGCGGTGAGGAAGAAGCAAACGACATGACCATGACCGACCCGATCGCGGACATGCTGACGCGGATCCGTAACGCCTCCGGGGCGTACCACGACACCGTGTCCATGCCGTACTCGAAGTTGAAGTCCCGTATCGCGGACATCCTGAAGGCCGAGGGCTACATCCTCGACTGGCGCGAGGAGGAGGCCGAGGTCGGCTCGACTCTCGTGCTGGAGCTCAAGTACAGCAGCAGCCGTGAGCGCGCCATCTCGGGCATCCGCCGGATCAGCAAGCCCGGCCTGCGCGTGTACGCCAAGTCGACCAATCTGCCCAAGGTGCTCGGCGGCCTGGGCGTGGCCATCCTGTCCACGTCCTCCGGCCTCCTGACCGACAAGCAGGCAGCGCAGAAGGGTGTGGGTGGGGAAGTCCTCGCCTACATCTGGTAAGCGGAAGAGGAGAGGCGAAATGTCCCGCATCGGACGCCTGCCGGTCGCAGTGCCGGCCTCTGTCCAGAACGTCACCATCCAGGACCGGACCGTCACGGTCACGGGCCCCAAGGGCGAGCTGAAGCACGTCGTGCCCTCGCCCCTGACCGTCGAGCGCGCGGAGGACGGCACCATCGTCGTCCACCGCCCGGACGACGAGCGCGAGAACAAGGCCCTGCACGGCCTCACGCGCACCCTGATCGCGAACATGATCACCGGTGTCACCGACGGCTTCACCAAGAAGCTCGAGATCGTCGGCACCGGCTACCGCGTCACCGCCAAGGGCACGGACCTCGAGTTCGCGCTCGGGTTCTCCCACCCGGTCGTCATCAAGGCGCCCCAGGGGATCACCTTCGCGGTCGAGACGCCGACCAAGTTCTCGGTCAGCGGCATCGACAAGCAGCAGGTCGGAGAGGTCGCGGCGAACATCCGCAAGCTCCGCAAGCCCGAGCCGTACAAGGGCAAGGGCGTGCGCTACGCCGACGAGGTCGTCCTGCGCAAGGCCGGAAAGGCTGGTAAGTGATCATGGGTTACGCAAGCAAGCACTCCGTCGGCGGCCGCGGCAGCCGACTGCGCGCCCGTGGACGCCGTCACCTGCGCGTAGGCCGTCGTGTGGTGGGCACCCCGCAGCGCCCCCGCCTGGTGGTCACCCGCAGCCAGCGCCACGTGTTCGTGCAGATCGTGGACGACTCCAAGGGCATCACCCTGGCGTCGGCCTCGACCATGGAGAAGGACCTGCGTGCGGCGAGCGAGACCAAGTCCGACAAGGCCCGCTCCGTCGGCGCCCTCGTCGCCGAGCGCGCCAAGGCCGCCGGCATCGACGCGGTCGTCTTCGACCGCGGCGGCAACAAGTACCACGGCCGTGTGGCCGCCGTCGCCGACGGCGCCCGCGAGGCCGGGCTGACGCTCTGATCGCCCCCGGACAGGAGAAGAGGATCTGATATGGCTGCACAGCAGCGAAGCAACGGTCCCGCGGCCTCCGGCCGGCGGGACGACAACACCAGCAGCAACGATCGCGGCACCGGTCGCGGCGACCGCCAGGGCGGGCGTCGCGGCGAGGGCCGCGGCGGCCGCAACCAGGAGGCCGAGAAGTCGGCGTTCCTCGAGCGCGTCGTGAGCATCAACCGCGTGTCGAAGGTCGTCAAGGGCGGCCGGCGCTTCTCGTTCACGGCCCTCGTGGTCGTGGGCGACGGCGACGGCACTGTCGGCGTCGGCTACGGCAAGGCCAAGGAGGTCCCCGCAGCGATCTCCAAGGGTGTCGAGGAGGCGAAGAAGAACTTCTTCCGCGTCCCCCGCATCCAGGGCACGATCGTCCACCCGGTCCAGGGCGAGCAGGCAGCGGGCGTCGTCCTGCTGCGTCCGGCCGCTCCGGGAACCGGCGTGATCGCCGGCGGTCCGGTGCGCGCGGTGCTCGAGTGCGCCGGCGTGCACGACGTGCTGTCCAAGTCGCTCGGCTCGACCAACGCGATCAACATCGTGCGGGCGACCATCGCGGCGCTCCAGCAGCTCGAGGAGCCGGAGGCCGTCGCGGCTCGTCGCGGTCTCCCCGTCGAGGACGTCGTCCCGGCCCCGCTCCTGCGTGCGCAGGCCGCGGGCCGCGCCGCCGCCCGCGCCGAGAAGGTGGGTGCGTGATGCAGCTGAAGGTGACCCAGACCCGCTCGGAGATCGGCGGCACCCAGCCCCAGCGCGCCACGCTGCGAGGCCTCGGCCTCAAGCGCATCGGCGACACGGTGGTCAAGGAGGATCGTCCCGAGATCCGCGGCATGATCCGCGCCGTCACCCACATGGTGACGGTCGAAGAGGTGAAGTGACGATGACCGAGAACAACCCGATCAAGCTCCACGACCTGCGCCCCGCGCCCGGCGCCAAGACCGCGCGCACCCGCGTCGGCCGTGGTGAGGGCTCCAAGGGCAAGACGGCCGGCCGCGGCACCAAGGGCACCAAGGCCCGGTACCAGGTCAAGGCCGGCTTCGAGGGCGGCCAGATGCCGCTGCACATGCGCCTGCCGAAGCTGCGCGGGTTCACCAACCCGTTCCGCGTCGAGTACCAGGTCGTGAACCTGTCGGCGCTGGCCGAGGCCTTCCCCGAGGGCGGCGACGTGACCGTCGACGACCTCGTGGCCAAGGGCCTGGTCCGCAAGAACCAGCCGGTGAAGGTGCTGGGCTCCGGCGACCTGAGCGTCAAGCTCGACGTCACCGCCCAGAAGTTCTCCGCCTCGGCGGAGCAGAAGATCACTGCGGCGGGCGGAACCGTCACGGTCGCGTGATCGACCCCTTTTTGACGGGGCATCGCGGCGCACAATAGCCTGTGCCGCGGTGCCCCGTCGCCGTTTTCGACCCCTGAGGAGGGCTCCGTGAAGAACGCCTTCATCCGCGCGTTCAGCACCCCGGACCTGCGATCCAAGATCCTGTTCACGCTCGGGCTGCTGGCGATCTACCGGCTGGGCGTGTTCATCCCGACCCCGGGGTTCGACTACACCACGGTCAAGCAGTGCGCGACCGACGCCATGCAGGGTGACTCCGCCGGGCTGCTGGGCATGGTGAGCCTGTTCTCGGGCGGCGCGCTCCTGCAGCTGTCCGTCTTCGCCCTCGGCGTGATGCCCTACATCACCGCCTCGATCATCATCCAGCTGCTGCGCGTGGTGATCCCGCGCTTCGAGGCCCTCCACAAGGAAGGCCAGTCGGGCACCGCGAAGCTCACGCAGTACACGCGCTACCTGACCATCGGACTGGCCGTCCTGCAGTCGACGACGATCATCACCCTCGTCCGCTCCGGCGGCTTCTTCCCCAACTGCTCGCCGACCGCGCTGCTGCCCGACCAGTCCGCCCTGATGCTGCTGCTCATGGTGCTGACGATGACCGTCGGCACGGTGCTCATCATGTGGATGGGCGAGCTCATCACCGAGCGCGGCGTCGGCAACGGCATGTCCCTGCTGATCTTCACGTCGATCGCCGCCTCGTTCCCCGGGGCGCTCACGCAGATCTGGAAGCTGCAGGGCCAGCTCACGTTCTGGCTCGTCATGCTCGTGGCCGTGGTGGTCATGGTCGGCGTCATCTTCGTCGAGCAGTCCCAGCGCCGCATCCCCGTGCAGTACGCCAAGCGCATGGTGGGGCGCCGCACCTACGGGGGCGCCTCGACCTACATCCCGATCAAGGTGAACCAGGCCGGCGTCATCCCCGTCATCTTCGCGAGCTCCATGCTCACGGTCCCGCAGCTCATCGCGCAGTTCGGGGACCCCTCGGCCTCCTGGGTCCGCTGGATCATGGACCATGTCGTCCAGGGCCAGAACTTCTCTTGGATCCACACCCTGCTGTACACGGGCCTGATCATCTTCTTCGCCTTCTTCTACACGTCGATCACCTTCAACGCCGAGGAGATCGCCGACAACATGAAGAAGTACGGCGGCTTCATCCCGGGCGTCCGCGCCGGGCGCCCCACGGCGCGCTACCTGCAGTACGTCATCAACCGCATCCAGACCGCGGGCGCCATGTACCTCGCGGTCATCGCCCTGATCCCGATGCTCGCCCTCGTGTTCCTGGGCACGAGCCAGAACTTCCCGCTGGGAGGCGCGTCGATCCTCATCATCATCGGCGTCGGCCTGGACACCGTGAAGCAGATCGACGCCAAGCTCCAGCAGCACCATTACGAAGGGATCCTCCGCTGATGAACCAGCCCGCCGCCGCCCAGACCCCCGAGCAGCCCGGCTCCGCGCAGCCCGCCCCCGCCCGTCGCCTCCTGATCGTCGGACCCCCCGGGGCCGGCAAGGGCACCCAGGCCGCGCGCATCGCCGAGTCCCTCGCGATCCCCGCCATCTCCACCGGCGACATCTTCCGCGCCAACGTGGGCCAGCAGACCGAGCTGGGCGTGCTCGCCAAGTCGTACATGGACAAGGGCGAGTACGTGCCCGACTCGGTCACCAATGACATGGTCGACGCGCGCCTGCACGAGGCCGATGCCGCCGACGGCTTCCTGCTCGACGGCTACCCCCGCACCCTCGCGCAGGTCGATGCCCTCGATGCGATGCTCGAGCGCCTGGGCACCTCCCTGGACGCCGTGGTGCTCCTGGAGGTCGACCTCGAGGAGGTCGTCGGGCGCCTCGTCCAGCGCGGCCGCGAGCAGGGCCGCTCCGACGACACCGAGGAGACGATCCGCCGCCGCATTGAGGTCTACACCGAGCAGACCTCCCCGCTGATCGACGTGTACGAGAAGCGCGGACTGGTGCGCCGGGTCGACGGCATGGCCTCGATCGACGCGGTGACCGCCGCGATCATGGAGGCGCTGGGCGCGTGAGCCCCCGACTGCGCGCCCCCCGTCTGCAGCTGAAGACCCCCGAGCAGATCGCCCTCATGCGGCGCTCGGGGCTCCTGCTGTCGCAGGTGCACGACATGCTGAGCGAGAGCCTGCGCCCCGGCATCACCACGGGCCGCCTCGACGAGCTCGCCGAGGATATGATCCGGGACCACGGCGCGACCCCGAACTTCCTGGGCTACCAGGGGTACCCGAGGACGGTGTGCATCAGCGTCAACGAGGAGGTCGTCCACGGCATCCCCGGGGAGCGCGTGCTCGAGGAGGGGGACGTCGTCTCGATCGACGGCGGCTGCATCGTCGAGGGCTGGCACTCCGATGCGGCCCGCACGCACATCGTCGGCGCGCCGCGCAGCGCGGCCGACGAGGCGCTGGTGGCCGTCACCGAGCAGTCGCTGTGGGCGGGCATCGCCGCGCTCGCGAGCGCGAGGCGCGTCGGGGAGGTCGGCGCCGCGATCGAGGACTTCGTCGACGACGCGATGACCGACGGCTGGCACGGCCCGGCCCTCTCGCACCTCGAGGGCTTCGGCGGCCACGGTATCGGGACCGCGATGCACATGGAGCCCGACGTCATGAACTACCGCACGCACGACAAGGGCCCGAAGATCGCCCCGGGCCTGTGCGTGGCGATCGAGCCCATGCTGATCCAGGGGCCGGGCGACTGGCGCATGCTCGAGGACGACTGGACCGTGGTGGCCACGGGCGGCGGCCGTGCCGCGCACGCCGAGCACTCCGTCGCCGTGACCGAGCACGGCGTGCTCGTGCTCACCGCGGCCGACGGGGGAGCGGCCGAGCTGGCCGCGCGCGGGATCGTCGCAGCCCCCGACCCTCTGGTGGCCTGACCCGGGCGGTTCGCGTCGTACTGGTGCACGCCATCGCGTGACGCACGCGACCTCCCCGGCCCCTGGGCCGGGTCGCGGTGGACGTGTAAGATTGACCCTCGGGTGTCCTCCGCGCGCGTCAAGAGGCTCCCGCGCACGAGCGAGTCTCGAGCGCCCCGTGGATCTGCGGAAGCGGACCGCTCGACCCCTCGCGGCGAGCCCGGTCCGGAGGGTCACGGGACGCTCCCCCTCTCGTGGACCGAAGAAGACGCGATGCTCTGTCCCCGCACGGCGGGAGCAGGAGATAGGGGATCCATGGCCAAGAAGGACGGCGTCATCGAGGTCGAGGGCACGGTGACGGAGGCGCTCGCCAACGCGCGCTTCCGCGTCGAGCTCGACAACGGGCATAAGGGCCTCGCGCACATCTCCGGGAAGATGCGTCAGCACTACATCCGGATCCTGCCCGAGGACCGCGTGGTCGTCGAGCTGAGCCCCTACGACCTCGACAAGGGCCGCATCGTCTACCGCTACAAGTGACCTGCGCACGCGCCCGCGTTGCACAGGACCGGTCCGCCTCGCGGCGGGCCCGGACGTGAGAAGGAAGAAATGAAGGTCAAGCCGAGCGTCAAGCCGATCTGCGACAGCTGCAAGGTGATTCGTCGCCACAGCGTCGTCATGGTCATCTGCAAGAACCCGCGCCACAAGCAGCGCCAGGGCTGATCGCCCCGGCGTCGCATCCGGGGCCCCGGCCCCGGTGACGCACCGGCCGCATGCGGCCACCCGCCCCTCGGGGCACGACAACACAAGAGACGTCACCGCCCCTCGGAGGAGGGGACACCCGCAGGACGGAGGCTGCGGCGCATCGACGGGCGACATGCCGGATGCGAGGGGACGGATCAGGCCTCCGCGACAGTAGGAGAACACTGCCATGGCACGACTTGTGGGAGTCGACCTTCCGCGCGACAAGCGCCTCGAGGTCGCCCTGACGTACATCTACGGCGTGGGCCGCACCCGCGCCCTGGAGACCCTGGAGGCCACCGGCGTCTCCGGCGACCTCCGCGTCCGCGAGGTCAGCGACGAGCAGCTCGTCGCGCTCCGCGACCACATCGAGGCGAACTACCAGGTCGAGGGCGATCTTCGCCGCGAGGTCGCCGCCGACATCCGCCGCAAGGTCGAGATCGGTTCGTACCAGGGCCTGCGCCACCGTCGTGGCCTGCCCGTCCGCGGTCAGCGCACCAAGACCAACGCCCGCACCCGCAAGGGCCCCAAGCGCACGGTCGCCGGCAAGAAGAAGGCCCGCTGATTCAGCTGGCCCGTCCGGACCAGAAGCTCTCCGCCGCCGCCACCGAGCGTGATGCGCGCGGCACACCGATCACCTGAACCCACCCGAGGAGTTCTGCCGCATGGCACCCAAGACCCGCCAGGCCTCCGGCGCGCGCAAGCCCCGCCGCAAGGACAAGAAGAACGTCGTCAACGGCCAGGCCCATATCAAGAGCACGTTCAACAACACCATCGTGTCGATCACCGACCCGACCGGTGCCGTCATCTCCTGGGCCTCCGCCGGCCAGGTCGGCTTCAAGGGCTCGCGCAAGTCGACCCCGTACGCCGCGCAGATGGCCGCCGAGGCCGCCGCTCGCCGCGCCCAGGAGCACGGCCTCAAGAAGGTCGACGTCTTCGTGAAGGGCCCGGGCTCGGGCCGCGAGACCGCGATCCGCTCGCTCACCGCGGCGGGCCTCGAAGTCGGCTCCATCCAGGACGTCACGCCGCAGGCCCACAACGGCACCCGTCCGCCCAAGCGCCGCCGCGTCTGATCCGGGCGTCGGTCGGCACGGGGGAGCGGGCACCGTCCCGCCTCCGCGTTCCGGCCGACGCACCGCGATCGTGCCCATCCACCCCTTCTGAGGCCACCACCCCTCCCGAGCGTCATATGGCGGACGCTCCCAGAAAGGAACCACCGTGCTCATTGCACAGCGCCCCACGCTGACCGAAGAGGTCGTGTCGGACAACCGCTCCCGGTTCGTCATCGAGCCTCTCGAGCCCGGCTTCGGCTACACGCTCGGCAACTCGCTGCGCCGCACCCTGCTGTCCTCGATCCCCGGCGCCGCGGTCACCTCGATCCGCGTCGACGGCGTGCTGCACGAGTTCAGCACCATCCCCGGGGTCAAGGAGGACGTCACCGAGATCATCCTCAACATCAAGAACCTCGTCGTCTCCTCGGAGAACGACGAGCCCGTCGTGATGTACCTCCGCAAGGAGGGCGAGGGCGAGGTCACCGGCGCCGACATCACCCCGCCGGCCGGGGTCGAGATCCACAACCCCGAGCTGCAGATCGCCACGCTCAACAGCGCCGGCCGTCTGGAGATCGAGCTCATCGTCGAGCGCGGACGCGGCTACGTGTCCGCCGCCCAGAACAAGGGCGTCGACGCCGAGATCGGCCGCGTGCCGGTCGACTCGATCTACTCGCCGGTCCTCAAGGTGACCTACAAGGTCGAGGCCACCCGCGTCGAGCAGCGCACCGACTTCGACCGTCTGATCGTGGACGTCGAGACCAAGCCGGCCATCACCCCGCGCGACGCCGTCGCGTCCGCGGGCAAGACCCTGGTCGAGCTGTTCGGCCTGGCCCACGAGCTGAACGAGGAGGCCGAGGGCATCGAGATCGGCCCGTCGCCGACGGATCAGGCGCTCGCCGCCGATCTGGCGCTGCCGATCAACGACCTGAACCTCACGGTCCGCTCGTACAACTGCCTCATGCGCGAGGGCGTCCACACCGTGGGCGAGCTGACCGCGCGCAGCGAGGCCGACCTTCTGGACATCCGCAACTTCGGGCAGAAGTCCATCGACGAGGTCAAGGCGAAGCTCGCGGAGCTGGGCCTGTCGCTCAAGGACTCCCCGGCCGGGTTCGACCCGTCCGCCGCGCTGGGGTCCTACGACGACGACTTCGGCGACCAGTACTGACCTCATCTGATCTAGGAGAACGATCATGCCTGCACCCACCAAGGGCGCTCGCCTCGGCGGATCCCCCGCTCACGAGCGGATGATCCTGGCGAACCTCGCCACCGAGCTGTTCCGCCACAAGGCGATCACCACCACCGAGTCGCGCGCCAAGCGCCTGCGCCCCCTCGCGGAGCGCCTCGTGACCCAGGCGAAGAAGGGCGATCTCGCCTCCCGCCGCCGGGTTATGCGCACCGTGCGCGACAAGGGCGTCGTCTACTCGCTGTTCGAGGAGATCGCGCCGACGTTCGCGGAGCGCCCGGGCGGCTACACCCGCATCACCAAGGTCGCGCCCCGCAAGGGCGACAACGCGCCGATGGCCGTCATCGAGCTCGTGACCGAGGCCTACTCGGCCAAGCAGTCCGTGGTCAAGGAGGCCGAGGGCGCCGCGAAGAACGCCGCCAAGGCCGACGAGACCCCCGCCGCGCTGGTCGACACCGCCGCCGCGGAGGACGAGAAGGCCTGAGCCTCCTCTCCGACTCCGCTCGACGGGCCGCGATCCTCACGGATCGCGGCCCGTCGCGCATGCGGCGCCGTTCAGCTCACGCGCGGGGGCGTGCGTGCGGCGCCGTGCCTCGGTGATGTGACCAGGTGCACGAGAGTTCGCGGGGTCTTGACCATCCCGTTGCCCGAACCGGGAAAGCGCGCGGGCACAATGGGCTCCGTCCGCCCCGGACGTCCCCGCGGCCGGGTGGGCGATCCCCGCTTCCCCTCTCCCCGGAGCACGTCATGTCCCCCTCCCATCCCGTCCGCCCCCTCCCGTCGGTCCGTCGGCGCGTGCTCCTCGGCCTCGGCGCCGCCGCCGTCCCCGCGGCCGTGCTCGGCCTCCCGGAGGTCGCCGACGCCGTCCCCGCCGGGCCCGGTGCGCCCGCGGAGCCCGTGCTGCCGCTCGAGCCGGTCGATCCGGCGGTCACCGGCGGCGAGACCGTCATCCTCGATCAGGTGCTCGCGGACCTCGCGCCCGTCACGGACGACCCGGACGGCCCGCTGCGGCGCATCGAGGACGTCGCCGCCACGATGATCGGCTGCACGTGGCAGGGCGAGGCCCCCGAGGAGGTGTGGGTCCGCGGCCGCGCCGAGGACGGCACCTGGTCCCCGTGGCTCGAGGCCGAGCGCGCCTTCGACCCGGAGACGGGCGATGCCGCCGACGGCACCGAGCCCTCCTGGCTGGGCGGCTCCTTCGCCGTCGACGTGCGCGCCTCCCGCGGCGGCGAGGACGTCTCCGGCGAGCTCACCGCGCACATCGTCACCACCTCCCCCCGCAAGCAGGACGACGGGACCGCGCTGTTCACCGCCGGGGCCGGCGTCGGCGCGACGGGCCGCGTCGGCGTCGTCGGCGCGATCTCCTCGACGGCGGGCACCAGCATCGGGCCCAACGCGCCGACCGTCATCTCCCGCGCGCAGTGGGGAGCCGATGAGTCCCTCGTCCGCTCGGTGTCCACGAGCTCCTCGCTCAAGGGCGTGGTCCTGCACCACACGGCGGGGGCGAACTCCTACAGCCAGGCGGAGTCGGCCCAGCAGGTGCGCGGCATCCTGAGCTACCACACCAAGACGCTCGGCTGGTCGGACATCGGCTACAACTTCCTGATCGACCGCTACGGCCAGGTCTTCGAGGCCCGCCACGGCGGGATGATCAACAACGTCGTCGGCGCC
Source organism: Brachybacterium nesterenkovii (assembly GCF_900163655.1). Taxonomy (GTDB): domain Bacteria; phylum Actinomycetota; class Actinomycetes; order Actinomycetales; family Dermabacteraceae; genus Brachybacterium; species Brachybacterium nesterenkovii. The sequence continues at coordinate 50,085 of NZ_FWFG01000116.1, forward strand.
CATGCGCTCGGCTTCAACACCGGCACCTGCGGGATCTCGGTCATGGGCGACTTCACCTCGAGCGCCCCGCCGCAGGTCGCGATCGACGCCGCGATGTCGGTGGCCGCATGGAAGCTGCTGGGCACGATGCGCGCCGACATCTCCGAGAAGGTTTCCTACACCGTCGGCATCTCCGGGACGCGCTTCCCCAAGGGGTCGACGCAGTCGCTGCCGCGGTTCTACGCGCACCGCGACGTCGGCACCACCGCCTGCCCCGGCGCCGCGTTCTACGGCCGCATGTCGACCATGCGCACGGATCTGCAGCGCCGTATCGACACCGGCTGGCGAGGCCACTTCGACGCATTCCGCACGGCGGGCGGAGGCGACGTCCTCGGCTCGGTCAAGAAGGTCGCCCACCCGAAGGGCTCGTACACGCTCACGGTCCTGACCAAGGGCATCATCCTGTCCGATGGGCTCAAGAACTCCGTCGCCTACGCGACGCCGTTCGCGGACTCGTGGAAGCCCGAGTGGGGCCGGCCGACCTCGGAGGCTTCGGAGGTCTCGGGCGTCACGCGTCAGCGGTTCGAGCACGGGACCGCCGTCCTCCAGGGCGGTAACGTCACGTTCTCGACGCAGCGCTTCAGCGACGTCCCCCCGAGCATGATGTTCGCGGCCGAGATCGAGGAGATCGCCGCCCGGGGCATCACGACCGGCTACCCCGACGGCACCTACCGGCCGGCGGCGTCGATCAACCGCGATGCGATGATCGCGTTCATCCACCGCGCCAAGGGGTCCCCGTCGTCCACGCCGCCAGCGCGCTCGCCGTTCCGGGATCTGACGCCGTCGACGATGTACTACAAGGAGATCTGCTGGGCGCTGGACCAGGGCATCACGACGGGTTATCCGGACGGTACGTATCGTCCGACGGAGCCGGTCGAGCGCGGTGCGGTCGCGGCATTCCTCCACCGCTGCGCTGGATCGCCCACGGTGTCGACCGGAGGCCAGCGGTTCAGCGACGTGCCGGTGAGCCATCAGTTCTTCCGGGAGATCTCCTGGCTCGTGAGCGCAGGGATCACCACGGGGTGGCCGGACGGCACGTTCCATCCGGAGGCTGCGATCAACCGTGATGCGATGGCGGCGTTCATGGTGCGGTGGCTCAAGGCCACCGGGGCATGACCGACGGCCGTGCGCTCCGCGTCGCGCTGCTGTGCGACGTCGACCAGAGCGTCTACCACGTCGGCGACGAGGCGATCGGGCTGGCCGGCGCCCAGCGGCTGGGGGCGCACGGATTCGACGTCGTCATGGTCTCGCGGGGCGAGAAGTACGGCCCCGAGGGGACCGTGCCCGCCGAGGCGATCGAGGCGCTGACCTTCCCCTGGCCCGAGCCCGACCGCGAGCGGTACCTCGACGAGATCACCCGCGTGCTCGCGGGGGAGCCCGGTGCCCTGCCGCCCGAGGACAAGCTGCATCGCATCATCGAGCAGATCCGCGGGGTCGACGCCCTCGTGATCGGCGGCGGAGGCAGCCTGAACTCCCGCTACGGCTGGCTCCTGTACGAGCGCGCCGCGACGGCGCTGGTCGCGGCGGCGCTCGGCAAGCCCGTCGTCCTGACCGGTCAGAGCGTCGGACCCGACCTCACGGTCACGGATGCCGAGGTCCTCGGACGGCTGCTCGACGCGTGCGTCCTCGCAGGCGTGCGGGACGCCGACTCGCTCGCGCTCGCCCGCGCGATCCGCCCGGAGCATCCCGCGCTCGTGCAGACCGTCGACGACGCCGTGCTGCTCGAGGGCCTCGACGACGTCGGGCTCGCCGAGCGCATTTCCGTGACCGTAGGATCGGACCCGGGCTCCCTGCCCGCCGACGATCTCGTCGCGGTCATGGCCGCCGTCGTCGACGGCCTCGCGGACCGCACCGGCGCCGAGATCGAGCTCGTGCCCCACATGGCCGATCCCGACACCGGCGGCAGCGACCTCGACATGCACGCGCGCATCGCCTCCCGCCTGCGCCACGATGCCGCGCAGCTGCCCATCCGCCCCGCCGAGGAGACGGCGCGGCGCCAGGCGGGCTCCGCCTGGATCGTGACGACCCGCTTCCACCCCGTCGTGTTCGGCACCGCGTCCGGGGCAAGCGTGCTCGCGCTGCCGATGAACCGGTACGGGCGCAGCCGCGTCGACGGCGCCCTCGCCAACGCCGGCTGGTCCGGCGGCTCGGTCCCGCTCGCGGCGCTCTGGGATCCGGCGACCGGCGGGGCATCCGCCCTGCTCGACCCCGTCCTCGACGCGCTCGTCGCCCGTGCCGAGCGCGAGCGCGAGCACCTGCGCGCCCGCCGGACAGGGGTGCGCGCCGACGCCGCGGCATGGTGGGACCGGATCGCCGGGGCCCTGCGCGGCGAGGGAGCCGGATGCGCACCCGCCCTCCGCGGCCCCGCCCCCGTGCAGCGCTTCGACGACGACCTGCGCGCGGCGCTCGCACCGTACCGCGCCGTCGAGCAGGCGGAGCGGAGCGCACCGGCGACCGTCGGCATCGTGATGCGCACCCAGGACCGGACGGTGATGCTCGATCGCGCCGTGCGCGACGTCCTGTCCCAGACCTGGGCCGACTGGCATCTCGTGATCGTCGACGATGCGGGCTCGGACCCCGCAGGCGTCGTCGCCGTCGTCGCCCGCTACGCGCATGAGGCCGCTGGGCGCATCACCGTCCTGCATCGCGATCGTTCGACGGGGATGGAGGCCGCGAGCAACGCCGGGATCGCCGCGACGGCGACGGAGCTGCTCGCGATCCACGACGATGACGACACCTGGCGGCCGACGTTCCTGCAGCGCACTGTCGCGCATCTGCGCGCGCATCCCGAGCAGCCGGCCGTCGTGGTGCGCACCGAGATCGTGCATGAGCACCAGGAGGGCACGACGCTGGTCGAGGACGAGCGCTTCGTCGTGAACCCCGAGCTCACCGGGATGCACCTCGTGGACTTCATGGCGCTGAACCGGACCACGCCGATCGCCGTGCTGCACCGCCGGGCCGTGCACGATGAGGTGGGCCTGTTCCGCGAGGACCTCCCCGTCGTGGGCGACTACGAGTTCCACTTGCGCCTGCTGGCCCGGGGACCGATCGGCTTCCTGGATCTGCCGCTCGCCGAGTGGCGTCTGCGCCCGAGCGCCTCGGGCACAGCGAGCAACTCGATGTTCGCGGCCGCCGACGCCCACACGGAGTTCGACCGTGTCCTGGCCGACGAGCATCTGCGCCCCTGGGTCGCCGAGCACGGGCTCGGCCTGCCCCTGTTCATCTCCCGCGCCGTCGAGGAGCGCGTGGGGAAGGCCCTGTCCCCGCTGCATGAGCAGAACGAGCGGCTGCTCGCACTGCTCGAGGAGACCACGGCACGTCTCTCCATGCTCGAGGAGGTCGCGCGCCACCAGCAGGTCCGTCTCGATGAGCGCAGCGCCGTCGACCTCACGCGGCGCGCGGCCCGCTCCGCGCGCACCGGGATGCACCGGGCGGTGGGGCTGCTCCGCCGGAACTGAGACAGCCCCGCCCGCATGACGGACGGGGCGGCGCCTGTCAGGCGAAGCGGCCCGGCAGGGTCTCCTCGCGCAGCGCGCGCAGCTCGTCGACGCCGAACGCGCCGATGCCCTGGATCTCGAGCGCATCCCCGGTGGTCACGCCGATGCGGACCATCGGCAGGGCGCGGGCGGTGCACATGTCGGTGAAGCGGACCTCCTCGCTGCGGGGGACCGCGACGATCGCGCGCGCCGAGGACTCCGAGACGAGCGCCATGAACGGGTCGATCCCGTCGCGGGCGCAGAGGTCGTCGAGCACGATGCGGGCGCCGACGCCGAAGCGGCAGCAGGACTCGACGAGGGCCTGGACGAGGCCTCCCTCGGAGAGGTCGTGCGCCGCATCGGCCATCCCGTCCCGGGAGGCGGCGACGAGCACCTCGCCCAGCACCTTCTCGGCGGCCAGGTCGTCGATGGGAGGCATGCCGCCCAGGTGGGCGTGGATGACGTCGGCCCAGGCGCTGCCGGAGAGCTCCTCGCGGGTGGTGCCGAGCGCGAAGATCGCCAGGCCCTCGGCCTGCCAGCCCGAGGGGGTGCGGCGGTTGACGTCGTCGAGGACGCCGAGGACGCCGATGACGGGGGTCGGGTGGATCGCCGAGTCGATGCGCCCTACCTCGCCCGTCGAGTTGTACAGCGAGACGTTGCCGCCGGTGACGGGCACGCCCAGCTCCTGGCAGCCGTCGGCGAGGCCGCCGATCGCCTCGACCAGCTGCCACATGGGCCCCGGGTCCTCGGGGGAGCCGAAGTTCAGGCAGTCGGTGACGGCCAGCGGGACGGCGCCCGCGGTGGCGACGTTGCGGTAGGCCTCGGCCAGCGCCAGGCGGGCGCCGGTGCGGGGATCGAGCTTGGTGTAGCGGCCGTTGCCGTCGGTCGCGAGCGCAACCCCGCGGCCGGTCTCCTCGTCCACCCGCAGCACGCCCGCGTCATCGGGCATCGCGAGCGCGGTCTGCCCGCCGACGTAGCGGTCGTACTGATCGGTGATCCAGTGGCGCGAGCACAGGTTCGGGGAGGCGACGAGCGTGCGGATCTGCGCGGCGATCTCCTCGGGGGACTGCGCGCGGGGGAGGTCCTCGGCGCGGTCGGCCTGCAGGGCGTCCTGCCAGTCGGGGCGGGCGTAGGGGCGCTCGTAGGTGGGGCCGCCGTGGGCGACCGTCACGGGGTCCACGTCCACGATGCGACGCCCGAAATGGTCGATGGTGAGGCGGCCGTCGCCGGTGACCTCGCCGATCACGGCGGCCTCGACGTCCCAGCGGCCCGTGATCGCGAGGAAGCGCTCGAGCTTCTCGGGAGCGACGACGGCCATCATGCGCTCCTGCGACTCGCTCATGAGGATCTCGCCGGCACTCAGCGTGGGGTCGCGCAGCAGCACGTTCTCGAGGTCCACGTGCATGCCGGAGCCGCCGTTGGAGGCCAGCTCGCTCGTGGCGCAGGAGATGCCGGCGGCGCCGAGGTCCTGGATGCCCTCGACCACGTCGGCCGCGAACAGCTCGAGGCAGCACTCGATGAGGACCTTCTCCATGAAGGGGTCGCCCACCTGGACGCTCGGCCGCTTGACCGGGCCGCCCTCCTCGAAGGTCTCCGAGGCGAGGATGGAGGCGCCGCCGATGCCGTCGCCGCCGGTGCGGGCGCCGAACAGCACCACCTTGTTGCCCGGGCCGGTCGCGGACGCCAGGTGGATGTCCTCGTGGCGCAGGACGCCGACGCACAGGGCGTTGACGAGGGGGTTGGTCTGGTAGGCGGCGTCGAAGACGGTCTCGCCGCCGATGTTGGGCAGGCCCAGGGAGTTGCCGTAGCCGCCGACGCCGCCGACGACGCCGTGGACCACGCGCGCCGTGTCATCGGCGTCGATGGCGCCGAAGCGCAGCTGGTCCATGACCGCCACGGGGCGCGCGCCCATCGCGATGATGTCGCGGACGATGCCGCCCACGCCCGTCGCCGCGCCCTGGTACGGCTCGACGTAGGAGGGGTGGTTGTGGGACTCGACCTTGAAGGTCACCGCCCAGCCGTCGCCGATGTCCACGACGCCCGCGTTCTCGCCGATGCCCACGAGCAGGTGCTCGCGCATCTCCTCGGTGGTCTTCTCCCCGAACACCTTCAGGTGAACCTTGGAGGACTTGTAGGAGCAGTGCTCGGACCACATGACTGAGTACATGGCGAGCTCAGCGTTCGTGGGGCGGCGCCCCAGGATCTCCCGGATCCTCGCGTACTCGTCGTCCTTGAGGCCGAGCTCGGCGTAGGGCTGGGGCTGGTCCGCGGTGGCCGCGGCGAGCTCGACCGTGTCGAGGTCGCCGCCGTCGGAGGGCGCGGTGGACGGGCTGGCGGGGGGAGGAGTCATCGCTGCGTGCGCATCCGTTCGGTGATGTCGGCCGGGACGCGCTCATCCTACGGGGCCGGTCCCCTCCCCGCCCTGCCCGTTCAGCCCTTCCGGTGGGTCCGCTTGAGCGCCTTCTCGCTGATCGGCGCGTCGGCGCGAGCGCGCTCGGAGCGGGCGTGGGCGGCGGCCTCCGCCTGGCGCTCGCGCTCGGCCCCCAGGGCGATGGGCGCGCGCACGTGCTCGGGCTGCAGGTCGAAGGCGGCGACGAGGTCGAGCGCGTGGGGGCGCAGGCGCCACAGCAGGCGCCGGATGTCGCGCGCGACGGTGCGGCCCCGCTGGAGCGACATCATGCCGTCGAGGAGGAACCAGGCGAGGTCGTCGTGGATGACGGTGAGGCCGAAGAGGTCGCGCAAGTCGGTCAGCACGGCGCGGGTGCCGTCGTCGGCCACCGCGCCGACCGCGCTCGAGAAGGCGCGCCAGCGCACGAGGTCGGCGTGGGCGCGGGCGGCGTCCAGCAGCTCCACCTGGTGCTTGTTGACGATCGCCGCGGCCTCGGCGGGCTCCTTGCCCGCGGCCGGGCGCAGCGCCAGGGCCACCTCCTCGACCTTCACGCGGGCCCGCTCGGAGAGCATCTGCTCCTGGAACTCGGGCAGGCGCAGCGACTCGGAGGAGCGGCGCGGGCGGCCCGCATCCGCGGCGCTCTGGACCAGGCGGTTCCAGGGCGTGTGGCGGCGCGACAGGGTCTCCGCGCGCTGGGCGATGTAGCGCCCGATGCCCGCGCGGTCGATGCTGCGCAGCTCCCCGGTGTAGTCGGCCAGCAGGCGCTTGCTCACGAGCTGCAGCAGCACCGTGTTGTCGCCCTCGAAGGTCGCGTACACGTCGAGGTCCTGGTGCAGGCCCACCAGGCGGTTCTCGGCGAGGAAGCCCTGGCCGCCGCAGGCCTCGCGGCACTCCTGGATCGTGTCGAGCGCCAGGCGCGTGGAGGTCGGCTTGAGGGCGGCGGCGAGGGTCTCGAGGTCCTCGCGGGCCTCGGGGGAGTCGCCGCGGCCGGAGAAGACGTCGTCGAAGGCGTGGAGCAGCTCCTCGTGGGCGAAGGCGCCAGCATAGGTCGCGGCGAGCTTCGGCAGCAGGCGTGCGAGGTGGCTCTGGTAGTCCAGCAGGACGGTCTCCTCGGTGGCCGAGGCGCCGGTGAACTGGCGGCGCTGGCTCGCATAGGTGATCGCGATGTGCAGGGCCAGCTGGGCGGCCCGGTTCGCGGAGCCGTCGAGGGAGACGCGGCCCTGGACCAGGGTGCCGAGCATCGTGAAGAAGCGGCGCCCGGGGGAGTCGATCGGCGAGGTGTAGGTGCCGTCGGGAGCGACGTCGCCGTAGCGGTTCAGCAGGTTCGTGCGGGGGATGCGGACGTCGTCGAAGGCCAGGCGCCCGTTGTCGATGCCGTTGAGGCCGCCCTTGGGGCCGTCGTCCTCGCTGCGGACGCCGGGCAGGAGGTTCCCGTCCTCGTCGCGCACGGGCACGTAGAAGCAGTGGACGCCGTGGTCGACGCCCCGGGTGATGAGGCGGGCGAACACGGTCGCGGCGCGGGCGTGCAGGGCGGCGTTGCCCAGGTAGTCCTTCCAGGCGGCGCGGAAGGGCGTGCGGATCACCCACTCCTCGGTCTCCGGATCGTAGGTCGCGGTCGTCGCGAGCGACTGCACGTCCGAGCCGTGGCCGATCTCCGTCATGGCGAAGGCGCCGGGGGTCTTCAGCGACATCGCGTCGGGGATCCAGCGCTCGTGGTGCTCGGCCGTGCCCAGCTGCAGGATCGCCGAGGTGAACAGGCCCCACTGGACGCCGGCCTTGATCTGCAGGGACGGGTCGGCGACGACGAGCTCGGCGAAGGCGGCGACGTTGCCGCCGTTGTCGTTGGGCCCGCCGAGCGACTCCGGGAGCATCCGATGGGACATCTCCTCGGCCGCGAGCAGGTGCATCTGCTCGAGCACGCGGGCGCGGTGCTCGGCGACGGTGACGTCCTCGGGGCGGTGCAGCTCCGGGCGGCGCGCGCTCTCGCGGGCGGCGCGGCGCACATCGGCCCAGTCGCCCAGCAGCATCTCGGTCACGAGGCCCACGTCGAGGCGCGGCGCCCCGGACGGGGGTACCGGGATCGGGCCGGTCGGGGCAGGGACGCGGCGGCGGGTCTCAGCGGCCTGGGCGGCGGAGGCCGGGGCGGTGGTGCTCTGCGCGGCGGTCGCCGTGGTGCGGGCGGTCGGTGCGGTCATCGGGGATCCTCCTCGGAGCCGGCGGCGATGCCGGCGATGAGCCAGGCGACGAGGCTCTCGGTGAGCTCGTCGGGCGTGGGACGGGACGGGGACGCTGTCCCTTATACACATCACCGCGCCCACGAGACGCGTAGTAATCTCGAA
>NZ_FWFG01000114.1 GCF_900163655.1 Brachybacterium nesterenkovii
GCCATCTCATGGAACCGGCCCAAGGAGGTGCACCTGGGCCTGGCCGACCCCACCACCCCGACATTCAAAACCAAGGAAATCCTGCCAACTACTTGACGCGGGACACTCGTCTGTGTCGCGACCGATGACATGGAGCGGCTGGGGGCGAGCGGTGGGATCTTCGAGCGGATCGGGCTGGAGTCGGCCCGCGGTGGGGTCGAGGCCGAGGCACTCTACGACTCCATCCGCATGGCTGCGCGCCTGGCCCAGGCGGAGGTCCACCGAGCGGTCCTGCTCGCTCCCCAGCACCTCGACCCCGAGGCCGTCCTCGGGCTGCCGGTCGCTGCGGACGAACTGGCCACCACCCTTCGCCCGCTCATGGCCGACGTCGACTGCATCGTCGGGCCTGCCGTGCCGATCACCGAGTTTCCAGACTCCCTCGCGATGGGGCAGCGGCTCAGCGCCCTTCGGGCCGTCGCCCACTCGGGGCCGACCTTCGTCGACGACTCCCTGCTCGAGCTCGTCTGCGTGGCCGACCCGGTCGCCGTGCGGGCCCTGCGGCGCAAGTACTTCGGAGAGCTCGACCCGCTGCCCGAGGACCAGCGTCCGGTGCTCGTTGAGACGCTCCGCCAGTGGTTGCTCCAGTGGGGCCACCGGCCGGGGATCGCCCAGGCCCTCACGGTTCACCCGCAGACCGTGAGCGGTCGTCTGCACCGATTACGTGACCTGCTCGCCGACGATCTTGAGGACGCCGTCGTCAGGGCCGAGTTGCTCGTGCTGCTCACGGCCGAGGGGCCGCCTGATCGGCGATCCCTTTTGTGCTCTCCATGTCAGGAGAGTGACAACCGCGGAGGCCTCCCCGGTCCGGGGTGCGAACCTGTCAGTAGTCGTAGGAGAGTGTCGTGCGGTTTTTCATCCACTCGTTGTGCGGCTCGATGATCTTCCACTTCGCCTTGGGGTAGCTGATCGCCTTGATCGACGCCTTGAACTTCGCCTGCTCCTTGGTGACACCGGAGAGGGTCGTGGCGTAGAGGTTCCACTGGTTGCTAAAGCCCGGTCGCTGCCCCGCGAAAGGGAGGGTGATCGTGACGACGTTACCGGACCCCGTCGCGGTGCCCGGGCCGCTGTACGTGAACGCCCCCGTGTACACCGACGGGTCGAGGGTGACCGTGATCTTGATGTCGTAGGGGTAGGGCTGGTTCTTGTCCGCGATGCAGTCCTGGTGGTTGTTCGGCGAGTACCGAACCGTACCGCTGATCTGGTCGCGGTTGTTGTTGATCGGCTGGCGGCCGTTGGACGACCACATGTCGAAGACGTAGCAGTCCCCCGGCGACGCGGCGATCGAGGGGGCCGAGGCGGCCAGGACGACGGCCGGGGCCGACCAAGCGACGCCCTTGGCGACGGTTCGGCGGGAGACGGCAGAGGGACTGGTCATGAGGTGCTCCTGTAGGCAATGGGCGTGTCAGATGGTCTGTGTAAGCCGTACCGAGAGGAACGGTAAGAATCATGA
>NZ_FWFG01000112.1 GCF_900163655.1 Brachybacterium nesterenkovii
CCATCCCGGAGGACTCGCACATCCGCATCGTCGCTCCCGAGAACAACGGCGGGGCAGCAGCGGGAGGCTGAGGCATCGCGCAGGATCGGGAGCTCGGGCCGCATCGGGATCAGGCTCCATCGAGCTCAGGCTCGTTCGGGACCAGACGTCGGAGGGCTCTCAGGTCGACGATGCGGGGACCGGCAGTGCGGTGAGGACGCCCAGGAGCACGATCGCCCCGGACACGGCGAACGACCACCACGGTGCGCGAGCAGGTCGAGCGGTCGATGCCGATGGGGCGTCGGCGGACTCCGCGAGCCGAGACGGACCCGCGCCCCGGCCCAGCGCACGCTCCACCGCGGCGAGCCCGCCTGCCATCGCGAGACCCGCCGGGAGGAGCGCGACCACCGCGGCGAGCACGAACAGCAGCGGCCAGGCGAGACGGTCGCGCCCTGTGCGTGCGCGCATGTCCGCCCAGACGGCACGACTGACCGCGGCCGCGGCCGCGCAGATCACTGCCCCGAGCATCGGCCAGGAGACGACGAGGGCCGCGAGGGCGGGAACGAGGGCGAGGAAGGGCGAGGCGGAGAGACCGGTGAAAGGCACGGGGCGGGGCAGACGTCGCAAGGGCGCCGTCCGCCAGGCGGGCCGGCTCGCCCCGACCGTCGCCCACCCGACCAGGCCGAGGACGACGCTGCCGGCCGCGACCCACCAGTAGTGCGTGCGGGCGCCGGCCCACGGGTCCGTGCACGTGGTGTCGTCGCAGTCGAGCGCCCACGTCGGGTCGGGGTCGAGCCGTGCCGCGTTGAGCCCCGTCGTGATCAGCACCAGCTCGGCCGTCGCCATCAGCACGACCCCGATCAGCCCCATGCCGACCAGCACGGGGGAATGGCGGTGCGTGTCATCGGCGCTCTGCCCGGAGGTGCCCTGCCTCGTCATGCTGATCATCGTTCCTCGGCTCCGTGAACGCCGCGCCCCGGCCCTGAGGACACCTTGTGGGGAGCCCGCGTAGGCTCAGACCGATGACGGTCCCGATCCCCGCCTCGTTCCGCGCCGAGATCGCCGGGCGAGCCCCGGACGGTGCGGTCGGCCCGTGCGAGAACAGCGGTTCCGCCGCAGGTGGGGCCGTGAGCAGCGGTCGCGCTGCGGGCGGTGTCAGCGGCGATGACTGGCTCGTGCGCCTGCCCCGCCTGCTCGATGAGCGCCTCGATGCCTGGGACCTCGTGGTGGACGGCGAGCCGTGGCACGGGGCCTGCGCCCTCGTGCTCCCGGTGAGGCGCATCGCAGACCATCATCGCCTCGTCCTCAAGGTCACCTGGCCCCACGTTGAGGCCCGCACCGAGCACCTCGCCCTGCGCGCCTGGGGCGGCCGCGGGGCGGTGAGCCTCAAGGCCGCGCATCCCGCGGGCTTCGCCCTGCTGCTGGAGCGGCTCGACGGCGACCACGACCTCGAGGACGTCGGCATCCTGGACGCCTGCGAGGCGCTCGGCGATCTGTTCCGCCGCCTCGACCGTCCCGCCACGCCGCAGTTCGACACGCTCGCCGGGCAGATCCCGTGCTGGCGGGGGAAGCTGTCGGCTCCGGTCCCGGGCGTCCCCCGGAGGCTGCTGCAGCAGACGCTCTCGCACCTCGATGATCTCGCGCCCGGCCTTGCCGACGGCGCCGGGGCCCGTCTGGTCCACACCGACCTGCATTTCATGAACGCGCTGGCTCCGCTGGCCGAGGACCGTGAGCACGACCTCGGCCGTGGGGACTGGCTCGCGATCGATCCCAAGCCGCTCGCGGGGGAGTGGGCCTATGCCGTCGCGCCCGCCGTCTGGAACCGCGCCGAGGAGACCGCCCGGGCGCACAGCGCGACCGTGCATGTGCGGATGCGGGCCGACATCATCGCCGACGTCGCGGGTCTGGACCCGGACCGGGTGCGGATGTGGACGTTCGCACGCCTCGTCCTGAACGCGGTCGACGCCTCCGACCATGGCGATGCGGCCACCCCGTTCCGCACGCGGATGATCGCCCTCGCCAAGGCCTTCGCGGTCTCGTAGACCGTGTGCCGCGCCGTCGAGCCTGAGCCGGTAGATCTGCTCCACCCGTCCGTCGCCGCCTTCGGGCCCGACGAGTTCTGTCCGCTTCCGTGCACACGTGCGTGGCGGTCGCACTGTGCACGGAACCGGACTCAGCATGCGAGGTGGGTTAGAGACGCTGCGGAGGCGGGGCACTGGGGATGCGCCACCCGCCCCGCCGTCAGGACACCCGCGCCGCGAGCCCCCGCGCCAGGGCCTCGGCGTACTCGGTGAAGCGGGCGTCGGCGGCCGTGCGGGCGCTGGCGTCCTCGCCCGGTTCCGCGCCGTCCTCGGCCTCGCGCACCTCCAGCTCGACCCAGCCGTGCACGGCTGCCCGGATCCCGCGGGCGATCGCCCCGGCCCGCTCGCGCGCGGCGTCGGAGCCGGGCGCATGCACACGGTCCTCGTCGACGATCCGCGCCGCCTGCTCGCGCAGCGGCCCCAGCATCGCCTCGCGGGATGCTGCGAGCACGGCCGATGCCTGCCGCCCGTCCGCCCGCACCGTCGAGCCGTCCCGGTCGCTGCGCAGGCCGCCGCCCTCGACGCTCCGCCCGCGCGGGGCGAGCATCGCGCCGTACAGCGCCGGGTGCGAGAGCGCCCACGCCCGGTACGCACCGGCGAGGTCGACGAGCGCCCGCACCGGGTCCCGGTCCGGCGCCACCGCGGCCAGCTGCGCGGCGAGCGCCGCGTACCCCTCGGCGAGCACGGCGTCGAGCAGTCCCGCCTTGCCGCCGAACAGCGAGTAGATCGCCTGCGTCGTCGTGCCCGTCGCCCCCGCGAGCGAGCGCACGCTCAGCGCCGACGGGCCCCCGGACTCCAGGGCGTCGGTCGCGGCGGCCACGAGCTCGGCGGCGAGCGCCTCGTCGTGCGGGCGCAGCACCGGGCGGTCGCCGCCGCGCCGACCGGGCGCCGCCGGGCTCATGCCGTCGGCGCCTCGTCCTCGTCCACGAAGATCGCGGGCATCGCCGTCGTCACCGTCGCCGGCTCGCCGTCGGCCCGCAGCGGGCGGATCTTCAGCCAGTAGTAGCCGTGGCCCCCGAGGGTCAGCGTCATGCGCCCGTCCGCGTCGACCCGCGGGAACTCGGCGCCGCCGAACAGGTCGCGCACCGTGCGGCCGGGGTAGGCGTTCAGGTCCAGCACGGTCGTGACCGGCTGGCCCGACAGGTTGAACACGCACAGCAGCGTCTCGGCGTGCGCGGCGGCCTCCTCGCCGTGGTCGGCGCCGTCGTAGGCGCGCGTGAACGCGAGCACCCGGTCGGAGTCGGCGCGCACGTTCGTGTAGTCGCCCATCCCGAACGCCGCGTGCTGCTTGCGGATCGCGAGCATCCAGCGCACGTAGTTCAGCAGCGAGGAGCTCGTGGCCATCTGCGCCTCGACGTTGGTGGTGGAGTAGTGGTAGACGAGCGACTGGATCACCGGGAGGTACAGCTTGCCGGGATCGGTGATCTCGGAGAAGCCGGAGTTGCGGTCGGGGGTCCACTGCATCGGCGTGCGCACGGCGTCGCGGTCGTCCAGCCAGATATTGTCGCCCATGCCGATCTCGTCCCCGTAGTACAGGAACGGGGAGCCCGGCAGGGACAGCAGCATCGCGTGGATCAGCTCGATCTCGCCGCGCGAGTTGTCGAGCAGCGGCGCGAGGCGGCGGCGGATGCCGATGTTCGCGCGCATGCGGGAGTCCGGGGCGTACCACCCGAGCATCGCGGAGCGCTCCTCGCCGGTGACCATCTCGAGGGTCAGCTCGTCGTGGTTGCGCAGGAACGTGCCCCACTGCGCCCCGGCGGGGATCTGCGGGGTGTCGGCCAGGATGTCGATGATCTTCGCGGCGCTGCCCTCGCGCAGCGCGTAGAACAGGCGCGGCATCACGGGGAAGTGGAAGCACATGTGGCACTCCGGGGCGTCCTCCGAGCCGAAGTACTCCACGACGTCGCGCGGCCACTGATTGGCCTCGGCGATGATCACGCGGCCCGGCCAGTTGGCGTCCACGAACTGCCGCAGCTCTGCGAGGAACACGTGGGTCGCGGGCAGGTTCTCGCCGTTGGTGCCCTCCTCCTCGTACAGGTACGGGATCGCGTCGGCGCGGAAGCCGTCGATGCCCTTGTCGAGCCAGAACCGCACGACGTCGAACATCGCCTCGCGGACCTTCGGGTTCTCGAAGTTGAGGTCCGGCTGGTGGGAGAAGAAGCGGTGCCAGAAGAACTGGCGGCGCACCGGGTCGAACGTCCAGTTCGACTCCTCGGTATCCACGAAGATGATGCGCGCGTCCGCGTACTTGTCGTCGGTATCGGACCACACGTAGAAGTCGCCGTAGGGGCCCTCCGGGTCCGAGTGGGACTCCAGGAACCACGGGTGCTTGTCGCTCGTGTGGTTCATCGGCAGATCGATGATCACGCGGATCCCGCGCCGGTGGGCCTCGGAGACCAGGCGCTCGAAGTCGGTGATCGAGCCGAACTCCGGCAGCACGCTCTGGTAGTCGGAGATGTCGTAGCCGCCGTCGCGCAGGGGAGAGGCGAAGAAGGGGGGAAGCCACAGGCAGTCGATGCCCAGCCACTGCAGGTAGTCCAGGCGCTCGATGAGACCGGTGAAGTCGCCCGAGCCATCGCCGTTGCCGTCGGCGAACGCTCGTACGAGGACCTCGTAGAACACGGCCTTGCGGTACCAGTGGGGGTCGTAGTCGACACCGGGTCCCTGGAGGGAGAACTGGCCTGGGGTGAGGGGCACGGGAAGGCTCCTTCGCGTCTCGCGGTCGATGCGCCCCAGACTAGAGCAGGGGTGGGACGGAGCAGACATTGCGCCTCGCTGAGTGGACGTCGGCCCGCAGATCCTGGGACTCTGGGGACGCGCCCCGTCCCTGCCCGCCCACCACCCGATGAGGAACTCCACGTGACCCGCAGCGCAGCGACCTGCCTGGACGGGACGGTGACCCGGATCCAGGACCTGGGGCCCACCTTCCGGCGCATCACCTTCTCCGGCCCCGGCATGGCCGATTTCGGCTTCCCGGGCGATGCCCGCGACATGCGTCTCAAGCTCGTGATCCCGCCCCCGGGGACGCCGGCCGACGAGCGCCTCGATCTGCCCGCCCTGCTCGCGGAGGCGTCCGACGACGAGGGAGCCTCCTGGTACCGCACCTGGCTGCAGGTCCCTGAGGAGCGGCGCGGGGCGATGCGCACCTACACCGTCCGCGCCTGGCGGCCGGAGACGCGCGAGCTCGACGTCGACATGGTGATGCACGCCGATGCCGAGGGGGCGAGCGGGCCCGCCGCGGCGTGGGCGATGAAAGCGCAGGTGGGTGACAGGATCCACATCATCGGCCCCCACCGCGAGGCCTGCCCCGAGGGCTACGGGATCGAGTTCCTGCCCGGGGACGCGCGCGACCTGCTGCTGGCCGGTGACGAGACCGCGGTGCCCGCGGTCGCCTCGATCCTGTCGACGCTCCCGGACGACGCCGCAGGCGTGGCTCTGCTGGAGGTGCCGTCTGCCGAGGACGTGCAGGAGCTGACGGCGCCCGCGGGCCTGGAGGTGCGCTGGCTGGTGCGCGGGGAGCAGAAGGTCGGCGCGCGCCTGGACCCGGCCGTGCGCGCCGCGGTGCGGACGCCGCTGTGCGCGGACTCCGAGACGAGCATCGTCCATCGCGCGATCCTGGCCAACGACCTGGAGGACGTCGACATCGACGCGACGATCCTGTGGGACGTGCCCCGTCAGCTCACCGAGGCCGCGCGGGCCTCGGGCGCTGGGGCAGGGGATGCGCAGCCAGGCCAGCGCAGGGCTGACGGCGGCGAGGACAGTGCTGCGGAGTCCGGCGCTGGGCAGGTCTCCGACCCCGAGGGCGCCGCCGTGGACGACGCGGGCGCTGTGCGCGACCCCCGCTTCTACGCCTGGATCGCCGGGGAGGCGGGCGTGGTCAAGACGCTGCGCCGCTACCTGGTGCGCGAGGTGGTCGTGGATCGGCGCCGCGTCGCGTTCATGGGCTACTGGCGCGAGGGCCGCGCGGAGGGCTGACGGGCGCAGTCGCAATGGTCGTTCAACGTCGGTATCGGTCAGCGGAATGGTCGATCATCGTCGGAATGCGGCGGCGATTCCGACGAGGATCGACCATTCCGCTGCGCTGAGGGGTCCGTCCAGCCCGGGCAGTTGCCGCGTGGTCATCCCCTGCCGTCGCCTCCACCCGTCCACAAGATGCAGCCCAGCAGCACGCGCCGCGCACTATCCGCGGCAGATGTCGCTGGACTGCATGTTCTGGACGCCGTGCGGCTGTTCAGTTCGCACCGTGCGCCCTCAGTGCTGCGCCCCACTTCGCTCACCGCGTGCGCCGCATCGCGCAGCATGCCCGTGTGCCCGCAGTGCCTCGCCCCGCATCCCTCACCGCACCACACGCCAGTCGATCGGCGCTGCTCCCTGCGCCTCGAGCATCTCGTTGGCCCGGGAGAACGGGCGCGAGCCGAAGAACCCGCGTGAGGCCGACAGCGGCGACGGATGCGCGCTGGCGATCTGCGGGACGTCCCCGAGCATCGGCCGCAGCGACTGGGCGTCGCGGCCCCACAAGATCGCCACGAGCGGTCCGCCGCGGCCTGCGAGCGCCCGGATCGCCGTCTCCGTCACCAGCTCCCAGCCCTTGCCGCGGTGCGAGGCGGGCGATCCCGGGCTCACGGTCAGCACGCGGTTGAGCAGCAACACGCCCTGGTCCTGCCAGGCGGTGAGGTCGCCGTGCGGGGCGGGGTCGATGCCCAGGTCGTCGCGCAGCTCCGCATAGATGTTCTGCAGGGAGCGGGGGAGGGGCCGCACGTGCTCCTCGACCGCGAAGGACAGGCCGATGGGGTGGCCCGGCGTCGGGTACGGATCCTGGCCGACGATGAGTACGCGCACGTCCGCCAGCGGCCGGGTGAAGGCGCGCAGCACGTTCGCTCCGGCGGGCAGGTAGCCGCGTCCGGCCTCCGTCTCGCGGCGCAGGAAGTCGCCCATCTCGTGGATGCGGTCCTCGACGGGGGCGAGGGCGCGGGCCCAGTCGTCGGCGATGATCTCGGTCAGCGGGCGTGCCATGGGCCCAGTCTCGCACCCGGCCGCGCGGCGGCGACCGGCTGCGCGGAGCCGATGTGAGCCGATGTGCGAGCCGTGTGCGCTGTCGGCCCGCCCGCCTTCGCCGCCGAGGCTTCTGCCGACGGCACCTCCGCCGACGGCGCGCACGGCCCGTCGCGCTCAGCGCCGCCCGGTACGGTCGGGGCATGACCGCCCACGCGACCGGACCCGATGAAGTCCCGGGTGCCGACGAGCGCATCCCGGCCCATCGGCCGGACGCGCCCGACGAGAACCCGGTGCGCGCCGAGGCGCCCTCGGCCGCGACCGTTGCGGCCCCGCGCAGCGATGCCCTCTCCGACCGCGACCGCCGCATCCTCGCCCTCGAGTCGCGCACCTTCCGCTACGTCGGCGCGAAGGAGCGGCACATCCGCGAGGAGCTGGGTATGACCCCGCTGGCCTACGTCGTGCGCCTGAACGCCCTGCTCGACGAGCCCGCCGCGCTCCGCGAGGCCCCGGCGCTGGTGCACCGTCTGCGGGCTCGTCGGACCAGCTCGACGGGGGAGGACCGGGACGGCGGGAGCGGCGAGGTGACCGGCGGCGGGCGCGTCGCCTGAGCCCCGCGCGGCGCCACCTGGTTCAATGGCACCGTGGCTGATGCTCCTGACGACTACCCCTACCCGCCCGATCAGTTCGATCGCGAGGCGGAGACGACCTCCTTCCACGGCGCGCACCGCGCGGAGGAGCCGTTCTGGCGCCAGAACCTGCTCTACATCCTCGTGATCGCCGCGGCCGTGCTCGTGCTGCTCGGCCTGCTGTTCGCGATCGGCGGGATGGGCGGCGGCAAGGACGACCCGACCACGTCGCCGACGACCACGCAGGCCGCGCCCCCCGCCTCGGATGCCGGCGGCGAGCCCGCCGCGCCGCGGGGTGACAAGACCACCCCCGTGCTGGTGGTCAATGCCGGCGGCCAGAAGGGCATGGCCGGGACCTGGCGCGATCATCTCAAGAGCACCGGCTGGACCGACGTCAGCATCGCCACGGCGGAGAGCCGCCAGGAGCAGCCCGTCGTGTTCTACAAGGACGAGGCCGATGCGGCGACCGCGCAGATGCTCGCGCAGGAAGCCGGCGTCGAGGGCGGCGCCCAGCAGTCCGACGAGTACGACGCCCGCGTCACGATCCTGGTGGTGAACGCACCGCAGGGCTGATCGGCCCTCGTGGCGACGACCACGGCATCATCGACGACGGCCCGCGCGGCATCCCGCGCGGGCCGTCGTGCGTGCACGGGGCGGACGCGCGCGCCGTCCGTCGGTGTCCTGCGTCCCGTGGCCCGTGCTGCCGTGCCCTGTGCCCTGTGCCCTGTGCCCTGTGCCCTGTGCCCTGTGCCCTGCCCCGGCTTCCGCGTCCTGCGCGTGGGGGAGGCCCTGCGCGGTGCCCCCGGGCGTGTTCGCCGAGGGCGTGCATCGGGCTCCGCGGAGCGTTAGCACTCTCCGGCCCCGAGTGCTTATGATGATCTGGCACTCACCGGCAGGGAGTGACAGCCGATGGCCGATCCCCTGCGGTGGCACCAGACGACCGTCAGGCGGTTCCCCGCCTGCCGGCATGTTTGTTCCGGCCCCGTGAGGGGTCCGCCGGCGCGTGACCAGAACGTGCCGACGGGTCTCGTCCGTCGCGGGCACTGGGCCGGGTCGACACCACAGACACGGGAGAGATTCCACATGGCCAAGCTCATCGCGTACGACGAGGAGGCCCGCCGCGGCCTCGAGCGGGGTATGAACAAGCTCGCCGACGCCGTCAAGGTCACCCTCGGCCCCAAGGGCCGCAACGTCGTCCTGGAGAAGTCCTGGGGCGCCCCGACGATCACCAACGACGGCGTGTCCATCGCCAAGGAGATCGAGCTCGACGACCCGTACGAGAACATCGGCGCGGAGCTCGTCAAGGAGGTCGCCAAGAAGACCGACGACGTCGCGGGCGACGGCACCACCACCGCCACCGTGCTGGCCCAGGCCCTCGTGAAGGAGGGGCTGCGCAACGTCGCCGCCGGCGCCAACCCGATCGCCCTCAAGCGCGGGATCGACAAGGCCACCGCCGCCGTCTCCGAGACCCTGCTCAAGCAGGCCGTCGAGATCGAGACCAAGGAGCAGATCGCCAACACCGCCGCCATCTCCGCGGGCGACAAGGCGATCGGCGAGCTCATCGCCGAGGCCCTCGACAAGGTGGGCAAGGAAGGCGTCATCACCGTCGAGGACTCCAACACCATGGGCCTCGAGCTGGAGCTGACCGAAGGCATGCGCTTCGACAAGGGCTACATCTCGCCCTACTTCGTCACCGACGCGGAGCGCCAGGAGGCCGTCCTCGAGGATCCCTACATCCTCCTGACGAACTCCAAGATCTCCAACGTCAAGGACCTGCTGCCGCTGCTGGAGAAGGTCATCCAGGCCGGCAAGCCGCTGTTCATCGTCGCCGAGGACGTCGAGGGCGAGGCCCTCGCGGTGCTCGTCGTCAACAAGCTGCGCGGCTCCTTCAAGTCCGTGGCCGTCAAGGCTCCCGGCTTCGGCGACCGTCGCAAGGCGATGCTCGAGGACATGGCGATCCTCACCGGCGGCCAGGTCATCTCCGAGGAGGTCGGCCTCAAGCTCGAGACCGCGGGCCTGGAGCTCCTGGGCCAGGCGCGCAAGGTCGTCGTCACCAAGGACGAGACCACGATCGTCGAGGGCGCGGGCGACGCCGAGCGCATCTCGGCGCGCGTCAAGCAGATCCGCGCGGAGATCGAGAACTCCGACTCGGACTACGACCGCGAGAAGCTCCAGGAGCGCCTCGCCAAGCTCGCCGGCGGCGTGGCCGTCATCAAGGCGGGCGCGGCCACCGAGGTCGAGCTCAAGGAGCGCAAGCACCGCATCGAGGACGCCGTGCGCAACGCCAAGGCGGCCGTCGAGGAGGGCATCGTCGCCGGCGGCGGCGTGGCCCTGCTGCAGGCCGGCAAGGACACCTTTGCCTCCCTCGAGCTCGAGGGCGACGAGGCCACCGGCGCGAACATCGTCAAGGTCGCCGTCGAGGCCCCGCTCAAGCAGATCGCGCTCAACGCCGGTCTCGAGGGCGGCGTCGTGGCGGAGAAGGTCAAGGGCCTGCCCGTGGGCGAGGGCCTGAACGCCGCCACCGGCGAGTACGAGAACCTGCTGAATGCGGGCATCATCGACCCGGTGAAGGTGACGCGCTCGGCGCTGCAGAACGCGGCCTCCATCGCGGGCCTGTTCCTGACCACCGAGGCCGTCGTGGCCGACAAGCCGGAGCCCGTCAAGGCTCCCGCCGGCGGCATGGACGACGGCATGGGCGGCATGGGCGGCATGGGCGGCATGATGTGATCCAGCCTCACGGCTGATCGCGTCGGCTCAGCGTCTCCCGGAGGCGCCTGCTGCCGCAGACGACCGGGTCGACAGCTCCAGCGATGGGGACTCCTCCCCATCGCACATCGCGAGGGGCGCCCGGAGTGTGGTTCCGAGTGCTGCGAGGGGAGATGGGCGGATGTTCCAGGGGGCCGATACGGAGGCGTTGCGGCGCACCGCCGGGCGCATGGGCCAGGAGGCGATGCGGCTCGACGAGCTCGTCGCATCGCTGCTCGCAACGATCGACGCCGTGGCCTAAGAGGGGCCTGACGCATCGGACTTCCGCGGACGGGCGCGCTCATGCCTGCATGGCCGAGGGCTCGCGGCGATCGACGGCCTCCGGGCGTGCGGGGACAGACTCGAGATCGATGCTGATGAGCAGGATGATGCATCGGAGCCGGAAGCAGGAGCGCGCGACGGCGGCACGGGACCTGGCGGGGAGACGCAGGACGGGGGATCCGTCCCGGGTGGTCCTGCTCCGCAGACCGCCGCCTCCTTCGGAGGTGACCGGGGCGGCGGGCAGAAGTCCACGAGCAACGGAGACGGCAGCATCGACGGGCCACAGCCCTATCCCGGCAACGGGCTCGGTCCGGGCGTGCCGGGCGAGCATGCCGATGCGCCGGCGCCTCCGGCGTGGAAGCCCGCGGATGAGGGGGCAGGACCGTGGAAGGTCCGTGAGCCCACTGATGCGGACCGCGAGACCGAGCGCCTCGCGGAGGACATGGTCCTGGGTGGGCGTTTCACGGGCAAGGGTGCCGCCTCGGACAACCTCCAGCACTATCTCGACGCGACCGGGGATGACAAGCCGATCGATGTCGACGAGATGCGACAGCAGGTCCCCTCGTTCGATCAGGCGGTCGCCGAGCAGCAGCGCTCCATCGGCATGGAAGCTGTGCAGCAGGCCAAGGACTCCGGGGCCACCGGTCCGGTGACCTTCCCCGTGAGCACCCCCTGGACAGGCGGCACGGCGTCGAAGGACGAGAGCGAGAAGTACTTCTATGCGACCGGCTCCTTCGACCACAACCAGACCGGCACTGTCACCGCCTACCCGCCGTCGACCCCCGGCGGCGAGTGGACTTACGAGGTCGACACGCAGACCAATGTGCGCGACCGGTACAATTAGGACACGGGGAAGGGTGTCACGATCGATGTGCCGGACTGGGTCCCCGGCTACCCGGACGTGATCTCCGTGGATGACACTCAGATGCACGACCTGCACGAGAGCGGTCTTGCCCGCGAGTACAACATCGTGGGCCAATCGGGCAGAAGGACGGTGACAGGGCCGTGACGGGTGAGGGCATCGGAGAGATCCGCGGGGCTTCGCAAGCCCAGGTGGTGGATCTGCTGGCGAGCGTCGAGCTCCCTGTGCCCGAGACGGTCGACGGCATCGACGTCGCCCAGCGCGAGCGGACGGACGGCCGACCGGTCGTCGTCCTCGCGTTCCACCTGCGCCAGGAGCAGCTCGATGCCTGGTGCCGTGCAGGCTTCCCCGACGGCCTCGTCCCGCGGGCCTGGGTGATGCACTCGGCGGCGGCTGATGCACTGGGCATCTCCGAGGTGCCCGACACCTGGCGCTTGGATATCTCGAAGCCCCCGGGCATCGACCGGGAGCGGTGCGTGCTCATCGATGACGCCGACCCCGCCGCTGTGCGCATCGGTGTCACGCAGAACCCGCCGGATGAACGATGGCCCGAGAGCCGCGCATGAGCAGCGGAGCGGCTCGGCGCCGGTTCCTCCAGCGTGCTGCTTTCGGCGTCGTCGGCATCGTCTCGCTCGCCTCGTGCAGTCCCGAGACCCGCACCGTCGAGATCTCGCGAGATCCCGGACCGACGGCCGCTCCCGCCGACGCGCCCCGGTTCCTCGAGCTGGCGGCCCTTGCGCCGGCCCCGGAGGCGATCTCGGTCTCGGGCCTGAGCGAGTCGACGGCGGCCGCAGGAGAGCTTTGGGCCCGCGAGCTCGCACTGACGGGCGCTGCCGCGGACGTCGAGGAGTGGATCGTCGCCTCGTACGGGACGTCCGACGGGATCGGACGGGCCTGGGTGACGCCGTCGGAGATGAAGTCCGCTCTCGGCATCAGTGATGTCCCGGACACCTGGCGGCTCGAGAACGTCACGGTTCCCGGCACCCCGTACCGGCGCATGGTCCTCGTCGACGACTCGGATCCGACGTCGGTGCGGCTCCGCCTGGCCGAGGTCGACGCCTGATCCGTCGCCCGGCGGTTGCGAATCCGATCGGGCCGTCCGTCGGGATCGCGTGCCCGGCGCCCGATGACGCGTCGAGCCCGTCCGCCGGGGTGCTCACTCCCAGCTGACAGCCTCCGGGTCGATGCCGTGGGCACGGGCATCGGCCTCGATCGCCGCGCGCAGCCACGCCGCCAGGCCCGGCTCGAGCGCCTCGTAGTGCGCGCGGAAGCGGGGATCGTCGGTGTAGCCGCGGGCGATGAGCACGTGCTTGGCGCGGGTCATCGTGAACCAGCGGCCGATCGCCTGCTCGCGGTGCAGGGCCACCAGCGCGGCGGCCTCGTCGCTGTCGGGTGCGATGCCGTCGCGGAGGGCCTGCGCGAGGCGCGCATCGATGCCCTCCATCTCGGTGCGGGCCCGGTCGAAGTCCTCGCGGCTCATCGACGCCTTCACCCTCTCGGCCTGCTCCCACTCGTCGGTGGCGCCCCAGCGCTCCTCGGCCTCGGCGGCGTAGCGGTCGTCCCACTGGCTGCCGAAGGCCTCGGCCTGCTCCTGCGGGGTCAGGTCCGGTGTCGTGCTCTTCGTCATGTCATGCGCTCCCATCATCGTGTCCACTGCGCAGACCATCTGCTGCAGACGGGCGATGCGCGCAGCGAGCAGCTCCCGCTGGCTCGCCAGGTGCGCGCGCTCGTCGACGTCCGGATCATCGATCAGCTCGCGGATCCGGGCGAGCGCGAACCCCAGCTCCCGGTACACCAGCACCCGCTGCAGGCGCGCGATGTCCGCGCGCGAGTACAGCCGGTACCCGGCCCAGGAGCGGGCCTGCGGCACCACGAGGCCGATGTCGTCGAAGTGGTGCAGCGTCCGCACGCTCACGCCGACGCGGCGGGCGACCTCGCCGACCGTGAGGCCGGCGTCGGAGACCGCGATGGCATCTGCCGCCGGAGTAGTCGTCGTGCGCGTCGCATCGTCCATGCCCGTTACGGTGGTGCCTCCCGTCGCGTGAGGGTCAAGAGGAGCGGCATCGCCGGGGGGAGCAGGCCGACGACGCTCACATGTCCATCGTCGTGACGGCAACACGATCTCCGCCCGGGCACACGACCGCCATGTCGATCCAGTCGCTGCCCTCGGTGGTGTGCTCGGGCATCTCCTCCGACCCGATGAGCACCGGCACCCATCCGGCCGGGCAGGAGCCCGCATGCTCGGCCAGCGGCGGGAGGAGCTGCGCCTGCACCGCGGCGTCGTCGATCACCGGATCCCCGGTGATCGGGGTCGCGGAATGCTCAGCCAGCAGGGTCTCGACCTGCTCGGGGCCGACGACGGCGACGGCGTGCCAGACATAGTCGTCCGGGGCCGGGATGACCTCGCGGGTCTCAGGCGGGGTCCGCTGCGCCTCGAGCCAGACGCCCTCGCTCGCCTCGATCGCGGGCAGCCGCGCCTGGATCAGGGCGACATCGGTCGAGACGGCATCGGGACGGTAGTACAGGTGCTGGCCCATGGCGTAGCGCCACCCGTCGTCGACCCAGTCCTCGCCGCGGTCGCCGACGCCGCATCCGGCGAGGACGAGGCCCGCGCCGAGAGCGAGGCAGACGGCGCGAGCGCAGTGGCGGCTGTGGGGCATGTCCGCCGCTCAGCGGGGGAACGGAGCGCCGTAGAGCGCCGCGGACTGCCGCTGGAGCCGAGCGTTGTGGTTCGAGGCGGCGACGGCGCCCCACACCATGCAGATCGGCCAGAACAGGATGGCGAGGGGCACCAGCACGATCGCCGCCGCGCCGAGCGTCACGACGGTGAGGATGCCGGCCAGCGCGCCGTAGGCCAGTGCGGCGCCGAGCATGATGAGCGCGCCGGGAACGGTCGAGTAGAACATGCCGAACGCCCCGAAGAAGAAGGTCAGCACCAGGGACACCGCGACGCTCTTGGGCGCCTGCACCTGCACCACGGCCACCGGCTGCACCGGCGGGCCGTACGCGTGGGGTCCGCCCTGCGGCGCCTGATAGGGGACCGGGACGTGCGGGTGGGGTGCATACGGCTGCGGCGTCGGGTGCGGCTGGGCCGACGGCGGCTGCGCCTGGGAGAGGGCCGGGCCGGAAGGCGCGGCCGGAGCGGCGTGCGGGGTCGCGGCCTGGGGCCCGCCGCCGTACGGCGAGGCACCGGAGTTCGGGTCCTCGCGGGGGACCAGCTCGCCCGGGATCACGCGGTGGCTTCCACCAGCGGCATCGTGAGCGTGCTCGGGCGCGGCCTGGCCATAGGGGTCGCGGTCGACCCCGTCGCCATAGGGGTCGTACGTCGTCTCGTCGGTCATCGTCGTCCTCGGCTCCTCGTTCGTCGCACCGTCTCGGCGGGGCCGTCATCGGCATGGTGCCCTGCTCCGCGACCTGGTGCCCTGCTCCGCGACGAGCCTACGCGGCGGGTGGGACGGACGAGGAGGCGTTCCGTCGATGACGCGGAACGGGCTCGCGCGAAGGGGCCCGCCGTCGCGCCCGCATCCCCGGCCTCAGCCGGCGAACACGTTCCAGTACCGGCCTCAGCCGGCGAACACGTTCCAGTACCGGCCGCCGTCGACGACCAGGAGCACCGCGGGCACGATCACGAGCGCGACGCCCAGGAGCATCACCGCCGCGTCACGGCCGCGGAGCGGACGCAGGTCGTACCACGTGCGCCCGCGTCCTCTGCCGAAGCCCCGCAGCTCCATCGCCGTCGACACCGTCTCGATCCGTTCCAGGGACCCGAGGAGGAGGGGCAGCAGCACCGACACGAGGTTGCGCACGCGCACCGGGATCGACGCTCGCGACGAGGTGTCGAGCCCGCGGGCCTGCTGCGCCTGGGAGATCGTGCGGAACTCCCGCTGCACATCCGGGATGTAGCGCAGGGCCAGCGACACCGCGTAGGCGACCCGATAGGGCACTCCGATGCGGTGCAGGGACGAGGCGAACTCCGGCGGGCGGGTGGTCGCGATGAACAGGAGCACGCTGGGCAGCACCGCCCCGTACTTGAGGGTCACGAGCAGCTGGTAGTACAGCTGCTCGGCCGTCACGTCCCAGCGGCCGGGCCCGTCGAGCAGCACGTGCCGGGTGCCGAACAGCTCGGTCCCGTACCCCGGGGCGAACGCGAAGATCAGCAGGTTGTTGAGCACCATGAACGAGAGGATGATCCACAGCACCGCGGCCAGGTCCCGCAGCCGCACCCGCGAGACGCCCCAGGCGACGACGGACAGGGCGCACAGCGCGAGCAGGTACCGCAGATCGAAGCCGATCATCGCGCCGACCACGGCGCCGACCACCAGCACTAGCTTCGCGGTGCCCGTGACGGTGTGCAGCCAGCCGGGACGGTCCACGTACCCGAGCACGGGAGCGGGGCTCATCGCGCGCCCCCGTCCGCAGCCGGCGTGTCCTCAGGTGCCGCACCCGTCGCCGCGGACGTGACCGGGGCATCGGGGCGAGTGCGCGCCGCCCTGTCGGCGGCCACGAAGCGGCGCACGAGCGCCGAGGGGTCGGCGATGCCGCAGCGCCGGGCGAGCGCGTACAGCCCGGTGGTCACGAGGTCGGCGCGCGCGGTGATGTCGGCATCGGTGAGGACGTCCGCCGGATGCGCGTCGGCGAGCAGGCGCCCTTGTGCCATCACCAGCACCCGCTCGGTGTACTCGAGCGCCAGATGCATGTCATGCGTGATCAGCAGGACGGTGGTGCCGCCCGCGTTGACCGCCGCCAGGAAGTCCATGAACTCCGTGTAGTGCGCGAAGTCCTGACCGGCCGTGGGCTCGTCGAGGATCAGCACGCGCGGCTCGAGCGCGAGCACCGCCGCGATCGTCAGGCGCTTCTTCTGCCCATGGGACAGGGCGGAGACGGGCCACGTGCGGAAGGGACGCAGGCCGCAGACATCGAGCACGGACTCGGTGCGGCGGGCGATCTCGGCGTCGTCGAGCCCGCGGGCCCGCAGCCCGAGCGCGATCTCCTCGGCGATGTGCGAGGCGGAGATCATCTGCCCCGGCTCCTGGAGCACGAAGCCCACGTGCTCCCCGCGCTCGGCGATCGGCCACGGGGCGATGTCGATGCCGTCGAGGCGCACGACCCCCGCGGTCGCCGCCTCGAAGCCGCAGATCACGCGCGCGAGCGTCGACTTCCCCGCGCCGTTGGACCCCAGGATCCCGACCATCTCCCCGCGGCCGATCCGGGTGCTGACCCCCTCCAGCGCGCGGACGCCCCTCCCGTCCCCTCCGCCCAGCACGCACCCGAGGCCCTCGATCTCGAGGGACCCGGCGGGCGCCGTGCGCGGGGCTCCGCCGAGGTCGCCCGCGGAGGCGACCCAGGTGCGGATCGCGGCGATCTGGGTCTCGGTGAGCTCGATGCGCTCGGCGTTCGCAGGGCGCTGCGCGGCCGTGACGGGAGCGCCCGCGCAGGCGAGGGCGGCGACGTGCAGCGGCGGCCGGATCCCGTGGCGCTCGAGCATCCCGGAGGCGACGATCTCATCGGGCGGCGCGTCGGCGACGATGCGGCCGTCGGCCATCAGCACGATCCGGTCCACGTCGCGATGCAGGACGTCCTCGAGACGGTGCTCGACGATCACGATCGTGATGCCCCGCTCGCGATGGAGGGCATCGATCAGCTCCACGGCCTCGCGGCCCGTCGCGGGGTCCAGCATCGCCAGCGGCTCGTCGAACAGGAGCACGTCGACCTCGTCGACGAGCACGCCGGCGATCGAGACCCGCTGCTTCTGCCCGCCCGAGAGATCCTGCGGGGCCGCACCGAGGCGGTCGGCGATCCCGGCGGCGGTCGCGGCCGCCCGCACGCGCTCGGGCATCTGGGCCGAAGGGACCTCCTGGTTCTCGAGGCTGAAGGCGATGTCCTCGGCGACCGTCAGACCCACGAACTGTCCGCTCGGGTCCTGCAGGACGGTCCCGACGTGCCGCGCGGTCCGGACCAGCGGCACCGCGGCGGGCTCCGCGCCGGCCACGCGCACGCTCCCCGTCAGCGTGCCGCCGAAGCGATGGGGCACGAGGCCGTTGAGCAGCGACAGCAGGGTCGACTTGCCCGAGCCGGAGGCGCCCACCACGGCGATCTTCTCCCCGCGGCGGACGGTGAGGTCGATGCCGTGCAGCGTCGGCTCGGACTGGGCGCGGTATTGGAACGTGACGTCGCGCAGCTCGATGACCGCCTCGTCGGCGTCTGCCGACGGGCGGTCCCGGTCCGCGGGGACGGTCACTCGCCGACTGTGAGGGACCCGGTGCGGGTGCGCGTGCGGGCGTAGGCGGCCAGGACGATCGTGCCCAGGACGCAGGTGGTCACGGAGTTGGCGGCGAACGCGAGGGCGCCCTGGGCGAAGACCTTGTTCGCCGGCTCCGCGTAGATCAGGATGTCGCCGAGCGGCGCGACGAGCAGCCAGGCCACCGCGTGGGAGACGATCACCGCGAGGTTGAACCGCACCGCCGTCGAGGTGCCGAACTCGCCCTCGCGCACATGGTTGCGCAGCATCGCGAGCCCCACCAGGAGCCCGAACACGGCGGTCGCGAGCTCCCAGGAGAACCAGATGCCGTACCCGGTCGCGTCGATGAGGACATGGCCGATGAGCCCGGCCAGGAGCCCGACGGCGGGGCCGTAGAGCACCGCGAGCACCGCCAGCAGTGCGTACTGGATGTTGATGGTCGTGTTCGGGATCGGGGTGGGGATCGCGGCGAAGCGGCCCAGGACGAAGAACAGGGCGGCGCCGATGCCGATGGCGACGACCTGCGTGACGGCGGACGGACGGGGATTCATGGGAGCTCCGAGGGGTGATGAGGGGGAGGGGATCAGGGGACGGCGGTCAGCGAGACGTGCCAGCTCACGCCGGTGCCCAGGCCGAAGGCGCGGGCGTAGTTGCCGCGGTTGATCGCGACGGCCATGCGGTCCAGGGAGTTGACGTACAGCAGGGACTCGCCGACCTCGACGGCCGCGAACGACGGGACGTAGCTCATCTGCGCGGAGTGGACCACGCGGTCGTGGTGCGCGACGCGCAGCTGGACGCGCCCGCCGTGGCCGATGCCCAGCTCGCTGAACAGCTCGCGCGGGATCGACGACCACAGAGAGCCGTAGCGGACGTCCAGGGCGTCGATGGTGCCGTGCACGGCATCGGCCTCGAGGCGCGGCGGCTCGAGGTGCAGGGAGACCAGACGGTCGAGCGGCAGCTCGAGGCCCACGTCCTCGAAGCCGATGGCGCCGGCGGCCAGGCGCGCCCCGGTGAACGC
Organism: Brachybacterium nesterenkovii; assembly: GCF_900163655.1. Taxonomy (GTDB): domain Bacteria; phylum Actinomycetota; class Actinomycetes; order Actinomycetales; family Dermabacteraceae; genus Brachybacterium; species Brachybacterium nesterenkovii. Next base: position 18,827 of record NZ_FWFG01000112.1, read on the forward strand.
GTAGATGTCGCGGCCGTGGAAGGTGTACGAGTGCTCCGACCCGGTGCGGCGGTTCACGGTCTCGTCGATCTCGCGCAGGGCGGTGATGCCGAAGATCGCGTGGAGATGCGTGAGGGTGCCGTTGTCCGGGGTCACCACGAGATGGCCCGTGGCCGTGCGGGCGACGACCGAGAGGCGGTCCGAACCCACACCGGGGTCGACGACGGACACGAATACGCTGCCCCCGGGCCAGTACGACACCACCTGGGCCAGGCGGTAGGAGCCCTCCCAGATGTCGTAGGGCGGGATGTTGTGCGTGACGTCGTGGATGCTCAGGGCGGGATCGACGCCGAGCGCGACCCCGTACATGGCGCTGACGGCGCCGTCATCGAGGCCGAAGTCGGATTGGAGCACGAGGGGATGCATGGGGCGATCCTCCCCCACCTGCGCAACCGCTGGCATCCGTGACCAGATTCCGGGCCGCAGCGTGCGGACGGCCGCCCCGGTGCGGACCGGGGCGGCCGTCGTCATGGGCCCGGGCCGGGCGGGGCGGGGATCAGGCGAGCGCCTGCGCCTTCCCGGTCACCCCGTGCGGGTCGATCACGTACTTGCGGGCGGCGCCGGCGTCGAACTTCGCGTAGGCGGCCGGGGCGTCGTCCAGCGAGATCACCGTGGCCTGGACCGCCTGGGCGATCTGCACCTTGTCGGCCAGGATCGCGGCCATCAGGGCGCGGTGGTACTTCATGACGGGGCACTGACCCATCGTGAAGGACAGCGACTTGGCCCAGCCCAGGCCCAGGCGCAGGGACAGCGAGCCCTCCTTGGCGGCCTCGTCGATGCCGCCGGGGTCGCCCGTCACGTACAGGCCCGGGATGCCCAGGGCGCCGCCGGCCTTGGTGATGTCCATGAGCGTGTTGAGCACGGTGGCCGGGGCCTCCGCGGCGCCGTGGCCGTGGCCGCGGGCCTCGAAGCCGACGGCGTCGACGCCGCAGTCCACGCCGCGCTCATGGCCGAGGATCCGTGCCAGTCCCTGCCCCGGGTCCTCGGAGGAGACGTCGATCGTCTCGCAGCCGAAGGACGCCGCCTGGGAGAGCCGGTCGGCGTTCATATCGCCCACGATCACGGCGCTCGCACCCAGCAGCTGCGCGCCGACGGCCGCGGCGAGGCCCACGGGGCCCGCACCGGCGATGTAGACCGTCGAGCCCGGGCCGACGCCGGCGGAGACGGCGCCGTGGTAGCCCGTCGGGAAGATGTCCGACAGCATCGTCAGGTCGAGGATCTTCTCCATCGCCTGATCGCGGTCCGGGAAGCGAAGCAGGTTCCAGTCGGCGTAGGGGACCACGACGTACTCGGCCTGGCCGCCGACCCAGCCGCCCATGTCGACGTAGCCGTAGGCGCTGCCGGGCCGATCGGGGTTCACGTTCAGGCAGATCTCGGTCTTGCGCTCCTTGCAGTTGACGCAGCGGCCGCAGGAGATGTTGAACGGGACGGAGCAGAGATCGCCCTTCTGGATGAACTCGACGCCCGGCCCGACCTCGATCACCTCGCCGGTGATCTCGTGGCCCAGGATCAAGCCCTCGGGGGCGGTGGTGCGGCCGCGGACCATGTGCTGGTCGGAACCGCAGATGTTGGTGGTGACGACCTTCAGGATGGCCGCGTGGGGGAGCTGCCGGCCCACGTTGGCGGGGTTGACGCCGGGGCCGTCGTGGAGCTCGAAGTCGGGGAATTCGAGATCGACGACCTCGACCTTGCCGGGGCCTTTGTAGGCGATGCCGCGGTTGTCGGACATAGTGGTGCCTCCTCATCGAAGCACCCTTGCGCGTGTGGCGCGGGTCACTCCGAGCAACATCCCTCGCCTGCCGCGGCGGGGTCAAGAGATGACACTTCGACATCTCCGCACGGTCAGTCGGGGTCTCCGAGGGTATTGCAGGATAGGACGGCGGGCCCCGCCGTGCGCGGCCCGCCGTCTCGTGGCTGCGCTCAGCCCCGCGCCCCCCAGGCATCGGCCAGCAGCTCCAGCCCCCGAACCCGATCGGCCGGGTCGAACGTGTAGGCCGTGAGGATCAGCTCGTCGGCGTGCGTGGCCGCGACGATCCGCTCGAGCTGCGCCACGACCGACTGCGGGGATCCGACGGCGCGGATCGACAGCGACTGATCGGCCTTCGCCCGCACGGCGGGGTCGAGGATCGTCGCGAGCTCGGCCTCGGTGCGCGGCGGCTGCAGCGGCTGGCGCGCACCGGTGACGACGCTCGCGAACATCTGCAGCAGCGTCGAGAACTGCCGCTGCGCCTCCTCGTCGGTCTCGGCGATCACCAGGTTCACGCCCACCATCGTGCGCGGCGCCGCGATCTGCGCGGTCTCGGCGTCGGCCTGGAACGTGCGGCGGTAGCGGTCCAGGGCCTGCAGGTACTGGAAGGGGGCGAAGTGGCTGGCGACGGCGAACGGCATGCCCAGCTGGGCCGCGAGCTCCGCGCCGTTGGTGGTCGAGCCCAGGATCCACATGGGGATCTCGGTGCCCTCGGCCACGTCCGCGCTCACCCGCAGCCCCTGCGGCGGCGTCGCGGAGGACCACAGGCGCATCTGCTCGACGGCCTGCAGGAACGCCGCCGGCTCCGCGGAGGTGCGGGCCAGGAACTGCGCGGTCACCGGATCGGTGCCCGGCGCGCGGCCCAGCCCCAGGTCGATGCGGTCCCCGTGGAACTGGATGAGCGTGCCGAAGTCCTCCACCACGCGCAGCGGTGCGTGGTTGGGCAGCATGATCCCGCCCGAGCCGACGCGGATGCGCTCGGTCAACGACGCCGCCCGATCGATCAGCAGGGCCGTCGCCGAGGATGCCAGGTTGTGCGTGTTGTGGTGCTCGGCGAACCAGTAGCGCTCGTAGCCCAGGCGATCGGCGGCGCGGACGGTGTCCATCGACGCGGTGATCGCGTCGCGCATCGTCATCCCCTCGGAGAGAGGGACGAGATCCAGGATCGACAGGGGGACGTGCGGGGCGGTGCTCTCCGTGTTCATGGCCCCGACGCTACGCTCACGCGCTGGGACGCCCGCTGGGACAGCGGGAGAGCGGGGGCCGACCGGTCGATGGGTGCCCGGGGCGCTCCCCTCGGGCTCCCGCCGCACCGGAGCGAGCTCAGCTCTGCGGCGGCCGCGACGAGTCGTGATCGGTGCCCGTATGGATCGGGATGTGGGCGACGGGGATGTCGTCGTACGAGGCGGGATCCGAGATCGGCTCGAGGTGCGTGATCACCGTCAGGCTCGGCAGCGCCCCGAGCAGCTCGTCCTCGAGGTCCTCGATGTAGTCATGGCCCTGCTTGACCGTCCACTCGTCGGGCACCAGCACGTGCACGTTCATGAACTTCTGCTGCCCGGCCTCGCGGGTCTGCAGGCCGTGGAACGTGACTTCGCCGTCGGTGCGGCGGCGCAGGATCTCGGTGATGACCGCGTTGTCCTCATCGGGCAGGACCTTGTCGAGCAGGCCCGCGATCGACTCGGACACCAGGCCGATGCCCGTGACGATGATGTTCACGCCCACGGCGAAGGCGACGACGGCGTCCAGGCGCTCCCAGCCGGTCAGCCAGACGAGGCCGACGCCGGCGACCACGCCCACCGACGTCCACACATCGGTCATGAGGTGCTTGCCGTCGGCCTTGAGGGTGATCGAGCGGTGCTTGGCGCCGGCGCGCAGCAGGACCATCGCGACCGCGCCGTTGAGCACCGAGGCCGCGACCGAGATGAGCAGGCCCACGCCCACGTTCTCGAGCGGCTGCGGATGCACGAAGCGCTCGACCGCGGTCACGAGGATCACCGCGGCGGCGACGAAGATCATCGCCCCCTCGACGGCGGCGGAGAAGTACTCGGCCTTCGCGCGCCCGTAGAGGAACTGCTCGGTTGCGGGCTTCGCGGCGACCTTGAGCGCGACGAGCGCGACGACGGCCGCCACGAGGTTCACGGTCGACTCGGCGGCGTCGGACAGCAGGCCGACCGATCCCGTGAGCGACCAGGCGCCGGTCTTCAGGGCGATGGTCGCGACGGCCGCGGCGATCGACAGCCACGCGAACTTCGTCAGGTCGGTGGACTGCGCGGCGGTGCGGGGGCCGTGCGAGGCGGGGGTGGCGCCGGGCGC
>NZ_FWFG01000111.1 GCF_900163655.1 Brachybacterium nesterenkovii
GGCTCTTCAGAGTTGAGTGTGGGCGCGCCGGTGTGGTCGGGTAGCTGGGGGTAGACGTCGAGGCCCCTGATGATGAGCGGACTTCTACCCCCGCTGATCTCAAGGACCTCGACGATGCCCAACCATAGTTGCGTATGCTCTGACGTGCTCGATCGCTGCGAGAGATGCGACTTTCTCCTGGACTTCCCTGGCCTTCATCTGGTGGCCGTCTCGAAGACCCGGGGCGGGCTGGTGCTCGAGGTGGAGTCCTGCGATCCAGTGGCCGGATGCCCTGGCTGCGGTGTCATCGCCACTGGTCACGGCCGGGTGGTGGTCGAGTTGATCGACGCGCCGTGGGCGGGCCGGCCGGTGCGGATTCGGTGGCGCAAGCGCCGCTGGATCTGCCTCGAGGGGGTCTGCGCGGTGGCGACCTTCGTCGAGCAGAATCCGCAGGTCTGCGCACCGCGGGGACTGTTGAGCATCCGTGCGGTTCGGTGGGCGATCGGCCAGCTCCGGCGCGAGGGAGCGACGATCCAGGGCCTGGCCCGGCAGCTCGGCACGACCTGGAACACGCTCTGGTCCCAGGTCCGGCCAGTCCTGACCCGGGCCGCGAACGACCCGTCCCGCTTCGAGGACGTGCAGGTCCTGGGCGTGGACGAGCACATCTGGCACCACCGCGACCCGCGCCGGCGCGGACCGAAGGAGCTGACCGGGATGGTCGATCTGACTCGCGGGCCCCACCCCACCGCCAGGCTCCTCGACCTCGTCCCCGGCCGGTCCGGCAAGGCCTACCGAGACTGGCTGGACGAGCGGGGCGAGGAGTTCCGCAAGCGGGTCGAGATCGCGACGCTGGACCCGTTCCAGGGCTACAAGAACGCGATCGATGACCAACTCGAGGACGCTACCTGCGTGCTGGACGCCTTCCACGTCGTCAAGCTCGCCGGGGCTGCAGTCGATGACGTCCGCCGCCGGATCCAGCAGGAGACCCTCGGTCATCGTGGCCGCAAGGGCGACTCTCTCTACGGGATCCGTCATGTTCTCCGCGCCGGACGGGAACGCCTCACGCCTCGACAGCAGGCCCGTCTGGCCAGCGCGTTCGCGGCCCATCCCGATCATGTTGCGGTCGAGGTCGCCTACCAGTGCGGCCAGGACCTCCGAGACGTGTTCCACCAACCCACGCCCGCCGGGGGTCGTCGACTGGCCGAGCGACTGATCGAGAAGCTGCCGTCCTGCCCGATCCCCGAGATCGCCAGGCTCGGCAAGACACTGCGCCGCTGGAAGACAGCGTTCTTGGCCTACTTCGACACCGACGGCGCGTCCAACGGCGGGACAGAGGCCGTCAACGGGATCATCGAGCTCGGCCGCCGCATCGCCAGAGGGTTCCGGAACTTCGAGCACTACCGACTACGCATGCTCCTGATCACCGGCGGTCTCGACGCCTCACCCCACACTCAACTCTGAAGAGCC
>NZ_FWFG01000108.1 GCF_900163655.1 Brachybacterium nesterenkovii
GCGGGGGAGGGCGCGGCGGTCGCCGGGGTGCCGGGTGCGCCGGCGGTCGTGACCGTGGCCGCGGGGTCGTCGATGCCGCCGGTCGCGCGGTGCACGGATTCGGAGCCCAGATCGAAGGGGACGGTGGACGGGGTGGGGGTAGCGGTGTTCATGACGACGACGCTATGGAGGCTGCGCGACCGATCCATCGGCCTGGCGTCACGACCTGCGAGGAGTCTCGTGGACTCGGGTCATGCGCTGGCATGACCCGAGTCCGCCTGACCCGCGACCGTGGTCATGGGACGGGGCATGACCTGCGCGGATACGCTCGGCGGATGAGCACAGCCACCCCGTCCGGCGACGCTGTCGGATCGCCTCCGGCCGCCGCCGCCCCACCGGCCGGGGAGGCCCCGTCGACCAGCGCATCCTCGGACGTCCGGGCATCCGCGCAGGCCGTCGTCGCGCCGCGCTCGGCCCTGCGCCCCGTGACCGAGCGCATGATGCCGCTGCTGCAGGTTCTCGCCCTGATCTGCCTCGGGTTCGTCGCGGCCGAGGCCGCCATGTACATCCCGGACCCCGGGGCCGAGGGCGCTCGGGCCGCACGGATCTTCACGGCGATCCTCGTGGGCGGCTGGGTCGTCATCGCGGGCTGCTGGGCCGTCCGAGCCCGCACCCGATCGCGCCGCCTGCGCGTCGCGCTCGCCGTCGTGGTGCTGGTCCTCGCCGTTCCGCTGACGCTCTACGGGACCCTCGGGCTCGTGTTCCCCGTCCTGATCCTCGCGCTCGCGCTCCTGGTCCTCGACGTCTCCCGTCGTGCCGGCGCCATCGGGTGGGCCGTGATGGCGCTGGTCCCGCCCATCCTCCTGATCGCCACGGGGGCGGGCGCCTACCAGGTGGCGACCTCGCTGTTCGGGGTCGGGTCCCTCGAGGGCTTCGGCTTCGCGCTCGGCCTCCTGTGGCGCTCCCACGAGGAGCGGGGCGAGACCGATCGGCGCCTGCTGGCCGAGCGCGATGAGGCGGTGGGCCGGCTCGAACAGGCGATGGAGCGCCTGCGCCGCGCGGCCGACACCGAGAAGGAGCTGGTCCTTGCCGATGAGCGCACCCGTGCGGCTCGCGACCTGCACGACGGGCTGGGTCACCGCCTGACCCTCATCGCGATGAGCCTCGAGTTCGCCGAGCGGATGCGCGAGCGCGACCCGGAGACCGCCTGGGCGGAGGTCGGGACGGCGCGCGGCACGGCGACGGAGGCGATGGATCAGATGCGCACGTGGGTGCGGGCGCTGAGTCCCGTCCGGGATGCCGACGCCACCGGGCTCGCCGCCTTCGACGCGATCGCCGAGTCGTTCCGGGGGACGGGGCTGGACGTCACGGTCGCCCGGCACGGCGACGCGGCGTCGGTCGAGCTCGAGGAGGACGCCTCGCTGCTGCTCTACCGCACCGTGCAGGAGGGCCTCACGAACGCCCTGCGCCACGGCCGCGCCCGGCACGTCGCGATCGACGTCGACGCGCGGGCATGCGCCGGGACGAGTGGCGCGGGCGGCGTGACCGTGACGATGACCAGCGATCTCGACGCGGCCGCCCGGGACAGCACGCCCGTCGGCCCGCTGCCCCGCGGCTTCGGGCTACGCGGGCTCGCCGGGAGGGCGGCGGCGCTCGGCGGCTCGGCGTCAGCCCGGCGGGTGGATGATGACGTCGTGCTGACCGTGCGCGTGCCTGTCGCTGCCCCCTCCGAGCCCGCCCGAGGTGAACCGTGATCGCTGATGCCGCTGCCGCCGCACCCCTGCGCGTGCTCCTCGTCGACGACCAGCAGCTGCTGCGCCGCGGCCTGGCGATGCTGCTGTCCACCGCCGACGGGATCGACGTCGTCGGCCAGGCCGCCGACGGCACCGAGGCGCTCGCCGTCCTGGGCCGCGAGCGCGACGGTGTCGATGTGCTCCTGACCGACGCCCGGATGCCCGGCATGGACGGGATGGAGCTCACCGCCGCCTGCCGCGAGCGCTGGCCCGACCTGCCCGTCCTCATGCTCACCACCTTCGACGACGAGGCCGTGGTCCGCGGGGCCCTGGGGGCCGGGGCCTCGGGCTTCCTGCTGAAGGACACCTCGACGGACGCCCTGGCCGATGCGCTGCGGGCCGTCGCCGCGGGCGGCATGGTGATCGACCCGCGGGTCGCGCGCATCGCCCTGTCCCGGGACCCCGCCGGCGGGGGAGCGGCCGCCGCCGACCCCTTGGCCGTCCTCACGCGCACCGAGCGCCTCGTGGCCGAGCTGGTCGCCGACGGCCGCACCAACGCCGAGATCGCCTCGGTCCTGGTGCTCGCCGAGGGCACCGTCAAGAACCACGTGTCCTCGCTGCTGCGCAAGCTCGACCAGCGCGACCGCACGGGCCTCGCGCTCGCGCTCTACAAGACGATGCGAGGGTGAGGGCTGCGGGGCGTGCGGGATAGGAGCCGTGCCTTCAGACGGCGGCCCCCGGGCCTGCCCGCGTCAGCGGCGACCGTGGGCCCTGTGACGCTGCCGGGCCCTGCCCGTCCGCCTTGTGGCCGTTGCTCGCGGCGTCGGACGGGTCAGGCGCGGGGCACGTCGGCAGGTGCGGCAGTCCGGACCATGCGGATCTCCCGGAGGCCGTCGAGGTCCGGATCGAGCATGACGGCGCCGTCGGCGCTGAAGCCGAGCTTGGCGTAGAAGGCCTGGGCGCGAGGGTTCGGGTCGGCGACCCACAGGTATGCGGGACGGCCATCCAGCAGGTCCTCGACCAGGGCACGGGCGGCACCGGAGCCGTGCAGCTCGGTCCGGACGTACAGCGACCAGATCTCGAGCTCGGCCGGTGAGTTCTCGTCTCGTGCAGCCGCGACGACGCAGAAGCCGACCACGACGCCCTGGGCGTCGCGTGCCACACGATATGAGGCGGCGAGCCGTGCCGGATCGAGCTCGGCGAGGGTGCCTTCCCACCTCTCAGTGCGGCGGGCGATGGCGCCTTCGCCGAGGTGCTCCGACGGCACCCGGCCTGCGTACGCGAAGCGCCAGCCCTCCACGTGGACGCGAGCGATCGCCGCGGCGTCCGCGATGGTGGGCACGTCGAGGAAGTAGGTCGGAGCCATGGGCCGATCCTTCCAGGCCGCGCGGCGGTGGGGGCAGTCGCCCGCCTCGCCCCTGCCGCTCCGCTCCGCCCTCCGGCGCTCGGCCCTGCGCCATCGCCCGTTCACCCGCCCGTGACCTGCGAGGTCTATTCAGGGAGCACCCATCCCCGCGGTGATCGGATCCCCATGACATCCAGCACGACACCGAACCCCAACCCCTGCCCGGCGCAGGCCGTCCCGCCTCTCGCGGCTATCGCACCGCTGCTCCGCGTCATGCCTCCGAGCATCGGCCGCTCCACGGCGACGGAGAACGCGCGCTCATGAAGATCGTCGTGCTGCTGCGGACCCGGCGGCCGTTCCTCCTGCGCTCCGCCGCGGCGCGGATGCGCCGGCGCCTGCGCCCGCAGCAGCGCGGCGCCGCTGCCCTGAGGGCTCTGGAGTCGTCGCTGCACTGAGCGGCGGGGCCCGCGGCGACTTCCTCGGCCTGACAGAACTGGTAGCCATTCGTGCACACACCCGTCCTGGAGTGCCCGTCTACACGTATGACTACCAGTTCTGGCAGTGAGCGGAGATGAGCGGCTGGCGTCGATCGGCGGATCAGGCCGGCAGCAGGCCCCACAGGCCGCCGCGGCCCTGACGGCGACCGTCATGGCGGCGACGACGACGATCCTCGGCGTCCGCGCGACGGCGGGCGCGGGCCCGGGCGTCGGCGGCCTCGATCTGGGCCAGGCGCTGATCGTGGGCGGCGGTGCGCTGAGCGCGCAGGGCCCGCAGCTCGGCGAGAGCATCGGCGTCGCCCCACGCCTCGTGCAGCGGACGGTAGACGATCGGCGCCGGGCCGGCCTCGACGGTGACAGGAGCGGCGGTGAGGGCGGGGACGGTGGCGGTCATGGCGACGACTCTCCTTCGGGTGCCTGTGGGTGCTCCCGTCGGCGGCCTGTGCGGTGCCTGTGGAGCGTCCCTCTCGGTGATGGCTCCACTCTCCGTCGTGCGGGGCGCCCCGGGCATCGGACCGGCGGCGCGACGGAGTCAGACCCCGGGATGATTCCGCGGCGCCCCGCATCATCCCGCCCCTGCTCCGCCGCCGTGCTCGACCCCTGCTCAGGGCTGCAGGCGCTGCGCCGCCCAGGGCCCGCCCGCGTCGTCGCGGGTGAACACGATCCGGTCGTGGACGCGCCCGGGCCGCCCCTGCCAGAACTCGATGCGATCGGGCACCACGCGGTACCCGCCCCAGTGCGGCGGCCGCGGCACTTCGGTGCCCTCGTGCTCGGCCGCCGCGCGGGCCAGCTGCTCCTCGAGCGCGGCCCGGGAGGCGATCGGCCGCGACTGCTCCGAGGCCGCCGATCCCAGCTGGGATGCCCGCGGGCGGGATGCCCAGTAGGCGTCGGCCTCGGCGTCCGCCACGTGCTCCACGCGCCCGTCGATACGCACCTGGCGCTGCAGCGGCAGGTGTGCGAGCAGCAGCGACGCCCAGGGGACGGCCGCGAGCTGACGGCCCTTGTCGGACTCCTGGTTCGTGTAGACCACGAAGCCGGCCTCGTCGAAGCCCTTGAGCAGGACGGTGCGGGAGCGGGGGCGCGGGGGTGCGGCCGGTTCCGCAGCGTCGCTCAGCTCGACCGTCGAGAGCACGACGGCACTGGGCTCGGGGACGTCGCCGTGGGAGTCGCGGCGGGCGAAGGCGTCGTCGAGCCAGCGGCCCAGCAGCGGGAGCGGATCGACCTCGCCGCCGGTGGCCGCACCGGTCAGGAGGCCGTCGTCGAGGGTTCCCGCCCGGTAGTCGAGGCGCTCGGCGGCCAGAGCCGCCGCGGTGCCGGGGGCATCGGCGGGCCCGGTGGGGACGGGGCTGCTCGGAAGATCCGCGGTGACCATGCCTCGAGCGTAGGTGCCGACCGGCCGTGCGCGAGCCGCGCGTCCGGCATCGTCGGCCCGTGTCCCAGGTCACGATCTCGTATCGGTCGTCTCGGGACAAGCGGGCATCGCATGCAGGCGGGTCGAACGGTGCTACCTTCCCGGCAATCCCGCTCTGCCTCCTCTCGCGCCTCCCGCGCACCGACCCCCCGGAGGGTTCCCATGTTCGACGCCGTCCTCCATCCCCGCCGCCGCAGCGTCCTGCTCGCCATGGCCGGAGTCCCCGTGCTCCTGACCGCCTGCGCCAAGACCGAGGGAGGCGGCTCCGACGGAGGCGGCGGCTCCGCCGACGGCATCACCGCGGGCACCACCGACAAGGTCACGGCCCTCGACCCGGCGGGCGCGTACGACAACGGCTCGTCCATGGTCTGGACCCAGTGCTACGGGTATCTGCTGAACATCGAGATCGGCTCGACCGACGGCATGCCGAAGCCGGACCTCGCCGAGTCCGCCGAGTTCACCGGCGACACCGACTACACGGTCGTCCTCAAGGACGGGCTCACCTTCGCCAACGGCAACCCGCTGACCTCGAAGGACGTCAAGCACAGCTTCGACCGCCAGCTCGCGATCGCCGACCCCAACGGCCCCTCGAGCCTGCTCGCGAACCTCGACTCGGTCGAGGCCGTCGACGACAAGACGGTCGTGTTCCACCTCAAGGAGCCCAAGGACCAGACGTTCCCCTACGTCCTGTCGAGCCCCGCGGGCCCGATCGTCGAGGCCGCCTCGTTCCCGGCCGACAAGCTCCTGGCCGATGCCGACATCGTCAAGGCCAAGGCCTTCTGCGGCCCGTACACGATCACGTCGTTCAAGCTCAACGAGCTCGTGGCCTACGAGGCGTTCGACGGCTACAAGGGCCTCTACGGCGCCCCGAAGGCCACGAGCGTCTCGACCACCTACTACGCCGACGCGAACAACATGAAGCTCGACGTGCAGCAGGGCAATGTCGACGTCGTCTACCGCTCGCTGTCGGCCACGGACATCGACTCGCTGAAGAAGGACTCCAAGGTCACCGTCCACGACGGCCCCGGCGGCGAGATCCGCTACATCGTCTTCAACTTCGACACGATGCCCTTCGGCGCCAAGACCGCCGAGGCCGATCCCGCCAAGGCGAAGGCCGTGCGCCAGGCCGCCGCGGACCTCATCGACCGCGCCGCGATCGCCAAGGACGTCTACAAGGACACCTTCACCCCGCTGTTCGGGTACATCCCCGACGGCCTCCCGGGCGCCGGGTCCCAGTTCAAGACGAACTACGGCGACGGCGCCGGCGGCCCCGACGCCGCCAAGGCCAAGGGCCGCCTCGAGGCGGCGGGCGTGCCCACCCCGGTCAAGCTCTCGCTGCAGTACAACCCCGATCACTACGGGGAGTCCTCGGGCGACGAGTACGCGGCCGTCAAGGCCCAGCTCGAGAAGGACGGCCTGTTCGAGGTGGACCTGCAGTCCACCGAGTGGGTCCAGTACTCCAAGGACCGCGTCGCGGACGTCTACCCGGCCTACCAGCTGGGCTGGTTCCCGGACTACTCGGACGCCGATACCTACCTGTCGCCGTTCTTCATGATCGACAACTTCCTGGTCAACCACTACGCGAACGAGCAGGTGGACCAGCTCATCACGCAGCAGCGCTCGACGGACGACGCCGCGGCCCGCGAGGCCCTGTTCGGCCAGATCCAGGACCTCGTCTCCGAGGACGTCTCGACCCTCCCGCTGCTCCAGGGCTCGCAGATCGCCGTGTCGGTGAAGGATCTCCAGGGCGTCGAGCTCGACTCGTCGTTCAAGTTCCGGTACGGGCCGCTGAGCAAGTGAGCAGTCCGACGACCACCGCCGAGGCCCCCACCGCTCCCACCGCCCGTCGCGGGCGACGCGCGGGCGGGGGCCTCGGCCGCTACATCCTGGTGCGCTTCGCGCTGATCATCCCCACGGTCTGGATCCTCATGACCGTCGTGTTCTTCCTGATGCGCATCACGGGCGACCCGATCACGGCGGCCCTCGGCGGGCGCCTCACGCCCGACCAGCTGGCCGAGCGCCGGGCCGCCGCCGGCTACGACCGGCCCCTGCTCGTCCAGTACCTCGACTACCTCGGCAGCGTGCTGCGCGGGGACTTCGGAACCACGTACACCGACAACACGCCGGTGGCGACGGTGCTGGCGACGTACGGCGCGGCCACGGCGGAGCTCGTCGTGTACTCCGTGATTGTCGCCCTCGTGGTCGGCGTCCCGCTGGGCATGGTCGCCGCCCGCTTCCGCGACCGCTGGCCCGACGCCGTCCTGCGCGTCGGGGCGATCCTCGGCTACGCGACGCCCGTGTTCTTCGTGGGCCTGCTGCTCAAGCTCGTGTTCTCCGTGCAGCTGGGCTGGCTCCCGGTCGCCGGGCGCATCTCGAGCCGCGGCGAGCTGACGATGGGACGGATCACCAACCCGTCGCCCTCCTACCTGCTGGACGCGATCCGGTTGGGCGACGGGGGACTGATCGTCGACGTCCTCACCCACGCGGTGCTGCCCGCGGTGGCGCTGGGCCTGCTCACCGGCGGGATCTTCCTGCGCCTGGTGCGCACCAACCTCATCGGCACCCTCGAGATGCCCTACGTCGACTCGGCCCGCTCGCGCGGCGTGAGCGAGGTGCGCCTGGCCACCCGGCACGCGCTGCGTCCCGCGCTGATCCCGATCGTCACCGTGATGGGCATGCAGATCGCGATGATGCTCGGCGGTGCCGTGCTGACGGAGACCACCTTCGAGTGGAAGGGCCTGGGCTACATGCTCGCGCAGTACATGCAGGCCCGCGACTACGTGGCCGTGCAGGGCATCGTCATGATGCTCGCGGTGATCGTCGCGGTCTCCAACTTCATCGTCGACGTCATCGCGGCCCTCATCGACCCGCGCGTGCGGTACTGAGAGGAGCGCCGGACATGACCGTCTCGAACCCCCTCCCGCCCGGCGAGGAGAGCCTGGCCCAGGACATGGAGCTGGAGGCCGAGGGCGCCCTCGTCGCCCAGGACGCGCAGGCCCCCTGGTTCGCCCGCCTGCCCCTCGTCTCCCACCTGCGCCGCAGCGTCGGCCTGCAGCGCGCCATGCTCGTGGTCGGCCTCGCGCTGACCGCGGCGCTGCTGCTGACCGCCCTGCTCGCGCCGATCATCGCGCCGTACTCGTTCTCCGCGACGAGCGCCGACGGGCAGGACTTCGGCACCCAGCTGCCCCTCGGCTCGCCCGGGCACCTGCTGGGCACCACCGTCTCCGGCTTCGACGTGCTCTCCCGCGTCATCTGGGGCACCCGCACGGCCGTGGCCGTGATGGCCTGTGCCGTCGTCGCCTCCCTGTTCATCGGCGTGCTGCTGGGGCTCGTCTCCGGCTACGTGGGCGGCTGGCTGGACCGGATCCTCGTGATGCTGGCCGACGCCGTGTACGCGTTCCCCTCGCTGCTGCTGGCGATCGTCATGTCGATCGTGATCTCGGGCGGCCAGTCGAGCGCCTGGGGCGGCATCCTCGCCGCGGCGATCTCGATCACCGTCGTGTTCGTCCCGCAGTACTTCCGCGTGATCCGCGCCGAGGTGGTGCGGCTGAAGGCAGAGCCGTTCGTCGAGGCCGCGAAGGTCGTGGGCACCGGGCACGGGCGCATCATGGGCACGCACCTGCTGCGCAATGCGACCCGCACCCTGCCGCTGATCTTCACGCTGAACTCCTCGGAGGCGATCCTCACGCTCGCCGCCCTCGGCTTCCTGGGCTTCGGCATCGAGCCCACCAGCGCCGCCGAGTGGGGCTACGACCTCAACCGGGCGATGTCGGACGCGACCTCGGGCATCTGGTGGACCGGCCTGTTCCCCGGCCTGGCGATCGTCCTGTCCGTGCTGGGCGTGACCCTCGTGGGCGAGTCCATCAACGATCTCAACGACCCGCGCCTGCGGACCCGGCGCCCGGCCCGCCGCCGCTCCGGCTCGGTGACCGCCGCGACTGCTGCGACGTCCGCGACCGCTGCCGCGTCGTCGCCCGCCGCGAAGGAGGCCCGCGCATGAGCGCCGCCGCACCCCACAGCACCCCGTCCGGGGGCGCGGACGGCACCCGGTACGCCGCCGACGGCACCCGGTCCGCCGTCGACGGTGCCCGCCTCGAGGCCGGCGCCCGCCCCGAGGCGGACGCCTCCGCGGCCCGCCTGTCGATCCGCGACCTCGGCATCACCTTCGCGACCGACGGCGGGGACGTCCGCGCCGTCGACGGCGTGAGCCTCGACGTGGACCCCGGCCGCATCCTCGCGATCGTCGGCGAGTCCGGATCGGGCAAGTCCGTGACGGCGCGCTCGATCCTCGGCCTCCTCCCGGAGACGGCGACGCAGAGCGGGGCCGTGCTCGTCTCGGGGACCGATGTCGTCGGCCTGTCCGGCGCACGCCTGCGGGCGGTGCGCGGCGAGGACGTGTCGATGGTGTTCCAGGAGCCCTCGAGCGCCCTGAACCCCGTGTTCCCGATCTGGTGGCAGATGGGGGAGGGCCTGCGGGCGCACGACCCGAAGATCACCCGCAAGCAGATCCGGGCCAAGGCCGTCGAGTCCCTCCGGGCCGTCGGGATCCCCGACCCGGAGGAGCGCATCGACCGCTTCCCGGACGAGTTCTCCGGCGGCCAGAAGCAGCGCATCATGATCGCAATGGCGCTGTCGCTGGGGGCCGAGCTGATCGTCGCCGACGAGCCCACGACCGCGCTCGACGTGACCGTGCAGGCCGAGATCCTCGAGCTGCTGCGCGACGTGCGCGACCGCTTCGGGACCTCGATCATCGTCATCACCCACAACATGGGCGTGGTCGCCGACCTCGCCGACGAGGTGGCCGTCATGTACGCCGGGCGGATCATCGAGCGCGCCGACGTGCGCGAGCTGTTCGCGCACCCGCGCGAGGAGTACACGAGGAAGCTCCTGGGAGCGGTGCCCCACCTGGGAGGCGACTCCGCGTGGACGGCGCTGTCGACGGCCGAGCAGGAGGCGATCGAGGCGGCCGAGCCCGTCGTCGTCGCGAAGGACCTGGTCATCGAGTACCCCGGCCGGCTGGGGCGCCCCGCGTTCCGGGCCGTCCACGGCGTCGACCTCATGATCCGTCAGGGCGAGGTGTACGGCCTCGTGGGCGAGTCCGGCTCCGGCAAGACCACGATCGGGCGCACCATCGCCGGGCTCGAGAAGGCCACCTCCGGCAGCCTGCGCGTGCTCGGCCACGAGATGATCGGCATCTCCGAGCGCGCGTTCAAGCCCGTGCGGCGCGAGATCGGCTTCGTGTTCCAGGACCCCGCCACGAGCTTCAACCCGCACCTGACGATCGAGGAGTGCATCGCCGAGCCGCTCGTCGTGCACGAGCGCGGCATGTCCGCGCGCGACCGCACCGCCCGCGTGCGCTCGCTGCTCGAGTCCGTCGAGCTGCCCGGCGACTACGCGCGGCGCTTCCCGCACGAGCTCTCCGGCGGTCAGCGCCAGCGCGTATCGCTCGCCCGGGCGCTCGTGCTGAACCCGACGCTGCTGATCGCCGACGAGCCCACGAGCGCGCTGGACGTGTCCGTGCAGGCCACCGTGCTCGAGCTGTTCCGCCAGCTCCAGGCCGAGCTGGGCTTCGCGGCGCTGTTCATCAGCCACGACCTCGCGGTGGTCGACTCCCTGGCCCACCGGATCGGCGTGCTGTACCGCGGCGAGCTCGTGGAGTCCGGGCACGGGCCCGACGTGCTGCACCGTCCGACCCATGACTACACGCGGCGCCTGATCGCCTCCCTGCCCGTGCCCGACCCGGTCGAGCAGGCGGAGCGGCGGCGCGTCTTCCAGAAGAACTGGGGCGACCGGGTCGACTGAGGGCGGGGGTGCGGGGGAGTCGCCGTGGGCTCCCGTGGCGTGAGCGTATAGCTTTCGGAAGGATCCTTCCGAATGCAGGGGTGGCGCGCGTGAGTGCGGGGTTGCCTGTGTGCTTTCGGCAGAATGTTTCCGTTTCGGGACTGCGCGTGCCATGCTGGGTGCCATCGTCCCCGTATCGGAAGGATCCTTCCGCCATGATCGCTGCCGACAGCCCGCTGCAGACCCTCGGCGCGGCCGTCCGTGACGAGCGCCGTGCGGCTCAGCTGACGCAGACGCAGCTGGCCGAGCTCGCCGGATGCTCGGACCGGACGCTGCGCGACATCGAGCGCGGCGCGGGGAGCCCCAGCATCGGGACCGTCGTCGCCGTGCTCGACGCGCTGGGCCTCGGCCTCGAGGTCACGGCGTGACTCCTCATGCGCTCGAGGGGCTCCGCTTCGTCCAGCGCGCGGACGTCTGGAAGGCCGGGCATCTCGCAGGGATGCTGGAGCGCGGCGCGCGCGGGGAGGTCGTCTTCCGCTATCGCAGTCCCTACGACGGGCCGCCGATCGCGACCACCCTCCCCGTCGGCACTCCGGCCGACGAGGCGACAGGCGCCGGTCTCCCGCCGTTCTTCGCGGGCCTGCTCCCCGAGGGGCACCGGCTCACGGCGCTGCGGCGCGCCGTCAAGACGTCGCCCGATGATGAGCTGTCGCTGCTGCTCGCCGTCGGCTCCGATGTGCCGGGGGATGCGCAGGTCGTTCCGGCGGGCGAGGTGCCCCTCGAGACGCCGCCCCTCGTCCCCGACGACCTCCGGGGAGCGGACTTCGGCGCCCTGACCGATGCGCCGGACCGGCACGGGATCCCGGGCGTGCAGGCCAAGGCGTCGGCGACGATGCTCACCGTTCCTGTCGCGCTGGCGCGGTCGCGGGCGATCCTCAAGGTCGACCCGGCCGGCTATCCGCATCTGGTGGTCAACGAGGCCGCGCATCTCGCGGCTGCCCGACGGCTCCGCATCCCCGTCGCCGAGCACTCCCTCGTCCGCGACGGCATCGGCGTGCAGGGGCTGCTCGTCGACCGCTTCGACCGCGTGATCGGTCCCGGCGGCGACATCGAGCGCCTGGCTCTCGAGGATGCGGCGCAGGTGATGGGCATCCTCCCCGCCGCGAAGTACGCCGTCGGCAGCGAGGCCGCCGTGCTCGCGCTCGTCTCCGCGGCGCATGCGCCGAAGATCGCCGCGCGGAACCTATACCTGCAGCTCGTGTTCGCCTGGCTGGTCGGCAACGGGGATCTGCACGCCAAGAACCTGTCGATCCTCCAGGCCCCGGACGGGCGCTGGTCCGTCGCGCCCGTCTACGACGTCGCCTGCACTGCGGTCTACCGGGACATGACGATGGCGCTGCCCGTCGACGGCCGCACGACGCGGATCCGCGCCCGGCATTGGGCGGCGCTCGCCGACGCGATCGGGCTCCCGGAGCGTGCCGCACTCAGCGCGAACCGTCTGGCGCTCGATGCGGCAGGTGTGGTCCGCCTCGACGACCTGCCCTTCGAGGGGTCCGTGCTCCATGGCGCGCAGCGGGAGCTGCGGGCCCGCCGCGCCCAGCTCGAGGACTGAGGTGAGCGTCGCGGGCTCTGTCCGCCCCGCCCTCCATCCGCCCCGCCCTCCATCTGCCCTGGCCTCCATGTGCTTCGGCGTCCATCCGACTGGCCTCCATCCGCCCCGCCCTCTGGACGGACAGCGTCGCGTAGGTCACAATGGAACGCGATTACTAGGACTCGCGGTAGCAGACACCGGGAGTACCGCATACATCGCGCATTGCCGCGCCCCGAGCCGCCCCCGGCTCGCGACCCCAGGAGGCAGAGTTGCCCGAGGCCGTCATCGTCGCCGCCACCCGCTCGCCCATCGGCCGCGCCCGCAAGGGATCCCTCGCGTCCCTGCGCCCGGACGAGCTCGCTGCCCAGACCATCCGGGCCGCCCTCGACCAGGTCCCCCAGCTCGACGTGCGGGACATCGACGACCTGCAGCTGGGCTGCGCCCTCCCCGAGGGCTACCAGGGCGGCAACCTCGCCCGCACCGTCGCGCTGCGCCTGGGCCTGGACGCCGTGCCCGCCGCGACCGTCACCCGCTTCTGCGCCTCGAGCCTGGAGACCACGCGCGCCGCCTTCCACGCGATCCGCTCCGGCGAGGCCGATGTGATCATCTCCGCGGGCGTCGAGTCCCTCAGCCACCTGTCCGGCAAGCTCCTGCCCGATGAGGCCCGCAACCCCTACTTCGCGCAGGCGGGGGAGCGCACCGCGCGGCGCGCCCGCGAGGAGGAGCGCACGCCCTGGCACGACCCCCGCGAGGACGGGGAGGTGCCCGACGCCTACATCGAGATGGGTCAGACGGCCGAGAACGTCGCCGAGCTGCGCCACGTCTCCCGCGCCGCCCAGGACGAGTACGCCGTCCGGTCCCAGAACCGCGCCGAGGAGGCCGTAGCCAGCGGGTTCTTCGCCCGCGAGATCTGCCCCGTGACCCTGCCCGATGGCACCGTCGTCGCCGCCGACGACTCCCCGCGACCCGGCGTCACCGAGGACGCGGTCGCGGCCCTGCAGCCCGCCTTCCGCGAGCACGGAACCGTGACCGCGGGCAACTGCTGCCCCCTGTCCGACGGGGCGGCGGCGCTCGTGATCATGTCGGAGGACCGCGCCCGGGACCTCGGCATCACCCCGCTCGCGCGCATCGTCGCCACCGGCGTGAGCGCGCTGAGCCCCGAGATCATGGGCCTGGGCCCCGTCCAGGCGAGCCGCCGGGCCCTGCGCCGCGCCGGGCTGACGATGGAGGACATCGACCTGGTCGAGCTCAACGAGGCCTTCGCCGCGCAGGTGATCCCCAGCGCCGAGGACCTCGACATCCCCGAGGACAAGCTCAACGTGCACGGCGGCGCGATCGCGCTCGGACACCCGTGGGGATCGACCGGCGCCCGCATGATCACCACCCTGCTGAACGGCCTGGAGACCCGCGGCGAGCGGCGGGGGCTCGCGACGCTGTGCATCGGCGGCGGCCAGGGCATGGCGCTGATCGTCGAGCGGAGCGAGCAGTGAACGGCGCGGCGGAGCGAGCGGTGACCGGCGCGGCGGAGCGAGCAGTGAACGGCGCGGCGGAGCGAGCGGTGACCGGCGCGGCGGAGCGAGCGGTCGGCGAGAGCGAAGGGTGTGCGGTGAACGATGGTGAGGAGCGGACGATGACGGACCCGACCAGCGTGGAGACGATGCCGCTCGCACCCGGCCTGCTCCCGGGCGCGTCCGAGCCCGGCGCGCTCCTCGACGGCGCGACCGACCTGTTCGGGCTGTTCGCCGACGTCAGCGGCGATGACCTCGAGGCCTGGCGCGCGATCCGCGGCATCGCCCCGGAGGTGCTCCCGCGCCTGACCGACTGCTGGGACCGCGCGGAGTACCCGACTGACCTCATCGGCCGCCTCGGCGAGCTCGATCTGCTGGTCGACGGGCTCGACATCCCCGGGCACCGGCGACTCTCCCCGCTCGGCGCGGGCCTGGTCAACATGGAGGCCAGCCGCCTCGACGGCTCGGTGGGCACGATGATCGGCGTCCAGGGCGGGCTCGCGCTGCGGTCGATCGTCCTGCACGGCTCGGACGCCCAGAAGGACCGCTGGATCCAGCCGCTCGTGACCGGGGCCGAGTTCGGCGCCTTCGCCCTGACCGAGCCCGACCACGGCTCCGATTCGGTCTCGCTCGAGACCGCCGCCCGCCGCGACGGCGAGGCCTGGGTGATCCGCGGGCAGAAGCGGTGGATCGGCAACGGCGCCGGCGGGCACGTGAGCGTGGTCTGGGCCCGCGTCGACGACGAGTCCGACCCGGCCCTGCACGGCCAGGTCTCCGGCTTCCTCGTCGAGCAGCACCTGCCCGGCTACGAGGCCGAGGTGATCGGCGGCAAGGTGTCGCTGCGCGCGATCCACCAGGCGCACATCCGCCTGGACGACGTCCGCGTCCCGCTCGACGCCCGCCTGCCCGGGGCCCGGTCCTTCCGCGACACCTCCGCAGTGCTGTTCGCGACCCGCGCCGGCGTGGCCTGGGGCGCCCTGGGGCACGCGATCGCCTGCTACGAGGCCGCCCTCGAGCACGCCCGCACCCGTGTCCAGTTCGGGCGGCCGCTCGCGAAGTCCCAGCACGTGCAGGTGCGCCTGGCCTCGATGCTCCAGGGGCTGACGGCGATGGCGCTGTACTGCCGGCGCATCGCCGACCTCGAAGCGGCCGGGCGCCTCGAGCCCGAGCAGGCGTCGCTCGCCAAGGTCCACAACACACGGACCGCGCGGATCATCGCCGCCGACGCGCGCGACCTCCTGGGTGGCAACGGGATCCTGCTCGAGAACCACGTGATCCGCCACATGGCCGACCTCGAGGCCCTCCACACCTACGAGGGCACCGAGACGATGCAGTCGCTCATCGTGGGGCGGCGCATCACCGGGACCGGCGCGTTCGTGTGACCGCCCCCGACGACGAGAGGAACCCCCTGATGACCAGCACCTACACCGAGCATGTGACCCGCGTGGACTCGACCGACCGCGAGCACTCCGAGCTCGGCACCGTCGCCGTGGTGACCTTCGCCCCCGCCGAGGGCAGCAGCCGCCCCGCGACGCTGGGCCCGCAGTCGCTCGAGGCCGTCGCCTCCGCGATCGACACTGCGCTCGAGCGGGCCGCGCGCGGGGAGATCCGCGTGATCGCCCTGACCGGCACCGACCGGGTGTTCCTCGCCGGTGCGGATCTGGCGATGTTCGCCGACCCCGCCGCGCCCGAGGCCGTCGGGCCGATGACCGAGCGCGCCCATGACCTGCAGGTCCGCGTGCGCAGTGCCGGTGTGCCGATCCTCGCGCATCTGAACGGGGCGGCCCTCGGCGGCGGCCTCGAGGTCGCGCTGATGGCCGATGTCCGCACCGCCGCGCCGGGCGTCCGCGGCATCGGCCTGCCCGAGACGGCGCTGGGGATCCTGCCCGGCTGGGGCGGCACCACGCTGCTGGCCGGCGTCGTCGGCGGCGAGAACGCCGTGCGGATGATCCTCGAGGACCCCGCGCGCGATAGGCAGCTGAGCGCCGAGGCCGCGCAGGAGATCGGGCTGGTCGACGCGCTCGCCGGCGACCTCGACGCCGCGCTCGACGACTTCGCCGACATCGTGCGGGAGCGGGCCGGTGCGGGTGGTGCCGCCACCGAGGCCGCGGGGGAGACGAGGGACGACAGCGCGGCCGCCGGGAGCGACGCGGCCGCCGCGCATCGCGTCTGGGCCGGTCGGCGCGCAGCGATCCCCGCCGCCGACTCCGACGTGGCGCGCGAGCTGCTCGCCGCGCTCGACGCCCCGCACTCGCCCGTCGAGTCCCGTCGGGCGTGGGCGGAGCGGATGCGCGAGGTCGGCGCCCCGTCGCTCGCCCGGGTGGTCGAGCTGCTGGAGGTCCTGCCCGGATCGGACCTGACGCAGGCGCTCGCCCGGGAGCGCACGGGGCTCGAGGAGCTCGTCGCCTCCGACGGCGCGGCCGGGTCCATGTATGCGGCTGAGCTGCTGCGCCGCGGCAAGCCCGGCCGCAGCGCGGTCGAGGGTGCCCGCGAGCTGCGGAAGGTCGGCGTCGCCGGGGCCGGGCTCATGGCCTCGCAGATCGCCGCCCAGCTGGTGCTGGGCCTGCGCGTCCCCGTCGTGCTGCGCGACCTCGACGAGGCCATCGCCCAGCGCGGTCTCGCGAGCGCCCGGGACGTGATCGCCCAGGCCGCGCAGAAGGGCGTGCTGAGCGAGGCCGATGCCAGCGCTGCCGCGCGCCTCCTCTCGGCCACCGCGGACGTGGCTGACCTCGCCGACTGCGACCTGGTGCTCGAGGCCGTGCCGGAGATCCTGAAGGTCAAGCAGTCCGTGTTCCGCGAGCTCGAGGGAGTGCTCGCCCCCGAGGCCCTGCTGGTCACCAACACGTCCTCGCTGTCGGTGGCGGCGATGGCCGAGGGGCTCGAGCACCCCGAGCGCGTGGTCGGCCTGCACTTCTTCAACCCCGTCGCCAAGATGCCGCTGGTGGAGGTGATCCACACCGACGCCACCGACGAGGCGACGCTCGCGACCGGCCGCGAGGTGGTGCGGCGCTGCCGGAAGTTCGCCGTCGAGAGCGCCGACGCCCCCGGGTTCATCGTCAACCGCCTGCTGTTCCGCGTGCTCTCCGAGGTGCTGGCCTCGATGGACGCCGGCGCCGACCCCGCCGCCGTCGACGCCTCGCTCGACCCGATGGGCATGCCGATGCGGCCCCTGGCGCTGCTGGACCTGGTCGGGACGGCCGTCGCCGACCATGTGGGAAAGGTGCTGGCCGAGGAGCTCGGCACCGAGCGCTTCCCCGTCTCGCCGGGGCTCGCGACGATGGTCGAGCGCTCCGCGCGCTTCACCGAGCGGGTGGGCGGCCAGGTGCATCCTCAGGTGACGCCCGAGGTCGAAGACGCTTTTGGCACGGCACGCGACGGCGGAGTCGAGCGTGATGGAGCTGAGGCGCCGGTGGGCCAGGAGCTGCTGGACCGGGTGATGCGAGGGCTCGCCGAGGAGTCGCGCCTGATGCTCGAGGAGGGCGTGGTGGAGCGGCCCGAGCAGATCGACCTCGCGATGATCCTCGGCGCCGGGTTCCCGCGCCACCGCGGCGGGCTCACGCCGTACCTGGACCAGACCGGGGCGAGCGCCGCGGCCGGTGGCGGGGCGTTCCACGGGAAGCGGTTCGCGGGGTGAGGTGCAGGGGCGCTTCGCCGTGGCGGCTGGTGGGCGGCGGTGAGGCGTCCCTCGGTCGGGCCTGGGCCGTTGCCGAGTCGAAGCATCCTGGGCTCAGTCCCGATCCATCTGGAGGAGGATCGGAACATGCCCCGGGAGGTAGGGGTGATGGTGCCCCGCTCGTGTCGAGCTGTCAGGGGCGCGCGATGTGCTTCCGGATGAGAGCCGCCATGCGGGGCCTGCTCAGATGGGTGGGGACGGGCATCACGCTGCTGGAGCGGCCCATCCGTTCCGCAAGGTCGTGGAGGATCACGGCGCAATCCCTGCGGCGGCCGCGCAAAGGCGCCTCGGAAAGACGCCACGGGATGTCGGGATGCGCCTCGCGGATCTCGAACAGGGTGTGGAGGTCCGCAAGATCGCGCTCGCTCCGACGTCCCCGCGCCTTCCAGCTGTGTGCTTTCAGGACCACGGCCGCCTCCAGGCTCGGGATGCGGGTCCGGTATCGGAGCACCCTCTCGTCCTGCATGTGCACGATCATCTCCAGCTCCACCGCTGGGCCGGCCAGGGCAAAGGTCAGCTCGGACAGGGTGTCGACCTGCCCGACCTCCGGTACGTCCTGAGCGCGAATCCCCTGTGTGTGGTCGGCGCGAGGCAGCAGCACGTTGATCTCGATCTCGCGGTCGGCGTCCACCTTCTTGATCAGGACGTTTCCCTTGACCGGGGTGAAGCCTTGGTTGATGAGATCGGCCATGAGGGCTCCGACGACCTCGACGTCGGGCACCGCTGTGTCGGCATCGAGCGTCGACCGCGGGACGGCCTGGGGCGTCGGGTGCGCGAGGAGATGCAGGCGCACCATGTGCCCGCCGATGATCAGATACCGGTGGTGCGCCCCGGCCGCCTCCGCGATGGCCGACTGCCCCAGGTAGCCCAGCGCATCGGCGTTGCTGAGTGCCCGCGTCTCGAGCCGCATCACGTCGCTCATCGAGCCGGCCCGATCACGAGCTCGGCCACCTTCTCGGCGGCGGCGCGGCTGTCGGCATCCCCGCTGCGGTGTAGATCCCACAGCACGATCAGTGGATCCACCGTGGGCAGCGAGCGGCTCTCGGAGTGGAGGTCGACGAGGTTCCACAGGGTCGGATCCCGTGGCACGCAGGCGATGAGGGTCGCCTCGACCAGAGGGGCAGGGGCGAAGCCCTGGTCCGCCAGATCAACGGGCTCGCGCAGGTAGATCCTTCCTCGGGCGGGCAGTTTCCAGGGTGCGATGAGATCCGCCGCGACCTCACCGCTGACGATGGGGTCGGCACCCATCGCGGACGATTCCCGGACGGCGGCTCGCACCTGGTCGGTGGCGGGGTCGAGACCGTACCAACCGAACTCCGGACCCCCTGGACCTGGGTAATCGGTGAGCCAGTGCTCGAGCAGAGCACGTCGGTTGCTCGCGATCATGCCGTGCTCCTCGGATGCGAGGAGAGGTCCGAGGCGCTTCGCTGCCTGGGAGACCGCTTGCTGGCTCGTGCCGAGCGCGTCCGCGATCGTGCGCTGCCGGACGGGACCGGCGCTCAGAAGCAGGTAGCGCACGACGGCCCATCGAACCCACGCAGGCTTTCCGCCACGGGGGCGCTCGGGCCTTCGTGAGGGCGGGGTGGGAAGCGTGTGGGTGCGGCCAGCGAGCACGAGACAGAGCGGATCCACCGTGAGAATGTCCAACTCCCCGGCCTGGGCACGACGGACGACCGCGTCGGTGGCGGTGCGGCCGATCAGCAGGGGAGGCGGTTCTGAGCGGCCGCTCGGACGTGCATGGCGAAAGCTCCGTGCGCTGAGTCGGTCGACGGGGGTCGCGGGCATCACTTCTCGAGGCTCTTGGCCCGGAACGCGCACCACCCAGGAACCCATGCGCGCCCCTGGGGAGATGCTCGCCGCGAGGTCGTGCAGGGCCGCCGCGACATCGATGCTCACGAGCTACCCCTCACAACTATGGACCTGCAGAACGGACCTTTGCTTGTTGGACAGGAATCGTATCAGTGGGGTATAGGCGAGGTCTGGTGCGGGGTGCTGGGCTTCCGTTACCCAACGTCCCGCAGCCGCTCGTACAGCCCCATGTCCAGCAGCAGCCCCCGCAGCTCCTCCCACGGCATCTCGCGCATGTGCTTGATGACGGCGCCGCTGGACTCCTCGACGCTCCAGACGGCGTTCTCGGCGACGGTCCGGAACCCGGGAGCCTCCGCGAAGTCGACGCGGGAGTTGGAATGGGAGATGGCCTGCATGGTCTGGTCGGCGACGACCTCGGCCAGCAGGTTCTCGACGCCGCTGATCTTGTAGTCGTCGGGCACGTTGAGCCCGCCCAGGTAGCGGTTGACCTTGTCGATGATCTCGGTCTTGCGCTCCCGCTTGCGCTCGCGGGCGGCGGCCATGCCGGCCTCGGTCATGCCCGTCAGGCCCTCAGGCTCGGCCTCGCCGAGCTTGAGGTCGTCCTCACGGATCTTCTCGAGCCGGTAGTGGGTGAGCACGATGTCGGAGACATCGACGTCGTCGGGCTCGGGATCCTCATCCGTGAAGCTCCGCAGGCGCCGGGCCAGGAGGTCTGCGTAGGCGCTGAACTTCTCGAAGCGCGGGTTACCGTAGTCGACCAGCTGGGAGAAGAAGGCGTAGGCCTTCATGTACTGGGCGAGCGTGGAGCGGTAGTCGACGAGGGTGTCGCGCTCGGTGCGGTCCTCGGTCTGGATCGCGTGCTTCCAGCGGTCGGCGAAGCGGTCGATGGCGGGGGCCAGGTGCCGCTCGGGATCGGTGTGCCGGGCGCCCTTGCGCGTCCACGCCTCCCAGAACAGGTCCACGTCCTGCGGGGCGTGGATCCCGGCCTGGTCGAGCTTGGCGAGGAGGTCCATCACGAGGTCCGGGTCGGACTCGGTGGTGATCTCGGCGTCCTCGTAGTACTCGCGGAAGGCGGCGAGGATCTGCTCGGGGTCGTTCACGAAGTCGAGCACGTACGTGTCGGTCTTCCCCGGGGCCATGCGGTTGAGCCGCGAGAGCGTCTGCACGGCCGCGATGCCCGAGAGCTGCTTGTCGACGTACATCCCCACCAGCAACGGCTGGTCGAAGCCGGTCTGGTACTTGTTGGCGACGATCAGCACGTGCTCGTCGGGCCGGGCGAACACCTTGGCGAGGTCGCGTCCGTCCAGCTGGGGGTTCTCGCTGGCCTCGGTGACGGTCGGTGCGGTGCCACCGGGCAGGACGCTGATCTCCGGGTCGGGCACGTCCCCGGAGAAGGCGACGAGGGCCTGGAGGTCCAGGTTCTCCTCGGCGCAGATGCGGCGGAAGGACCGGGCGTACTTGACGGCAGCGGCGCGGGAGTCGGTGACGACCATCGCCTTGGCGCGCCCGCCGAGCTCGCCCTGTACGGCGGCGCGGTAGTGCCGGATGATCTCGCGGACCTTCTGGTCGATGTTCGTGGGGTGGAGGTTCACCGCCGTCAGGTAGGCCTTCGTGCCCGTGCGGGTGTCGACTTCGATGTCTTCGCCGCCGGTTTTCAGGGAGATCCGGGCGGCTCGCTCGTACGTCGTGTAGTTCTTCAGGACGTCGAGGATGAAGCCCTCCTCGATCGCCTGCTTCATGGAGTACAGGTCGAAGGGGACGGGCTTGCCGTCGGGGCCGGGGCGCCCGAACTGCTCGAGCGTCTTGGCCTTGGGGGTGGCGGTGAACGCGAAGAAGGAGATGCGGTGGTCGGCGTCGGCCTTGGCGGCCATCGCGACCAGGGCGTCCTGGTCGGCGCCTGGCTCAGCGTCCTCGTCGAGGCCGGCGGCAGGGTCGTTGAGGTAGACGACCTTGCGGACGGCGGCGGAGGCCTCCCCGGACTGGGAGGAGTGGGCCTCGTCGGCGATGACGGCGAAGCGCTTGCCCGCGATCGTGGTGTCCTCGCCGTCGGAGGCCGCCTTCTTCATGGCCTCCAGGACGTAGGGGAACGTCTGGATGGTGACGCCGATGATCGGGACGCCCGCTTTCAGGGCCTCCGTCAGCTCCTTCGTCTTGGAGCCGCCGGATCCGCGGGTGACGGCCTGGAACGTGCCGGTGGTGGTGACGAGCTGGTCGACGGCGTCCTGCAGCTGGCGGTCGAGCACCTGCCGGTCGGCGATGACGATGACGGTGTCGAACACCTTGGTGCCCTCGGGCGTGTGGAGGGTGGCCAGGCGGTGCGCGGTCCACGCGATGGAGTCGGTCTTCCCCGAGCCGGCGGAGTGCTGGATCAGGTAGTGGTGGCCGGGGCCTTCGGTGCGGGCGGCCTCGGTGAGGCGGGTGACGGCGCGCCACTGGTGGAAGCGGGGGAAGCGGATGCGGCGCTTCTCGGTGACTGCGCCGGTGAGCGGGTCCTCGCGGGTCTCGTGGCTGACGTAGATGAACTTCGCGAGGATCGCGAGCCAGGAGTCGCGGTCCAGGACGTCCTTCCAGAAGAACGACGTGCCGGTGCCGGGCGGGTTCCCGGCGCCGTTGTCGTGGCCCATGTCGAAGGGAAGGAAGGTGGTGGCGGGGCCCTCGAGCTTGGTGGTCATCGCGACGCGGGTGTCGGTGACGACGAAGTGCACGAGGGCGCCGCGGAACTCGGTGAGCAGCGGCTCGTTGAGGGGGGAGCGGTCGGTGCGGTACTGGGCGATGCCCTTCTCGAGGCTCTGCGTGTAGTCCGTCTTGAGCTCGATAGTCGCCACGGGCAGGCCATTGCAGAACAGCACCAGGTCGATGCGGTCGGCCTTGTCCTGGGAGTACACGACCTCCTGCATCACGCGCAGGCGGTTCTTGGCGTACCGGGCCGTGAGGTCGGGGTTGCGGTCGTCCGCGGGGGGCATCTGCATGGTCTTGAAGCCGTGGCGCAGGCCCACCATGTCGAAGCCCTTGCGCAGCACGCCCAGGGTGCCGCCGCCGTGGGCCTCGTCGGAGGCGAGGACTTTGACGACGCGGTCGAGGATCCGCGCCTCGGCCTTCGAACGTGCCTCGCCGGTGAGGCCGGGGGCGACGATCTTCTCGTACTCCTTCGGCTGGGTCTCGGCGAGCCAGCCCAGCAGGTCCTCGGGGAAGAGGGCGTGCTCCTTGTCGTAGCCGGCAGAGTTGTGGGAGCGCAGCCAGCCGTTGGCTTCCAGGTGGGAGGCGATCTCATCCTGGAAGGCGAGCTCCTGGTGCAGGCCGGACGTGCTCATGACAGCTCCTTGATGTCGTCCGCGAGCTGCTCTGCCGCGGGACGGTGCGTGGCGGTGACGTCGATCTGGCCCGTGACAGCGGCCGTGATAAGCGCGGCGCGGCGCTCTTTGGCGAGGGTGATGGCGCGGGTGAGGTCGGCAACAGCATCGTCAGATGTCACCGTTTCGTGGTTGAGGCGCTCGACGATGGCACGCTGTTCGGTCAGGGAGGGTACCGGGATGGCGGCGTCCCGGAAGGCTCCGACATCGAGTGAGGGGACGGCACCAGGGAGGGCGAAAGGAGCGATGGAAATCGAGCCGAGCGCAAAGCGGAGGTACGTCGGATCCATATCGCCAACTGGAGTGATGCCGAGCATATTGTTGTCGATGCATGAGGGAACCGCGAGAGTCGCCGTCCGAGCGAGGAGAAGAGCCGCGCCGATTTTGGCCATGACACAAGTTCCCGGCGCAAACGTCGTGGCTCCGAGTCGGGAGGCAGTCTCGTGATCGATCGTGTTTTCGCTGCTTCGGAGCACGCCGTTCTCAGCGCCAGCGAGACTGCCGACCTTGAAGAACGGGAGCTCGCGATCTACGTGACCCTGCTCCGCATGAGGGAACCCGTTGCCGCCGCGAAGTGAAGCGACGGTCTTCAGACGGCGTAAGGGGTGCTTGGCGCGTGCGGACGCGAACGCCGCGTCCCGTCGAGCGGTAAGGCGCTCAAAGAAGAGACGGGAAGTGTGTTCAAGATCAGCGATGAGCGCGTCGATCTCGGCGGTCTCGTGGTCGAGGTAGTCGGCTATGGTGCGCTGCACCTCGATTGCGGGCCGATGAATAGGGATCCTTACGAGCTCCTGAGGGGTGATGGCCGGGTAGCTAACCCCCGTCGACCTACGTGACACCTCGAAAACGAACTTGTCGCTCAGGACTGCGTACTTTAGGAACCGAGGTTCGAGGTGGTTGGCCGGAGTCAAGGTTGCGAATCCGGTTGAGGCCACAGCATTGCAGGGCGCGATGTCTGCGGTCGAGATTGCCTTGAGGTAAGTGCGAACCGTCGATACTAGTGTGTCTCCGGGCCTTACTACGCGACGCGCTCGTGACGGCGCTTCCTTGAACGCTATTGGCTCTGGCCACGAAATGGTCTTGCCGTAGGAAATGTCGCTGATCTCGCAGTAACGGATTTCGTGATCAGGATTTGTGGTTTCGGGCAGGGTGGCTCCGTTTAGGGTGGCGCCAAATTTCAATGGGACTAGCGGGAACCTCACCCCTTCACCTCCGCCAGTCGCACCCGGATCCGCCCCAGCACCTCGTCGAGGTCGCGGTCGATCTCCTCGAGTGGGCGCGGCGGGACGTACTCGTAGAAGTGCCGGGTGAAGGGGATCTCCGCCCCCTCCTTGGTCTTGGCGTGGTCGATCCAGGCGTCGGGCACGAAGCGGATCACCTCGCGCTGCAGGTACTCCTCGACGTCCTCGCCCCACGGCACGTTCTCGGTGTCCCGCAGGGACGCATCGGCTTCGGGCTTGCCACCCTTGCCGGTCACCAGCTCGCCGTCATCGTCGTGCTCGGACAGCTCCGCGATCACCACCTTGAGCACCGCGGGCGTGAGCTTCACGCTGTGACTGTCGAGTGCGGCCTTCACGTCCTTCGCGAACGCCTCGCGGCAGGCGGAGATCACGCCACCGGTTTCGTCGGCTGCCGCATCCAGGGCGCGGCGCAGAGCGTCGCGGTCAGCATCCTTCAGCTTGGCGATCTGCCGCGCGGCCATCGCCCGCTCGATCCGCTCGGGAGTCAGCGCGTAGTTCAGGCGCAGGGGGCGCTCCACCGTGATGGTGCGGTAGAAGAAGTCCTCGGCCGCGAAGATCTTGGAGTGCTTCGACTCCACGAAGGAGTGATACAGCCGGGTGATCTCCTTGATGTTCTCCTCCGACAGGTACCGCCGCTTGGAGCCCACGGACTTGCGCATCTTCTCGAACATGCCGGTCGCGTCGATCAGCTGCACCTTCCCGCGCCGCTCCGGGGCCTTGTCCTTGGACAGGATCCACACGTACGTGGCGATCCCGGTGTTGTAGAACATGTCGGTGGGCAGGCCGATGATCGCCTCGAGATAGTCGTTCTCCAGCACCCAGCGGCGGATGTTCGACTCGCCCGAGCCCGCACCGCCGGTGAACAACGGTGAGCCGTTCAGCACGATCGCGCCACGCCCGGCCGTGTGGTTGGCCTGCTCGGGCTTCGGGTCCCGCAGTGTCGAGATCAGGTGCATGAGGAACAGCAGCGAGCCGTCGGATACCCGCGGCAGGCCCGGACCGAAACGGCCCGCGAAACCGCGGACCGTGTGCTCGTCCTCCACCGTCTTCTTGAACTGCTTCCAGTCCACGCCGAACGGCGGGTTCGACAGCCCGTAGTGGAACGACTGCCCGCGGAACGCCGGCTGCGTGAGCGTGTTGCCCAGCGCGATGTTGTCGATCGGCTGGCCCTTGACCACCATGTCGGCCTTGCAGATCGCGTACGAGGCCGGGTTGATCTCCTGGCCCAGCAGGCTCACCTGCGCCGTCCGGTTGAACGAGCGGATCCTGTCGTCTGCCACCGACAGCATCCCGCCCGTCCCCGCCGTCGGGTCGTACACGCTGCGCACCACGTGGTCCTTGCCCAGGTCAGGGTCGCCGTCGAGCAGGATCGTCACCATCAGCTCGATGACCTCGCGCGGTGTGAAGTGCTCACCGGCGGTCTCATTGGAGACCTCCGCGAACTTGCGGATCAGCTCCTCGAAGATGTGGCCCATCTGCTCGTTGCTCACCGCATCCGGATGCAGATCTACCTTCGCGAAATGCTGCAGCACCTGCAGCAGCAGGTCGTTGCGGGCCAGATCGATGATCGCGTCCTCGAACTTGTACTTCTCGAAGATGTCCCGCACGTTCTCCGAGAACGCCCCCACGTAGTCGCGCAGGTTCTCCTCGAGATTGTCCGGATCCCCCTGCAGGGACTTCAGATCGTGGCGCGAGGCGTTGAAGAACGAATAGTCGTGCCCGGCCTTCTTGCGCAGCATCGCCGCCGGAGGCATCCGGTCCCGGTCGAAGCCCGCGAGCTCGCGGACCACCGCCTCCTTCGTTGGCGCGAGCACCGCATCCAGACGGGCCAGGACCGTGAACGGGAGGATCACATCCCCGTACTGGTGCTGCTTGTAGGTGCTGCGGAGGATGTCCGCGGCGTTCCAGATGAACTGGGCGTGGTTGAACACGGTGGTCAGGCTCGCTTCGTCGAGGTGCTCGGTGGGGTCAGGGTATGTCAGGCAGGGGAGGGGGAGGTGCCTGGCTCGGGGCTGCCCGAGCGGAGCTGGGCAGAATGCTCGTCTCGCTCGATATCGCTGACCGGCTGCTCTTCGGACTTCTGCATGCTCCGGCGCCAGATGGTCTCTGTGCTAAGGGGCCTGTGCCGTGCGCTCAGGACGAGGAGGGGCAGGAGCGCAATGAGCATCGTGCCAGCACCAGCGATGATTCCGGTCGGAAGTTCGGATGGCGCAAGCAGACCGATGCCAAGGAAGCCGGTGCTGCTGCCGCTCAGGGTGGTCAGGAGCGCCTGGCTGGCGCCGATGACCAGTGCGCGGGGCTGCATGCTGCCCAGACTGCCGAGTGTTTGCGGTTCGACACCGAAGGGTGAAGGACCATCAGGGTTCAGGAACCGCTCGCCGAAGCGACGTTGCTCCTCGTCCTCGACGATGGTCGTGTTGGCGAACGTGACGACGCTACCGGCGCACAGCCCCAGGGCTGTGAGCACGATCAGGATGAGGTACGGCCACTCAGCCCACCCCCACGGCGGGGTGAGATAGATGGTGACGCCTACGAACGCGGCGAGTGCAGCGAACAGGTACGAGAGGGAGCCGAACAGGAATGACTCGCGTCGTCGGGCCTCGAGAAGCGGGCGGAGGTCTTCATGCGCTTCGAGTCGTGCTAGGCGGAATTGTTCTGAGCGGCGCAGGGGCGAGTCGGCGCAGCCATCCGCCGCAGATAGTGCAGTGCGAACGTGCTCCAGTGACGTGAATCGCCGGTTCCGGAGGGCTCGGGTAGTGGATCCGAGAAGCGCGAGGAGGCCGGCAAGTGAACCGAAGAACGCGGTGGTCTGGGAGATGTCGGGCATGAGGAAGGCCTTTCGTCGGGGAAGGCCCCACTTTGGACGAGACCCCCGACAGACGAAGACGGCCGCCTCTTTCGCCAGCCCCCGCATCTGTTCACCTCCCGTCCCTCGACACCCCGGCCGTGACCGGCCACGATGTCGGAGTGGACGCCCCCGCCCCTGCTTCCCCCGCCGCCCCGCGTGCCCCTGAGCGCGGCTCCGCCCTCGAGGTCCTCGCCGTCTTCACGCGGCTGGGCCTGACCTCCTTCGGCGGCCCCGTGGCCCACCTCGGCTACTTCCGCGAGGCCTTCGTCGAGCGCCGCCGCTGGCTGTCCGAGGCGGCATACGCGGAGATCGTCGCCCTGTGCCAGTTCCTGCCCGGCCCCGCCTCGAGCCAGGTGGGCATGGCCATCGGGCTGCGTCGCGCGGGGCTGCTGGGCATGGCCGCCGCGTGGCTCGCCTTCACCCTGCCCTCGGCCGCACTGCTCGTGGCCTTCGCCCTCGCCATCTCCTCCCTCGGGGACGTCAGCGGCGACGGCTGGATCCTCGGCACCAAGGCCGCCGCGGTCGCCGTCGTCGCCCAGGCCGTGCTCGGGATGGGCCGCAGCCTCGCCCCCGACAAGGAGCGGGCCACGCTCGCGGCGCTCGCCGCCATCGTCGTGCTGCTGCTGCCTGGGGCGGGCGTGCAGGTGGCTGTCATCGCGGTCACGGGCCTGATCGGGTGGCTCTGGCTGCGGGGGAGCGCGGCAGGGGACGGCGACACCGGAGTCCTCGATGAGGCGGCCCCGGGCGGTCGGGTTCCGCGCGTCCTCGCGGTCGGCGCGCTCGCGGCCTTCGCGCTGCTGCTCATCGGACTGCCGATGGCGGCCGCCGCCACCGGCAACCCGTGGCTCGCCTCCTTCGCTGGCTTTTACCGCGCCGGCGCGCTCGTGTTCGGCGGTGGGCACGTGGTGCTCCCGCTGCTCGAGGCCCAGTCCGTCGCCCCGGGCGGCGTCACCCATGACCAGTTCCTCGCCGGCTACGGCGCCGCCCAGGCCGTGCCGGGCCCGCTGTTCACGCTCGCCGGATTCCTCGGGGCGATCGACCCGCGCACCGGCTCCCTCGCCGGTGCCGCCGTCGCGCTCATCGGGATCTTCCTACCCGGTGCCCTGCTGGTGATCGGCGTGCTCCCGTTCTGGGCGTCGGTGCGGCGCCTGACATGGGCACGGCGCGCGCTCGCCGGGATCAACGCGGGCGTGGTCGGGATCCTCGGTGCCGCCC
This sequence comes from Brachybacterium nesterenkovii, assembly GCF_900163655.1. Classification (GTDB taxonomy): domain Bacteria; phylum Actinomycetota; class Actinomycetes; order Actinomycetales; family Dermabacteraceae; genus Brachybacterium; species Brachybacterium nesterenkovii. Next base: position 27,982 of record NZ_FWFG01000108.1, read on the forward strand.
TGTACTTGCCGGTGTTCGCGCAGGGCATCGGCTCTCCGGCGGCGCTGGCCGTCGCGATCGCCGCGTTCATCGCGCTCACGCGGTGGAAGGCGCCGCCGTGGGCGGTGGTCATCGCAACCGGGGTGATCGGGCAGCTCGCGCTCTGACGGCGGCCAGTCGTCTGCCTGCTGAGACATCTGCGGGCCAGCTGAGGTGCCCGCCTGCCTGCTGAGGCGCCCGCTGTCGGGACAGCCGCCTGCCAGCCGGGAGATCCGCCTGCCCGCCGTGACACCTGCGTTCCGGCCGGGACGTCCGCGTTTCCTCCCCAATCCTCGCTTCTCCACAGTCGGCCGGCCCCCTGTTCCCCCAGGTCAGCCCAGCTCCGACGATGAGGACCTCGCCGCTGCGCGAGCCGCCTCGCCGACCGGCGAGCACCCTCATCACCAGGAGCCGCCATGTCCTCGTCGCCCGTCATCAACCGCACCCGATCCACCGCCCCGCGCCCCGACCGCCCGTGCCTCGACCGCCTTGGCCCGCCGCGCCTGCTGCGCGTCTCCGCGACCGCCGTCATCGTCGGCGGCCTCGCAGCCGTCTGCGCCCCGAGCGTCGCCTGGGCGGACTCCACCACCTGGCGCCCCATCGACCCCGGCGACCCGATCAACGGGCACGCCGTCGCCATGATGTCCCCGGGGTACGCGATCGACGGGATCCTCGGGCGCGGCGAGGCCCAGCTGGGCCGCTACGCCAACCTGCAGAACGACGCCACCGGCGCGTACTGCATCATCACCGGCCTGCCCTACTCCCAGGCCGCGGACATCGCCGAGACCATCGACGGCCAGGCCGACCCGATCGTCGCCTACGCCCTGTCCGCCTACGGGACCGCGACCGACCGCGACACCACGGCCGCCGTCTCCTGGATCGCCCACGCCTACATGGACCGCGGCACCGCCGACGTCTCCGCCGAGGACCGCCGCGCCGCCTTCACCGCCTCCCTCGAGGACGCTCCTGCTTCCGTGCGCGACCGCGCCCAGCAGATCGTCCGCGAGGCCGAGGACTACCAGGTGCCGCCGATGGACGAGGCCTCGCTCGCCACGGCCGTCACCATCACCGGCAGCGCCGCTGACGGCACGCTCGCCGCCGTCATCGACGTCCCCGACGGCCACCCCACCGAGATCAGCGTCGAGGGCCCCGCGACCCTCGAGGACGGCCAGGTCACCACCGTGATCGAGGCCGACGGCACGATCCCGCTCACCGCCGGCACCGTCGCCCAGGGCGAGACCGCCACGGTGCGCATCACGGCCGACCCCGTCGACGACACCGTGACCGCCCACGCCACCACCATCCAGACCTACCGCCAAGCAGGCACCGACGCCCGCGGCCGCGCCTACCAGGTCATGGCCTGGGCCGTCCCCACCACGGCCGAGCTGCGCACCGCCTCCGCGGAGGTCTCGTGGACCGTCCCGTACACCCCGCCCGCCGATGTGAGCACCGCGGCCGCCGATGCCGCCGACGGCGACGGGATCGTCATGCCCGGCGGCACCGTCCAGGACGTCTACACCGCGACCGGCCTCGCCCCCGGTGCCGGCTACCGGCTCGAGACCACAGTCGTGTCGATGGCCGACGGCACGACCGTCGCCACCACCGCCAGCGACCTCGTGCCCGAGGCCGCCGACGTCCGCGCCGTCACCGCCGTCGAGCTCCCCGCGGATCTCGCCGAAGGGCGCTACGCCGTCGGTCAGGTACTCCACGGTCCCGACGGCACCGTGCTGCACACCCACGACGGCACGACCACCGAGACCCAGCAGTTCACGGTCGGGATCCCGACGATCGGCACCACTGCCACCGACAAGGCCGACGGCGACAAGACCATCGCCCGCACCGGCGGCACCCTCGTCGACACCGTCGCCTACGAGAACCTGCCGGTGGGGCGGGAGGTCGAGCTGCGGGGGACCGTGATGGACAAGGCCACGGGCGAGGCCCTGCGGGGCCCCGACGGCGCCGAGGTCACCGCGAGCGCGCGCTTCACCCCCGAGGAGGCATCGGGCACGGCGACCGTCGAGTTCGTGCTCGACGGCTCCGTCGCCGGGCGCACCCTCGTGGTGTTCGAGGACCTCGTCTCCGCCGAGGGCACCGTGATCGCCGAGCACCGGGACCTGGCCGACGAGGGGCAGACCGTCGTCGTCGAGGAGGCACCGCCGGTGACGCCGCAGCCCACGCCGCCCGCGACGCCGCCGACTGTCGAGCGCGCCATCCCGCCGGTGCCCGAACAGCCCGTCGCGCCTGCTCCCGAGACGCCTGCCCCGGTGGAGGCCGCCCCGGAGCAGACCACCCCGGCACCGGCGTCCGCGGCGCCGACCACTCAGGCTCCGTCCCCCGTGGCGCCCCAGCCCGGCCCGGCCGTCGTCGGGTCGACCGTCCACACCGGCGGGGAGGCCGCCGAGCCGGCCCTGCCCCGCGTCACCGGGCTCCTCGCGGCCCTCACCGCGGCCGGCACCGGGATCGGCGCGCACCTGTGGAGCCGCTCCCGCCGCGGCACGGACCGCCGGGACTGAGGGCGCGGTGGACACGACCAGAGGGATCCCGCGGCAGGGTGCGGTTGACACCGCGCCCCGCCGCGGGAGCCGGACCGAGCGTCGCCCGGAGCGTCGGCTGCGCCACCCTGAGCGCCGGTTGCGCCTCGGGGAACGGCGGCCGGACCGCGCGGAACGCTGGCCGGGCCGTGCAGACGGCCGGGCCCGCCGTGCGGTCAGGAGACCGGGCCGCCTGTTCCGCGGACTGCTCGCGGCCGTCCTCGGGATCATCGCCGTCGTGGGGCTCGCCCAGGCCATCGGCATCGTGACCCTCCCGTCCCGCGCCCCGTGGGACAGCGAGCAGGAGGCTGCCGCGCGCTCGGCGCTCGGTCTCGACGCCGACAGCATCGTCGCCGACGGCATCCACTCGGAGCCCGTCGACCTGCTCGGCAACCCCGTCCAGGAGGAGCCGGGCGCGCCAGGGGAGGCGAGCGGCGCAGGTGCGGCGACAGATGGACCGACAGGCGCGGCGACGGGAGCGTCGGATGACGGCGCGGCAGATCGCCCGTCTTCGGCATCGGAGACGGCACCGAGATCGCAGACCACTCAGGTCGATGCGGTCGGACGCCTGCGCATCGAGGCCGTCGACATGGACGTGCCCCTCGGGGCGATGGATCGCGGCGATGACGTCACTCCGCCCGGATACCGCGCCGGATATGTGCTGCGCGATGGGTCCGCCGACGCCGGCATCGACCGTGAGCTCGAGGGGACCGTCGTGATCGCGATGCACTCGATGCGCACGGGCTTCGCGCCGGGCAACTATCTGGTCGGCGACGACGGTCAGGTGCTCGTGCCGGACGGCGCCGAGGTGGAGGCTCTCGGCCGCACGTGGCGCGTGACCGCCAGCGAGCAGATCCCCAAGGATCAGCTGCCCGCACGAAGCGACATCTGGGAGGAGGAGCCCGGGCGTCTCGTGATCATCACCTGCCGTCAGACCGGTGCCGAGCGCACGACCGCCAACACCGTGATCATCGCGGAGGAGGTCGATGCGATGGAGGGATGAACCACGACAGGGATGACCAGACACGGACCGATGCGATCCGCGCTCGAAGCCGCCGGCCCCTCGCCACCCCGAGGCGACCGAGCGGCACGGGGTCGAGTGCCGTCCGTCACGGGACCCGGTCGGCCCTGTCATCGGGCCCTTCACCGGGTCCAGAGCGTCGCCCGCCACCCGAAGGCCTCCGCAGCCGCGACGTTGTCGGAGCGGTCGTCGAGGAATCGGACCCGCTCGCGCACCACGCCGCGCCCCAGGGCGTTCTCGATGCGCCCGTGCGCGCGGGAGAACGCGAGCACCTCCGGCTTCGCGGCCCGCAGATCGGCGGAGTTCAGCAGATGAGCGCCCGCCGGGGCCGTGAACTCGTCCAGCCCCAGCTCTGCCATCTCGGCGGCCACGCGGTCTGTCCCGTTGGTGAACACGAACACGGCGGCACCGCGTGCCCGGGCGCCCCGCAGCAGGGCCGCGACCTCTTCGTCCACCCGCCCCGGGGTGCCGGCCCACTGCGCGACCGCATCCCGGGCCGCGTCGGGGGAGACCCCGTCGGCCACGAGCGCCGCGGCGCCCGCCTCGCGCCACTGGGCGTGCGTGCCCCGGCCCCGGATCACCTCGCGCAGGAAAGGGTGCCCGAGGATCGCCTGCATCGCGGTGCCGGGACAGAGCCCCAGATCCGCATCGAGGCGCGTCCACAGGTCGTCGTCGAAGGTCCGCAGCACGCCGTCGAGATCGGTGACCAGCACGTCGACCCCGTCGAGCAGATCGTTTCCGTCCTCAGGGCCCGCAGGATCGGACCGTCCGGCGGGTGCGGGAGTCGCTCGGCTCTTCACGTGACCGCTCCGTCAGCTCACGCCGGGCAGCATGCCCGAGCGAGCCAGGTGGATCATCACCAGCAGACCGACGAACAGGCCGGTGTCGACGACGATCATCGTGATCGAGGAGAAGATCTGCGCGCGTGGGGTGGCCGTCGCGATGCTGCGGCCGTCGAGCGGGGTCGAGAAGCGCTGCGGATTCGAGCGGTCGACGATGACCAGGACCTCCTGGCCCGTGCGGTCCACGTCGACGACATCGGAGTAGAAGACGGGCCCGGAGACGGGACGGCCGTCGGGGCCGGGGAACTCGAGAGTCTCCCGGCATTCCGTCCGGTACGTGGTCCGCTCGGACATCCACTTCGTCGCGCGGTTGCGCTTCTCGACGCTCACCACGCGTCCCTGCACGCGCGCACCGGAGCCGTTCATCCGACTGAGCGTCATCAGGCGGAACACGGAGCGCAGAAGCACGAACAGCGCCCAGAACAGCCAGGCGACGGGGACCAGCAGGACCAGGTAGACCATGGCTCTTTTCGGGCAGGCGACGGGTGGTGCATGATCCTGCCATCCCGGACGTCCTCGGACGATGGGGACTCGTCCCCATCGTCGCGGTCGCGTCCCGGACGTCTCCCCGGTCGTGCTCGCGCCCGACGTCGTCCGTCGGCGTATCGGACTACTCTTCGGAAAAGCGGCGCAGGTGGTGTCCGCGACGGCCCGGAAGGGCCGCATCGAGAAGAGGCGCCGACATGCCCGATTCCCCGACCGATCCCTGGGGCGACCCGCAGTCCGACCCCTGGGCTGATCCGCAGTCCGATCACTGGAGCGAGCTGCAGTCCGGTACTGCGGCCGACCTGCAGTCCGGTACCGCGGCCGACTCGCAGTCCGGTATCGCCGCGGAGACCCTGGCGCCCCAGACGGGGCGCGAGACGGCGTCGGAGGGCGAGGGACAGGAGCTCGAGGAGGCCCCGTCCGCTCCTGTCGAGCCCGAGCACGAGGCACCCGAGACCGCGGCGCCCGAGACCGTGGACGCGACGAGGGCCGACACCCTCCCACCCTCACCCGTCGCCGATGCGGCGGCCACCGGGCCCGAGACCGCCGCCCCGGCGGGTGTCGACGAGAAGGCCTGGTGGGCGCCCTCTCAGCCCGCGCCCTCTCAGCCTGCGCCCGCTCAGCCTGGGCCTGCCCAGCCTGCCCAGCCTGCCCAGCCTGCCCAGCCTGCCCAGCCTGCGCCCGCTCAGCCCGGGCCTGCCCAGCCTGCGTCCGCCCAGGCCGCCGCGGACCCGGCGCTCACCCAGGAGACCGCAGATCCGGCTGCCGCAGGCCCCGCTGCCCCGCAGCATGCGCAGCCGATGGGCTACGCGGGGTCGCCGATGACCGCGGCGGTGTCGGCGGGCTATGCCGCGTCGCCCTACGGCCCCGTTCCCACCGGGCAGTTCCCCGTGCACCCCGCAGCAGCGGCGTTCCCGGTGGCGGGGGAGGCGTTCCCGGTGCCGGGTGCTGCCTATCCGGCCACCGCGACCGGAGCGATCCCCGCGCAGCCTGGCGCGATGCCCGTGCATCCCGGCGGGTTCGGCGTTCCCGGTGCCATGCCCACGATGACCGGTGCGATCCCCGCGCAGCAGACAGGGCAGCTCCCGACCGCGACCGGTGCGATCCCTGTGCAGCCGACGGCCCAGCTGCCGACCGCGACGGGGGCGATACCCGCGCAGTCCGCCGGACCTGCCCCGTCGGCTCTGGCGCCGCATGAGCTCGTCGCCCAGCCCTGGCCCGCGGTCCCGGGCACGACTCACGGCTCGGGTGCCCCGCGCAGCCGCGCCGGCCTCGTCGCCGCGATCGCCGGACTCTGCGCCCTCCTGCTGGTGCTCCTGGCGGGTCTGACGGCCGCCGGCATCTACGTCGCCGCCTCCCTGCAGAGCATGGAGGGGACGATCGAGCAGGCGCCCGCCCCCGGCACACCCGGCGGCGACGAGCCCCAGACCGTCCCCGGGACCGTCCTCGACTCCTCCGGCGCCCCGGTCGACGGCCTCGGCACCCCCGATGCGCCCGCGATCATGGGCGAGAACTCCCTGCGCTGGCCCACCGAGGACGGCGGCACCCTCACCCTCGAGATCGAGTCCGTGACCTGGAACGCCGATGAGGACATCAAGGCCTCCGACCCGTCCGCGCCGGCACCCGAGGCCGGGATGCACTACGCGCTCATCACGATCCGCGGCACCTACGAGGGCGAGAAGTACGCGGTGCTCGGCGACGACATCGACCTCGCGATCGAGACCGACGCCGGCGTGTACTACGACGACGGCCAGATCCGCGCCCCCGAGCCGCTGTGGCGGATGGGCGGCATCACCGACGGCGAGTCCGCGAGCGGCCAGATGGTCATCGCGGTGCCCGAGGCCGAGGTCGGCTCGGCGCTCGTATCGGTCGCACCGTGGGGCGGCGACTACCTGTACGTCGCGGAGAGCTGACGGGCACATCCGTTCCCATCGGACGCTCGACGCCCTGTGCCGTCACGGATCGCATGGCCTCGTGCGCTCAGCCGTTCAGCGGAGCATTCAGGTGTGCCGTCGAGGCCACGCCTCTATGCCGGAAGGGCCTCGCTCGGCCATCGCTTTCCCGCCAGCCTCGCCGGGCTCCGCAGGGCACCTGCCAGGTTTCGTGGGCACCACTCGACAGTCGGGACAGCAGTCTCGAGGGTGCCGCTCGGGCCAGGCCGTCGAGCCCCCTGAATCCCGCCCCGGGATGCTCTCTTGGACCTCGCTCGGGATACCCGTCTGATCCGGGACTGTTCACCCCTGGGTTCGTGCCTGCGCGAACCCTAGGATGAGGGCATCCGCAGGCGTCGTATGCCGTCTGCACGATCCCTGAGAGGAGGGCGGCGCGGCGTCGCGCCCCACTCACCATGTCCCAGCCTCCCCAGTTCCCCGCCGACGGCTCCGCGGATCAGCCGCCCCAGTGGGGCTCCGCCCCGGAGCCCTCTGCCGACGGCTACTCCTCTGCACCGTACGGTCAGCCGTCCGCCGATGCCTACGGCCAGCAGCCGTCGGCGAACGCGTACGGCCAACCGTCTGCGAACTCCTACGGCGCCGCACCTGCGAGCCCGTACGGCCAGGCCTCCCCGAACGGGTACGGCCAGCCGGTCGGCGCGATGGGCGGCTACAACGCCGCGGGCGGCCCCATGCAGCCGCCGGCCAAGAAGAACCGCTGGTGGATCTGGGCCTGCCTCGGGTGTGCCGTCCTGGCCCTGCTGGGACTGCTCGGCGGATGCGGGATCCTGCTCGTCCGCGGCGGCGGGGGAGGGGATACGGATCCGACCACGACGGCGACCTCATCGGCCTCCGATCCGACCACCTCGGATGCCCCGACCACGGACACGCCGACCACGACCGATCCGACTACCTCGGCGGGCCCGGTCGCGGGCGACGCGGGCACCAAGGACAACCCGTTCCCGATCGGCGGCGGCCCCGCCACGATCTCCACCTCCGACGGCGGCAAGGCCGACATCGTGCTGGGCACCCCGAACTGGGACGCGCAGGCCGCGGTCGAGCAGGCTCACCCGTACTCGACGCCGCCGGATGCGGGCAACGTCTATGTGGTCGTTCCCGTGACCGTCACGTACCACGGCACCGGCACTCTCACGCCGTGGATCGAGTCCTCGGTCAGCTTCTCGGCGGATAACGGCCAGGTGTACGACACCACCTCGGCCATAGCCCTGGCCCCGCGCCCCGAGATCGAGGCGAACGACATCACCGACGGCGGGTCCGTCGAGTACGACGTGATCCTCCAGGTCCCCGCGGACCAGGTCCAGAAGGGCGTGTTCGTCGTCGAGCCGCTGTTCAACATCAACAACGAGCAGTACTTCTTCGCACCGGCCTGATCAGCGGGCCTGGTCGGCTGGTCTGGTCGGCTGGCCGGACCAGCCGGGCCGATCGAGGGCCTGACTGTGCAGCTGTCTGCGGACGGCGCGCTTGCCCGACGGGGCGGCGGGGCACTCGCCCCGCCGCCCCGTCGGCGTTCTGCACCCACGTGCCCTGGTCGGGCGTCTCTTCGTCTTCGGCAGCCAGCGTCGGCGGAACCGTCCGCTCGCGCGTCCTCGTCGGCCGCATCGTGGGCTCGCACGTCCTCGTCGGCGGAACCGTCGGCTCGCGCGTCCTCGTCGGCCGCATCGTGGGCTCGCCCGGCCTGGTCAGCCGCAGGCGCGTCCGCGTCAGCCGCGGAGTCGGTGCGCCCGACCTCGCCGATAGTGCCGACCGCGCCGCGCCCGTCCTCGTCCGTCGGACCTGCGCCGTAGGCTGGAGCGGTGATGAGCCCATCCGCGGTGCAGGCCGCCTGCGACCTCCTGCGATGCCCCCTGTGCGCGGGGCCGCTCGACGCCGCGGGGTCGGCGCTGCGCTGCCCCGAGCGGCACACCTTCGACATCTCGCGGCACGGCTACGTCTCGCTGCTCGGCGGGTCCAAGGCCGTCAGCGGGGACGACGCCGACATGGCGCGCGCCCGCGAGCGCTTCCTCGGCTCCGGCGCCTACGAGGCGCTGCGCGAGCGGATCGTCGCGCTCGCCGTCGAGGGGATCGGCGATGATGCCCACGCCCCCGTCGTCCTCGACATCGGCGCAGGCACCGGCCACTACCTCGCCGGTGTCCTCGACGCGCTGCCCCGCGCCCGGGGCATCGCCCTGGACACCTCCGTGCGCTCCCTGCGCGCTGCGGCCCGCGGCCACGAGCGCGCCGTCGCCGCCACCTGGGACGCGTTCAGGCCGTTCCCGCTGGCCGATGCCTCCGTCGACGTCCTGCTCGACGTGTTCTCCCCGCGCAACCCGGCGGAGTTCCGGCGCGTGCTGCGCCGCGACGGCCGACTGATCGTCGCCCGCCCCACCCAGCGCCACCTGGCCGAGCTGCGGGCCGAGGTCCCCGCGATGGTCGCGATCGACCCCGCCAAGGAGCAGCGCCTCGCCGCCGCGCTCGAGCCCCACGTCCGGGAGATGCGCACCGAGCTCGTGGAGACCGCGATCGACCTCGATGCGGAGCAGACCCGGGACCTGGTGGGCATGACCCCGAGCGCCCGCCACCTGGACCCTGCCGCCCTCGCCGCCGACGGCGCGGGCCTGACCGTCACGCTGTCCGTCCTGGTCAGCGCCTACGCCCCGAGGAGCCGAGCATGACCGCGCCCGAGACCCCTGCAGGTGAGAGCCTCGCGTTGGAGACCCCTGCGCCTGCCGATGCCGATCCGCACTTCCCGGCGCTGCATCGCGTCCACCCGCGCGGCTGGCTCAACGACCCCAACGGGATCATCCGCCACGACGGCCGCTGGCACGTGTTCTTCCAACACAACCCGGACTCCGCTCACCACCACCTGATCCGCTGGGGCCACATGTCCTCCCCGGACCTCGTGACCTGGCGCGTCGAGCCGATGGGCCCCGAGCCCCGGCCCGGCACCGCCGACGCCGACGGCTGCTGGAGCGGCGTCGCGACCCTCGAGGACGGCGTGCCCCACCTCGTGTACTCGGGCGTCTCCGGCGGCGACCTCGCCCTGTCCCGGGTCCTCGTCTTCCGCGGCGATGCGACGATGAGGACCTGGGAGCCCCTGCCCGCCGTCGCGGCCGACGTCCCCGCCGAGCCCGGGATCATCGGCGTCCGCGACCCGTTCCTGTTCGAGCTCGACAGCCGCCGCCTCGCCGTCCAGGGCGCCGGGCTGCGCCGCACCGCGGCGGACGGCACCGAGCGGATCATCCCCGCCCTGCTCGCCTGGGACCGCAGCGACCTCGCCTCCTGGACCTACCTGGGCGTCGTCCTGACGGGGGAGGACCCGATCGCCGCCCGGCACATCCCCGCCGAGCTGTGGGAGTGCCCGCAGCTGGTGCGCCTGGCCGACGGCGACCGCGAGCGCTGGGTCCTGACCGGCGGCAAATGGCGCCAGGGCCACGACGGCGCGCCCGACACCCTCGGCGGTGTCGGCTATGTGGTCGGCGAGCTGACCTGGGATGACGCGGCCGGCTGCCCGCGCCTCAGCCCCGAGACCGGCGGCACCGTCGATGAGGGCCCCGACTTCTACGCGCCCCAGGTGTGCGTCGACGGCGATCGCGCAATGCTGTGGGGCTGGTCCTGGGAGGGCGAGCACCGCACCCTCGAGCAGGCCGATGAACAGGGCTGGGCGGGCTGCCTCACGTTCCCGCGCGAGCTGTCCCTGCGCGACGGACTCCTGGTGTCCGCACCGGTGCCCGAGCTCGCGGCGCTGCGCGGTGAGGCGCTGGTCGACGACGACGGCGTGCTGGACCTGCCCTCGCCCGCCCGGGCGGAGGTGCGAACCCGTGACGGGGTGCGCGTGGACCTGATCGGTGCCGATGGTGCCGTGGTGCGCACGGTCGCGGAGGTCGGTGCGGTGGCCGGTGCTGACGAGACGGTGGTGCTCATCGACGCGAGCATCGTCGAGCTGCTGCCCACCGCGGCCACGCCGCAGACGGTGCGCGTGCATCCCGCCGCAGGGGAGCATCTGCGGGTGAGCGCCCTCGGAGGCGGGTCTGATCTCGGAGACGGGGCTGACCTCGGCGACGGGCTTGGCCCGGGCGACCGGTCCGGCCTGCGCGATGGGTCGGAACTCGGTGGCGGGTTGCGCCTGGGGGGCGGGGCTGTTCCGGCTGATGGGTCTGGCCTGCGCGATGGGTCGGAACTCGGTGGCGGCTCCGGCCTGCGAGCCTGGGAGCTGCGGGTCCCGGCCGAGAGCTGATCGGCCTCGGCGTCAGCGGCGGTCGGTGATCCCCGACCCGTCGATCGCCGTCCGCGCCTCCTCGGTGAGGACCGTGAACGGGGTCAGCGAGGCTCCGGCTTCTGCGACTGCGGCTTCGAGGGTGTCGCGCACCAGCCAGGCATCGGCGGGATCCGTCCCCGGTGCCATCGACAGCGCGGAGTCGAAGCGTGCGGGCAGCAGGCCGGTGCGTTCCCGCAGCTCGTCCCGGGACAGGCCCGAGGCCGCCAGATTCGAGGCGAACTCGGTGGCCGTGCGGGCGCGCTGTGCGGCGGAGAGCGACATGCCCCCATTGTGTCGCCCCGCGGCGGCTGCGGGGGAGGCCGATGTGGGCTCCGTCGCGGATCTGCAGGCCGGACGGGTGCCCGGGGTCCCACATTCAGCGGACCCCGTAGCAAAGATGGGCGCTGGAGAGCCGGTCACCCGCACATATGCAGGTGACCGGCTCTCCAGCGCCCATATTTGTCGCGGCCCGCCCCAGCCCGGCCGTCAGCGCAGCCCGGCCGCCGGTTCAGCACCGCCGATGGTGCCGGATACCGGTGAAGCCCGGGCCGCTGGCGCAGCCCGGCCGCTGGCTCAGCCCGGCCGCCGGCTCAGCCCTGCGGCGGTGCCGGGGACCGGTTCAGACTGGTGGCGGTGCAGGGCCTCGGTTCAGCCCTGCGGCGGTGCCGGGGGCCGCGGGGCCCCGACCGGCGGAGCCACCCGCGGGTAGCGGCGCGCGGCCCCGTCGGCCCCTGCGGAACCGGTCGAGCGCGGCGCAGCTCCCGCCGCGGTGCCCGCCGACCCGACGCCAGCGCCCACGCCGGCACCGGCACCCGCTGCGGCACCGGTCGCCGCACCGGCCCCGGCGACCGCCGCGAGCGCGCCGTCGGCGTTGCCGCGGGCCCGGGCCGGATCCCAGCCGCCGTCGACCAGAGTGCGCTGGGCGAGGATCGCGAGGCCCAGGATCACCAGGCCGATCACCGCGAGGATGATCGATCCGACCACCACGCCCGGCTTCGCGCCGTAGCCGATGAGGATGCCGAACCAGCCGAAGTCGGTGTCGCCGAAGGTGGTGTTCGCCGAGCCGAAGGAGCCGAGCACCTTCAGCAGCAGCGCCGGAAGGAACGTGACCAGGACACCGTTGGCGAAGGCGCCGGCGATCGCGCCGCGGCGCCCGCCCGTCGCATTGCCGTACACGCCGGCGGCACCGCCCGTGAAGAAGTGCGGCACGAGGCCCGGCAGGATCAGCGCGAGGCCGAACATCGGGCCGAACACGGTGCCCAGCAGGAGCAGGCTCACGAGGCCGCCCGCGAAGCTCGAGAGGAAGCCGATCAGCACGGCGTTCTGCGCGTAGGGGAAGACGATCGGGCAGTCCAGCGCGGGGATCGCCCCGGGGACCACCTTCGCGGCGATGCCCTGGAAGGCGGGGACGAGCTCGCCCAGGATGGTGCGGACGCCGAAGAGGATCACGGCCACGCCGATGCCGAACTGCAGGCCCTGGGTCACCGACTGCATGAGGTAGTTGCCCACGCCGCTCGCGCCGTTCTCGAACGCGGTGAACGCGGTCTCCTGGCCGGCGCGCAGCAGGTATGCGGTGGCGACCACGAGGTACATGAGCACCATCGACAGGGCGGTGGCGACCATCGAGTCGCGCAGGAAGCGCAGGCCCTCGGGGACCTTGATGTCCTCGGTCGAGCGGCTCGTGCCCTTCGGATCGACGAGGCGGCCGACGGCACCGGCCGTGACGTAGCCGAGGGTGCCGAAGTGGCCGATGGCGATGGAGTCGTCGCCGGTGACCTTGCGGGTGTACGGCTGGGCGAGCGCGGGCAGCGCCACCAGCAGGATGCCCAGCAGGAGGGAGCCGAGGCCCACCACGACCACGGTGGGCATACCCGCCGACGCCATGACGATCGTGATCAACGTGGCCATGAACAGCATGTGGTGGCCGGTGAGGAACACGTAGCGCAGCGGCGTGAAGCGCGCCAGGAGGATCGCGACGATGAAGCCGAGGATCATCAGCCACGCGACCTGTGCGCCGTACTGCTCCTGGGCGATGCCGGCGATGGCCTCATTGGTGGGGACCACGCCCTGTGCGCCGAGCGCGCCCTGGATCATCGCGCCCAGCGGGGTCAGGGAGGCGGTGACCAGGCCAGCGCCGGCACCGATCAGCAGGAAGCCGAGGACGGCCTTGACGCCGCCGCCGACCACCTGGCCGATGCTCTTGCGCAGGGCGATCAGGCCGATCGCGGTGATGATGCCGATGAGGAAGGCGGGAACGCTCAGGATCTCGTTGACGAAGAACTGGGCGATCGCGAGGAGGACGTCCATGGGTCTCACTCCGATGCAGAAGGGGGGATAGGGGCGGGGGAGCGGGCGGTGCCCGCGGGGACTCGGTGCCGCGCCGGGAGCTCGGTGACGGGTGCGTCAGGCGGTGCGGGGTGCGGCGGTGGCGGCGATGCCGTGCCTCAGCGGAGATGCTGGGCGACGGCGGCGGCGCGGATCAGACCGCGTAGGTGCGGCGCAGGGCGGCGTCGATCTCGGCCTGGGAGGTGAAGTCGCGGATGATCTCCACGGGAACGCCCACGTCTCCGAGCGCGTCGGCGATGGCGCCCGAGGTCAGGACCACGTCGGCCTCCTTCGCGCGGCCCTTGGCGGAGATCGTGTCGGTCGCCTCGATCGAGACGAACCGCGTCCAGCCCCAGCGCTCGAGCACCTTCTCGGCCGTGTTCTTGAGGAACAGGCTCGTGCCGACGCCGTTGCCGCAGACGGTCAGGATGAAGTTCTTCGACGGGACGGTGTCCTCGTTCTCCGGCACGGCGGCCGCACTCGCCGCGACGGCGCCTGCCGCGTCCGCGGTGCCAGCTGCGGCGGCGCCCGCCCCCGCGCCCGCGGTGCCAGCTGCGGCGGCGCCTGCCCCCGCGCCCGCGGTGCCAGCTGCGGCGGCGCCTGCCGCCGCGTCCGCGGTGCCAGCTGCGGCGGCGTCGTCGGCGTGAGCGGCATCGTCGGCCTGGGCTGCGCGGCGCCCGCGCGGGGCCTCGTCGTCCCCGGCACCGAGGGCGTAGAGCACCTCGTCGGGGGTGGCGGCGATGTCGAGGGCACGACGCCGATCGGGGTCGGAGAGCACCCCGGCGAGGCTCGCGAGCGCCTGCTGGTGGGCCGACGAGTCGGCCGCGGCCAGGGCCATCACGATCGTGACCGGGTCGTTGTCGGCGTTGCCGAACGCGACGGGCTCGGCCAGGCGCACGAAGGACAGGCCCGTGCGGGCGACGGACTCGTCGGGCCGGGCATGCGCGAGCGCGAAGCCGGGGGCGATGACGATGTAGGGGCCGTGCTCCTCGACCGTGCGGACCATGGAGTCCGTGTAGGCGTCGGAGGCGACGCCGACGCCGGTCAGGAGCTCGCCCGATGCGCGGATCGCGGAGCGCCAGTCGTCGGCGGGGACGTCGAGGCGGATGGCCGAGGGATCGACCAGATCGCTGAGCTGGGACATGGGGACCTCGCTGGGGTGGGGAAGGAGGGGCGCGACTGTGCGCCCACCCTGACGGTACTCGTACGAATCGTCGCGTGGGGGGAGGGAGCGGGCG
>NZ_FWFG01000105.1 GCF_900163655.1 Brachybacterium nesterenkovii
CGCTGGCGCTCGCAGCGTAAACAACCCCCGTGTCCACGAACCGGGGGTAGGCCCCAACGAACGCCGCGATGCCCTCCCAGACTGGCTCCACGAGTACAACCAGCACCGACCACACACCGCCTGCGGAGGCCAGCCACCCTTCTCACGATTGATCAACGTCCCCGGTCAGTACACCTAGGTGTTGCGGGTCATGACGTTGTAGTCACGGAGCGGGGATGAAGGAACGGGTCCCTGACCGGCACGATGGGTGGTGCTGAAGCCGTCCATCTGCTGGAAGAGACCCGTTCCATGACCCACCGTAATTCGCCGCTGACCCCTGCCGGAAGACTCCGCCTGGTCCTACGTGTCGAAGATGATGGCCGACCCATCGCCCACGTCGCTGCCGAAGCCGGCGTCGCTCGCTCGACTCTGACGAAGTGGGTCCACCGCTATCGCGCTGACGGTGCCGAAGCCTTGGAAGACCGCACCAGCGCCCCAGCACGGAGACCCTCGCGGCCACCGATCGAGGTCCTCGAACTCATCGACGCTTGGCGGCGAGAGCACAAATGGTCTGCCCGCCGCATCGCCCTCGAGCTCGCCAGCCGCGGCCACCACTACTGCGTCCGGACCATCGGGCGCTGGCTGGAACGGCTCGGGATCTCCCGCCGCCGAGATCTCGACCCGACCGGGGAGAACAACCGTGAGCCCGGGAAGATCATCGCCCGCTTACCGGGCCACATGCTCCACCTGGACGTGAAGAAGGTCGGACAGATCCCCGACGGTGGCGGCTGGCGACTCCATGGCCGCGGCCATGCGAAGGCGCGCAAGCAGCGCGTGGGCTACACCTACCTGCACTCCGCGATCGACGGCTACTCCCGCCTGGCATACACCGAGGCTCTGGAGAACGAGACCGCGGCAACCACCATCGGTTTCTTCTCCCGCGCCAGGGCGTTCTTCGCTGCTCACGGCATCACGCGTCTGGTCCGGGTGGTCACCGACAATGGTGCCAACTACCGGGCGAAGACGTTCGTCCGCACCGTGAACGCGCATGCTTCACGGCATCAGCGGACCCGGCCCTATGTCCCGCGTCAAGTAGTTGGCAGGATTTCCTTGGTTTTGAATGTCGGGGTGGTGGGGTCGGCCAGGCCCAGGTGCACCTCCTTGGGCCGGTTCCATGAGATGGC
>NZ_FWFG01000104.1 GCF_900163655.1 Brachybacterium nesterenkovii
TGACTCTCCTTCAGGACCTACATAACGGCCCTGCCACTAAGTCTGACGCGCGACACCTACACGCCCAGGCACAACGGGAAAGTCGAGCGCTACCAGCGGATCCTCGCCGAGGAATGCCTCTACGCCCACGCCTTCTACTCCGAAGACGAACGGCGCGAAGCGATCAGCGTCTGGGTCCACCACTACAACTATCATCGGCCGCACACCGCCTGCGCTGATCAGCCCCCGGCCACCCGAGTCCACGAACGTGTCGACAACGTCATGACCTCATACACCTAGGGGCGCTGTCCTCCCCGCGGGGCGTTGCGCTGGCTCAAGGGCCGTGACGCTGGACCGCGATGCGGCGCACTGGCGTTCCACCCGTGGAACGTGAGCGCGCCGAACGGGCCGAAAGGGCCTCACGGGCGCCCGCCCCTGCCTCGTCAGCTCGTCAGCCCTCCCCGGCGATCCTGCTGTAGACGAGCATGTCACGCCGCTCCTCGCCCACCTGCTGCCACGATCGCAGCAGCCCCTCGCGCGCGAAGCCGCAGGCCACCGCCGCTCGACACGACCCCTCGTTCCACGGCTCGACGTGCAGCTCGAGGCGCGCGACCTCGTCGAGGCTGAGCGCCCAGTCGCTCAGGGCCCGCAGCGCCGCCCCCGCGTATCCGCGACCGCGGGAGGCAGGACCGACCCAGTAGCCGGTGCTCGTACGCCCGGCGCTGATCGCGCGCAGCCAGAGGCCGATCTGGCCGACGGCCTCGTCGGTCGCGGCGTCCGCGATCGCGAAGGAGTACCCGTTGCCCTCGGACAGGCGCGCGTGCTGACGGGTGATGAAGGCGAGGGCATCGACCTGGGTGCCGGAGGTCGGGACCGTCGTGATGAGGGGGATCAGGGGATCGCCCGCGACCGAGCGCACGAGCGGCGCGTCGGCGTCGCGGAAGGCGCGCAGGACGACGGGGCCGTGGGCGAGGCGCGGCATCGCGGTGGGGAGCATGGGGCTATGAGACTCGGTCGGCCGAGCGGTGGCAAGCGGGTTGTGTCCCTTCCCGTGTACATGCGCGCCGCCATGTACACGGGAGGGGACACAACCGATGAGCCGTGCGGAGGAAGGGTGGAGACCCGCCGCGTTCTGGTCGGAAGCGGCCGCTATTCCAGCCTGATGGCGGCCGTTCCTGACCGAAACGCGTGCACCCAGCGCGGAACCGCCCACTCACCCGCCCGGCACCAGTCCTTCCTGGTGCCCCGAATCTGCCGGTGGACTCACCCCCGCGCGGCGATCCACCCCGTGACGTCCCGCCAGAACGGCTCGAGGGCCTCGCGGGCGGCGCCGTCAGCCTCCTGGCGCCCGTCGCCGGCGGACTGCACCAGCTCGGCCTCGGGCCGCAGGGCCCGTTCGCGCAGCACCGCCCGCACCGAGGGCGCGAGCTGCGGCGCGAGCGCCCGGAAGTAGCCGGACAGCACGACGGTCGACAGGTCCAGCACGTTGAGCACGGCCGCGATCACGGCGCCGAGATGCTCGCCGACCTCTGCCACCAGCTCCCGCGTGCGCGCATCGGGGCTCGCGAGCGCCCGGGCGAGGTCGTCCAGGTGCGTGCCCTCGGGCAGGTCGAGCGCGCGGCGCAGCGTGTGGAACCCGGCGTAGGCCTCGAGGCATCCGCGGCGCCCGCAGCCGCAGGGGGCGCCGTCGGGGACGATGTTGATGTGCCCGATCTCGCCGGCCCAGCCGGTCTCGCCGCGCAGGATCCTCCCGTCGACCACGATCGCCCCGCCGATGCCGGTCTCGCCGTGGATGAGCACGAAGGACTCGCCGGGTCGCGAGATCGCCTCGAAGCGGGCGGCCAGATCGGAGTCGTTGGCGAGCACGGGGGAGAGAGCGGCGAGGCGCTCGTGGGCTCCCAGGAGGTCCGCGAGCGGCACGTCGGTCCAGCCCAGGTTCGGGGCGGAGACGACGGTGCGGCCGTCGCGGCCGATGCGGCCGGGGACCGAGACGGTCAGGCCGACGACGTCGGTTTGCCTCGGCAGCTCCGCGCGGACGGCGTCGACGGTGTCGGCGAGGAGGGCGACGACCTGCGCCGGAGGCAGCGCGGGGGTGTCGGCGAAGGCGTCGCGGCAGGCCAGGCGGTGGCCGGAGACGGAGCGGGCGACGACGCGCACGCGGTCGGCCGAGATCTCCGCCCCGAGCCCGGCGACGACATCGGCCGGACGCAGCGGCACCCGGGGGCGCCCGGTGCCGCCCGCGATCGGGGTCCCTGCGGTGAGGAGCCCGGCGCCGAGGAGGGCGTCGACGATCGCCGAGACGGTGGAGCGGGTGAGCCCCAGCGCCGTCGAGATCTCGGCGCGCGAGATGCCGCCGCGGGCGTGCACGACGGCGCGCAGCACCGCCACGGTGTTGTGCTCCCGCATGTCGCCTGCGCGCATCGGTCCTCGTCCGTCCCTCGTGGTCATGGGTCCAGTGTGGCGGGTGCCCCGCCGGATCGGGTCATCGCCGGATGATCCGGACGACTGCCCGGGCCATCTTCCTGTCTTCTCTGTCTTGCGCCTCTGCTCTGCCTTGCGCCGATGGCGTCGAACGCGCGGCTGCACCTCGGTAGGCCCTCGATCGGGACCGCGGTCCTTGCGGACCCTGGATCGGGACCACGGTCCTTGCGGACCACGTCCCCGCCGTCTATGTTAGTCCGAGAGACAAACAAAGTCGTCGATCTCCCGCGGAACACGCGCCGGATCACATCGGCCCCTCGGCCCCGGAACGCCCCGGCCGCTCGGATCGCCCCCCTTACGAGGAGAGCGCCCGGCACCGGACGTCACGGCCCGCCCGGCCGACCGTCCCGGTCCATGCCCTCCTCGCTCCTCGGCGGCCCCACGATCACCGGCCCGGATCCCCCGATCCGCCCGCCGCTCACCGGAAGGACACCCGCCATGGCTGCTCCCACCC
>NZ_FWFG01000103.1 GCF_900163655.1 Brachybacterium nesterenkovii
GACCTCATCAGGAGACTGCCCGGCCCTCGGGCCGTGGCCCATCACAGATTCGCCCCGAAGTGACCTCTTCCCGGACCCGTGCCGGCCGCTTGGCGACCGCGACCATGTCCGTCTCGAAGAGAGGAGCGTCGATCGCCATGGCTATCGTCGCGCATACCCGCCCGTTCGTCATCGGCGTGGATACCCACGCCCGCAACCACGCTGTCTCGATCCTGGCCTGCCCGACGGGCGAGATTGTCGATGAGGCTCAGTTTCCCGCAACGGCAGCAGGCTTGTCACGCGCGGTGTCTTGGGTCGGGCGCCGCACCGGAGGGGACCTCGACACGCTGTGGGTGATCGAGGGCACCGGCACCTACGGCGCACGCCTTGCCCGCACTGCAGCAGACACCGGACACACCGTCGTCGAGGCCCCGCGGATGAACGCTCGCTCGAACCGCGGCATCGGCAAGTCCGACCCGCTGGATGCGCGCCGCATCGCCGCAGCAGCGCTCCCGCTGCAGCAGACGCAACTGCGTCAACCGCGCGCCGACGAAGGTATTCGCGCTGCCGTGAAGGTCCTGCTGGCCTCCCGCGACCACATGAGCACCGAGCGCACCGCGACGATCAACGCGCTCACCGCGCTACTGCGCGTGGTCGACCTCGGTATCGATGCCCGACGCCCGCTCACCGCGACCCAGATCGCCACGACCGCCGCGTGGCGCACCCGCGACGAAGAGCTCGCCACGGCCACCGCCCGTGGTGAAGCGATCCGGCTCGCCAAACGCGTCGCCGTCCTCGACGGCGAGCTCAAGGAGATCACCACGCGGATCACGGACCTGGTCCAGCAGAGCCCCGCCGGTGGCCTGCTCAACCAGCCCGGCATCGGCCCAGTCACCGCCGCCGTCGCGCTGACCGCGTGGTCACACCTGGGCCGCATTCGATCCGAGTCCGCGTTCGCCAGCCTTGCTGGAACCAGCCCCATTCCCGCGTCATCGGGCAACACCGTCCGGCACCGGATCAACCGGGGTGGCGACCGGCGCCTCAACCGAGCACTCCACATGGCCGTCGTCACCCGCATGCGAATGGACCCGCGAACCCGCGCCTACGTCGAGCGCCGTACCGCCGAAGGGCGCACCCTCCGGGAGATCCGTCGCTGCCTCAAGCGCTAC
>NZ_FWFG01000101.1 GCF_900163655.1 Brachybacterium nesterenkovii
AGCTGAGCTGAGCTGAGCTGAGCTGAGCTGAGCTGAGCTGAGCTGAGCTGAGCTGAGCTGGGTTGAGCAGGACTGGGCAGGACTCGGCTGGGCTGAGCGGCGGCATCGGAAGCCGGTCTGGAAGCTGCGCTGAGCGTCGGCTGCTCGTTGCCGCGGTGCGGAGGCCAAGGGCTGCCGAGGGCGGACCGGGGCGAGCCGAAGGGGCCTTGGGACCGAGTCGAAGGGGCGGTTTCGGCATGGCGTCCGCAGATGTGGGCGTCATAGAGCCGGTCACCCGCACATATGCAGGTGACCGGCTCTCCTGCGCCCATATCTGTCGCGGCCGCCGCGGCAGACGGCCCCGGGTGTGCGTCCGGGGCGACCTTGTGGGTCTCGTCGGCGATGTCCCCGCCCCGGACGCGCATCTGGGACGACTCCTCGCGGCGGCCGCGCCCGTCGCTATCGTGAGGCGATGATCCGCCTCATCGCCCTCGATCCCTCCCGCCGCGCCGACTGGGCCGAGCTCATCGCCGCGTTCGACGGCGGTGCCGTGGACGGCTCCGGCTTCGACGCGGGCGAGGAGATCGATACCTCGGAGGCGGGGTTCGGCGCATACCTCGAGCATCGTCTGGGCGAGGCGGACACGGCGCGCGAACCCGCTCCCGGACGGGTGCACTGCACCGATCGCTGGATCGAGCAGGACGGTCGCCTCGTCGGCTTCCTCGCGATCCGTCACGCCCTGAACCGCTTCCTGTTCGACGTCGGCGGGCACATCGGCTACAGCGTGCGGCCCGACGCCCGCCTGCGCGGGGTCGCGACCGCGGCCCTCGCCGCCGGCGTCGAGGAGGCCCGCGCCCTCGGGATCGACCCCGTGCTCGTCACCTGCCGCGAGGACAACGAGGGATCGCGCCGCACGATCGAGGCCAACGGCGGGCGGCTCGACGGTGGCGGAGCAGACGGGCGGCTCGACGGCGGGGGAGAAAGCGGGAGTGACGGGATGCGCCGATACTGGATCGGCGCCGCGGCCCGCCCGACCCGGCCCGCGGCCTGACGGGACTAGCCTCATGCTCATGCGCTACGGATTCCTGGGCCCCGAGACCACATTCACCCATCAGGCGCTGCTCCAGGCCCTCGCGCAGACGCCGCGCACCCGCACCGCGGAGGATGCGCCCGAGCTGCGGCCGTTCCCGAGCGTCGCCGCCGCGACCACCGCCCTGGTCGAGGGCGAGATCGACGCGATCATGGCGCCCATCGAGAACTCGGTCGAGGGCGGGGTCTCCGGCACCCTCGACGTGCTCGCGGCGACCAAGCGCATCACGATCGTGGCCGAGCAGGTCGTGCCGATCACCTTCGTGCTCGCGGCCCGGCCGGGGACGGCGCTCGCCGACGTCCGCGCCGTCGCCTCCCATCCGCATGCGCAGGCCCAGGTGCAGGGGTGGATCCGCGCGCACCTGCCGAACGCCGCCGTCGAGCCGGCCTCGTCCACGGCCGCCGCCGCGCAGTCCCTCGCAGAGGCCTCCGAGGAGGAGGCGCACGGCCGCGCCGCGGTCTGCTCGCCCCTGGCCGCCGAGCACTTCGGGCTGGACATCCTGGCCCGCGGGATCGAGGACAACCGCGGTGCGCAGACCCGTTTCGTGCTCGTCACGCGCAACCACCGCATCCCCCCGCGCACCGGGGCCGACAAGACGACGCTGGTCGTGCACCTGGCGCATAACCGGGCGGGCGCCCTGCTGGAGATGCTCGAGCTGTTCAACGCCAACGGCGTGAACCTCTCGCGCATCGAGTCGCGGCCCATCGGCGACGCCCTGGGCCGCTATTCCTTCTCCCTCGACGTCGAGGGGCATCTCGAGGATCGGCGCGTGGCGGCGGCGCTGCGCTCGCTGCATCGGGTGTGCCCCGTCGTCCACTACCTCGGCTCCTATCCGCGGGCCGACGGCGTGCGCTCCACCGTGGCCGAGGCGACCGACGATGCCGCCTACGACGACGCCCGGGCCTGGGTGGACGCGCTGTCGGAGATGATCACGCCGGGGGAGTCCGCGGGGGAGTGACGGCGGGCGGGGCGTGACGACCCGCGGGGTGCGACCGGGGATGCTCGACCGAGTGCGAGGGCTGTCCGTGTGCCCGTGTCCCTGTGCGTCTGTGCGTCCGGCGCGCTGGCGTTCCACTGGCGGAAGGTGAGCGCGCCGAACGCGGGGTCGAGCCCGTCTCACTGTCACCGGGCCCGTCTCGCCGTCCTGGGCCCGGGCCTGTCCGCGTTCACTCGGAACATGGGGCCCCTCGCGGCGAAGCCGTGCGTTCCAGCCCAGCATTGGTACCCCCGGGGGTATGCTTGCCTCGACCTGTTGATCGATCGGCGCGGCCCCGGGGCCCGTCGGAGGAGGAGGCCGACATGTGTCGTCCCGTCACCTGCAAGACCTGCGGCAAGACCACCTGGGCCGGTTGCGGCAACCACATCGATGCGGTGCGCAAGAGCGTGCCGGCCTCGCAGTGGTGCGACGGCAAGCACGCCGACGGCGCCGGTGCGAGCGCGGGCAGCGCCCCCAAGCAGGGCTTCCTCCAGCGCATCCTGGGACGCTGAGCGTGCAGCTCGAGGCCGATGAGCTCGCCGGAGCCGTGGCCCGCCTCAAGCGGGCCCAGGGCCAGATCGGCGGGATCCTGCGGATGATCGAGGAGGGGCGCGACTGCGCCGACGTGGTCACCCAGCTCGCGGCCGTCTCGAGCGCGATCGACCGCGCCGGCTTCGCGATCATCGCCACCGGGCTGCAGCACTGCCTGGCCGAGGCGGACGCCGACGAGCGCGAGCGCACCCTGGCGCAGATGGAGAAGCTCTTCCTCTCCCTCGCCTGAGCGGCGGCCCCCTGCCGGCTCGGGCACCGCGAGCCCAGTGCGATGCCGTGCCGGGCTGGACGCGGTTGGAGCGCACGCGGTCCCCCATGCGCGGTCCCCCATGCGAGGCGTCTCAGGTGCGCTCTTGGTCCTGCGGGTGCTCACGCGGTGTCAGGCGTCCTGCGGCACCCGCAGGCGCAGCGAGGCGGGCTCGACCCACGCCGTGATGTGCGTGGCCTCGCGGTCCGGGTCCCCGTCGTACTGCACGGGCAGGGGCTTGCCCGAGACGATCTCCACGCGCGAGACGAGGAAGCGCTCGACCGTGGTGGTGCGCGGCGTCTGCACCCTCATGCGCGGCGTCACGAGCTGGGCGATGATCTGTCCCAGCCCGGCCGCGCCGCGCCAGCCGAGCGCGAGGACCTCGAGGCGCCCGTTGTCGATCTCCGCGTCGGGCATGAGCACGATCCCGCCGGGCAGCTTGCCCACATTGCCGATCAGCACGGTGCGCGCGAGCATCGTGCGGCGCGTCCCTCCCGGCAGGGTGATGTGGACGTCCTGCGAGCGCCCCGCCACGTACTTCGCGCCCGCGACCACGTACGCCATCCAGCCGATGCGGCGCTTCATCGTCGGACTGGTGGCGCCCATGATCTCCGCGTCCGCCCCGAATCCCGCCATCACCAGGAAGATCTCCGGGCGGGCGATCTCGAGCTCCTGCGGCGTGCGGCCCGAGCGCATCCAGCCGACGTCCGCCATGCGGTCGCGGCCGTGGAGGGCCACCTTGAGCGCCCCGGCGACATCCTCGAGGGGGACGTCGAGGTTGCGGGCCAGCAGG
Organism: Brachybacterium nesterenkovii; assembly: GCF_900163655.1. Taxonomy (GTDB): domain Bacteria; phylum Actinomycetota; class Actinomycetes; order Actinomycetales; family Dermabacteraceae; genus Brachybacterium; species Brachybacterium nesterenkovii. The sequence continues at coordinate 3,638 of NZ_FWFG01000101.1, forward strand.
TTGCCGGTGCCCACGGGCAGTACGGCCATGGTTGTGTCCGTGCCCGCGAGGGCCGCGGCCACCGTGCGCACCGTCCCGTCGCCGCCGGCGGCGATCACGAGGTCGGCGCCGTCGCGGACCGCCTGCAGCGCCTGCCCGTAGCCGGGATCCTCGCGCGTGGTCTCGTAGAAGCGCGCCTGGCTGCCCTCGAAGCGCTCGATGCTCTGGTGCAGGTACTCGCGGTAGCGCTCGGGATCGGCGTGCTTGGAGGGGTTCAGGACGACGGCGATGTGGGGGAGGTGCGCGCCCTCGGCGGCCGCATCGGACTCCGTCGGCTCATCGTCGTCGGCGCCCGCCGCGCCCGCCGCGTTCGTCGCACGGGCGGGGGCTGCGTCCGGCGTCGCGGTCGATGCGGCGCGGGCGCCCGCCCGGGTGCGTCGGTCGATGTCGCGCAGCGTGGCCCGGTCTGTGCCCTGGCGGTGCAGGACGGCGCCGAGCATCACGAGCGCGATGAGGGTCAGCGCGCACGAGACGAGCGGGAGGATCAGGGCCGCATCCATGCCGACAGGATAGTTCCCCGCTCCGACGGACGGACGGGGTGCGCGTCGACCGGACGGTTCGCGGGCCGAGAGCAGAGTCCCGGGCATGGTCGCCGACGGGACGATGTCCGCTGGCGCTTCGCTGGCGTTGCGCCGATGACTGCCTGGAACCGGTGCCCCCGTGCCGACGCCTCGTCCGTCGGAGGCGCCCGGTACCCTGGGGCGCATGATCGATCTGCGGCTCCTGCGCGAGAATCCCGATGTCGTCCGCGACTCCTTGACGGCGCGCCGTCGCGACCCCTCCGCGGTGGACGCCGTGCTCGAGGCCGACGCCCGCTGGCGCGAGGCCACCACCGCCTTCGAGTCCGCGCGCGCCGAGCAGAAGTCCTTCGGCAAGAAGGTCGCCGCCGCCCAGGGCGAGGAGAAGCAGGCGCTGCTGGCGCAGGTCAAGCAGCTGTCCCAGGACGTCAAGCGCCTCGAGGCGCAGACGGCGGAGGACGCCGCCGCCCGCGATGCCGCCCTGCGCGCCATCCCCAACATCGCCGAGGGCGCCCCCGCCGGTCTCGAGGAGGACTTCGAGACCCGCGAGACCGTCGGCGAGACCCCGGCGTTCGAGTTCGAGGTCAAGGACCACCTCGAGGTCGCCGAGGGACTGCGCGCGATCGACATGCAGCGCGGAGCGAAGGTGTCCGGTGCCCGCTTCTACTTCCTGCGCGGCGTGGGCGCCGAGCTCGAGCTCGCGCTGACCAACGCGGCGATCGCCAAGGCCACCGCCAACGGCTTCACCCTCATGATCACGCCCACGCTCGTGCTGCCCGAGACCATGGACGGCACCGGCTTCCTCGGCGAGCACGCCGATGAGGTGTACCACCTCGACAAGGGCGACGACCTCTACCTCGTCGGCACCAGCGAGGTGGCCCTGGCCGGCTATCACCGCGACGAGGTGATCGACGTGTCCGAGGGGCCCGTGCGCTACGTCGGCTACTCCAGCTGCTACCGCCGCGAGGCCGGCAGCTACGGCAAGGACACCCGCGGGATCATCCGCGTCCACCAGTTCAACAAGGTGGAGATGTTCAGCTACTGCAGCGTCGAGGAGTCCTACGCGGAGCACGAGCGCCTGCTCGGCTACGAGAAGGAGATGATGGCGCTCATCGACGTTCCCTACCGGATCATCGACACCGCCGCCGGGGATCTCGGCACGAGCGCCGCCCGCAAGTTCGACTGCGAGGCGTGGATGCCCAGCCAGGACACGTACCGCGAGCTGACCTCGACCTCGAACTGCACGCAGTTCCAGGCGCGACGCCTGAACATCCGCGAGCGCACCGCCGAGGGCCTGCGTCCCGTCGCCACGCTCAACGGCACGCTCGCGACCACGCGCTTCATCGCGGCGATCCTCGAGAACCACCAGCTCCCCGACGGCTCCGTCGTCGTGCCCGAGGGCCTGCGCCCGTTCCTGGGCGGACGCGAGGTCTTCGAGCCCGTCGACCGATGAGCCCGGACGAGGGCGCTGAGGGCACCGGCGAGCACCGCGCGGACGAGGGCGCCGAGGTCACGTCGACGCATGGTGCGCCCGAGGGCGCTGGGAGCAATCCGACGGACGACGCGGGCGAGCGCGCTGACGACACGTCGACGCAGGGGGCGGGCAAGGGTGCCCCAGCGCCCGACGACAAGCGCGTCGGCCGCCTGCGCCGCTCCCTCGCACGCCTGCGTCGGGCATCGTTCACGCGGGCGTCACGCGGACAGGGCACCGTGGGCGCCATGACCGCAGCCACCGCCACCTCGACCGACCTCGATCCCGCTCTCCGCGACCGCATCCGCGCCGCCGTGGGGGACAGGGGGGAGCGCGAGGTCCTCATCGGCCTCGACGTCGACGGCACCCTCGTGGACCACCACGGGATGATGACCGAGCGCATGCACCGCACGCTGCAGCGCGCCGCCGAGAAGCACCACGTCGTCATCGCGACGGGCCGCTCCATCGGGGCCACCCTGCCGATCGTCCGCGCCGCGGGCGTGACGCGCGGCTTCGCCGTCTGCTCCAACGGCGGCGTGACGCTGCAGATCGACGCCGAGGCCCGCGACGGCTTCCGCGTGGTCGACGTGCAGTCATTCCAGCCCGGCGCCGCGCTCGCCGCGCTGCGCGAGGTCGCACCCCGGGCCGGATTCGCCCTCGAGGCCCCCGACGGGTCGTTCTTCTCCACCGGCGAGTTCCAGGACAACAGCTTCGGCGTGCGCGCGACGCCCACCCCGTTCGACGAGCTCACGCAGATGGAGGCGGTGCGCGTCGTCGTCCACGACCCGGCGCTGTCCGCCGAGGAGTTCAGCGAGATCGTCCGCTCCGCCGGCGTCCACGGCGTCGAGTACGCCATCGGCACCACCGCCTGGCTCGACATGGCCGCGCCCGGCGTCTCCAAGGCGACCGCGCTCGAGGCCATCCGCGAGCGCCTGGACATCCCCGAGGGCGACACCGTGACCGTGGGCGACGGCTTCAACGACGTCGAGATGCTCCGCTGGGCAGGCGTCGGCTTCGCGATGGGACAGGCCCTGGACGGCGTGGCCGAGGCCGCGGACCTGCGCACCGGCACCGTCTGGGAGGATGGCACCGCCGAGGTGCTCGAGGCTCTCGGCGCCTGACCCGCGCCGGTACGCCGGGTCCGTCACGATCCGGGCAGGGCTCGTCGTCCCGCGTGGTCGCGCCTCAGCGCTTCCCGTCCACCGTCAGGACCGCCTTGCCCACGTGACCGCCCGCGCGCAGGATCGCGTGGGCGTCGGCGGCCTGCTCGAGCGGCAGCACCGCATGGACCGGCACGCGGATGCGTCTGGCCTCGACCAGCGGCCACACCCGCTCGCGCGTCGCCGCGAGGATCCGCGCCTTGTCCTCGATCCCGCGGGAGCGCAGCGTCGTGCCGATCACGCGGGCGCGACGCGCCATGAGGCGCCCCAGGTCCAGCTCGCCCACCGGCCCGCCGATCGTGCCGATCACCACCAGGCGCCCGTGCTCGCGGAGCATCCGCACGTTGTCCCCGAGGGCCGGACCGCCGACGACATCGAGGATCACGTCGGCCCCGCCCGCCTCGCGGACGGCGGCGACCACGTCCGTGGTGCGACGGTTCCAGGCGAGCTCCGCGCCCAGCTCGCGGGCGGTCGCGACCGCGTCGTCGGAGCCGACGGTCGCGAGCACGCGGGCGCCGAGCGCCGAGGCGTACTGCAGCGCGAACGCCCCGATCCCGCCCGTGCCCCCGTGGACCAGCAGCGTCTCGCCCGCGGTCAGGCCGGCCTCGAGCGTCAGGTTCGAGACGACGGTCGCGGCGACCTCGACGAGCCCCGCGGCGGTCACGAGGTCCATGCCCGCGGGGACGGGCAGCAGGTGGGATTCGTGGACGGCGACGGTGTGGGCGTACCCGCCGCCCGCCAGCAGCGCGACCACGGCCTCGCCGGTGTCGCGGCGGTGGCCGGACACCTCCAGTCCCGGCAGCTCCGAGGCGCCCGGAGGCGGCGGATAGTGCCCCGCGACCTGCGCGAGGTCCGCGCGGTTGACGCCCGAGGCCGCTACATCGACCAGCACCTCGCCCGGTCCCGGGACGGGCTCGGGGACGTCGACGGGCATGAGGCGGTGGTCGTCCGTGATGGTCATCGCGCGCATGGACGCCAGGCTACGCGGCAGGTGAGCGCGGCCCGACGGGGTGGCTGCTGTGCGCGCGGGGTCAGTCGATGTCGCGCAGGTGCATGCCGCGCTCGACGGTCCCGGCGTCCCCGGCGCCGAGCGTGCGGTGCGCGATCGCCCACCGGTAGGGGACGGCGCCCGACGCCGCCGCGGCCGTGGTGTCGGCGTCGATGAGGGCCAGGGCAGCGGCCTCACGCGACGGGTGGAGCGAGACATGCTGGATCCCCTCGCGGGAGTGGACGATCAGCACCCATGCCTCGTCGACGGGGCTCACGCCCGGTCGCTGCGGCTCCTCGTCGGCCGGCGACGACAGGTGCGCTCCGTCTGCGTCGTCGGGCGCTCCGTCGCGCGTGGTCCCGGCGTCGAGCGCGGCGCGGGGCCCTGTTGCTTCTGCCCGGGTGGAAGCCAGCTGTGCCGGCGGCCGCGACAGCGACCGGGCGAGCGCGTTGCCCGGCGTGCAACCCAGACGGTCCACGACCTCCTCCCGGGTTGCCGCGAGGTCCATGTCGATGATGCGCTCGGCCAGCTCCTGCTCGCGCACGCCGGTATCGGCGCTGATCCGCGGCAGGCGCGGCTCCCCATCGGCCCAGGCGGTGCGCAGGAGGTCGTCCAGGGCGGCGTCGAGGAACGGCAGGTCCCGGAACTCGTGCCATGCCCGTGCGTGGCGATGCCATGCGAAGGAAGGGTCGGAACAGACGCGCTCGCGCAGCTCGGCCATGGTCTCGGTGTCGAGTCGCCCCAGCACCATGTCCTCGGGGGTGCTCACCAGGTACTTCGCCCGTGCACGCACGGCACCGGTGGTGCGTCCGAGGCGGCCGGCGAGGGCATCGTCGTCGAGGCCCTCACGCAGCCCGGTGATGATCTGCGCGTAGTCGTCCTCGTGCCAGCTGCGTCCGTGGCGGTCGCGGTGCTCCTGCGGCATGGCTGCCCCCGGGGTATTGTGCGGAGGGGAGGTCCCGCCGCTCTCGTCGACTCTAGGCGCAAGGGCCGACCGACGAGATGGGGACAGCGGCGAAGAGCGCGGCAGAGCAGGCCGGGCGGTGGCCGGGCGGGGACGGTGCAGGAGATGGTGGAGTGCTGCAGGGCGGATAGAGAGGAGCTGCTGTCGGACCCGCGGACGACCTGGAGACGCCGGGTATCCTGGATCGGCCCGCTCCGGCGGGCCGGGAGGGTTGACAGAGCGGCCGAATGTGGTGGTCTTGAAAACCACTGTGCAGTGACCCTGTACCGCGGGTTCGAATCCCGCACCCTCCGCCGTGCTTCTGCTCCTCCCTGCGCCCTCTCCCGCTCGAGGTCCCCATGCTCGCTGCCCGACGCGCCGTCACCGCGCTCCTCGCCCCCGCCCTCGCCGCCGTGCTGATCCTGGCCGGGGCCGGGCCCGCCTCCGCGCGGGTGGACCGCACCGGCGTCTACTCGCTGTCCTACAGCTCCGACCTCGTCTACGCGTCGACCGCCTGCGACTGCTTCTACACCCTCGACTACGCGGGCTGGCGCGACCTCGGCTTCCCGGCGGCGCGGCGTGCCTCCAGCGACTTCGTGAAGTACCCGTGGTCGCCGTCGATCTACGCGGTGACGTACTTCGGTCCGGACCGGGACGACTGGATGTGGGAGAAGATCGAGTACGACGAGTGGACGCGGGCGGGCAAGCCGGCGCCGCGGATCGCCGGGTGGATCGAGGGCTCGTACTACTACCGGCTCGAGCTCAACAGCGACATCTTCGTCCTCGCCCCCGACGGCACCCGCCACCGCCTCACCCCGCAGGAGTGGGCCGCGGCCGGCTACCCGGCACCCGAGGTGCGGCGCAACGAGGGGCTGGTGAAGCTCTCCTGGTCGGGCGACATCCTCATGCTCACCGACGTCGCCGCCGGCCAGGGCTACAAGCTCAGCTACGGCGACTGGCGCGACCTGAGCTTCCCGACGCCGATGAGCGTCACCCGCATCAGCGGGGACCGCGTGTTCCGCTACGCGTCCTCGCCGGACATCTACTACCAGGGCGCCGGGATCACCGTGAAGCTCACCGGTGCGCAGTGGGCGGCGATGGGATACCCGAGCCCGCAGGTGATCTGAGGGGCGGGCTCCTGCGAGAACCGGTAGCCATGCGTGCAGACGGCCCTCGCAGGAGGAGCGTCTGCACGCATGGCTACCGGTTCTGTCAGCGGTGCCGCCGGAAGCGGGACTCCTGCGTGCATCTGCCGACCATATGGGCGCCGCCCGACCACAGGAGCCCCGTGTCCTGATCCGGCGTCCGGCCGAAAGGCCCGTTCGACCCGCCCGCAGCGGACGTACCGTGAAGCGCATCACGCCACGGCAGAGCGGCCCGGCCCGGGTCCGCCGCGCGCGTGCCCTGCCGAGGAGGAACACCATGGAGATCACCGCCGTCGTCGCCGACCACACGGGAGCCGAGCTCGCCGTCGAGACCCTCGAGCTCGCCAACCCAGCCCGGGCGAGGTGCTCGTCCGCCTCGTCGCCACCGGCGTCTGCCACACCGACACCATCACCCGTCACGGCGACCTCCCGCTGCCACTGCCCGGCGTGCTCGGGCACGAGGGCGCGGGTGTCGTCGAGAAGCTCGGCGAGGGCGTCGACCGGCTCGCCGTCGGCGATCACGTCGTCATGGGCTGGGCCTCCTGCGGGAGCTGCCGCAACTGCCGGCGCGGCGAGCCCAAGTACTGCGACCTGCTCGGCCCCGCCGTCGGCGCGGGAGTGCGGTTCATGGGCCCGAACGCCGGGACCAGCGCCTACTCGCGCCCCGACGGCACCCCTGTCTCGGGCCACTTCTTCGGGCAGTCGTCCTTCGCCACCTACTCGATCGCGCTCGCGAGCTCGCTGGTGAAGGTCGATGCGGATCTCCCCCTCGAGATCCTCGGGCCGCTCGCCTGCGGGCTCAGCACGGGGGCCGGCGCGATCATGAACACCGCGAAGCCCCAGGCCGGGGACGCCGTCGTGGTGTTCGGCGTCGGCGCCGTCGGACTCGCCGCGATCATGGCCGCCCGCAACTCGCCCACCGCGGCGATCGGCCTCTACCGGCAGGGGCGCTTCCCGTTCGACGAGCTGGCGCGGATGTACGAGCTCGCGGACGTCGAGCAGGCGATCGCCGACAGCGTCTCGGGCGAGGTGATCAAGCCGGTCCTGCGGATCTCGGAGGTCTGAGGCGGGCTCGCCGACAGCCGCCCGTCACGAGCGGCCCCCGCCCGTCACGAGCGGCCCGTCACCGCCTCCGGAACCGCTCCTGCGGCGTCGCGGAGAGCGCCTCGCGCCCGTGCGGGGCGTCCCATCCCGACTGGTCGGGCCCCTTGGGGATGATGCCGTAGGCGCTGGTGACGCCCTGGGAGCCGAAGTACCCCTCCTTGATGGCCTGGAAGTCGGTCGTGGAGCCGAAGCCGGGGGTCTGGTACAGGTCGCGCGCGTACACCCACAGGTGCTCGAAGTCCACGAGGCGCTGCCGGTTGGCCTTGAAGCCGCCGTAGTAGGCGGCGTCGAAGCGGGCGAGCGTGACGTACAGGCGCACGTCGGCGTCGGTGATGTGGTCGCCGAACAGGAAGCGCCGGGTGGCCAGGCGCTCCTCGAGCTCGTCGAGACCGGCGAACAGGGCGTCGTAGGCCGCGTCGTACGCCTCCTGCCCGGTCGCGAAGCCGCACTTGTAGACCCCGTTGTTCACGGTGTCGAACAGCCAGGTGCTCAGGGCGTCGATCTCGCCTCGCAGCTCCTCGGGGTAGAGGTCGGGGGCGTCCGGCGCGTGCAGCGTCCGCCAGGCGGTCTCGAACTGGGTGGACAGGTGGTGGTAGTCGTTCGTGACGACCTTGCCGGTGGTGACGTCGACCACGGCGGGGACGGTCGCGCGCCGGTCGTAGTCGGGGTCCGCGGCCCGGTAGGCGTCCATGAGGAACTCGATGCCGAGCACGGGGTCGACGCCGCCCTCGTCGAGGGAGAAGTTCCAGCCGCGATCGTCGCGGCGCGGGTTCACGATGCCCACGGAGATGGCGTCCTGCAGCCCCAGCACCTCGCGGACGATCAGCTGGCGGTGCGCCCACGGGCAGATGAGGGCGGCGATCAGGCGGTAGCGGCCGGCCTCGACGGGCAGCTCGCCGGGCCCGTCGCCGAACGGCGTCGTGAAGGCGTTGGTCTGGCGGGAGAACCCGCCCTTCCCGTCGGTCTCGGTCGTGGTCTCGGGGATCTCTCCCCGGGCCGATGCGGCGGTGTCGGTCATGCGGGCCTCCTCAGGCGGCGGGACGGCGGTAGGGCTCATCGGGCGTGGACGACAGCGCCGCGCGGTCCGCGGGGACCAGCCAGGCGCTCTCGTCGGGCCCGGCGGGCACGATCCCGTACTCGCTGCGGACGATGGGGATCGAGTAGTAGTGGCGCTTGATGTGGTCGAAGTCCGTGGTGGATCCGAAGCCCGGCAGGGCGTACAGGTCGCGGGCGTATCCCCACAGGTGCGGGAACTCCGTCAGGCGCTGGCGGTTGCAGTGGAAGGCGCCGTGGTAGGCGGCGTCGAAGCGGGCGAGCGTGGGGTAGAGGCGGACGTCGGCGTCCGTAACGTGGTCGCCGAGGAGGAAGCGCCGGGTGGCCAGGCGCTCCTCGAGCCCGTCGAGGGTCGCGAAGAGCTCCTCGTAGGCCTGCTCGTACGCCTCCTGGGTGCGGGCGAACCCGGCCTTGTAGACGCCGTTGTTGACGCGGTCGAAGACGAGCGCGCTGATCTCGTCGATCTCGCCGCGCAGCTCCTCGGGGTACAGGTCCGGGGCTCCGGGCGCGTGCAGCGGCCGCCAGACGGTCTCGAACTGCGTGGACAGATGGTGGTAGTCGTTCGTGACGACACCGCCGGTGGTCAGGTCGATCACGGCCGGGACGGTGGGGCGCCCCGTGAACTCGGGGTCGGAGCGCCGGTAGGCCTCGGCGAGGGTGCGGATGCCCAGCACGGGGTCGACACCGCCCTCGTCGAGGGTGAACTGCCAGCCGTCGTCGCCGCGGATCGGGTCGACGACGCCCACGGAGATGACGTCCTGCAGCCCCAGCACCTCGCGGACGATCAGCTGGCGGTGCGCCCACGGGCACAGCAGCCCGACGATCAGGCGGTAGCGGCCCGCCTCGACGGGCAGCTCGCCCGGTCCGTCGCCGAACGGGGTGGTGAAGCGGTTGGTCTGGCGGCGGAACTCGCCGCCCGCGCCCGCCTCCGCATCGAGGTGGACGGACGTGTCCTTGGCGGATCGTGCGGTCATGCGGGCAGCTCCTCGGTGGTGGGGCGGTCGGTGAGGTCCTTGGCGCGGGTCTCGGGGATCGTCAGGGCGACGCCGAGGGAGACGAGCACGGCCAGCGTCACGTAGACGCCGAAGTTCTGCGGCCCCCAGGTCCCGGCGATCCACGCCTGCAGCGCGGGCACGGTCCCGCCGAAGATCGCGGTCGCGAGCGCGTAGCTGAAGCCGACGCCGATGGTCCGGACGGACGTCGGGACCAGCTCGGCCATCAGGGCGGGCAGGATCGACAGCGGCGCGGCCAGCAGCACGAGCGAGACGCCCATCGCCAGCAGCATGTGCTGCCAGGAGCCGTCGAGCAGGCGCATGAGGGGCCAGGTCGTGACGGCGACGCCGATGAAGCCGATCAGCACCACGGGGCGGCGCCCGATGCGGTCGGACAGGCGGCCCCACAGCGGCAGGGTGATCATGGCCAGGACGTTCGCGGCGACGGAGGCCCACATGACGGCCGTGGGATCAGCGTCGAAGATCGCGATGTGGTAGCCGGCCATCGCCGCCCAGTTCTGGAAGGCGATGGTGATGCCGAGGGTGAGGCCGATGATCTGCAGGGCCGGGCGCCAGGAGCGCAGCATCTCGCGCAGGAGGCTGGGGCGCGGGCCCGCCGCGGTGGCCTCGAAGACGCTCGTCTCCTCGAGGCGCGACACGAGGACGACGGCGATGACGCCGGCGACCCCGGCGACGAGGAACGGGATGCGCCAGGCCCAGGCGGTCAGCGCATCCGGTCCCAGCGTGCTGGACAGGATCGCGCCCAGGAGCGTGCCGGCGACGCCGCCGAGCATGATCGAGACGTAGATGAGCGAGGACCAGGCGCCGCGGCGGCCCGGCGAGGCGATCTCGGAGATGTAGGCGCCGGCGGCGGGCTGCTCGCCGCCGTGGGCGAGGCCCTGGACGATGCGGGCGACGACGAGCAGGATCGCGGCGCCGAGGCCGATCGTCTGGGCGGTGGGGGCGACGGCGATGAGCAGCGTGCCGATCAGCGCCGTGGCGGAGGTCGCGAGGAGGGAGGCGCGGCGTCCGTGCACGTCGGAGATGCGCCCGAAGACCAGGCTGCCCAAGGGGCGGGCGATGAAGCCGACCGCGAAGACGACGAGGGTCTCGAGGTATGCCGTGCGGTCGCCGCCCTGGCCGAAGAAGGAGGCGGCGAAGAAGGCGGCGAACGTGGAGTAGATCGTCCAGTCGAAGACCTCGACGGCGCTGCCGATGAGGGCGGCGCCGAGGCGTCGCCGGGACTGCGGGGAGGGGGTGGGGGTCGTCGCGGCCGCAGCGTCGGGCGCGGCGGAGGCTGCGGGCGCGGTGGCGGACGCGGGCGAGGCGATGGGAGCGGGGCTGGTCATGGCGTCCTCGGAGTCGGGCGGGGATGGTGACCCCACGATATGCCTGACTTTGGGATGCGCATAGCTCGGGTTATGGCTGGTGCGCCACACGCCCACCGCCCCTCCGGCGTCACTCCGGCAGGGGGTCGAACGCCGTCTCCCGCATGCGCAGGTAGAACAGCGTCGAGATGCCCATGAGCGCCACGAGGTACCAGGGGAAGGCGTCGGGCGCCCCCAGGTTCTTCAGCTCGGTGCCCACGAGCGGCACGGTTCCGCCGATCAGGCCGACCGTCAGCGAGTAGGGGAAGCCGAAGCCGGTCGCGCGGAAGCGCCGCGGGAACAGCTCCGCGTACGCGGGCATGCTCGAGGCTTGCAGCAGCGCGATGAACGCGTTGCCGACCACCTGGATCACCAGCAGGCGCGCGACCGAATCGGTGAGGAGCCCGAGCGCCGGGACCGTCCCGAGTGTGAGGGCCAGGCCGCCGACGATCATCGTGGGCCGGCGCCCGAAGCGGTCGGACACGAGGCCTGCGAGCGGCACGAGCACCATCAGCGACAGGTGGGTGACCAGCAGCGACAGCATCGACCACTGCAGAGGGAGCCCGTGGTAGGTCGAGGCGTACGCGGGGAAGTAGGTGCCCCAGGCGTAGACCATCGCGGTGAAGCCGAGGGTCAGGCCGATCACCTGGATGCTCTGCCGGGGGTGGAGCAGCATCGGGCGCACGAGCGAGCGGAGCGTGACACGGTGGTCGGCGGCCTCGGGCGCCTGCGTCTCGGCCATGTGGCGGCGCAGGAACCAGCCGCCGAGCGCCAGGAGCGCCCCGAGGAGGAAGACGATGCGCCAGCCGCCCGCGGCCATCGCGTCGTCCCCGATCAGGAACGCCAGGCCCGTGACGATCCCGACCAGCAGCACCCCGCCCAGGTTCCCGAACAGGTTCATGAGGCCGGCCACCCAGCCGCGGCGGCCCGGTCCGGCCGACTCCATCGCGAGCGCGGACACCGAGGCGAACTCGCCGCCGATGCAGATGCCCTGCACGATCCTCGCCAGCAGCAGGATCAGGGGCGCCAGGGCCCCCACCTGCTCGTACGTCGGGGCCAGGGCGATCACGAGGCTCGCGCCGCCCATCCCGTAGACGGTCAGCATGAGCGCCCGCTTGCGGCCGAAGTGGTCGGCGACGGCCCCGACCACGAGCCCCGCGAGGGGCCGGGCGATGAAGCCGACGGCCAGGATCCCGTACGTGCCCAGCAGGGCGACCAGGCCCGAGGTGCCCGCGGGGAAGAACTGCGGGGCGAAGTAGACGGCGAGGAGCGCGTACGCGGTCCAGTCGAACCACTCGATGACCTGGCCGATGCCGGCGCCGATCAGCTGGCGCCGCTCGATCCCGAGGCCGCGGCGCGGCGTGGTGAGCTCCGGGGCGTCCGGAGCCTCGATCGCCGTGCTCATCAGAGGAACCAGTCGGTGTTCAGCGAGTGCTCGCGGATGGACTCGATGCGCTCGGGCGGGTAGAGCACGCCCTGCGTGGTCTTCGACTTCGTGACCAGGGTGCGGTGGGAGATGCGCCACCCCTCCGCGGTGCGCACGAGGTCGTCGACGTAGAGGCCGCCAGCGCGGACCTCGAAGAGGATGTTCGGCTTGTCGGTGGTCTGCAGCGTCACCCAGGTGACCTCGGTGATCGTGCGGGCGTGATCGCCGTCGATCTGGAAGTGGGTGTTGTTGAGCAGATGCTGGCCGGAGAGGCGATCGGGGTCGTTGCGGCTGATGAGCCTCGCCTTGAGCTCGGACGCCGGGAGCGTGTCGATGCCCTCGTCGGGCGCCTCGAAGGTCGCGTCCGGCGTCCAGACGCGGTCGAAGAGCTCCCAGTTCCTCTGGTCGAGGCCCTGGGAGTAGTCGTTCAGGGTGTCCCGGATTTCCTCGCGGGTGAGGAGGTCCTCGATGGTGAGCGCCATGGCGGGCGGTCCTTCCGGGTGGGGGTCTGCGGTCCGGTCTCGGGCGCCGCGTGGTGATGGGGAGCGGTGCTCGATGCCGACAAGCATACGCAGAACTTTGGAAGGTCAAAACTAACGTTAATGTCTGTGGCGTCGAGCGCTGGGCTCGTCGGGCTCGGGGGAGCGGAGGGGTGAGAGGCGGACGCGGAGGGGCGGATGGGTGGGAGTCAGACGTGGAGGAGCGGCTGCGGAGATGTCGGCCGCGGAGGGGGAAGGTGGGCAGGGAAAGCTGGGCAGGGAGAGATGGGCAGGCGTCAGGCGGACTGCGCCACCGCTCAGGAGCCGGGTGCACGATGGACCCGTGAGCACAGGAATCGGACTCTTCGACCACCCCACCGCCCAGGGCGCGCCCGAGGACGCCGAGCGCCGCCGCTTCACGCCCCGGGTGGGCCCGATCGACGCCTGGCGCGACGGCGACCTGTGGCGCGCGACCGGCATCCGCTACGCCCGCGCCGAGCGCTGGGGCGTCCCGGAGCCCGAGCCCGATCACACGCAGCCGCTGGCCGCGACCCGCTGGGCCGCCGCCCCGCCGCAGACCACCGACGCCACCGGCGAGGCGCTCTACAGCCCCCTGCGGCGCGACCTCGATGTCGACGAGCACTGCCAGCGGCTGTCGATCCTCGCGCCCGCCGACGTCGCCGATGACGAGGCCCTGCCCGTGGTCGTCTGGATCCACGGCGGCTCCTACATCTTCGGCACCGGCGATTCCTCCATCACCGACCCCGACGACCTCGTGCGCGAGCAGCGCGTCGTCGCCGTGACGGTCACGTACCGCCTCGGCGCGCTCGGCTACATCGGCACCGATTCCCGTCCCGCGAACCTGGGGCTGCTCGACCAGGCGCTGGCGCTGCGCTGGGTGCGACGGAACATCGTAGCCTTCGGCGGCGACCCGGAGAACGTGACGGCGATCGGGGAGTCCGCCGGGGCGGACGCGATCGTGCACCTGCTCGCGGCCTTCCCCGACGAGCCGCTGGTCGACCGCGCGGTCCTGCAGAGCCCGCCGCTGGGGATCCGTCGGCGCCGCGAGCGGATGGCCCGGGCCACGGCGCGCGTGGTCGCCGCCCTCGACGAGTCCTCGACCCACGAGGACATCCTGGCGATCGAGAAGCCCGTGACGGCCGTGGCCCTGCGCTACGGCCTTGTCGGGTCGATGCCCTTCGGCGTCGAGTACGGGCGCGACCCCATGCCGCCCGAGGACGAGGTCGAGGCCGCGTGGGCGCAGGTCGCCCCGCGCGTGCCGATCATCATCACGACGATGGGCACCGAGTTCTCGTTCTTCTCCCGCCAGGTGGGGCTCATCGAGCGCGCCGGCCGCGCCGCCGGCTTCGACCGCCGCGTGCTCGAGCCCCTCGAGGGCTGGTTCTCCCGGGCAATCTTCACCCGCGCGATCGACGAGTTCGCCCGCGACTGGGCCGCCGCCGGCGGGGACGTGCGCCGCGGCGAGATCACCTGGTCCGCCCCGGGCAACGCCTTCCGCAGCCCCCACGGCCTGGACGTGCTGCTGCAGTTTGGCTCCCGCGAGGTGTGGGAGGGGTCCGCGCTGCTACGGGGCTCCCGCTGGGAGGACTTCGTCCACTCCGGGCAGGTGCTGCGGGCGGCCTGGAGCGCCTTCGCCCGCGGAGAGGACCCAGGTGAGGGCGAGGAGGGGATCCTCTCGCTCCGGGCGGTCGACGCGGGGGAGTGACGGTCGACGCGGGAGCGTGTGAAGGGTGCCTCGTAGAATCCCGTCGCCGGCGCGCACCGCCCGGGCCTACACTCGGCCACCTGATGCGCGCCCTCACCGAGACCCAGATCCGCGACTCCCTCGTCAACACCACCGTGCGGGAGACCCGCCAGGCCGTGTTGCCCGACCTCGACGCCGTCCGCTGGGACCAGATCGAGTACCTCGGGTGGCGCGATCCCAAGCGCGACCTCGTGGCCTACGTGGTCGCCGAGGTCGACGGGGAGGTCGTCGGGATCTGCCTGCGCACCCAGCCGCCGTCGGCCCACCGGCGCAAGATGATGTGCGCCTGGTGCCAGGACGTGACGATCGCCGATCCGGCCGTGCTGTACGTCGCGCGCCGGGCCGGTGCCGCCGGGCGCAAGGGCGACACGATCGGAACCGCCGTGTGCGCGGGGTTCCGCTGCTCGGCGAACGTGCGCCGCGCCCCGTCGATCACCGAGGTCAGCGGGGCGAGCGAGGAGGAGAAGGCGTACTGGACATCGCTGCGGATCGAGGAGCTGCGCACGCGCGTGGCCGGATTCGTGCGCGAGGTCGCCGCGAGCGCCTGACGCGCGGGGCCGGGCGGACGGTGGGCGTGACCGGCCGTGGCGGCACCGGCCGACCGGTGTGGGTCGCAGTGACGGCGCCGACCGGTGGGCGCGGCGCCGACCGATGACGGAGGCGGGCGGTGGGCGTCCAGAAGATGCATCGAGGCGGCATCTGCCCTGTCATATGCGAGGCGCATGCCGCTGGACTGCAGATTCTGGACGCCGAGGGCTGGTGCCCTGAGGAATCACGTCCCGCAGTAGGTGATGAACGCGGTGCCGTCGTCCTCGCCCGGGCCTTCGAGGTCCTCGAGCCCGGGGTGGTGCACGAAGGGGTCGCGCACCGCCGCGAGCAGGCGCTCGAACGGCGCCATGTCGCCCAGCTCCGCCGCCCGCAGCGCGGCGTCAACGTGCCGGTTGCGGGGGATGACCACGGGATTCGCCGACGCCATCAGCTCGGCGGACCGTCGACGGGCGGGCGCGGGGGAGCCGTCGGGTTCCCGGGTGTCATCCTCGTCGCCCGCCGACCGGGCGTCGCCCTGATCACCCGCCGCCTCATCGTCTGCTGATCGGGCGTGGCCCTCGTCCTCTGCCGACCGGGTGTCGCCCTCGTCGCGCGGACCACCGATGCCGCTGGCGATGCCGTTCGCCGAGGTGTCGATCAGATGACGTCGCCGCGCGAGCCAGGCATCGAGCTCGGCCCGGGCCTGCGAGTCAGGGAACAGCCCCGCGAGAGCGGGGACGGAGCCGCTCATCGTCGTGTTCGTGTTCGTGTTCGTGTCCGTGTCCGTGTCCGTGTCCGTGTCCGTGTTCGCGTCCGTGTTCGTGCCCGCTTCGGTGCCGGTGCCCATGCTCGCCGCCGCGAGCTCCGCGTCCGTGAGAGCCCGGAAGAACAGCGTGAGGTCGACACGGTGGCGCTGCAGCATCCGCAGGCAGTCCTCGCCCAGCGCCCGGACTGCGGCGCGCCGCGTCGTCGCAGCGGACGATGCGTCATCGGCGTTCGTGCCTGCGCCCATGCCCTGCCCGGTCGTGCCGTGCTTGTCCGCCCCGTCGCCTCGCCGCAGGGAGTCCGCGTCCTCGCCCAGCGCGATCCCCAGCTTGCGGGCCATGCCGTCGGTCCATGCCCGCAGGTACGCGCCCTCGAAATCCTCGAGGACGGCGGTCGCCGCGGACACGGCGGCATCGGCATCGGCGTCGATCACGGGGAGCAGCGCCTCGGCCAGGCGCGACAGGTTCCACAGCGCGATGCCCGGCTGGTTGCCGTAGGCGTAGCGGCGCTGGACGTCGATCGAGCTGAAGCACGCATCGGTCGCGAAGCGGTCCACGAAGGCGCACGGCCCGTAGTCGATCGTCTCCCCGGAGATCGTCATGTTGTCCGTGTTCATAACCCCGTGGACGAAACCCGTCAGCATCCACTGCGCGACCAGGTGCGCCTGCGCCCGCATCACGCAGCGCAGCAGGCCCAGCGCCGGGACGGGCTCCTCACGGGCCTCGGGCCAGTGGCGGTCGATCGCGTGCTCGACCAGATCCCGCACGGCATCGGGGCCCAGATGCCACGCGGCGTACTGGAACGAGCCGACCCGCAGATGGCTCGCGGCCGCGCGTGCGAGGATCGCGCCGCGCTCGGGCACGGGGCCTCGGCGCAGCACGGGCCGCCCCGTCTCGACCACGGCCAGGCCGCGCGTGGTCGGGATGCCCAGGGCGTGCATCGCCTCGCCGATCAGCAGCTCACGCAGCATCGGGCCCAGCGGTGCCCAGCCGTCGCCGCCGCGGGCCAGGGGCGTGGGGCCGATGCCCTTGAGATGCAGATCGCGGCGGTTCCCGTGCGCATCGACGAGGTCACCGAGCAGGAGGGCGCGGCCATCGCCCAGCTGCGGATTGGGCTGGCCGAACTGATGGCCCGCATACACCTGGGCCACCGTGAACGGCTCGCCCGAAAGGCGCGGGGCGCCGGAAGGGGTCCCGGGGGTGGCGTCGACGGGCGTCGCGCGGGAGGAGACGGGCGCTGACCGGGGGATCCCGTCCGCAGCCGCACCGCCCGCAGCGTCCTCACCGGCCGGGGAGCATGGGGCGCCGTCGGCCCTGATCCGGCCCGTTAGCAGGGCCAGGCCCTCGGGCGTGTCCAGCCAGGACGGGTCGATCCCCAGCTCGCGCGCCAGGTCGTCGGACCGGGCGATGATGCGCGGATCCGGGCACGGGGCGGCCCGATGCGGGACGGCGAGGTCGGGCATCGCGGCGGCGAACGAGCGCTGCAGGCGGATCATCGCCCCACGCTATCGGGCCGGGACCGCCGCTCCCAGGCCCGCCTGCCACCATGCCGCGGTGGACTGGAACGACATCCTCGACCAGGCGATCGAGCACGCCCGACCCGCCGACGCCGCGCCCCCGGGGTGGTGGACGCTGCTCGCGCTCGCCGTCGCCTGCGTCGTCGTGGCGCTGCCGCTGACCTGGAGGCTGCTGCGGCCCGCCGTCACCATCGTGCACGAGCTCGGGCACGGCATCGTCGGCATGGCCTGCGGGCGGCGCTTCACGGGCTTCGTCGTCAGCGGCGACATGTCCGGGCACGCCGAGACCGTCGGCCCCTCCCGCGGGCTCGGCCGCGTCCTGTCGGCCTGGGCCGGCTATCCCGCGCCCGCACTGGTCGGCGCGCTTCTCGTGCAGGTCGCGTTCGGCGGCAGGGCCCGCCCCGTCGTCACCGCGATCCTGGTGGTCCTCGCGCTCTCGCTCGTCCTCGTCCGCTCCGCCCACACGCTCGGCGCCGTCCTGCTGGCCCTCGCAGCGACCGGGGCGCTCTGGTGGCTGGCCGGGCCGACGGTGCTGGCCGCTGCGGTTCTGGCCGTCGGCGTGCTCCTGCTCCTGGGGGCCTGGCGCCACCTCGGCGCCGTGATCGGGCACGGCCGCGCGCAGGACGATCCCCAGCAGCTCGCCCGCCTCACCGGCGTCCCGGCCTGGGCCTGGACCCTGTCGTACGCGCTCGTGATCGGCGCCTGCACCTGGTGGGCCTGGCGCGCGATCTCGCCGCACATGGCCTGAGGCGGGAGCCGCGTGTCCGCATCGATGCGCCGCACCGACCCGATGCACTGACCTGCCGGGGCGCCGGGGCGCCGGGCCGCACTGACCTGCCGGGATGCCGAGCCTCGCCGACGCATCGGCCCGCCGCATCGACCCGCCATGCCGCCGCGGAACCGACCGGCAGGGGACCCGCCAGTCCGATCCCGTGATGGCCGTCACGGGAACGGCGTGACCTGGCCGACCTCCAGAGCGCGACGGGCGACTCCGCACGGATCGCCCCTGTTCGTCCGCGCGACCAGCCGGTAACGTGCCTGGTGGACAGCGCCGGTCCGGGTGGGCCGCCGCCGTGGGCTTCGCGCCTTCCGATGCCGTTCCCATCCCCGAGCTGCGGCACGAGCGCCGACAGCCAACGCGCCGCCGATGGCGGCGCATCCCCATCGAAAGGCAGCACTGCGGGTCGTCCCTCCACCCTCTCCACGTTCGCGGCCGAGTTCCTCGGCACCTTCGCCCAGTTCCTCGGCGGCATCGCCGCCGGTGCGGCCCTGTCCGCCGTGTTGAGCGGTAAGCCCGAGTGGTCGGTCGCCACCGACGGCTTCGCCACCAACGGCTACGGCGAGCTCTCGCCCGGCGGCTTCTCGCTGCTGTCCGTGCTCATCGTCGAGTTCGTGCTCACCGCGATCTTCCTGTTCGTGATCCTGGGGACCACCGACGGCCGCGCCGCCGTGGGCTTCGCGCCCCTGGCCATCGGCCTCACCCTCACGCTGATCCACCTCGTGTCGATCCCCGTCTCGAACACCTCCGTGAACCCGGCCCGTTCGCTGGGCATGGCGGTCTACGGCGGCGCGGACGCGCTCGGCCAGGTGTGGGCCTTCTTCGTGGCTCCGCTCGCCGGTGCCGCCGTGGCGGGTCTGCTCTACTCGGCGCTGTTCGGCGCCGACGACAAGCAGATCGAGAACAACGAGGAGACTGCGATCGCCGCGGCCTGATCGCCGCAGATCCCGTTGTGCGCGCGCCCGACTGACGGGTGCGCGGCACGCGCCACGGAGCCCCGCCCGCCCGGCATGACCGGGGGAGCGGGGCTCCGTGCTGAACTGGTGTTCCGTTCGTCGGGGGTGCGTGTGAACATGTGCCCATGGAATCGATCGCTGCAATCACGTCGTGGACACTCCAACAGGAGATCCCTGTGCCGAACGATGTCACTCAGATACTTGTCCAGGGAGAGCAAGCGGTTGCTGCCTTCAAGACCTTCCGGGACTCCGCCATCTTCACAACGAAGCGGCTGATCGTCCGAGACGCTCAGGGGCTGAGCGGTAAGAAGGTCGAGATGTACTCGCTCCCCTACAAGAACATCGTGATGTGGTCGTCTGAGAACGCCGGGGGGATGTTCGACCTGAACTCGGAGGTTGAGCTGTGGACCAAGGCCGGGCACATCAAGCTCCAGCTCGGGAAGGGAGTCGATGTCCGGCGCATCGACTCCCTCATCGCGTGGGCGGTGCTCCAGTAGCGGTCGGACTCAGGCTCGCGTCTGCTTCCGTCGTGCGTCCAGGAGGAACGCGGCGATCCGCTCGGCGGCGTCCAGCTCCACGCCGCCGTCGGACAGCAGCATGACCTCGGCGGCGATCTCCAGCTCGTCGGTCTCCCCAGCGACGATCTCCGCCCAGGCTCCGTCGCGGACGGTCCGCTCGAGCTCGGCGGGGATCAGGGTCTCGGGGATGCGCAGGCCGGAGGGCTGTGCGGCGTCTGCCTCGGGGTCCCAGGGGGCGGCGTCGGTGGCGGGATGGGCATCGTAGGCGCTCATGGCCTCACCCTAGGGCGGCCGAGGCGCGCGGAGACGATCGCGCGCGACGTGTCGCCCAGACGTCACCGGATGCTCGAGTGCTGGTCGCCGGGGAGGGCGTGATGGCGTGCAGCCCTGGCACGATGAGGCCATGACTGAGAAGCAGACCGCCTCCGCCTCCGCCTCCGCGACCCCCGCTCCCGTGAAGCTCGCCGTGGGCGACCGCGCCCCCGACTTCGACCTCCCCGCCGCCGGAGGAGGCCGCATCTCCCTGGCCGATCTCCGCGGCGCCCCCGCGATCCTGTGGTTCTACCCGGCGGCCAACACGAGCCTGTGCACCAAGCAGGCGTGCGGACTCCGCGATGAGCACGCCGTCTTCGCGGACGCCGGCTACCGGATCGTCGGCATCTCCCCGGATCCCGTGCCCGAGCTGGACCGCTTCATCGCCGAGCAGCATCTGCCCTACGACCTCGCCTCGGACGAGACCCATGAGGTCATGGAGGCGTACGGCGCCTGGGGCACCAAGAACATGTACGGGAAGCTGGTCGAGGGGACGATCCGGTCCACGTTCGCGATCGACGCCGACGGAGTGCTGACGCTCGTGAAGTACCGGGTGGGCACGCCCTCGCACATCACGATGCTGCGCGAGCGGCTGGGGGTGTGAGACAGGGCGGCACTTGCCCATGAGGCGTCCGGTCTTTGGAATCAGATGCCGAGCCGGGCCAGGCGCACGACGGTCGCGGCGGAGCGCTCGAGGTTCTCGGCGCCCGCCGCGAGCGCGGTCTCCAGATCGACGGCCCCGGGGACGATCCCGACGAGGGCGCTGACCCCGTGCTCGAGCAGCACATCGGCATCGGCGACCACCCGGCCGGCGAGCACCACGCAGGGGACGCCGGCCGCCGCGGCCACCCGGGCCACCCCCGCCGGGGTCTTCCCGTCGAGGGTCTGCGCGTCGACGCTGCCCTCGCCGGTCAGCACCAGGTCCGCCCCGCGGACCGCGCCCGCGAGGTCCGCCGTGCGGCAGACGAGGTCGACGCCGGGCTCCATGAGGGCGCCGAGGAAGGCCATGAGCGCCCATCCCAGACCGCCGGCCGCCCCGGCGCCCTCCGCAGCGGCCGCCGACGCGGGACCCTTGCCCCCGGCATCGGCGTCCGTCGCCTGCTGCGCCGTCCGTGCCAGGCGGTCGAGCAGGCTGTCCAGGTCGCGGACCGTGTCCGCGTCGGCCCCCTTCTGCGGTCCGAACACGGCGCTCGCCCCGCGCTCGCCCGTCAGGGGGTTGGTCACGTCGCAGGCGGCGGTGATCCGCAGGGACCGTACGGCCGGGTCGAGGCCGCTGAGGTCGATGCGCGCGAGGTCGCGCAGGCCCGCCGGGTGCGGCTCGAGCTCGTGGCCCTCGCTGTCGAGGAACTGCGCGCCGAGGGCCGCGAGCATGCCCGCGCCGCCGTCGTTCGTGGCCGAGCCGCCGAGGCCGACCACCACCTGTCCGCCCTCGCCCACGTGCTCGACGGCGGCCAGCAGCAGCTCGCCGACGCCGCGCGAGGAGGAGCGCATGATGTCCCGCTCGCCGGTCTCGACCATGTCCAGGCCCACGGCGCTGGCGACCTCGAACGCGGCGATGCCCTCGCCGACGGCGATCGTCCCGCGGGCGGGGCGGCCGAGCGCGTCGTGGACGTCGACGTCGATGACCCGTGCGCCGATCCCTGCGGCCACGGCCTCGGTGAAGCCCTCGCCGCCGTCGGACATCGGGACCTCGATGCACTCGGCATCGGGCACGACCGTGCGCACGCCGCGCGCCATCGCGCTCGCGGCCTCGGCGGCGGTCACGGACTCCTTGAACGAGTCGGGGGCCAGGACGATCTTCATCGTCCGAGCATCTCATGTAGGGGTGGCTCACATCGCAGCGCCCCGTGTGGCCCGTCACGCCCGCCTCCGGTACGCTAGAACGGCTGCCTCGCGCAGCGATCGTGCGCCTCAGTCGTACGAGGAGACGTGGCAGAGCGGCCGAATGCGCTCCCCTGCTAAGGGAGTAGGCGACCAAAATCGCCTCGGAGGTTCAAATCCTCTCGTCTCCGCTCGAGAAAAGGGCCGTGAACAGGCGAAATGCTTGGTCGCGGCCCTTCTTCCATGCCCGCGTCGGACCCTCTGGAGCAAGAGCGCTGTCGCCTGCGGCCGAGGTCTGCTGATCCGCTCCGCGGAGCAGGCGCGGATCTGGCGTGCAGGAGCCCCTGCGGGCGTGTCGTCGGCAGGGCGGCCACCGCATGCCGGAGGGATCGACCTCGCCTTCGCTCCGGACCGCACCGGCGGTGCCGCCGTCCGCCCGTCGGAAGCATCCGCGCACCGGTCCTGACGGCCGCCCAGCATCCGGCCCGCCCCGCCCGTCCTGTGCCCCGGGCGTAGAGTGGGCGCCGTCCGCTCAGCGCCGATGCGGCTGGTGACGCTGATTCGGCGCCGGTCGCTCGCGCCGCCCTATCCGGCCGAGACGACCCAGGAGGCCCCGTGCGCGACGAGTCCGCACCGCCCGTCCCCACCCTGACCGCCGAGTTCCCGGTGGTCGGCGACGACCCCCATATCGACGCACCCCTGCGCGCCGTCGTCCGGCGCCTGTCGACGCTGCTCGGCCGCACCATCGCCGATCAGCACGGCCCCGAGCTCCTCGAGCTCGTCGAGGACGTGCGGCGCCAGACCAAGGAGGCGAAGTCCTCCACCGACGCGGACGACGCCCGCCGCATCCAGCAGCGCCTCGCGGAGCTGCCGATCGAGCAGGCCACCGCGCTGACCCGCGCCTTCACCGAGTACTTCCTGCTGGCCAACGCCGCCGAGCAGGTCTACCGCGTGCGCGCCCTCGACGAGGCGGCCGCGGAGGACTCCTGGATCCCGCGCACCGTCAAGGCCATCTCCGAGGAGCTCGGCCCGGAGGCGCTGCAGGCGGCCGTCGACTCCCTCGACGTGCGCCTCGTCTTCACCGCCCACCCCACCGAGGCCTCCCGCCGCGCGGTCCTGACGAAGCTGCGGCGCGTCTCGGACCTCCTCGACTCCGAGACGGAGGAGGGCACGGTCGAGCGCCGCCGCCAGGACCGCGACCTGTCCGAGGTCATCGAGGCCCTGTGGCAGACCGACGAGCTGCGCCGCCAGCAGCCCACGCCGATCGACGAGTCCCGCAACGCCCTGTACTACCTGCGCCAGATCTACCTGCACACGATGCCGGGCGTCCTCGACGACTTCCGCGACGAGCTGCGAGAGGCCGGCGCGGACCTCACCGAGCGCACGACCCCGCTGCGCTTCGGCTCCTGGATCGGCGGCGACCGCGACGGCAACCCGTTCGTCACGGCGGCGGTCACCCGCGAGGTGCTGCGCCTGCAGGCCGACACCGCGATCGACATCGCCATCGAGTTCATCACCCGCGCGATCGCGGACCTCTCGGTCTCGAGCTCGCTCACCGGGGACGATCCCGAGCTGCGGGCGAGCCTGGTTGAGGACATCGAGCGCCACGGCCTCGTCGAGCGCGACCAGTACGAGCCTTACGAGCAGGAGCCCTACCGCCTCAAGCTCGGGGCCATGCGCTCCAAGCTCGAGAACACCCGTCGCCGCATCCACGACGGCCTCGCCCACGAGGCGGGCCGGGACTACCTGCGCGGCTCCGAGCTGCAGGACGACTTCGATCTCGTCCGCGCGGCGCTGGCCCGCCATCAGGGCGACCGCGTCGCCGACGGCTCCCTCGCGATCGCCCAGCAGGTCCTCGCCGGCGTCGGCCTCTCGCTCGCGACCCTCGACGTCCGCGAGCACGCCGAGAAGCACCACGAGGTCCTCGCCCGCCTGTTCGACCGCCTCGGCGAGCTCGACGGCGCCTACGACGACCTCGACCGCGAGACCCGCACGCGGGTCCTGTCGGCCGAGCTCGCGAGCCGCCGCCCGATGGCCGGCGCCGAGCTGTCGTCCCCGGAGAGCGGGATCCTCGATGATGTCACCCGCCCCACCTTCCAGGTGTTCGGGGAGATCCGCGAGGCCCACCGCGTCTACGGCCCCGAGTGCATCGAGACGTACATCGTGTCGATGACCCGCGGCGCCGACGACATCCTCGCCGTCGCCCTGCTGGCCCGCGAGGCCGGCCTCATCGACCTCGCCAGCCCCGAGAAGAAGCGCGCCGACATCGGCTTCGTGCCGCTGCTCGAGACCGTCGAGGAGCTCCGCAACGCCGGCGCGATCCTCGATCAGCTGCTGCGGGACCCCTCCTACCGCGAGATCGTGCGCCTGCGCGGGGACCGGCAGGAGATCATGCTCGGCTACTCCGACTCCAACAAGGAGTCCGGCGTGGTCACCAGCCAGTGGGAGATCCACCAGGCCCAGCGGCGCCTGCGCGATGTGGCCGCCGAGCACGACGTCACGCTGCGCCTGTTCCACGGCCGCGGCGGCTCCGTCGGTCGTGGCGGCGGCCCCACGTACGACGCGATCCTCGCTCAGCCCTACGGCGTCCTCGAGGGCGCCATCAAGTTCACCGAGCAGGGCGAGGTCATCTCCGACAAGTACATGCTCCCGGTGCTGGCCCGCGAGAACCTCGACCTCTCGCTCGCCGCGGTCCTCCAGGGCACCGCCCTGCACACGACCCCGCGCCAGTCCGCTGAGCAGCTCGAGCGCTTCGGCCAGGTGATGCAGCACGTCTCGGACGCCGCCTTCGCGCGCTACCGGGTGCTGGCCGACGACCCGGATCTGCCCGAGTACTTCGTGCTGTCGACCCCGGTCGAGCAGCTGGGCGACCTCAAGATCGGATCGCGGCCCTCCAAGCGCACCACGTCGGAGAAGGGGCTCGACGGGCTCCGGGCGATCCCGTGGGTGTTCGGGTGGACGCAGTCGCGCCAGATCGTCCCGGGCTGGTTCGGCGCGGGCTCGGGTCTGAAGGCCGCCCGCGAGGCCGGGCTCGAGGACGAGCTGCACGACATGCTGCGGTCCTGGCACTTCTTCCGCACCGTCATCTCCAACATCGAGATGACGCTCGCGAAGACCGACATGGACATCGCCGCGCATTACGTGCACTCCCTCGTGCCCGAGCGCCTGTGGCACCTGTTCGACGGGATCCGCGAGGAGTACGAGCTCACCGTCGCGGAGGTCGAGCGCCTCACCGGCGTGCTGGGCCTGCTGGACAACCAGCCGATCCTCAAGCGCACCCTGGCCGTGCGCGACCGCTACCTCGACCCCATCAGCTACATGCAGGTCGCGATGCTGCAGCGGGTCCGGGCGCGCGACGCGCAGGGCCTCGAGCCCGACGAGCAGCTGCAGCGGGCGCTGCTGACCACCATCAACGGCGTCGCGGCGGGCCTGAAGAACACCGGCTGAGTCGGGAGTCTCCGCGGGGCGGGCTCCCGGGCGTGTCGTCCCCGAGGCGCGTGGTCCCTGGGCGCGTGGTCCCTGGGCGCGCCGAGGGGAACTCGGTTTGTGTCCATTCCCGTGTACAAGCTCAGGCGCATGTACACGGGAATGGACACAACTCGCGTCAGGGAGGGCGCGCCTGTCCGAAGGGGGGGCCCCTCTGGACGCGGCGCTCATCAGCGCGCAGGACGCGCTAGACGCGCAGCATGCGCCGGTGGTGCCGTGCCGCGGCCGAGCTCCGCTCCCGCCGAGCCAGCCCAGTTCGATGCAGGCGGTGCCTCGGCTCCGGCGCGGAGGAAGGAGCGCTGCAGCGCCGAGAGGAATCGCTGGGGCCGGGCGATGTCGGCGGCCGTGGCATACCGCAGATCCCAGCCGACGGATGCGGGGGCGTCACGACGGCGCTCGTCCGCGCGCCACTGGTCACGACCGGTCCGATGGTATTCGCCCTGGTACTCGATGCCGATCAGCAGGTGCGCATACCCGAGGTCGATGCGGCGGAGGTGCCCGGGGGCGTCGGGGTCGGGCACGACGATGTCCGGCGTCGGCTCAGGAAAGCCGGCTCGGGTGATGAGCAGGCGCAGGCGGGTCTCCCCGGGCGATGCGACGCGCGGTCGGGCCAGAGCGAGGGCGTTCCGCGCAGCAGGAGATCCGTGACGCTGCTCGCGCCGTAGGATCTCCCGCATGTCGACGGGCGGCAGGTCCGGGACGGGGCTCGCCTCACCGAGCAGATGGTCGGCCACGGCGACGAGGTCGACGAGAGGCAGAGCAGTGCCCAGCTGCCGAAGCACCTCGACGGGGTGCGACACGACCAGGCCCTCGATGGAGACCGTCTGCCCGGGGTGTGACCGGTGCACGCGGACGCCGGGCCCCGCGCTGTGGGAGCCGCCGGGCGGGACGATGCAGTGCAGCGGGGGAGGGGTCCAGGCAGGCGTGGGCTCGAACGACGAGGACGCGGCGCGAGGGGACGCGGCAGGCTGGGATGCGGCAGGCTGGGACGCGGCGCGCGGGGACGCGGCAGGCTGGTGGAGCGCCTCGCCGCGCCGGGCGTCGGGGCTGGCCTCGGGGAGGCGCGACGGGGTGATCCGACCCTGGGTCGTGCGTCGTGTGCGCTCCCCGAGCAGGCCGATGCCGCCGTCGAACCACCAGGGCAGGGGAAGGCCGTGCAGGGAGGCGGCCGTGCTGTGGCTGATGACGCGCCCCGGCAGGACATGCGTCTGGAGCCGGTGGCACATCGCGGTGAGCGAAGCGGGCTGTGCGGTGGGCGTGTAGACGCCGGGGAAGATGCGCGTCAGGTCCGGTCCGGAGAGCCGCTGCGTCGAGACCCCGCGGGCGATCCAGTCGGCACGGCTCAGGAGTGCCCCGGGCGGGAGAGGGGTTGTGCGCGGCATGTCCCGGACGCTACGGCGGAGGGCGGCTGCGCGGGCAGGGGGCGATACGCGGTGGGGACAACGGGTGCCTGTGGAGGCATGGCGACGCGCGGCCTGCGCACGGTTGTGTCCGTTTCCGTGTACATGACGCGCGTCGTGTACACGGAAACGGACACAACGCTGCGGGCGGCTCAACGGGGCGCGACCGGGGCGACGGTGGCGCCGACCGGCTCAGCGCGCCCGCAGCGTCACCACTCCAGGACGGCCCAGCGCTTCTTCTTCGCGACCGCGTACAGCCCCAGGTCCGGGGAGACCGCCGACGGCGTGCCGACGAGCTCGAGCCAGGCGGCGTCGGCGTGGGAGTCGCCGTAGCCGTAGGACTTCTTCAGGTCCGCACCGACGCGGCCGGCGTACTTGCGCAGCCAGTTCGCGCGGGCCTCGTCGACGAGCGGCGGGGTGGCGAGGTAGCCCGTCATCACCCCGTTCTCGTCCTCGTGCATGTGCGTGGCGACGACCTCGTCGAACAGGTCCGCGAGCGGCTCGACCAGCACGTCGAGCGCGCCCGTCACCAGCACGGTGCGGTGCCCCGCCCGCCGGTGCTGCTCGATGAGCTCGAGCGCCTCGGGGCGGATCGACGCGCGGATGCGCCGGCCCAGCTCCCCGGCGAGCAGCTCGCGCAGCTCGGCCGTGCGGAAGCCCTGGTAACGGCGGTTGACGGAGCGGATGAACTCGGAGCGGTCGCGGCTCTCGGCCCGCAGGTAGCCGGGGAGGGCGCCCGCGAGGTTGCCGATCTCGGCCGGCCACTGGCGGCGCGGCTTCGTGGCCTTCACGACGTCGAGGTACTGCTGGACGATGTTCGTCGCGACGACGGTCCCGTCAAGGTCGAACACGGCCAGGACGTCGGAGCCCTCGGGCATCGCGGCGGCGGGGCGCTCGGCGCGCGTGCTCAGCGCGGCCTTGCGGCGCGAGTACGCCTTGGTCAGCTCCGTGACGGCCGGCAGGTGCAGCTCGCGGAAGTAGGTCTGCCAGTCCAGGTCCGCGATGTCGAAGTCGAAGGCGGCGCGGTCCACGCCCTCGACGGCGCCGGCGACGCCCTCGGCCGACGTGCCGCCGGCGAGGAACGCGGCGGGCAGCTCCTCGCGCAGGGCGCGCGTGTTCGCATCGTCGAAGACCATCTCCGTCTTCGTGTACTGGCGGTACAGGTCGGTGTACTTGCGCAGGCTCGCCAGCCCCGAGGCGTTGCGATGCAGAGTGGAGGTCCAGGTGCGGGTGCGCCGCGTCGCGGGCAGGCGGGAGACGGCCATCTGGCCGGCCTTCGTCGCGAGCTCCTTGAGGCGGAAGCGGACGTCGACCATCTCGACGGCGGGGAAGTCCCACTCCGGCACGATCACCGGCTCGCCCTTGTCGTCCTCGAGGGGGTTGTCCACGAAGTAGCCGCGCACGGCCGTGACCATCTCGTGGAACGGCAACGGGTTGGTGTTGCCGGAGACCACCTGGAAGTAGGCGTCGTCGCCGCGGCGTGACACCGGCTGGGTCGCGAGCGCGACGATCACGTTGACCACGAAGTCGACGGGGATGATGTCGAGGATCGAGTCGGCCAGGCCCGGGAACTCGGGCAGCAGGCCGCGGCCGTAGGCCATGATCAGCGGGTCGGCGACCTTGTAGCCGTCGATCCAGCCCGGGTAGGGGCGGCGCAGCGCCGACTCGATGATCGAGGGGCGCACGAAGGAGACGCGGTGGCCGGAGCCCGCCCACAGGTCCTCGGCGACGCGCTCGGCCATCGCCTTGGTGAACGTGTAGATGTCGGTCCAGCCGACGGACTGCGCGCGCAGGCGCCCGTAGTCGACGAGGCGGTCGTGGACCCAGCTGCGGCGCGCGTCCTCCGCGGCGGCGGCCACGGCCTTAGGGCCCATCTTCCCGTCGCGCACGCGAGCCTTGAGCATCTGCGAGCGCAGGGCCTCGGGCAGGCGGGACTCGGCGTCGACGCGCTCCCGGGCGGCGAGGGCCGCGTCGTGCTCGGCGCGCCAGTCGACGTCGTGGACGAGCGCGCCCTCCTGGCGCAGGCCCTTGGAGATGCCGCCGACGTACGCGGTGGAGACGTGGATGACGTGCGGGTCCTGGCCGGAGGCGAGCAGCGCCTCGTAGAGGTTGCGGGCGCCGCCGACGTTGGTGCGGAAGGCCTCGTCGATCGGCGGGTCGAACGATACCGAGGACGCCGAGTGGATGACGGTGTCGACGTGCTGCGTGATCGGAGGCATGTCCGTGAGATCGCCCTCGAGGACGTCGACGCGCTCGTCGAAGGCGGCGCGGGCCGTGCCCTCGCCGGCGCGCTCGTCCCAGGAGGCGAAGACGGGCTTGCGCAGGAGGCCCTCGAGGCGCTTGCGGCCGGTCTGCGCGCCCTTGGGGCGGATCACGACGGTCACCCGCACGCGCGGGAAGCTCTCGAGGAGCGCCTGGAGGACGGCCTGGCCGAGGAACCCGGTGACGCCGGTCAGCAGGATCTGCTGGTCCGCGGGCGGGGCGGCGGGGGCGACGTCGCTGGTCTGATCAGTGGTCTTCGACATGCTGGAGGCTCCCGGGGACGGTGCTGCGCGATCGCTGACGGACCGCCGCGCGATGCTGCTCGGATGCTGCTCGGGAGTCGCTCCCGGCGCTGGTCAGCGCCGCGCTAGTGTACCGTAGCCGCATGCACAGGGCCCTGATCACCGGTGGCACATCCGGCATCGGAGCCGCATTCGCGACCGCCTTCGCACGCCGCGGCGTGGACCTCGTCCTGGTCGCGCGGGACGAGAACCGGCTGCAGGAGTCCGCGGCCGCCCTGCGTCGCGAGTAC
This sequence comes from Brachybacterium nesterenkovii, assembly GCF_900163655.1. Taxonomy (GTDB): domain Bacteria; phylum Actinomycetota; class Actinomycetes; order Actinomycetales; family Dermabacteraceae; genus Brachybacterium; species Brachybacterium nesterenkovii. Next base: position 32,962 of record NZ_FWFG01000101.1, read on the forward strand.
GGCATCGACGTGGAGACCATCGCCGCCGACCTCTCCGACCGCGACCACCAGCAGCGCGTGGCCGATCGCCTCGAGGCCGCGGATGCCGAGCACCCCGCGATCGACGTGCTCGTCAACAACGCAGGCTTCTCCGTCCGCACCGAGCTGACCAGCGCGGACATGACCGAGCACGACCGCGGCTACGAGGTCATGATGCGCTCGGTGATCCTCCTGTCGGCCGCCGCCGCCCGCGCGATGACGGCCCGGCATCAGGGCTGGATCATCAACGTCGGCTCCGTGAGCGCGTTCGTCACCCAGAACAACTACTCCGCGATCAAGTCGTGGGTGAACTCGTACACCGAGGCGCTCCACGTGCAGCTCGAGGGCACGGGCGTGCAGGTCACGCTGCTCGCCCCCGGCTGGGTCCGCACCGAGTTCCACTCCCGCGCCGGCATCAAGGGGTCCTCGATCCCCGGCTTCCTGTGGCTCACGCCCGAGCGCCTCGTCGAGGAGTGCCTGCGCGACGTCGCCCGCGGCCGCGCCGTCTCCATCCCCTCCAAGCGCTTCCAGGTGCTCGTGGCGCTCGCGCGGGTGGCGCCGCGCGCGGCGATCCACCGGGTCAGCTCGGTGCTCTCCTCGCGGCGCAGCAGGGAGCGCTGACGCCGATGGCAGGCTCCGACCAGCGCGGCGCGACCGGCGACGGGACCGCGGCCCGCCCCCCGCAGCCCTCGCTCTCCTCGCCGGCGCGCGCACAGGGCTTCGACCTGTCCGATGAGCGCCTGGCGGTCTACCGCTCGCGCTGGCGGGCGGGAGTGCGCTGGTTCATCCAGCGCGTCGTCTTCCGCGCGGTGCTGAACTCGGCGGTCACCCCGAGCGTCGAGGTCCACCGCCGCGTGCGCACCATCCGCGGCCCCTTCGTGCTGGTCTCCAACCACACCAGCCACGTCGACGGGCCGCTGCTGGCGATCAGCCTCCCGTGGAGCCAGGGCCGACTGCTCTCGACGGGCGTCGCCGCGGACTACTTCTTCCGCGTCTGGCATCGCCGCACGTTCGTGCGCTGGATGCTCAACGCCTTCCCGATCGACCGCGACGGCTCCCGCAAGAACTCCGGCACGTCCCGGCGCCTGCTGCGCTCGGGCGTGCCGATCCTCGTGTTCCCCGAGGGCGGGCGCCAGCAGACCGGCGTGATGGGGAGCTTCAAGCCGGGGGCCGCGGCGCTCGCCGCGAACGTGGGCGTGCCCCTCGTGCCCGCCGCGATCATCGGCGGCCACGAGGCGATGCCCAAGGGCCGCAACTGGCCCAAGCCGGGGCGCCCGCCGGTGAAGGTCGTCTTCGGCGAGCCGCTCGTGGCCGCCCCCGACGAGTCCGTCACCGACTTCAACGACCGCATCCGCGCGGCCGTCGCCGATCTCTACGACACCCACCGCGACGCAGTCCTCGGACCGCGCCCGGCGCCCGCACCGGACCCGCACGACAGGAAGGCGGACTGACGATGGACCGCAGCACGAGGACCGCTCCCGCGGGGACGCCCGCTATCCCGAGCACGGGCCCCTGGCCGGCCCCGGCCTCGGGCCGCGAGGTCAAGCGCCACAAGTGGTGGGGCTGGGGCCTGGACGACGTCGCGTTCCGCTGGGACAACAAGCCCGCGTTCCCGCCGTTCGCCAAGGACAAGATCGGCCTGGACCTCCACGAGCTCGAGCAGCGCCCCGAGCCGGAGCTGTCGGCGTACGAGGTGCCCGCGAGCCGCCTGGGCGAGCAGACGCGCGCGCGACTGGTCGAGCTGCTGGGCGAGGACAACGTGCTGGTGGACGACGAGATGCGCGTGGTCCACTCCTTCGGCCGCTCCGTCACCGACCTGTTCCGGGTGCGCACGGGCGACTTCGAGCGCATCGTCGACGCCGTCGTCTACCCGCGCACTGAGGAGGACGTGCAGGCGATCCTGCGCCTCGTCCTCGACGAGGACCTGGTGCTGATCCCCTTCGGCGGCGGCTCGTGCATCTCCGGCTCCGTCACCCCGGATGTCGCCGAGCAGCGCCCCGTCGTGACCGTCAACCTGGGGCGCATGCGCGCGGTGCTGTCGATCGACGAGACCTCCGGGCTGGCCCGCGTCGAGGCCGGCGCCTACGGGCCCGACCTCGAGGACCAGCTCAACGCCGAGGGCTGGACCCTGGGCCACTTCCCGGACTCGTTCAACTACTCGACGCTCGGCGGCTGGGCCGCGACGCGCTCGACAGGCATGCAGAGCGACAAGTACGGCGACATCGCCGACATCGTCCGCGGCCTGCGCCTGGCCCACCCGCGCGGCGTCCTCGCCGTCACCGCCCTGCCGGGACAGTCCGACGGGCCGAGCATGCGCGAGCTGGTGCTCGGCTCCGAAGGGCGCCTGGGCGTGATCACCGAGGTCACCGTGCAGGTGCACCGCCTGCCGGCGCAGCGTCAGGTGATCGCCTACATGTTCCCCGACTGGGAGCACGGCATCCGCGGTATGCACGCGATCGCCCGCGCCACCGACGTGTTCCCCACGTTCACGCGCCTGTCCGACGGCCCCGAGACCGCGTTCTCGCTGTCGATGGTCAAGGAGCCGACGTCGACCAAGGGCAAGGTGGCCGGGAAGGTGCAGGACGGCCTGTTCGCCTACCTGCGGCGCAAGGGCTGGAACACCGACGGGGACATGTGCATCGCCTACGTGTGCTTCGAGGGCTCGAAGGAGTCCGTGTCGCGCCAGGAGAGCACGGTCAGGGGGATCGTCAAGCGCAACGGCGGCATCTCGCTGGGCGCCGGCCCGGGCGCGATCTACGACCAGAAGAAGTTCGACACCCCGTACCTGCGCGACTTCCTGCTCAGCTACGACGTGTTCGGCGACGTCTCGGACACCGCGGCCCCGTGGTCGCGCCTGAACGAGATGCACACCGAGGTCATGGCGGCGGGGCAGAAGGCGCTCGACGATATGGGCCTGACGGGCTTCATGTTCTGCCACATGAGCCACAGCTACCACTCCGGGGCCTGCCTGTACTTCACGTTCGCCTTCCCGTACTCCTCGAAGGAGCGGGCGCTGGCCGAGTACACGACCCTCAAGCACGCGGTGCAGCAGGCCTTCATCGACCACGGCGGCACGCTGAGCCACCACCACGCGGTGGGCACGGAGCATCAGCCGTGGATCGAGGACGACATCACGCCCGTCGGGGTCTCGATCCTGCACGACGTGTTCTCCGCGAGCGACCCGGGCCGCAACCTCAACCCGGGCAAGATCATCACGCCCTGACGCGGCGCTCCCGACGCCCGCATGACGAAGGCCCCGCCCTGGGCGGGGCCTTCGTCATGCGCGAGGGGCCGAGGCCCGAGGTGCGGTCAGGCCGACTCCCTCCGCACGAGCTCGGGGACGCCGATGGCGACGAACGGCATCGGCTCCCCGGCCAGGATCGCCTCGACCGAGGCGGGGGAGTCCTCGAGGCGCGTGCGGATGTAGCGGCCGATGAGCCCCATCGGGGCGGCCAGCAGGAACGGCAGGCGCCAGCCCCAGTCGACCATCTGCTGATCGGACAGCGTCGCCGTGAGCAGGGCGGCGATGAGGGAGCCGAGCAGCAGCCCGGTGGCCGTGGAGGCGGGGACCATCGCGGCGTAGATGCCGCGACGGTGCGGCGGGGCGTACTCGACGAGGAAGGCGGAGGCGCCGGCGTACTCGCCGGAGGCCGAGAAGCCCTGGACCAGGCGCAGGATGAGCAGGGCGATCGGGGCCAGGATCCCGATCAAGGAGTAGCTGGGGATGAGGGCGATGAGGAACGTTGCGCCGCTCATGATGAGGATGGACCAGCCCAGCGCCGCGCGGCGCCCGAGGCGGTCGCCGAGGTAGCCCCAGATGAAGCCGCCGATGGGGCGGACGATGAAGGAGATGGCGAAGATCGCGAAGCTCGAGAGGAGCTGGGTGGCGCGGTCGGCCTCGGGGAAGAAGGCGGCGCCGATCGTGGCGGCGAGGTAGCCGTAGGCGGCGTAGTCGAACCATTCGACGAAGTTGCCGATGAAGCTGGCCTGGAGCACCTTGCGGCGTGTGGCGGGGTCGATGCGATGCGGCATGTGCCGTCCGCTGAGCGTGTCGTAGCCGTCGTCCGACGGCGGCGGCGCTGTGGGGACCCGGCTCGCGGGGGAGGGGCGTGCGGGTCCAGGGGGCATGGCGCTCATGGCGCCTCCTTCGGTGTGGGTGCGGCACTGCATCCGGTATGCGTTGCGCAGAAGGCAACGACGTTGCACGAGAGTGCACTCTGACGTCTCTGGCGTCAACCCTGCGACCGCGCTCCGGATGCTCTTGACGGGCCTCGGGGCTCGTGGTCTCATGGCGCCTAGCGTTGCAATGAAGGAAACACGGTTGCGTCAGGCGATGATGCCGGACCGCCACGAGCCGGAAGAGGTGCACACCCATGACCGCCCAGAACCCGAACACCGCCCCCGCCACGTCCGTCGCCGACCTCGAGCGCCTCAAGGTGCTGCACATCGGCGAGAAGCAGCAGCTGACGTTCTCCGACGCAGAGTTCGAGCGCCGCCTGGCGGGCCTGCGCGAGATCATGGCGGCGAAGGACCTCGACGCGGTGATCCTCACCAGCTATCAGGGCATCAAGTACTACAGCGACTTCCTGTTCACGTACTTCGGCCGCAGCTACGCCATGGTCGTCACCGCCGACGACACCTGCACCGTGACCGCCAACATCGATGCCGGCATGCCCTGGCGCACCAGCTACGGCGAGAACATCGTCTACACCGACTGGCAGCGCGACAACTTCTACTACGCCCTCCAGCAGGTCCTCGCCGAGCGCGGCATCACCAGCCCGAAGCGCCTGGGCATCGAGGACGACACCGTCCCGATGCTGATCCGCCAGCGTCTCCAGGACGCCTTCGAGGGCGCGGAGCTGGTGGACGTCTCCCAGGACGCCATGCGCCGGCGCATGATCAAGTCGGCCGAGGAGATCGAGGTCATCAAGCACAGCGCCCGCATCGGCGACCTCGGCGGCGAGGCCGTCCGCGCGGCGGTCCACGAGGGCGTGCCGGAGTACGAGGTGGCGCTCGCCGGGACCCAGGCGATGACCCGTGCGATCGCCAAGACCTTCCCCCACCGCGAGGTGCGCGACACCTGGGTGTGGTTCCAGTCGGGCATCAACACCGACGGCGCCCACAACTGGGCCACCACGCGCCAGGTCCAGAAGGGGGACATCCTCTCCCTGAACTGCTTCCCGATGCCCACCGGCTACTACACGGCCCTCGAGCGCACCCTGTTCTTCGGCGAGCCGGACGAGGAGTCGCTGCGCCTGTGGAACATCAACGTCGAGGTCCACCGGGCGGGCATCGAGCTCATCAAGCCCGGCGCCGTCTGCAAGGACATCGCCGCCGCCCTCAACGAGATCTACATCGGCTACGGGCTCCTGCCCTACCGCACCTTCGGCTACGGGCATTCCTTCGGCGTGCTGTCCCACTACTACGGGCGCGAGGCCGGGCTCGAGCTGCGCGAGGACATCGACACCGTGCTCGAGCCCGGCATGGTGGTCTCGATGGAGCCCATGATCACGATCCCCGAGGGGCAGCCGGGCGCCGGCGGCTACCGCGAGCACGACATCCTCGTGATCGGGGAGGACGGGGCCGAGGACATCACGATGTTCCCCTTCGGACCCGAGCACAACATCATCAGCGCCTGAGGCGCTGCGGGGGCCGCGGCGGGTGAGGACACGCCCCCGCCGCCGGGCAGCGACCGGTTGCGGACACGCCCCCGCGGCCGGATGAGGAGAGGCCGCGGACGGAGCGGGATCACCCTCCGTCCGCGGCCGCGGCGCGTCGCGGACCCCTGTCGGAGGGCGGCTCTGCATCCCGGGGCGGACGCGCTCGAGGCGCTCTCCGCACCGCCCCGCAGACCAGGAGGGATAGGGTCTCGCCATGCCCACCACCGCCACCGCCCGCAGCGCCCAGGACCAGCGCGGCGGCTCGGTGATCGCCAACGTCTTCGAGGTCCTGCGCTGCTTCACGAGCGACGCCCCCGACCAGGGTGTCACCGAGATCGCGCGCCGCGTCGGCCTCCACAAGTCCTCCGTCTCCCGGATCCTGTCCACCCTCGAGGCCGAGGGCATCGTCGAGCGCGACGAGCGGACCCGCCGCTACCGCCTGGGGCTCGGACTGATCGGGATCGCCGCTCCGCTGCTCGCCTCGCTCGACGTGCGCCGCATCGCGGTGCCCGAGCTCGTGGCCCTGCGCGACCGCACCGGCGAGACCGCGGCGCTGACCGTCTGGGACGGCCAGGAGTCCGTGTCGGTCGAGCAGGTCGCGAGCAAGCGCAACGTCAAGCAGACCTCGGCGCTGGGCTCCCGCTACGGGACCGGCCTCAGCGCGAGCGTGCAGGTGTTCTGCGCCCAGGAGGAGGAGTCCCGCGTGCGGGAGCTCCTCGCGCGCGGCGATCTGGGCTTCGACGAGCCGATGGATGCGGAGGTCTACCTCGAGCGGCTCGAGGAGGTGCGGCGCACCGGCTTCGCCCTGAACGACGGCGAGACCCTGCCCGACGAGGCCGCGGCCGCGGCGCCCGTCCTCGACCACCGCGGTCTGTGCGTCGGAGCCCTGCTCCTGGCCGCCCCGCGCTTCCGCGTCTCGCGCGCGCAGCTGGAGGAGCTCGGGATGCAGACCCGCGCGGCCGCCGACGCCGTCAGCCGGCGCATGGGGGCCGACGTCCCCCGCCGCTGACGGCGTCGCGCCTCAGCCCGCGGCCGCCCCTGCCGTCCCGTCGCCGAGCTCGGAGAGCAGCTCCGCCCCGAGGTCCGCGACGACCTGCTCGTGCAGGAGGCGCCCGCTGTCGGCGCTCGCCCCGATCGGGCTCGACAGGCATCCCGAGGCGGGAGTGCGCTCAGGGTGGATCGGGAGGCGGTCGAAGCGGCGCAGCTGCGCCGGCCCGTGGCTGGGGGCGCGGTCCATGCGCACCAGGCGCGGATGCAGATGCAGCATGAGGGAGGTCTCGAGCACGCCGCCGTGCTCCACGTCCCAGCCGCCGAAGCCGTCCGGGAACACCCGCCCGATGGTCTCCTCGCTCACGTAGTCCCAGTACGACAGGAGCAGGACGGCGGAGGCGTCCCGCGCCTCCGCATCGAGCTCCCGCAGGGCCAGATCGATCCCCTCGTACAGGAACTGCGTGTTCTCGAAGTGCCCGTTGACCAGCACGATCCGCCGCGCGCCCTGGCGCAGCAGGGAGCGTAGGACATCCTGGGTCTGGCCGATCAGCGCGGCGGCGTCCAGGCTCGTCGACCCGGTCAGGTGGTCGCCGCCGCCCGAGCGCTGCTGGGACTTGTAACCCCACGAGAAGGCGGGCATCACGAGGCCTCCGACGTGCTCGGCGGCCCCGCGCGCCATGGCATCGGCCAGCATCGCGTCCGTCCCCAGCGGGAGGTGCGGGCCGTGCTGCTCGGTCGCGCCGACGGGGATCAGCACGGGGGCGCCGGCGGCGAGGCGCTCGGCGAACGTCACGGCATCGATCTCGGCGGCGACGACGGCGCCCGCGCCCGGCGACGTCGGGGAGGCGGCGGGTCCGGTCCGGTCGGTCATGACTGCACGCTCCCGTGCTTGAGGGGGATCCCGTCGGCGTCCACGTGCTCGTCCTCCGGCAGCGGGCGGGGATCGTTGATGGTCTTCTCCAGCTTCTTGACCTCGCGGTTGCGCTTGCGCAGGCGACTGACGAGGTTGGCGATCATCAGCAGGATCACGAACGTGAAGGGGAAGGCGCCGATGATGGTGCCCGTCTGGACGGTGTCCAGTGCCGAGGTCCCGCCCATCGACAGCAGGGAGATCGCGACCGCGCTGATCGAGACCACGAGGACCACGCGGAACCAGGCGCCGGCGCGCTTAGGGGCGGAGACGAATGAGGCGAGCGCGTAGGTGCCCGAATCGAGGCTCGTCACGTAGTAGGTGGCCACCAGCAGGGTCGCGACGATCATCAGCACGGTCCCGACGATCGGGATCATGCCGAGCATCGAGAACAGGCCGCTCGAGGTGTCCTCGGCGACGTCCGCGGAGATCGAGCCGGAGCTCGTGGAGTCGTAGTAGAGGGCGGCGGAGCCGATCACGCCGATCCACACCATGACGATGAGCGAGGGGACGATGCACACGCCCAGGACGAACTCGCGGATCGTGCGGCCGCGCGAGATGCGGGCGATGAACCCCGACACGAACGGGGAGAACGCGATCACCCAGCACCAGATGAACACGGTCCACCAGCCGCTCCAGGAGTCCTCCCAGGAGGCGATGGACCCCTGTGCGAGAGAGGCGTCGGTGAAGAAGCTCATCGGGACGAAGTGCGTGAAGAACGCCCCGAAGGTCTCCGTCATGGTCGAGAGGATGTAGACGATCGGGCCGAAGACCAGCACGCCGACGACGAGCACGATCGAGAGGATCGAGTTGGCCTCGCTGATCCTCTTCATGCCCTTGTCGACGCCGAGGAAGGCGCTGCAGGCCGCGAAGGCGCCGAGGGCGAGCACGACTGAGATCCACAGCACCGGGGAGGCGGAGATCCCCAGCGCCGCGGACAGGCCCGAGCTGAACTGGATCGCGGCGAAGCCGAACGAGGTGGCCAGGCCCAGGACGGTGGCGATGATCGCGAGCAGCTCGACAACCACGCCCGCGGGCCGCTGCACGGCGCGGGGGAGGATGTCGACGGTGGCCTCGCGGAAGGTGAGGGTCTTGCCGAGGTTGTGGTGGGAGTAAGCCAGGCACACGGCGACGATGCAGTACATCGCCCAGGCCGTCAGGCCCCAGTGGAAGTAGGACCATGCCATGCCCGCCGTGCCGGGGTTGGGGCCTGCGGGGATGACGGGGGCCTCCTCCTTGAGCATGATCGGCTCTGCGACGGACCAGAAGATGAGGCCCACTCCCTGCCCGCAGGCGAAGAGCATCGAGTACCAGGCGAAGCTCGAGTACTCCGGTTTCGCCTGGGGGCCTCCCAGGCGGACCTTCCCGACCTTGGCGAAGACGAGCCACAGGCACACGCCGGCTGCGGCGATCGAGTAGAGGACGAACAGCCAGGTGAAGTGCCGGGTCACGAGCGTCCGGGCGCTCGAGATGAGGTCGGCGGCACCACCGGGGTCGAGCACGACGGCGATGATCGCGGCCACGATCAGCAGCGGCGGCGCGGCGGTGATGACGGCGCGGTCGAGAGGCGGGATGATCCGGCCGCGGAAGCGGGGGAGAGGGACCTCGGCGGTGGCTCCGGCGGGGCCGGTGCCGTTGTCGGCGGCACCGCCGGGGGTGGCGCCCCGGGTGGGCCCGACGCGGAGTCGGGGGCCGTGGTCGGGGGAGGGGGCGAAGGCTTGCGCGTCATGTCCAGTCCGTTCGTCGTGCGTCGTCGCGCGGTCGGGGCGGGAACGTCTCCGGTGCGATCGTCGGATACCAGCCTGCAAAGTTGCGGTGAAGGCAACACGATTGCGCTGAAGTGTAGCGAGGGCGCGCGGCTTTGCCCACCCCCGTCTCGGACGGGGGCGGGTGGGGTGTCGCGGGGTTCCGCGCGGTCCGGCGCGCGCCTACAGGGCTGCGCGCAGCGCCCGCTCGAAGTGGGCCACGTGCTCGGCGGAGGTGGCCTCGGCCCCCTCGGCATCGCCGTCGAGGATCTGCTCGAGCAGGTCCGCGTGCTCGGCGATGTGCGCGGTGAGGTCCGTCAGGCGGTCGATCGAGACGCACCAGATGCGGGCGGCGATGTCGGCGTACCGCCCCAGGGTCTCGGCGAGGTAGTCGTTGCCGGTGGCGAGGTGGACCAGGCGGTGGATGCGCATGCCCATGAGCATGAGATCGCGCCGCGATCCCGATCGGGCGAGCGAGTCCGCGGAGAGCTCGGGCACGAGGAGCTCGATCTCGCCGCGCACGGCCCCGCCCCGCTTCTCGGCGGCGCGCCGCGCGGCGAAAGGCTCGAGCACGGAGCGGACCTCGGAGATCTTCGAGAGCTCGGTGATGTCGATGGTGGTGGCGAACGTGCCGCGGCGGGGGTAGGAGACGACGAGGTGGTCGCGCTCGAGCTGTTTGAGGGCCTCGCGCAGCGGCGTGCGCCCCAGGCCCAGCTCCGCCATCAGGTGCGACTCGTGGATCGGCTCGCCGGGGGCGATGTCGAGCAGGATCAGCCGATCGCGCAGCTCCCGGTAGGCGCGGGCGGACAGGGAGGAGCCGGCGGCGGACCCGGTGGACTCCTCGGGCGGCGCGGGAAGGCGCATGGGTCTGCTCCTCGTCTCGGCGGTCAGGCCCTTCCTGGGGAGATCCTCGATCCGGTGCGCTCGGGGCGCGGCGAGGAGATCCGGAGTCCGGGAACCTGTTGACACTGTTTCCTCGGGCATCCTACCGTGAGCCCCACCTTGATATATCAAGGCTCGACGACCATCGATGAGGAGCGTCCATGTCGAATCCGAGCAGCCCCGAGACGCGCTCGCCCAGCACCCCGCCGACGGCCGCCGCGGCCGATCCCGCCCTGTCCGCCCCGCTCGCCGAGCTGGACTCCGAGATCTCCCGCCTGATCGACGCCGAGCTCGCCCGCCAGCGCGGCGGCCTCGAGATGATCGCCTCGGAGAACCACACCTTCCGGGCCGTCATGGAGGCCCAGGGATCCGTCCTGACCAACAAGTACGCCGAGGGCTACCCCGGGCGCCGCTACTACGGCGGCTGCGAGCACGTCGACGAGATCGAGCGCCTCGCGATCGCCCGCGAGACGCAGCCCAGGCTCATCATCGCCGGCTGGTCCGCCTACCCCCGGCAGCTCGACTTCGCCCGCTTCCGCGCGATCGCCGACGAGGTCGGCGCCCTGCTCATGGTCGACATGGCTCATATCGCCGGGCTCGTCGCCACGGGGCTGCACCCCTCGCCGCTGCCGCATGCGCACGTCGTCACCACCACCACGCACAAGACGCTCGGCGGGCCCCGCGGCGGCATGATCCTCACCAACGACGCGGAGATCGCCAAGAAGATCAACTCCGCCGTGTTCCCCGGCCAGCAGGGCGGGCCGCTCGAGCACGTCATCGCGGGCAAGGCCGTCGCCTTCGGGCAGGCCGCCTCCGACGCGTTCGCCGACCGCCAGCGCCGCACCCTCGAGGGCGCCGCGATCCTCGCCGAGCGCCTGAGCCGCCCCGACCTCGCCGAGCGCGGCATCACCGTGCTGACCGGCGGCACCGACGTGCACCTCGTGCTCGTGGACCTGCGCGACTCCGTGCTCGACGGCCAGCAGGGCGAGGACCTCCTGGCCCGCATCGACATCACCGTCAACCGCAATGCGGTGCCCTTCGACCCGCGCCCCCCGATGGTCACCTCGGGACTGCGCATCGGCACCCCGGCGCTCGCCACCCGCGGCTTCGACGCCGATGCGTTCACCGAGGTCGCCGACATCATCGCCGAGGCGCTGATCGCCGGCACCGCCGAGGGAGGCGCCGACGAGGCCGTCCTCGCCGAGCTCGGACGGCGCGTGAGCGCCCTGGCCGACGCCCACCCCCTGTACCCCCATCTCGCCCAGCAGGAGGCCTGACATGGCAGACATGCTCCCCGAGCACCCGGACTTCCTCTGGCGGAACCCGGAGCCGAAGAAGACGTACGACGTGGTGATCGTCGGCGGCGGCGGACACGGCCTCGCCACCGCCTACTACCTCGCCAAGAACCACGGGATCACGAACGTCGCGATCCTCGAGCGCGGCTGGCTCGCCGGCGGCAACATGGCCCGCAACACCACGATCATCCGCTCGAACTACCTGTGGGACGAGTCCGCGGCGATCTACGAGAAGTCCCTCAAGCTCTGGGAGCAGCTTCCCGCCGAGCTCGACTACGACTTCCTGTTCTCCCAGCGCGGCGTGCTGAACCTCGCCCACACCCTGGGCGATGTCCGCGAGTCGGTGCGCCGCGTGCGCGCCAACCAGCTCAACGGCGTCGACGCCGAGTGGCTGGACCCGCAGCAGGTCAAGGAGGTGTGCCCCATCGTCAACATCTCCGACGACATCCGCTACCCGATCATGGGGGCCACCTACCAGCCGCGCGCCGGCATCGCCAAGCACGACCACGTGGCCTGGGCCTTCGCCCGCCAGGCCGATGCGATGGGCGTCGACATCATCCAGAACTGCGAGGTCACCGACATCGTCGTCGAGGGCGGTCGCGTCACCGGCGTCGAGACCAAGTACGGCCGCATCGGCACCGGCAAGGTCGCGCTCGCCGTCGCCGGGCACTCCTCGGTGCTCGCCGCGATGGCCGGGGTGCGCCTGCCCATCCAGTCCCACCCGCTGCAGGCGCTCGTCTCCGAGCTCTTCGAGCCCGTCCACCCGACGGTCGTCATGTCCAACCACGTGCACGTGTACGTCTCGCAGGCGCACAAGGGCGAGCTCGTGATGGGCGCGGGCATCGACCCGTTCAACGGCTACGGCCAGCGCGGCTCGTTCCACGTCATCGAGGAGCAGATGGCCGCGGCCGTCGAGCTGTTCCCGATCTTCGCGCGGGCGCACCTGATCCGCACCTGGGGCGGCATCGTCGACGTCACCCTCGACGCCTCGCCCGTCGTCTCCAAGACCGACGTGGGCGGGCTCTACGTCAACTGCGGCTGGGGCACGGGCGGCTTCAAGGGCACCCCGGGCTCCGGCTTCACCTACGCGCACACGATCGCCCATGACGAGCCGCACGAGCTCAACCGGGCCTTCGCGCTCGAGCGCTTCGAGTCCGGCCACCTCATCGACGAGCACGGCGCCGCCGCCGTGGCCCACTGACACCGGAGGTCATCCCCATGCTTCTCATCGAATGCCCGGACTGCGGGCCCCGCAACGAGGTCGAGTTCCACTACGGCGGCCAGGCCCACGTGGCCTACCCGGAGGACCCGTCGGCCCTCTCCGACCGCGAGTGGGCCGAGTACCTCTTCTACCGCGACAACCCCAAGGGCCCCTTCGCGGAGCGCTGGCAGCACGCCGGCGGCTGCCGCAAGTGGTTCAACGCGGTGCGCGACACCGCCACCTACGAGTTCCTCGCCGTCTACCGGATGGGCGAGCCGCGGCCCGACATCCCCGGGCTCGAGCGCCCCGCCGAGGGCGCCGAGCCGTTCCACACCCGCGGGTTCGACGAGCCCGGGCGCGACGACGCCCGGGCCGCCGCCGCTCCCCAGACCCCCGAAGGAGGGCAGCGATGAGCACCCGTCTGGACGCGCAGCGCGCACCGGGCCACGGCATCGACCGCAGCCGCACCGTCACCATCACCCTCGACGGCACGTCCTACGAGGCGTGCGCCGGGGACACCATCGCCAGCGCCGCGATCGCCGGCGGCCGCATCGACTGCGGCCCCTCGACCTACTTCTCGCGCCCCCGCGGCATCCTCACCGCCGGCATCGAGGAGCCCAATGCCCTCGTCCACGTGTCCCAGCGCGGCGAGGGCGGCGTCGACGAGTCGATGCTGTCGGCCACCGCGGTCGAGGCCGTCGACGGGCTCGAGGCCCGGTACCTCTCGGGGCTGGGCACGATGGACCCCCGCACCGACACCGCGGTCTACGACCACAAGCACGTGCACACCGACGTGCTCGTGATCGGCGCGGGACCGGCCGGACTGGCCGCCGCCCGCGAGGCCGCCCGCTCCGGCGCCCGCGTGATCCTCATGGACGACCAGGGCGTCGCCGGCGGCTCCCTGCTGTCGACCCGCAGCGCCGAGATCGACGGCGCCGCCGCGATGGCCTGGGCCGATCGGACCCTCGCCGAGCTGCGCGCGAGCGAGGACGTCACCATCCTGCAGCGGACCTCGGCGTTCGGCTCCTACGACTCCAACTACGTCGTCGCGCTCGAGAACCGCACCGACCACCTGCCGCGCGCCGAGCGCGCGGGCGTGTCCCGCCAGCGCGTCTGGCACGTGCGCGCCGCCCAGGTGGTGCTCGCGACCGGAGCCTACGACCGCCCGATCGTGTTCGCGAACAACGACCGGCCCGGGGTCATGCTCGCCGGGGCCGTGCGCACCTACCTCAACCGCTACGGCGTCCTCGCCGGGGAGCGGACGGTGGTCGCCACGACGAACGACACCGCCTACGACCTCGTCGAGGACCTCGTCGCCGCGGGCGCCGAGGTCGCGCTCGTCGTCGACTCCCGGACCGCGCCGAGCGAGCGCGCGAGCGCCGTCCTCGCGGCGACCGGCGTCGCGGGCCGCTTCGGCGCGGCCGTCGTCGACACCGCGGGGGAGGGGCCGGCCGGGCGCGTGAGCTCCGTCAGCGTCGCCGACCTCGCGGCCGACGGGACGATCGCCTCGGACATCGAGAGCGTCGAGACCGACCTGCTGGCCGTCTCCGGCGGCATCGCCCCCGTCGTGCACCTGCACTCCCAGGCCCAGGGGCGCCTGCGCTGGGACGAGGCCCTGGCGACGTTCGTGCCCGCCGCGCCGATGAGGAACCAGCACCTCGCCGGCGCCCTGACCGGCACCGTCTCCCTGTCCGACGCCCTGCGCGCCGGTGCCGAGGCCGGTGCCGCCGCCGCGACGGCCGCCGGGTACGAGCGGATGGCCGAGGTCCCCGCGGCGGGCGATGCGGATGCCCCGGCCTTCGGGCCGGTGGCGCCCCTGTGGCTCGTGCCGGGACCGTCGACGGGCTCGCCGAGCGAGCCGGGCGCGGACCCGGAGGCGTGGCGCGACCACCTCGTCGACCTCCAGCGCGACCAGAGCGTCCGGGACGTGCTGCGCGCGATCGGCGCGGGCATGCGCAACGTCGAGCACATCAAGCGCTACACGTCGATCTCCACCGCGAACGACCAGGGCAAGACCTCGGCCGTCCCCGCGATCGGCGTCATGGCCGCGATCCTCGGCGCCGAGGACGTCGGCTCCTTCGGGACCACCGCCTTCCGCGCCCCCTACGCCCCGGTGTCGTTCGTGGCGCTCGCGGGCCGTCGCCGCGGCGAGCTGTTCGACCCCGCGCGGCGCACCGCCATGCACGAGTGGCACGTCGAGCACGGCGCCCTCTTCGAGGACGTCGGCCAGTGGAAGCGCCCTTGGTACTACCCCCAGGACGGCGAGGACATGCGCACGGCCGTGCTGCGCGAATGCGCCGCGGTCCGCGAGTCCGTCGGCTTCATGGACGGCACCACGCTGGGCAAGATCGCGATCCGCGGCAAGGACGCGGCGACCTTCCTCAACCGGATCTACACCAACGGCTTCATCAAGCTGGCCGTCGGCAAGGGCCGCTACGGCGTCATGTGCACGCCCGACGGCATGATCTTCGACGACGGCGTGACCCTGCGCGAGGCCGACGACGCCTTCTTCATGACCACCACCTCCTCCGGCGCGGCGAAGGTGCTGGACTGGCTCGAGGAGTGGTCGCAGACGGAATGGCCCGAGCTCGACGTCGTCTTCACCTCGGTGACCGAGCAGTGGTCGACGATCACGGTGGCCGGACCGCGCTCGCGGGACGTCATCGCGAAGGTCGCCCCGGGCCTGGACGTCTCGAAGGAGGGCTTCGGCTTCATGGAGTTCCGGGACACGGTGCTGGCGAATGGGGTGCCGGCCCGGATCCCGCGGATCTCGTTCTCCGGCGAGCTCGCCTTCGAGATCAACGTCGAGGCGTTCTACGGGCGCGCCGTGTGGGAGATGGTCGCCGAGGCCGGCGAGGAGTTCGGCATCACCCCGTACGGCACGGAGACCATGCACGTGCTGCGCGCCGAGAAGGGCCTGATCATCGTCGGCCAGGACACCGACGGCACGGTCACCCCGCAGGACGCGAACATGGAGTGGATCGTCTCCAAGCTCAAGAAGGACTTCATCGGCAAGCGGTCCTACGAGCGCGAGGACAACCTGCGCACCGACCGCAAGCAGCTCGTCGGGCTGCTGCCGACGGACCGCACCACCCGACTGGCCGAGGGCGCCCACCTCATCGAGCACGGCACGCCCGTGACGCCGCAGGACGGCCCCGTGCCGATGATCGGCTGGGTCGCCTCGTCCTACGACTCGGCGGAGCTGAAGAGCCCCTTCAGCCTCGCCCTCGTCGAGCGCGGCCGCGACCGCGTCGGCGAGATCGTCCAGTCGCCGCTCGGCGACGAGCTCATCGACGTGGAGATCACCTCTCCCGTCCTGGTCGACCCCGAAGGAGAGCGCCGAGATGGCTGACGAGAAGAGCACCACCGAGACAGCACCGAGGACGGCCGAGACCCCGGCATATGCCTCCGTGCCCGGCCAGGACGGGGTGCCGGAGATCGCGTCCGTCGAGGAGCTGGACCGCCTGCGGGTCTCGCCCGCGGCCCACCTCGCCGACCTCATGGCCGGCGCGGAGGTGACGGGGGAGCGCGGCGCGGCCGTGCGGGAGCACCCGTTCGCCACCCAGATCGGGATGCGGGCCGTGCCCGGGTCCGAGGGTGCGGCGGCGCTCGAGGGCGTGCTGGGCTTCCCCCTGCCGACGGCCGTCGGCGAGGTCACCGGCGATCCGCAGGGCCTGCACGTCCTGTGGCTATCGCCCGACGAGTTCCTCGCCGTCGACGTGTCCGAGCATCAGCGCCCCGGCGCCGAGGCCCCGTTCGCCGCGGCGCTCGCCCCGGGTGCGGCCGGGCAGGCCGTGGACCTCTCGGCCAACCGCACGATCCTGGTCCTGACGGGGCCCAGCGCGCGGGCGGTGCTGGAGAAGGGCTGCCACCTGGACCTGCACCCGCGGGCCTTCCCCGTCGGGCGCGCCGAGGTCACCCAGCTGGGCATCGTGCCGCTCTACCTGCATCGCAGCGGCGAGGAGGAGTGGCGGCTGTACCCGCGCCAGTCCTTCGCGGACTTCTGCGTCCGCTGGCTCGTGGATGCGATGGCCGAGTTCGGTGCGGCCGATCCGGAGGCGGAGAGCCGGGAGCTGGCCGTCCGCGGCTGAGCCGCGGACGCGAGACGGCGTCCCGCTGGACCGGGGATGGCGAGCGGGGCGTCGACCGGGCCGCGGGCACGGGGCACGGTCGTGGGTCACGGCCGCACCGGCCGGGGACCTGCGGGGACGGCGGGGTGGGCAACGGCGCCCGCCCCGCCGTTTCCGTCTGCGCCGGCGACCGGTCGGCGACCTCCGCTGTCGAGCACTGGCGGTATGGCGTGGGCTGCGACGATATCGTCGCAGCCCACGCCATACCGCCACCTCTCGACGAGGCGTTCTCGGAAGCGGCGGCGATGGGAGGCACGGAGCGGCAGGGGCAAGCTCGGCGGCAGGGGTGGGCTCAGCGGCCGCGGGTGCCGCACCCGAGCATGCGAAAGGCCCCTCACCACAGCGTTTCCGCTGGTGAGGGGCCTTTCGTTCGGTGCGCCCGGAGGGATTCGAACCCCCAACCTTCTGATCCGTAGTCAGATGCTCTATCCGTTAAGCTACGGGCGCCCATCGGCCGAAGCCGACCTGATCGATAGTAGTCCGACGGTGGCCGAGGCGCCAATCCCGGCCTCATGAGGCTCCTCACACGCCCACGGGGTAGGCACCCCGCCAGCGATCCTCCGCGCCGCCCGCGCAGCGCACTGCCCTCCGTCCCCGTGATCCGAGGCGCGGCCGCCTTCCGTGCTCCGACGCACTGCACCCCGCCGACCGTCCCCGGCGGCGGACGGGGGAGTCGACGGGGTGCGAGGAGCGGTCAGCCCTGCGGGCGGTCCCAGGGCTGGGGAGCCTGCGGCGCCTGCCCGCCCTGGGGCGGGTTCTGCCACGGCTGGCCCTGCTGCGGAGCACCGGGCGCCGCGGGGGCGCCGGGCGCGGACGGCATACCCGGGGCCTGCGGGGCCTGTCCGCCCTGCGGGGGAGCGGCGTGGCTCCCGGAGGCCGGCGGCTGCGCGGGCGGCTGCGCGGACGGGGCCGCCCAGCTGGCCCCACCGGTCTGCGGGGCCGATTGCGGCGAGCCGTACGGGCTCGGTGCTCCGGGCGAGGACGCGCCGTAGCCGCCCGGTGCGGCCGGGGGAGCTGCGGGCGAGGGCGCCCCGTATGCGGCGGGAGCCGCCGGGGCCGAGGCGCCCGCGCCGTAGCCGCCGGGAGCGGCGACCGGAGTGCTCTTGCCGCGGCGGCGCAGGAGCAGGACGGCGCCGAGGATCAGGGCGCCGAGGACCACAAGGCCGATGAGCGCGCCGACGGCGAGCACGATCCACAGCAGGCCGCTGGAGCTCTTCTTCGCGGTGATGTCGACGCCGTTCATGAGCTCGTCGATGTCGGTGAACACCACCGAGTTGCCGTCGATCGTCCCGGTCGAGGAGGAGACGACCTTGCCGGGGAACGTGATCTTCAGGTTGAAGTCGAGGCCCGTGAGCATCGAGGCGTCGTCGCCCGTCATGCCCGCCGAGCTCGCGTCCAGCACCAGGTGGTACTCGCCGTCGGACTCCGTGAGCTCGATGCCCGAGCCCCAGGTATCGCGGGTGGTGGTGCCCTCGACCTCGCACGCGTACATGTCGGGATCGTCGACCGGGGTGGTCCGGTCGGGGCCGCTCGTGATGCCGTCCTGGTTCTCGGTGAAGGTGTCGCACATGGCCTGGGACGAGGTGATCTGGGCCATGTCGCCCATGCTCTTGTCGATGCCGATCAGGAAGGTCAGGTGCAGGGTGTCGGCGTCCTTGACCTCGATCGTGCCGTCGAACTTGCCGCAGCCGGCGAGGACGAGGAGGAAGGGAAGGATGAGGAGGGCCGCGATGCGGCGCCTCCAGGTGCTGATGGCCATGGCGGTCCCCCGGGGAATAGAGATGTCTGCAGCGTCGGCCGCGGCTGTGGCCGTGCTCACCTCACGATACCGGGAGAGCGGCCTCCGCACCGTGGGGAGAAGTGCCCATGGGGGTCATATGCGGGAGGACTCGGGTGTCCCACGTCGAATGGACGTTCGGTGCAGGGGGGAGGCGCGCCGAAGGGCGTGCGGCGGGTCGAGGTCCCCCGGATCCTCAGGCCTCGTGCTCCGGCAGGGCGGACGCGGCCGACCCCGGCGGCATGCCCTGACCGAACACCGTCGACGCCTCGGGTCGCTTGGGCCGGATGCTGTCGCCGGAGGACTGGTGGCGCAGGCGCCGCATCACCCAGGGCCCCAGATGGGTGCGCGCCCACTGCAGGTCGTCCTGGCGCGCGGCCCGCCAGGTGCGGCCGGGCCCGTCCTCGGGGTCGCCCGGGGTGATGTCGTGGTCCACGCCGAGGGTGTCGAGCACCTCGGCGGCGATGCGCTGATGGCCCAGCGGCGAGAAGTGCAGACGGTCCTCGGCCCACATGGACTCGCGCGTCAGGTCGCGCAGAGACCATAGGTCCACGATCGCCGCATCGTGACGGCTGGCGACCATGCGCATGTTCTCGTTGTAGATCGCGGCGCGGCCGCGGATCACCCGCAGCACCGGCGTGGAGCCGACGTCCGGGGCGGTGAACAGCACCACGGTCGCCCCGGCCGCCCGGAGCCGCTCGACCGCGCTGTCGATCTCGGCGGCGATCGCATCGGGGTCGCCGAGGCGCAGCACGTCGTTGCCGCCGGCGGAGAGCGTCACCAGGTCCGGCCCGAGATCCAGGGCCGGCTGCAGCTGCTCGTCGAGGATCTGCCGGTACAGCCGCCCGCGGATCGCGAGGTTCGCGTAGGAGAAGCCGTCGACGCCGCGGCCCAGCTGCTCGGCCGTGCGGTCCGCCCAGCCGCGGTGCCCGCCCGGGACCGCGGGATCGGGGTCGCCGATCCCCTCCGTGAAGGAGTCGCCCATCGACACCATGCGGGTCCACGGATGCGACCCCGGGGTGGGGTTCGCCTCGGTATCGCCGCGGCCATCCGACCGCGGTTCGCGGGGCGCGACGATCGGCTCCGCTGCGGGCTCACCGGCGCGCCGGGCCTCGTCGTCGCTGCGCAGGGCCTGGTCATCGGGGGGCTGGGTGGTCATAGCATCACTTCCAGAACATCAGCATGGCGCCGCCGGCCATCATGATCCCGAAGCCCGCGGCGAGGTTCCAGTTCCCGATGGGCAGGGGGAGCTGCCCGGTGGACAGGTAGTAGACGACCAGGTAGACGAGGCCCAGGATCAGCAGCGCCACCGCGGTGGGCGCGAGCCAGGCCGGGTTCACGGTCGCGGCGGGGGCGCGGCGGCGACCGGCGCGGGTGCGCTCGGCCTCGGCGGCGCGG
This sequence comes from Brachybacterium nesterenkovii, assembly GCF_900163655.1. Lineage (GTDB taxonomy): Bacteria > Actinomycetota > Actinomycetes > Actinomycetales > Dermabacteraceae > Brachybacterium > Brachybacterium nesterenkovii. The sequence goes on from NZ_FWFG01000101.1 coordinate 52,968, forward strand.
CGGGCGCGGGCGGTCTCGGTCGCGGACGAGTCCTTGGCCTTCTCCGGCACGTCCAGCACGGTGGCCTTGCGGCCGCGCCTGGAGTCCCGGGGGGACGTGTCGTCCGTGTCCTCGTCGTCCTCGGCGCGATCGTCGCGGCGCTTCGCGCCCGGGCGCGCGGAGCCCGCGCGGTCCTTGCGGCTGCGGCGCGTCGGCTCGGCCGGGCGGCGCTTCTTCCGCGGCGTCGGGCGGATCTCGTCGTCGAAGCCGTCGAAGGCCTCGTCGGCGTCTCCATCCGCGTCCCCGTCAACCTCGGGGCTCTCGCGGCCCGCCCGGTCCTCGCTGGTCGGGGCGTCGGTCCCATCCTCGGTGCCGGCCTCGGCGGAGAGCGCGTCGGCCTCGGCGGAGAGCGCGTCGGCATCGCCGTCGGGCGTCTCGGCGTCGCCGAGGTCCTCGAGGTCCGGCGACTCCTCGGGGGCGTCGTCGGCAGCGCGCCGCGTCGAGGGGCGGTCGGTCTGGGTGCGCCTGCGCTTGCTGCGCGCCATGCGGGGGCTCCGTTCCACGAGGGTGCGGGCCGCGCGGTCGGGCGGCCTCGGGCGTGGACTAGCGTATAGCCGCAGGCTCGGAGCGCCGAGCGGAGGGGGTGGACCGTGTCCGCACGGAATACCGGCGTCACGACCGGACGCCGCCGTCACGGTGGCCTCGTCGTCGGGGCGATCGGCGTGCTCGGGGAGCTGATGATCACCCTCGGCGCCCTCGTGGCCCTCTTCCTCGTCTGGCAGCTGTGGTGGACGGATGTCGAGGCACGCGGGGAGCATGAGGCGGCGATCACCGCGCTCGAGGCGCAGTGGCAGGCTCAGAGCCCCGCATCCGAGGCCGGCGCGACCGGCGCCGACACGGGCTCGCAGACCGGTGCCGACGCGACGGCGGACGCAGGGTCCGGCGGCGCCTCAGGCGCTGGAGCCGACGGCGCGTCGGGCTCGGGAGCCGCAGCCCCCATCGCGCCGCCCCAGCTGGGGGACCCGCCGCTCGTCCCCGTCGCCCCCGAGAACACGGTGTGGGCGATCCTCCACGTCCCGGCGTTCGACGAGCCGGTCACCCCCGTCGGGGAGGGCGTCACCCGCGAGGGCGTGCTCAACGTGATCGGTGCCGCCCATTACCCCGGCACGGCGATGCCCGGTCAGGTCGGGAACTTCGCGCTCGCCGGGCACCGCACCACGTACGGCCGGCCCTTCCACGACATCGCGCGGCTGCAGGCCGGGGACCCGATCGTCCTCGAGACCGCCGACGCCTATTACGTCTACACCGTCACCGACCACGAGATCGTCACCCCGGACCGCGTCGACGTGGTCGCCCCGGTGCCCGGTCACCCGGGGCGGCAGCCGACGGAGCGGATGATCACCCTGACGGCCTGCCACCCGATGTACTCGGCCGCGGAGCGCTACGTGGTCCACGGGACGCTGTCGTCCTGGACCCGCAAGGCCGACGGCGTCCCCGCCGAGCTCGCGGGCGACGGGGGCGCGTGATGTACGGCTGGCTGCTGCGCCGTCTGCCCGGGCCGCTCTGTCTGCGCGTCCTGATCCTTCTCGCGGCCGTCGCGGGGATCGTCGTCGTGCTGTTCGCCTGGGGCTTCCCGGCGATCGCCCCGTACATGCCCTTCAACGACGGAACCGTCGGTTCCAGCTGATCGACGGGGAGGAGGTCAGCGAGGGGGTGCTGTTGATCGACGAACTCGGAGGCCGGAGTGGTCCGTGAGGGACGCGCGCTCAGCCGTTCCCGTTCCCGTTGCCGCTGTTGGAGCCGGGAGCGCTCCCGTTGCTGGACGTCTTGTTGCCGCGCTCGGTCCCGGTCCCGCCCGACGCCGGCGCGGGCGTCGTGGTCGGGTCCTGGGTGGGCGCCGGCGTGGTGGTCGGGTCCTGCGTGGTGGGTTCCTGTGTCGGTTCCGTCGTCGTCGGGTCCTCGGTGGGCGCGGGCGTGGTGGTGGGGTCCTGCGTCGGGGTGGGGCCGGTCGAGATGATGATCGTGACCGAGGTGCCGGCGTCGACCTTCTGGTTCGCCGCCGGGTCCGTGCCCACCACGGCTCCGGCCGGGACGGCGTCCGATGCCTCCTCGCGGTGGGTGAAGCCGAGCCCCAGCTCCTTCAGGGCCTGCTCCGCCTCCGCGGGGGTGTGCCCGGTGAGGTTCGGGATGGTGACCGGACCGACCTCGCGCACGACGACGATCTGCACCGCGGAGCCCTTGGCGGCGCTGGATCCGGCGGGCGGGTTCTGGCTCTTGACGGTCCCCGGGTCCATCGTCGGATCCTCGGCGTCGGTCACCTCGGCCGTCAGCCCCGCCGCTTCGAGGGTCTTCTTCGCGTCCTTCTCCGACTGGCCCTCGACGTTGGGGACGGCCACGTTGCCCGTGGCGGTCCAGATCGTCACGGTGTCGCCCTGGTTGGCGGTCGCGCTCGCCTCCGGGTCGGAGCGGGTCACCTGACCGGCGTCGCGCTCGAGGGAGTCCTCGGTGCCGCCCACCTTCATGACCAGCCCGAGGCCCTCGAGCTCGGCGCGCGCCTCGTCGGTCGTCTTGCCCGCGAGGTCCGGGACCGTCACGGCCCCCGGCCCGGAGGACACGGTGACGGCGACCTTCGAGTTCAGTGCCACCTGCGTGTTCGCGGTCGGTTCGGTCTTGACGACGCTGCCCTCGGGCACCTCGGTGCTCGCCTCGCGGGTGAACTGCGGCGAGAGCCCCGCCCCCTCGAGCGCCGTGCGCGCCTGCGCCTCGGTCTTCCCGACGACGGAGGGCACGGCGACCGTGTCCGGCGCGGTGTCCCACGGGCGGAAGTACAGCAGCAGGGCCGTCACGACGGCGGCGAGCGCGAGGCCCAGCAGCACGAACAGCCAGATGGGGCGCTTGCGGCGCTCATCCTCGGCCTCGGCGACGACCGGCTGGGAACCGGTCGCGACCGCCTGCGCCGGGATCTGCCCCGTTCCGGGGTAGGCGCCGGCCTGCGCCGGGATCTGCCCGGTCCCCGGATACGCGCCCGCCGCGGCGGCGCCGGGCAGGACGGTGGTGCCCGGCGCGCCGAGCAGCTCGGTGGCGGGGTCCATCGGCGCGAGCACGGTGGTGCGCTCGCTGCCGTTCTCGGGGCGGTCCGGCGCGGGCGTGAGCCCCACGATCGAGGTCAGGCGCGGGGCGCGGCCCGCGACGACCGCGGCGATGTCGCGGGAGAACGAAACGGCGGACGGGTAGCGCTCGTCGCGGTCCTTGGCCAGGCCCGTGAGGATCACGGCGTCCATCGCCGGGGTCAGGCGCGGGTTGTACGTCGACGGCGGGACCGGGTCCTCGCGCACGTGCTGGTAGGCGATCGACACGGGCGATTCGCCGGTGAACGGGGGGCGCCCCGTCAGCATCTCGTACAGCACGCAGGCGGCCGAGTAGATGTCGCTGCGGGAGTCGACGATCTGCCCGCGGGCCTGCTCGGGGGAGAGGTACTGGGCGGTGCCCATCACGGCCTGCGTCTGGGTCATCGCGCTGTTGGCGTCGGCGACCGCGCGGGCGATGCCGAAATCCATCACCTTCACCGCGCCGTCGTCGGTGATCATGATGTTCCCGGGCTTGATGTCGCGGTGGACGATGCCCTTGGAGTGCGAGTACTCGAGCGCGGACAGCACCCCGACCATGATCTCGGCGGCCTGCCGGGTGTCCATCGGGTGGCCCTCGTGGATGAACGCGCGCAGGGTGCGGCCCTCCACGTACTCCATGACGATGTACGGGATCGACGTCTCGGTCCCGTGGGCGTCGGTGCGGTGGTCCTCGCCCGTGTCGTACACGGCGACGATGGACGGGTGGTTGAGCCCGGCGGCGCTCTGCGCCTCGCGGCGGAAGCGCTCGAGGAAGGTGTCGTCCCGCGCGAGATCGGAGTGCAGGATCTTCACGGCGACCGTGCGGTGGAGGCGTCGATCGGTGGCCAGATGCACCTCGGCCATGCCGCCTCGTCCGAGCAGGCGGCCCACCTCGTAGCGTCCGCCCAGGACCACAGGGTTCTCGCTCACAGTCCAACCGTCCTCATGCCGCCGGGGCCGGGGGCGGCCCATCCGATCATCGTACGTGCCGTCTCGGCCTCCGAGAGCAGGTGACCGGTGCCGCCGAGCACGGCGACGACGACCACGAGCAGCAGCAGGAGCAGCAGGAGGAGGCCGGGGATGCTGAAGGGGCCGATGCGGCGCCCCGTCGACGTCCCGCGGGCGCTCGTCGAGCTCGACGCCGACCCGCTGGCCTCGTGCTCCGCGCTCACGGGGGAGGCGACGGCCGCGCTCGGATCGGCGGCGGGGCGCCAGGTGCCGCGCCGACCGGTCCCGGAGGGCGACGACGCGCTCGCCTCGGGCGCCGCGGTGCGCGAGGCCCCGCGGTTCGCGGACCCGCCGGATGCGGCCGTCAGAGCCGACGAGGTGGACAGGGCGCTCGAGCTCGAGCGGTGGCGGATGCCGCCGCGCCGGCCCGAGGTGCGCGGCAGCGGCATCGCCGCGGTGCGCGTGGCAGGCGCCCCGGCGGCATGGCCGCCCGTGGAGCCCGCGGACGAGGACGACGACGCGGGGGAGGGCAGCTCGCCGGTGCGCTGGGGCGAGCTCGCCGCGGCGCTGGTGGTGAAGCGCGGGGTCTCGCCGCGCTGGATCGCCTCGAGGACCCGTGCCACGGCCGCCGCCGAGCGGGGCCGGTTCGCCGGCGCCTTGGCGAGCGTCATCATCACCAGACGGCGCAGGTCGGCGTCGATCTCCTCGGGCAGCTCGGGCGGCGCCTGCTTGACCTGGGCCATCGCGATGTCGACCTGGCTGGCGCCGGTGAAGGGGCGCGCCCCGGTGAGCATCTCGTAGGCGACGATGCCCAGCGCGTAGACGTCCGACAGCGACGTGGCCTGCTTGCCCATCGCCTGCTCGGGGGACAGGTACTGGGCGGTGCCCATGACCAGGCCGGTCTTCGTCAGCCGCGCCTGCTCGGAGCTGCGGGCGATGCCGAAGTCGGTGATCTTCACGCCCCAGCCGTCGTCGGTGTCGACGAGGATGTTCTCGGGCTTGACGTCGCGGTGCACGACGCCCTTGGAGTGCGCGGCGTCCAGCGCGCGGGCGAGCTCGATGAGCACCGGGATCACGCGGTGCTCGGGCAGGCCGTGGATGTTCTCCTCGATGATCTCGGACAGCGGGCGGCCCGGGCAGAGCTCCATGACGATGTAGGCGCGCCCGTCGAGCTCGCCGTAGTCGTAGAGCGCCGCGATCGCGTCGTGCGAGAGCGCGGCCGTGTGGCGGGCCTCGGCGCGGAAGCGCTTGAGGAAGCCCTCGTCGCCCGCGTACTCCTCGCGCAGCACCTTGACGGCGACGTCGCGGTCGAGGTCGCGGTCGCGGCCCTTCCACACCTGGCCCATGCCGCCCGTGGCGATGAGCTCGGTCAGCTCGTAGCGTCCCTCGAGCACCAGGCCCTTCTCGGTCCTCACGGCGAGACCACCGCCTTCATGATGTCCTGGGCGATCGGCGCCGCGGCGTCGGAGCCGTAGCCGCCCTCCTCGACGACGACGGCGACCGCGACCTTGCGGTCGCCCTTGTTCGCGTAGCCGACGAACCAGGCGTGCGGATTGCGTCCCTCGCCCCACTGCGCGGTGCCGGTCTTGCCGCCCACCTCGGCGCCGTCGATCTGCGCGGCCTCGCCGGTGCCGTCGGTGACGACCGCCTGCATCATCTCGCGCATCTGCGCGGCATTGGAGGCCGACAGCGGCTGCGAGAGCTTCTCCGGGGTCAGCGAGCTGACCTCCTTCAGGCTCGAGGTGCGCACGGACTGCACCAGCTGGGGCTTCATCACCTGGCCGTCGTTGTCGAACGACGCGGCGACCATCGCCATCTGCAGCGGGGTCACGCGGTCCTCGTACTGGCCGATCGACGTGGTCGCCAGCTGGGCGTCGTCGAGGTCGGTGCCGATCGTCGAGGGGGTCACGCGCAGCGGGATCGACATCTTCTGCCCGAAGCCGTACTCCTCGACGGTCTTGGCCAGCTCGTCCTCGCCGAGCGAGGTCCCCAGCATCGCGAACGACGTGTTGCAGGACTGGCGCAGGGCATCCTGCAGGCTCGACTGGTCGCCCGGGCCGCATGGAGCCTGGTTGCCGCCCGAATGGTTGCTCATGACGCTCGAGGAGCCGGGGAGCGTGTAGGAGCCGGGCCCGGGGATCACGGAGTCCTTCGTGTAGGAGCCCGAGTCCAGCGCGGCCGCCGCGACGAGCAGCTTGAAGGTGGAGCCCGGCGGGTACAGGCTGCCGCCGATCGCGCGGTTGGTCAGCGGCTTTTCGGGGTCCTCGCTCAGGCGCCGCCACGCGTCGCGGACGCCGCGGCGGTCGTGGCTGGCGAGCTCGGCGGGGTCGTACGAGGGCGTCGACACCATCGCGAGGACCGCGCCGGTCTCGGGGTCGAGGGCGACGGCGGCGCCGCGCTGCCCGTCGAGGGCGTCGTACGCCGCCTCCTGCGCCGCCGGGTCGATCGTGAGCTCGACGGTCGCGCCCTGCGGGGTGCGGCCCGAGACGATGTCCGCCATGCGCTGGTAGAACAGCGAGTCCGCCTCCCCCGAGAGGGTGTCGTTGAGCGCGTTCTCGAGGCCGGAGAAGCCGTAGACGACGGAGTAGTAGCCGGTCACGGGCGCGTACATCGGCCCGTCGGCGTACTGGCGCTGGTAGCCGTAGGAGTCGTCCGAGGGCACCGAGTCCGCGACGGCGGAGCCGCCGACGACGAGCGGACCGCGGTCGCGCCCGAACTCGTTGTACATGGTGCGCGCGTTGCGGGAGTCGGCGTTCAGGCTCTTGGCCTGGAACACCTGGATGTAGGTGGTCGAGCCGAACAGCGTCAGGAACAGGACGGCGACGACGAGCCAGACGTGGCGCAGGGGACGGTTCACGCGGCGACCCCCTGGGGTGCGGCGGCACCGGCATCGGATGCGGTCGCGCCATGGGGGGCGCCCGCGCCGTGGGGGGCGCCCGCGCCGGCGCGCCGGGCGGAGGGGCGGCGCGCGGCGTCGGACAGGCGCACGAGCAGGCCGACGATGATCCAGTTGGCCACGAGCGAGCTGCCGCCCGCCGCGAGGAACGGGAGGGTCAGGCCGGTCAGCGGCATCACGCGGGTGACGCCGCCGACGACGACGAACACCTGCAGGGCGATCACGAAGCCGAGCCCGCCCGCGAGCAGCGTCCCGAAGCCGTCGGAGATCCCGACCGCGGCGCGCAGGGCGCGCTGGACCAGCAGCAGGTACATCAGCAGCACGGCGAAGGTGCCGATCATGCCCATCTCCTCGGCGATGCCGGAGAAGATGAAGTCGCTCTGGCCGAACGGGACCATCGAGGGGCGGCCCTCGCCGAGGCCGGCGCCGACGACGCCGCCGGCGCCCATGCCGAACAGCCCCTGGTTGATCTGGAAGCAGGCCTCGTAGTTCGAGGACGCCAGCGGGTCCAGCCAGCAGGTCAGGCGCTTCTGGACGTGGCTGACCTGCGTGACCGCGTACAGCGCGGGAGGCAGGAACATGACGGCGCCGATGATCATCCAGCTCAGGCGGTCGGTGGCGATGTACAGCATCGCGACGAACAGCCCGAAGAACATGAGGGAGGTGCCCAGGTCGGTCTCGAACACGAGGATCGCGACCGCGAAGGCCCAGGCGACGACGATCGGCCCGAAGTCGGACCAGCGGGGCAGGTGGATGCCCAGCACCTTGGGGCCCGCGAGCGCGAGGGTGTCGCGACGGGAGACGAGGTAGCCGGCGAAGAACACGGCGAAGAGGATCTTGGCGATCTCCGCGGGCTGGAAGCTGTAGCCCGCGATCGAGATCCAGATCCGGGCGCCGTACACGTCGCGGCCGAGGCCGGGCACGAGCGGCAGCAGGAGGAACAGGGCGCCCGCGACGGCGCTGACCCACGTGTAGCGGCGCAGGATGCGGTGGTCGCGCAGGAGCCACAGCACCGCGGCGCAGGCGAGGACGCCGACGGCGGTCCAGATCAGCTGGCGGCCCGCGTACGCGCTCGTCTTGTCGTTGAAGAGGATGCGCGCGGTGTCGTAGCTCGAGATCGCGGCGAGGCCGATCAGGTTCAGCAGCAGCGTCAGCGGCAGGATCGTCGGATCCGCGTACGGGGCGCGGATCATGACCAGGACCTGCAGGAGCACGGCGATGCCCGCGGCCATCCCCGCGGTCAGCGGGAACGAGGAGGGCAGCTCGCCGGTGCGCCCGAGGGAGACCAGGGCGATCGCGCCGAGCCCGGTGGCCAGGGCGAGCAGCAGCAGCAGCGCCTGGGTCAGGCGGCGGGGCCGCGCGGTGTAGGAGACGACGGTCGCCACGTCAGCCCCCCGTCGTCGGGCTCGGCGCCGGTGCGGGTGCCGGGGACGGCGCGGGGGTCGGGGCGGGCGTCGCCTGCTGCTGCTGGAGCGCCGCCTGGCGCGCGGCCTCCTCCTGCTGCTGGCGCGCGAGCTGGGTGCGGGAGGCCTCGTCGCGCAGGGAGTCGACGATCTCCTCGGCCGCGGGGCGCGAGGACGCGGGGATCGTGGCCTCGACCTGCTGCAGCGTGACGGCCGAGAGGTCCGCCGAGGGGACGTCCGTCGTCTCGACCCGGTGCGACAGGTCGATGGGCCCGAGGTCCTGGGACACGCCCTGGTAGACGACGACGCGGCCGTCCTCCGCCGTCACGTAGTACTGCGACTGCGTCCAGGCGTAGCCGGCCCACAGGCCGCCCGCGATGACGGCGATGAGGAGGAACACGGCCACGAGCGCGGGCCAGCGGCTGCGGCGCGGGGGCTCCTCGTCCTCGGCGTAGTCGTCGTCCTCGAAGGCCGCGGGGCGCTCGGGGCGGGTGAGGGCCGCGGCCCGGGCGGCGGGACCCGAGGCGGAGGTGGGGCGGTTGCGGGTGCGCGCGGCGGCGCCCACGACCTCGGGGGACGTCGACGGGGCCTCCTCGCCGGGGGCCATGGCGTCGAGGTCGACGACGTCGGCGATCACGCAGGTGATGTTGTCGGGGCCGCCGGCCCGCAGGGCCATCTGCACGAGGGCGTCCGCGCACTCGTCGGGATCGGCGACGTCGCGGAGGGTCTCGGCGATCGTCTGATGGGAGACCAGGCCGGAGAGGCCGTCGGAGCACAGCATCCAGCGGTCGCCCGCCCGGGCGGGCCGCAGCGACAGGTCCAGCTCGGGCTCGGAGTCGACATCCCCCAGGACGCGCATGAGCACGCTGCGCTGGGGGTGGCGCTCGGCCTCCTCGGCGGTCAGGCGGCCCTCGTCCATGAGGCGCTGGACGAACGTGTGGTCCTTGGTGATCTGCGTGGTCTCGCCGTCGCGCAGCAGGTAGGCGCGGGAGTCGCCGATGTGGGCCAGGGCGAAGCGCCCCTCGACGCGCAGCAGTGCCGTCACGGTGGTGCCGAGCCCGGCGAGCTGGGGCTCCTCGCGGGCTCGGCGCAGGATCGCCTGGTTGGCGTCGAGGATGGTCTCCTCGAGCGCGGCGACGATGTCGTTCGCGGGCGTCTCAGAGTCCAGCTGGGACAGGCGGCCGATCACGATCGACGAGGCGACGTCGCCGCCCGCATGGCCGCCCATGCCGTCGGCGACGGCGATCAGGTGGCTGCCGGCGTACCCGGAGTCCTGGTTGTTCGAGCGGACCAGTCCGACGTCGGAGCGGGCCGCGAAGCGCAGCGCGTAGCTCATCGGGGACCTCGCCTCAGCTCGATCTCGGTGCGCCCGATGCGCACGCGCGCGCCGGACTTGAAGGGGACGACGCCCTCGATGCGCTTCTCCGAGACCAGGGTCCCGTTGGTGGAGCCGAGGTCCTCCACCCACCACTGGCCGTCGCGCTGGAACACGCGCGCGTGGCGGTTGGAGGCGTAGTCGTCGTCGAGCACGAGGGTGCACTCGGGGGCGCGGCCGATGAGCACGGGCGTGGAGCCGAGCGTGAGGGTGGTGCCGCGCAGCGGGCCCGCCGTCACCACGAGGGCGGTCGAGGTGACCGCCGGGTCGGTCCGCAGCGCGGCCGCGGCGGTGGGATCGGCCGCCGGGCGCTGCTCGCGCTGGGGGCCGCGGCGACCGCCGCGGGAGACGACGGTGGTGCCGAAGAGGTCGTTGCGCAGTACCAGCATGACCGCGACGACGAAGACCCACAGGGCGACGACGAAGCCGATCCGCAGGACGACGATGGTCAGCTCGCTCACGTGGGCCTCACCAGCCCGAGCCGGCGGACGGGGCGTCGTCCGCCGGGAGGATGACGGTCATGCGCGTGCGGCCGACCGTCAGGAGAGCCCGGTCGCCCAGGCGCACGGGCGTGCGGATGCGGTCCCCGTCCACGAAGGTGCCGTTGGTCGAGCCGAGGTCCGTCGCGGTGAGGCCGGAGCCGTCGCGCCGCAGCTCGAGGTGGTGGCGGGAGACCCCCGTGTCGTCGAGGATGATGTCCGCGTCCCCGCCGCGGCCGATCACGGTGATCTGGCCGGTCAGGAGGTACTGCTGGCCGTCGATCTCGAGGATGGGGTCGGCCGCGACGCGCTCGGCGGCCCCCGTGGCGGGGGCGACGGTGCCGCGCTCGGTGCGGGACTCGGTCTCGAAGCGGCCCTGGCGCACCTCGTCGTCCCGCGAGAGGGCGACGGACACGGGGCCGACGAACATGTACGACTGCTTCTCGGCGTGCTCGACGATCACGCGCTCGAGCTCCTCGACCAGGGTGTCCTCCCAGGAGGCGAACTTCTCGTGGTCGGGACCGGCGAGGTAGACCGTGTAGACGTTGGGCGCCAGCGTGCGGGTGCGGTCCAGGACCTGGATCTGATCGTCGCACTCGCGCTTGAGGCCCTGGGCGAGGTCGAGCGGCTTGAGGCCGCCGCGCCCGGGCGAGAAGACGCTCGTGACCCCGCGGTCCAGGCCGCGCTCGATCCGATCCAAGATCCCCACGTGCGGTCCTCCACTGGTCGACGGTCGGTGCTGGCAGGCGCGCCGCGGGCGGCGGGCACCTCGCCGATCGTACCGTGCAGGCCCGACGGACGACCTGCTCGACGGGGGCCGCGCGTGCGCGGATGCTGTGGAGATCTCCGGCGCGGGCGGTGGAGCCCGCCTGCCGCCCGCGCGGTGACGGGCCTGCCGCCCATGCGGTGACGGGAATGCCCGTCGGCACGCGAGCGGGAGCAGGTGCCGAGCCGCAGGCGCATGGGATGCTGGCGCGGTGGACACCGCACCTCTGACCGAGCTCACGGACCTCCCCTTCGCCTGCGCCGTCGGCCTGACCGATGCGCGCTCGACGCTCCTGGCCCAGGGCGACGACCCGGTGCGCCCGCTGATGAGCGTCTCCAAGCCGATCGCGGCGCTCGCCGTCCTGGTGGCGGTCTCCCGCGGCCTGGTGGACCTCGACGAGCCCGCCGGGCCCGAGGGCGCGACCGTGCGCCACCTGCTGGCCCACACCGCCGGCTACGGCTTCGACAGCCCTGCCGACGAGCTGCTCGCCGCCCCGGGCGCCCGCCGCATCTACTCCAACACCGGCTTCGAGGTCCTGGGCGAGCACGTCGAGGAGGCGACCGGCTACGAGCTGCCCGCGTGGACCGAGACCAGCGTCGTCGGCCCGCTCGGGCTCACGAGCCTCGAGGTCGAGGGCTCCTGGGCCAAGGACTTCCGCGGCACGGTCGCAGACCTCCTGGTCGTCGGCCGCGAGCTGCTCGCGCCCACGCTGATCCCCGCGGATCTCCACCGGGAGGCCACGGCCGTGCAGTTCCCGGGCCTGCCGGGGATCCTGCCCGGCTACGGGCGCCAGAAGGACAATGCGTGGGGCCTCGGGTTCGAGATCCGCGCGGCCAAGGACCCGCACTGGACCGCGCCGCAGGCCTCGCCCTCGACGTTCGGGCACTTCGGCCAGTCCGGCTCCTTCCTGTGGGTCGACCCCGAGCGGGCACTGGCCGCGGCGTTCCTGGGGGATGAGCCCTTCGGGCCCGTGCACGTCGAGCGCTG
>NZ_FWFG01000100.1 GCF_900163655.1 Brachybacterium nesterenkovii
CACTATCCTCTTCGTCGGCAGCGTCAGATGTGTATAAGAGACTCGCTGCAGATCGTGCCCGCCCCGCGACGGGGCCGGGCGGTCCTCACGGCCCTCGCGGCCGTGGTCGTCGCGATCGTCGCCGTCTCGCTCATCACCAACCCCCGCTGGGAGTGGGGCGTCGTGGCCCAGTGGTTCGCGGCCCGCACGATCGTGCTCGCCCTGCTCGAGACCCTCAAGCTCACCGTCCTCGCGGGCGTCGTCGGCTTCGGCCTGGGCCTCGTGCTCGCCCTCATGCGGCTGTCGGGGTCGGGCATCGCCCGCGCCGTGGCCTGGACGTTCTCGTGGATCTTCCGGTCCACGCCGCTGCTCGTGCAGCTGCTGCTCTGGTACAACCTCGGCTACATCTACGCAACGGTGCGCCTCGGGATCCCGTTCACGGACGTCACGCTCTTCGAGTCCCGCACGAGCGACCTCATGACGCCGCTGCTCGCCGCCGTCCTCGGCCTCGGCCTGCACCAGGCGGCCTACGCGGCCGAGCTCATCCGCGGCGGCATCCTCTCGGTCGACGCCGGCCAGCTCGAGGCCGCGAGCGCGCTCGGGATCCCGGCGCGCGACCGCTCGTTGCGGATCGTCCTGCCCCAGGCCATGCGGGCGATCCTCCCGACCGCGTTCAACGAGATCATCGGCCTGGTCAAGGGCACCTCGGTGGTCTACGTGCTCGCGCACGCGGAACTGTTCTTCACCGTCCAGCTCATCTACGGCCGCACCCAGCAGGTGCTCCCGATGCTGCTCGTGGCGACGCTGTGGTACATCGTCATCACCTCGGTGCTGTCCATCGCGCAGTACTACATCGAGCGCCACTACGCCAAGGGCGCGGTCCGCACTCTCCCGCCCACGCCGCTGCAGTCCCTGCGCGCCCGCCTCGCGGCCCGTCGCGCGACCGCCGAGGGGGTCGCGGCATGAGCGCCGAGATCCTCGTGCGCCGCGGCGGCCGGATCGAGATCCACGATGTCCACAAGTCCTTCGGCGGTCTCGAGGTGCTGCGCGGCATCGACCTGACCCTCGAGCCGGGCTCCGTCACGGCGATCCTGGGGCCGTCGGGGTCTGGCAAGTCGACCCTGCTGCGCACGATCAATTACCTCGAGCCCCTCGACCGCGGCATCGTCGCGATCGACGGGGAGGTGATCGGCTACCGCCGGGTCGGGGACGTCCTGCACGAGCTGCCCGAGCGCGAGGTCCTGCGCCAGCGCACGCGCGTGGGGATGGTGTTCCAGAGCTTCCACCTGTTCGCCCACCTCACGGCGCTGCAGAACGTGGCCGAGGCACCGCGCCGAGCCCTCGGCGTCCCCAAGGCCGACGCCATCGCCCGCGCTCGCGAGCTGCTCGCGCTCGTCGGCCTCGAGGAGAAGGCCCACGCCTTCCCGCGCCAGCTCTCGGGCGGCCAGCAGCAGCGCGTCGCGATCGCGCGCGCCCTCGCGCTCGACCCGCAGGTGCTGCTGTTCGACGAGCCCACGAGCGCCCTGGACCCCGAGCTCGTCGAGGAGGTGCTCGCGGTCATCCGCGGCCTCGCGACCGCCGGGACCACGCTCGTGATCGTCACGCACGAGATCTCGTTCGCGCGGGACGTCGCCGACCGCGTCGTGTTCATGGACGGCGGCGTCGTCGTCGAGGAGGGTCCGCCCTCGCAGGTCATCGACGCCCCGCGCCACGAGCGCACCCGCTCCTTCCTGGCCCGTGTCCGCGGCGCCTGACCCCCCACCCACCCCTGACCGGAGAACCTCCATGCCTCACGCACCCCTCCCCCTGGCCCGCCGCACCCTCCTCGGCGCGGGCATGCTCGTGCCGCTCGCCGCGCTCGCCGCGTGCAGCGACCCCGTCTCCTCGAGCACCGCCGCCGCTGCCAAGGCCTCCGACGGCGGCGGCGACGCGGCGGCCGCCGGGACGATCGACACGTCCGGCACCCAGGAGCGGATCCGCTCGACCGTCGACGAGGCGATCGCGGCCACCGTCCCCGCGGCGATACGCGAGCGCGGCAGCCTCATCGTCGGCTCGATCACGGGCGGGACTCCCCCGCTCGTGTTCCTCGCCGACGACAACACCACGACGATCGGCGCCGAGCCCGACATCGCCCAGCTCGTCGCCGACAAGCTCGGCCTCGACTTCGACCTGCGCCTGACGAGCTGGGACTCCTGGCCGCTGTCGCTCGAAGGGGGCGACTTCGACGTGGTGCACGCGAACGTCGGCATCAACGCCCAGCGGCTCGAGAAGTTCGACTTCGCGTCCTACCGCGCGGCCTTCATGACGTTCCTCGTGTCCAAGGGCTCCGACCTCGACCTGGGCACCCCCGAGTCGATCTCGGGGCGCACGATCGCGGTCGGCTCGGGCACAAACCAGGAGCGGATCCTCACCGAGTGGAACACGCAGCTCACGTCCGCGGGATCGGCACCCGCCGAGCTCAAGAACTACTCGAGCGACGCGGACGTCCTGCTCGCGCTCGGCGCGGGCCGCATCGACGCCTACTTCGCGCCGCTCGCGACCATGACCTACGTGGCCACGACCCGCGACGACGTCGAGACGCAGGGGAAGGTCGACGCCGGGTGGCCGCAGTCGACGCTCGTGGCCGCGACCGTCGTGCGCGGCAGCGGCCTCGCCGAGCCCTATGCCGCGGCCATCAACGCCCTCATGGCCGAGGGCACGTACCAGCAGGTCCTCGAGCGCTGGCACCTGAGCGCCGAGGCCCTCACCGAGTCCACCGTCCACACCAAGGAGAACCCGTGACCGTCGATCCCACGCCCACCGCTCCCGTGCTCGCCCTCGACGTGAGGGCCGATCCCGGCCTCGTCGCGGACCTCGCCGCCCTCGGGCGCGCTCTCGAGGCGGCCCGCCTGGGCGGGGTCGTCGTCTCCGGCGACGCCGAGCGCGGCGAGCTGCATCCCGTCCTCGCGGCCGCCGCGCTGGCCCCGCACACGCACGCGATCGCCCTGCTGGCCCGCACGGATGCGGTGGACGTCGAGCCGTTCCACCTGGCCACCCAGCTCATGAGCCTCGACCACGTCTCGCTCGGGCGCGCGGGCTGGCTCGTGGAGGCCCGCTCGGACGAGGCCGCCGCGGCGGCCGTGGGCCGTGAGGCGCTCTCGGGCGCGGACCTCGAGCGCGAGGTCGCCGATGTCGTGCGCACCGCCCGCCTCGTGTGGGACTCGTGGGCCGACGACGCGGTCGTGCGCGACGTCGAGCGCGGGGTCTACATGGACGCGAGCCGCCTGCAGTACGTCGACGCCTCGACGGCGACGTTCTCCGTGCGCGGCCCGTCGATCACGCCGCGCTCCCCGCAGGGCCTCGTGCCCGTGCTCGTGGCCGACGAGGACGCGGCGGCGGTGGGCGGGACCACCGTGCGCGATCTCGCCGACGGTCGTGCACGGGACGTCGAGATCGACCCGACGGCGGACGCGTCGGCGATCGTCGCGGCCGTCCGGGCGGCGCTCGAGGGCGCCCGCGACGACGAGCCCGCACCGCGCCTCGTGCGCCTGCTCGAGGCCGGGTTCGCCGCGGATCCCGAGGGCCGCGCACTCGAGCTCGCACGGGCCGCCGACGAGCTGCGGGACCTCGGCCTCGTGGCCCCGGCTCCCGCGCCGGGCACGACGCTGCGCTCGCAGCTCTCGCTCGCGCGCCCCGACGTCGTCATCGATCCCGCCCGGCGCGCCGATCGCGCCCGCACCGCCTGAGCCGTCGTCCCCTTCTCGCGCCCGCGCGGCCGCGAGTCCGCATCCCTCGTCAGGAGACCAGGAGAGACCATGACCTCCGATCCGCACCCCATCCATCCGTCCCACACCCCCACCGGCGTCCTGCGCCTGGGTGTCTTCTTCCAGGGCGTGAACTCCTCGACCGTCTGGCGCCTGCCCGAGTCGGGCGACCAGGTCGCGTGGGACTCGTTCTCCCGGATCATCACGACTGCGCAGAGGGGCCTGTTCAGCGCGTTCTTCCTCGGCGAGGGGCTGCGGCTGCGCGAGCACCGGGGCGTCCCGCTCGAGTCCGACGTGGCCGGACGGCCCGACGCCCAGACGCTGCTCGCGGCGCTCGCGGGCATCACCGAGAACATCGGGCTCGTGGCCACGCAGAACACGACGTACAACGACCCGGTGGACCTCGCGCGGCGCCTGCAGAGCCTCGACCTCATCTCCGGCGGACGCGCCGCGTGGAACGTCGTGACCACCGACAACGCGTGGACCGGCGAGAACTTCCGGCGCGGGGGCTACCTCGACCACGCCGACCGCTACACCCACGCCGAGGCCGCGGTGGAGATCGCGCGGCAGGTGTGGCGCGGCGAGGAGATCGAGCACGTCGGGGCGCACTACACGGTGCGCGCGACGGGACGCCTGCCGCGCTCGCCCCAGGGCGAGCCCGTCGTGTTCCAGGCCGGCGTGTCCCCCGAGGGCCGCGACTTCGCCGCCCGCACCGCCGACGTCGTGTTCTCGCCGTTCGGCGACCGCGAGCGGGCGATCGAGTTCCGCCGCGACCTCGTCGAGCGCACGCTCGCCGCGGGCCGCGACGCGCAGGCCGTGCAGATCATGCCGGGCGCCGAGCTCGTCCTCGCCGAGACCGATGCCGAGGCCGAGGAGAAGGTGCGCTGGCTGCGCACCCAGCAGATCGGCCCGCGCCAGGCCCTCGACCTCCTCGAGCAGTACTGGGGCCGCGACCTCTCCGCGTTCGATCCCGACGGTCCGCTGCCGGACGTCGACCCCGAGGTGGTCGTCTCGGGCGTGACCCGCGGGGCCGGCTTCCAGTTCGAGAAGGCCAAGGAACTCACGGACGCGTGGCGGGCCGAGGCCGCCGCCAAGGGCCTGTCGATCCTCGAGTTCGCGCGCTCGCGCCAGGGCTCGCGCGGCGGCACGCACGTCGGGTCGTACGACACGGTCGCCGACGAGCTCGCCGAGCTCGTGCGCCTGGGCGCGGTCGACGGTCTGAACATCACGCCGTGGCTCGTGCCCGGCGGGATCGACGACATCGTCGACCACCTCGTGCCGCGTCTGCAGGACCGCGGTGTCTACCCGAGCGCGTACGCGGGGCCGACGCTGCGGGAGAACCTGGGGCTGCCGCCGCTCGCGTGAGCGGGTGCCGAGAGGACCACGCGATGTGCCCGGACTCATAAGCACACCTATGGTCTCGCGTCTACACTCGTCGCATGGATCCTCGTCGCCTGCTCATCTTCCGCACCGTGGTGCGCAACGGCTCGATCGGCGCCGGTGCCCGCGAGCTCGGCTGGACGCAGCCCGCCGTCTCCCAGCACCTCGCGGCGCTCGAGAAGGAGATCGGCACGCAGCTGCTGCTGCGCAGCTCGTCGGGCGTGACCCCCACGGAGGCCGGGCGGCGCCTCGCCTCCCACGCGGAGGCCGTCGCGGCGCAGCTGCAGGCCGCCGAGGAGGAGCTCGCCGACATCACCGCCCTGCGCCGCGGGCGCGTGCGCTTCGCGACGTTCCCCTCGGCCGCCGCCGTGCTCCTCCCGCCGGCGCTGGCCCGCATGCGGGAGACGGCGCCCGGGGTGGACGTGTCCTTCGAGGAGCTCGAGCCGCCGGACGCGATCCCCGCCCTCATGGACAACCAGGTGGATCTCGCGCTCGTGTTCCGCTACGGCTGCACGGACGTCGACGCCGAGGGCACCCTCGAGTGGACGCCGCTGCTCGAGGACCGCGTGCTGGCGATCCTCCCGGCCGAGCACGAGCGGGCCCACGACCCGGAGCTCGCGCTCGCCGACCTCCGGGGCGAGGACTGGATCGCCGGCTGCGAACGCTGCCGCGCGAACCTCATGGCCAACGCCCGCAGCGCCGGCTTCACGCCCCACGTCCGCTACTCGACCGACGATGCGACGGTCGTCCACCGCCTCATCGAGCACGGGGCGGGCGTCGCGCTCATGCCCGAGATCACGCTCGAGGCCGCGCCGTCGGACCGCGTCGTGGTGCGCACCCTGCCCGAGCTCACCAACCGCACCATCGGGCTGATCAACCGCAAGGGTGCGATGGCGATTCCCGCGGTCGCCGCGCTCCGCGACGCGCTGGCCGCGGAGACGGGCGCGCGCTCGATCGAGGCCGCGCTCATCTGACCGGGCGCGGGGCAGTGTGCGAGCTCCCCGTCCCCTGCGTGCTCCCGCCCCTCTCGGGCCACCCGGGAACGCTCCCCCTCCCGCGCCCCTTCACCCCTCGAGTGTCACGCTGCGAGTCATCCGCGCCCGATTCTGCGACGGAGCGTGACACTCGACGGCGGGGGCCGAGGTCCGCAGGAACGACGCGGCCGGGGACGGACGGGTTCAGGCCCCGGCCCTACCCTGGTGCCATGACCTCCCGCATCCCCGCCCGCGCCTGGCTGCGCCCCGCCCTGCTCGTGATCGGCGGCCTGCTGGTGGCCGCGATCCTGCTCGGGATGCGCCTGTGGTGGGGCGGTGCCGCGGTCGCGGTCGCGGCGCTGTTCATGGGGTACTGGACCTCGCCCATCCGCGGTGGCCAGCACGTGCCGTTCGGCCTGGCGATGAGCCGCCGCGCGGACGACCACGCGATCATCCTGTGGGCCCCGGGCGACCCGCTCTCGGCGCGCCTGCAGACGGCGATCCGCGGCGAGCGCCCCGACGTGACCTGGGTGAACGTCTACCAGGATGCGGACGCCGATGCCTTCGTCATCGCCCACGGCGGCCATGCGGCGCTGCCGCTGGTGGTGATCGGCGACGAGATCGTGCGGCGCACCACGATGGGCCGATACCTCGACGCGCGTGCGGCGGCCGCGGAGAGCGGGACGAGCGTGGGTGCCGACCGCGCGCGGGCGAAACAGGCCCTCGCGCCCGAGCCCTGGGGCGCACCGCGCACACGCGACGACGCGGCGGCCACCGAGGCGTCGACGTCCGCATCGCACTCCGTGGCGGAACCGCGCTCCCCCGCCGAGGCGGCATCCGAGGCACGCCCCGCCACCGCACCGCGCTCCCCCGCCATGCCCGCAGCTCAGGGCGGCGCCGAGCGCCCTGCCGGCCCCTCCACGCCGGTCGACCTCGAGGCCGACCGCGACGCCCTGCTCCCCGACGACTCCGGGAACTGACTCGAACCGCTCCTGCCGACCCGACTCCTGTACCCGGCTCCTCCCTCGCAGACGCCCCTCGACCAGCGTCCCGCCGAATCCCATCTGGAGGACTCCATGCGCGTGACGAAGCACTATCCGACGGTGAACGCCGAGGACATCGATGCCGAGGCCGATTTCTGGGCCGCCGTGCTCGGCGGAGAGGTCGCGAACGCCGACAGCGACGCGTTCGGCCAGTGGCGCGATGTGGTGGTCGACGGAGCGGTGGTGCTGGGGGTCCAACGGGCCCCCGGGCTCATCACTCCCACCTGGCCCGACGACTCCGTGCCCTTGCACATCCATCTGGACGTGTACGCCGAGGTCGACGAGGTGGACGCGTCCTCCCGGGAGCTCCTGGCCCTGGGGGCGCGGGAGCTCGACACGTCGCAGTCGCCCGCTGAGCGGGAGCACGGGTTCCGGGTCTACGCGGATCCCGCCGGGCACCCGTTCTGTCTCTGCTGGGGCTGACCCGTCGGCCGACGAGCACTGCGGCCCCTCGGTTCCGCCGCGGTCCGTCGGGCTGTGTTTCCGCTGCGGTCCATCGGGCGGGGCTCGGCCGTCGGCGCTCTCCCCGCGCATTCCGGTCGGGGCGGCGGTCATGTGCCGAAGCGCAGCGGACGCACCCCGGACTCTGTGAGAGCCAGCGCCCACGGGCCGGGGCCTCTCTTGACGATCTCTCGACGGATCCGGCTCTCGTGTCTCAGGAAGATCCGCACCTGGTCTTCCGGCAGCAGGTCCTGTTTGGCGCCGATCCAGACCGATCTGATCCCGTGCTCCCGATAGATCGCCTGCTCCGCTGGCCGGGTGCGGATCCGCCGGTCCCGAGTCACGACGACGAGTCCCAGCCGGCCGACGACGGGCATCCACTCGGTGTCCAAAGCGCCCAGAGGCACCTCCGGCAGGTCGGGATGACCGGGGTGGAGGACGTCATCCCGCCCGGCCCGCGCCAGGAGCTTGCCGAGACCGAGGACGTTCTCGTCCGTGAAGAAGAGGACGTCCATCCCCGGCTCCTCAGGCGGCCGCGGGCTCGCGCGAGATCAGCTCGAAGCGCAGCGCATCATCCACCTGCGCCGGCGTGAGGTCGTACAGGTCGCTGATCAGCTCGCGGCTCCCCCCGGCGCGGTAGACCTCGGCGAGAGCAGCGGTTCTCACGGAGCGCACGGCGGGTTGCCCGAATGCCCGTTGCGGGTCCATGACCACGGACGCGATCTGCGGAAGCGGCCGGAGCCGGGCGACGAGATCATCTGCGTACTCGACGATGGAATGGAAGCGCTCGGTCTCCGGGGCGAGGACCAGCTGCCCGTTGCGGACGACCACGAGGGAGAGCTCATGGTCGAGCCCCACCCCGTCCTGCACTCGACGGACCAGCTCTCGCCCTTCGATGTCCAGGAAGGGGGTGGCGTGGGCGAGCGGATAGAGGCCGAACTCCTTGCGGAGCTCGACGATCGCCGGTCGGAGCCGCTGCAGCGGTACCCGCCGGGATCGGAACTCAGCCACCAGGCGCGCCTCGACCATCTCTCCCCAGGTCACGGCATCGGAACCGGTCGCCTCGGGGCGCAGGATCGGATCGTAGAACCGTCCGCCCCGGGTATAGCCCTCGAGCCAGCGCCGCGCGGTACCGGAATGGAGGCCGACGTGGCGGTCGACATCCGCATAGGAGTACATCGCGCGGTCGAGGAGCGAGGCGGTGGTCATGCGGAGATCCTGCCATCGTCAGCGTCCGCTCCCCATCGCGCCGCGCCCGTGATGGGGACAGCGCGACGATGTGGGGGAACGGTGTTCTGCTTCGCATCCATCGCAATCACGTCCAGCGAACGGGCGGACCGGCGGGTACGCGGGGACGCGGGAACGTCGTGTCAGTCCCGTTCCGCGCAGGCTCCGCGTGCCGCCGCGGCAGGCTGCTTCCCTCCCGGCCTCGTCCCTCGGTAATCGCTGCCGCGGGTGCCGTTGCTGTTGCCGTCGCTGTTGCTGTCGGGGCAGATCAGCCCAGGTCGCCGACGGTCACGTTCCAGGGGCGGATGCTGCGCTCGGCGATCAGCCCGGCCTCGAAGAACGGGTCCGCCTCGAGGGCCGTCAGGAGGTCGTCGGCGCTCTCCCCGCGCAGGAGGATGAGCGCGGCGGCGGGGCCGTCGTCGGCGAAGGGCCCCGAGGCCAGGAGCGTCCCGGACTCGTGCAGCTCGCGCAGGAAGGCGCGGTGGGCGGGGCGCACCTCGTCGATGCGGGCCGAGTCGTCCGTGTAGACGTACGTGAGGGCGAAGATCGAGGCAGTGTCGGTGCTCATGCCCCCATCCTGCCTGCCGTCGAGCGCTGTCGGTCGATCTCTCGCACACTTGCCTCCCCGCTCGGGATTCCACCACGGGTGCGCCCCTTCTCACGGCCGCCTCCCCGGCCGGATGGCAGAGCCGGTAGCTATACGTGCAGACACCGCCTCCACAAGGACCGTCTGCACGTATGGCTACCAGTTCTCGCAGCACCTCCGCGCGGCACCGGAACGGGCACCCATCACCGGCACCAGCCCCCGCCGCCAGCCCTCCGGAAACGGGACCCCAGCGTGCATCTGCCGACCATATGAGCGTCACCCCACTACCACAGTCCCGCTTCGCGGCCCCCAGCGCCCGGCCATGGCAGAGATCCCCGCTCAGGTCTGCGCGACCGCCATCTCGAGCAGCATCGCGAGGCCCAGTCCCAGGATCACCGCCCCGGAGGCCCGGGTGATCCACGGCAGCGCCCGGTCCAAGCGCGCCCGGGACCCGGCCGATCCGAACGTCGCCGCCACGATGAGGTCCCAGGCGAGCACGACCGCGACCATCCAGATCCCGTAGGCGGCGAGGACCGGCCCCGGTCGCGTCCCCACGACGGCGGCGAGGCTCACGTAGAACAGGGCGTTCTTGGGGTTGAGCAGTCCCGATGCGAGACCGAGGCCGGTGCTGGACCACCATGTGGTGCCGCCTCTCGCCTCAAGGGCCCCGGAGGCGGATGCCCCCGCCACAGCCCCCGCCTTATCCCCCGACGTGACCTCCGCCGTGGCCTCCGCCATGGCCTCCGCCATGGCCTCCGGCCCGATCCGGGCATCCGCCCGGAGGAACGCGATGCCCATCCAGAGCAGGAACAGACCCCCGACACCCCGCACGACCTGCAGCACCACCGGTTCGGAGACGAGTGCGATCCCGCCGAACGCCGCGACCACGAAGGCCGCGTTCGCCGCGGCGATGCCGACGCAAGCGCCCGAGGCGATCTGCCACCCCCGCGACGCCGCCATGCGCACGATGAGGAGGAAATCGACCCCGGGGATCAGCAGGGCCCCGAGATGCGCGGCCGCGACCACGACGAACTGCTCCATACCCGTCCCGACCTCTCCCACAACGCGCTCTCCTCGACGAGGATCCGTCCGCGGTGGTCGTGGGGTCTTGGATGAGATTGCGGAGCGTCCTCCGCCTCTCCGATCTCAGGCGCCGTGCGCCCGATACGCGCCGGGGGACGCGGCGACATGCGCTCGGAACACGCGGTGGAGATGGCTCTGGTCCGTGAAGCCGACGGCATGCGCGGTCTCGGCGATCCCCTCACCCTCGCGCAGCATCTCCCGGGCACGGGAGATGCGCGCGTTCTGCCTCCATGCGAGGGGCGTGAGCCCCGTGGCCCGGCGTATCCGGCGGATGAGCTGGAAGTGGCTGAGGCCCACCATCGTGCCGAGCTCGTCGAGGGACGGGTTCTCGTCGTCGTCCCGGAGCCTCGCGAGCACCGGCGCCAGAAGCTCGAGCAGCTCATGGTCCTCGCCGTGACCGGCGCGCGCGACGGGAGCGGCCGTGCGCATCCGCTCGAGGAGCGTGCCGAGGCGGGCGTCGATCGCCGGACGGACGGCATCGGCCGAGATCGCATCCGCCCAGGCCGATGCGGCACGGCGGACGCCCGGGTCGCGCAGAACGAGGATGGCGTCCGTCGGCAGGCCGGTTCCGTCGCCGTCGCCGAGGTGGATCATGCGGTAGCGCCAGAGGCTCGCGTCCGGGTTGCACGCGTGCACCTGCCCGGCGGGGATCACGACGACGTCGCCCGCGTGCAGTCGCACTCGCTCGGACGGCGGGCCGGTCAGGACGGTGCTCCCCTGGTCGATCAGCCCGATCGAGCAGGTCGCGTGGGAGTGGAGGCGGTAGCAGCTGCCGCGGGCCGCGGAGGTCCTCAGCTCGAGGCCGGGCACGGCCGAGCTCCGCTGGAATTCGCTCTCCGCCGCCGGGGCCGTCTCGGTGCTCATGCCCCCATCCTGCCTGCCGCCGGGTGCTGCCGGTCGATCCCCCTCGTGCCCGCGTCCGTCTGCGCCACCCTCTCTGACGTGCCGCCTTCTGTTGCGGCCGTCTCCCGGTGCGACCGCCTCCTGTTGCGGCCGTCTCCCAGCCGGGATGGCAGAACTGCCAGCCGGACGCGCACAACGCTGCAGCGACCGCCTCCCCGGCCGGATGGCAGAACCGGTAGCTATACGTGCAGACACCGCCTCCACAAGGACCGTCTGCACGTATGGCTACCAGTTCTCGCAGCACCTCCGCGCGGCACCGGAACGGGCACCCATCACCGGCACCAGCCCCCGCCCCCAGCCTCCGGAAACGGGACTCCAGCGCGCATCTGCCGACCATATGAGCGTCACCCCACCACCAGAGTCCCGCTACCGCACGGCGGCCGTCGCCTCCGCCCCGGCGACACCGCCTCTACCCCAGCAGGGCCGCGATCTCGGGGTGGCCGGCCTCATACCCCTCCAGCAGCGCGGCCCCCAGCGCGACCGACCGCACCAGCGGATGCGTGGCGAAGCCCTGTCGCGCGCGATCCCGGGAACCGGTGAGCGCGGCTTCGAGGATCTCGCGCTCGGAAGCGCGCAGCTGCGCCATCATCCCCAGCTGCTCGAGGGTGAGCGGGCCGACGGGCAGCGGGTGCACGCCCTCGCCGTCGACCACGCACATCACCTCGAGCACCAGGTCGGCGGGCAGCTCCGGGACCACGCGGTCCTCGGGGGCGCCCGCGGAGGAGGCCGGGGCGTTGCCCACGTCGAGGATCATCCGCTCGGGCCGCCCGGTCGCGATCGCGGTCATCAGGCGCAGCGCGACCTCCTGGTACCCGCCGCCGGCGATGTCCTCCTCGCGGCGCTCCTCGTCGCGGGTCTCGGCCATGTACGTGGCCTCGCGCTCGCGCAGGGTCGAGCGCCACAGGCCCAGGGACGAGGGGCAGCAGGCGTCCGGCCGCCCGGCCCCAGCCCCGACCCTGTCCCCGGCGACGGCATCGGCCGCACCAGCGGCTGCGCCGCGCCCGACCGCCTCCCCCGCGGCGTCGTAGAACGCGCCCTGCTGGCGGGCCAGGAACTCGCCGCGGGTGGTCTCGGCCGCGGCGATCCGCGCCCGCGCCTGGTCGGTGAACAGGTAGTAGAAGAGGTACTCGTTGGGCAGCGTCCCGGTCGCCCGCACCCAGTCGAAGCCCACTAGGCGGGCCTCCTCGATCTCCTCGAGGGCGGCGTCATCGGCCAGGATCCGCGGCAGCTCGTCCCGCCCGTCGACCGTCACGGCGCGCAGCCAGCCCAGGTGGTTCAGGCCCACGTAGTCGACGGCCACGGCGTCGTCGCCGGTGGGGTCGGCCCCCAGCAGCCGACCCACCCGTCGGACC
This sequence comes from Brachybacterium nesterenkovii, assembly GCF_900163655.1. Lineage (GTDB taxonomy): Bacteria > Actinomycetota > Actinomycetes > Actinomycetales > Dermabacteraceae > Brachybacterium > Brachybacterium nesterenkovii. Next base: position 12,712 of record NZ_FWFG01000100.1, read on the forward strand.
AGCCCGATGGGGGTGTCGCAGATCCCCACCACGCGGTCGCCGAGCACGCGGCGCATGGCCTCGGTGACGATCCCGGCGGGGTTGGTGAAGGAGATGGTCCAGGCGTCGGGGGCGAGCTCGCGGATCGCCTCGGCGATCTCGACGGCGACGGGGATGGTGCGCAGGGCGTAGGCGAGGCCGCCGGGGCCCACGGTCTCCTGCCCGAGCAGGCCGAGGTCGAGGGCCACGCGCTCGTCGACGGTGCGGCCCTCGGCGCCGCCCACGCGCACGGCACTGAACACGAAGTCGGCCCCGGTCACGGCCTCGCGCAGGTCGGTGGTCACGCTCAGGCGGGGCAGGGGGCCGGCGGCGCGGCCCTCGGACTCGAGCTCGCGGCCCAGCTCCGCGATGACCGCCTCGATCGCCGCGAGGCGCGCCGCATCGACGTCCTGCAGGGCCACCTCGTCGACCCGCAGCCCGGTGGCGCCGGTGGCGACGGCCTCGTAGACGAGCGGGACGCGGAACCCGCCGCCGCCCAGGATCGTGAGCTTCATGACGCCTGCTCCCTCATGTTCTTGAAACCTGGACCGTCTGACAGCCGATCACGCCTGGGCACGCTAGCATCGCGGCATCGCGCCCCGGCGCGCCGCCCGTCGACGCGCCCGTCCGGGCGTCCCGGCCCCGGCACGCCCCACCGGACCGATGCGCGACCCGACCCCAGGAGCTGACATGCGACGACGCACCTTCCTCGCCTCCACCGCCGCCATCAGCGGCACCGCCCTGCTCGCCGCCTGCGCCCCGGGCTCGGGCACGGACGGCTCGTCCACGGCCCCGGCGCCGAAGGCCGACGAGGTCGACACCGACATCGCGGGCCTGGGCGAGGTCACGCTGAAGGTCTGGGACCAAGAGGTCCGCGGCGCGCAGAACGACGCGATCACCGCGCTCATCGAGCAGTTCCAGGCGAAGTACCCGAACGTGACGGTCGACCGCACCTCGCAGTCCTCCGACGACCTGCTCAAGCAGGCGGCGCTCGCCCTGTCGGGCAACGACGTGCCCGACGTCCTGCAGGTCAACAACGCGCGCGCCGACATGGGCGAGTTCGTCAAGGCCGGCCAGCTCACGGACCTCTCGGGCTACGCCGAGGCCTACGGCTGGACGGACCGCTTCGAGGAGTCGGTGCTGTCGAAGGCGCGCTACTCGGCGGACGCGACGACGTTCGGCGAGGGCTCCCTGTGGGGCCTGCCGCAGACGGGCGAGATCTGCGGGATCTTCTACTCCGCCTCGCGCCTCGAGGCCGCAGGCGGCACCGTCCCGACCACGTGGGACGAGCTCTCGGCACTGCTGGGCATGCTGCAGTCCGCCGGTCAGCAGCCGATCGTCCTGGGCGACCTCGACCAGTGGCCCGCCCTGCACGTGCTGGGCCCGATACAGGCAGGCCTCGTGGACGCCGACACGATCACGAAGCTCGCGATGGGCAATGAGGGTGCCGACTGGACCTCCCCCGAGAACGTGCAGGCGCTGACGACATTCGCCGAGTGGGCGAAGAACGGCTACTTCGGCCCCTCCCCCGCGGCCCTCGACTACGACACCGCGTGGGCGGACTTCGCCCAGGGCACGGGCGTGCTGCTGATCGGCGGCTCCTGGCTGGGCCCCGACATGGCCGCGGTGATGGGCGAGGACCTGCACTTCATGGCACCCCCGCCCGGCAAGGACGGGAAAGTCGCCACCACGGGCGGCACCGGCATCCCCTTCTCGATCCCCGCGAAGGCGAAGAACGCCGCCGCGGCCGCCGCCTACATCGACTTCATCACCAGCGCGGACGCGATGAAGACCATCGCCGAGAAGGGCGGGACCCCGGTGCTGGACACCGCGGAGCTGGCCCCGGCCAGCGGCGTCACCAAGGAGATCTTCGAGGCCTTCGGCTCGGTCTCGACGGACGGCGCGCTGCTGCCCTACCTCGACTACGCCACGCCGACGTTCGGCGACACCGCCGGTGCCGCCCTGCAGGAGCTGCTGAACGGGTCGAGCACCCCGGAGGATGCGGCCGCCGCCCTGCAGGACGACTACGAGGCGTTCACGAAGAAGGCCTGAGCATGCCCGATCCCGCCGCGGCCGCGGGCCCGGCCCATGCCGTGACGGCCCGGGGCTCGTCCGCGCCCGTCGACGCCGGCGCCTCGACAGGGGCCGGCGGGGGCGGTGCCGCGTCCCGGCGGCGCCGCACTCCCCCGTCGAGCGTGGTCCGCAGCCGCTGGGTGCCCCTCGCGTTCCTCGCGCCGGGCTTCCTCGTCTACGCGGCCTTCGCCCTGTACCCGCTCGCGCGCGCCGCGCAGTTCTCGCTGTACGAGTGGTCGGGCATCGGGCCCTCGACGTTCGTCGGCCTGGGCAACTACGTCGAGCTCGCGGGCGATGCCGCGTTCCGCGCGGCGATCGGCAACGCGCTGGTCCTGATCGTCTTCTATGCCCTGCTGCCGCTGGCCATCGGCCTGGTCCTCGCGGCGATCCTGCGGCGCGGGCAGGTGCGCGGCCTCGGCGTCTTCCGCACGGTCGTGTTCCTGCCGCAGGTGATCGCGCTCGCGGTCGTCGCCGTCGCGTGGAAGCAGATCTACTCCCCCGACGGCCCCCTGAACACGGCGCTGCGGGCCCTGCGCCTGGATTCCCTCGCGCACGGCTGGCTGGGCGAGCCGGGGACGGCGCTGCCGGCGGTGGGCCTGGTGGGCACCTGGCTCGAGATGGGTCTGGTGACGCTGCTGCTGCTCGCGGGCATGAGCCGCATCCCCGACGACCTCTATGAGGCGGCCCGTCTCGACGGCGCCGGGCCCGTCCGCGAGTTCTTCGCGATCACGCTGCCGGCGGTCCGCGGGGAGATCGTCACGGCCCTGGTGCTGACGATCATCGCGGCGCTCAAGACCTTCGACCTCGTCTACCTGACCACCTCGGGCGGCCCGGGCACCTCCACCACGGTCCCGAGCTTCGAGGTGTACCGCCGGGCGTTCGAGCTCAAGGAGGTCGGCTCCGCGTGCGCGGTCGCGATCGTCCTGACGGCGATCGTGTTCGCGATCAACATGCTGGTGGCGCGCATCGGCGAGCGCGACGACGAGCCCGCGGGAGGCCTGCGATGAGGGTCTCACGCGCCGAGCGCACGATGAACTACGCGATCCTGCTGGTGTTCGCGGCGTTCGCGCTGGCCCCGATCCTCCTGATCCTGGGGACGGCGCTGTCCCCGCAGATCGGGGCGACGGGCCCGCTGCACCCGGAGAACTTCGTGGACGCGTGGACGATCGGCGGCTTCGGGCGCTCGCTGGGGATCTCCCTGGCGGTCGCCGCGATCGTGGTCCCGACCGCGCTCGTGCTGTCCCTGGGCACCGGCTACGCCTTCGGGACCATGCGCTTCCCCGGCTCCGGCGTGCTGTTCGCGCTCGTGATGCTGGGGCTGATGATCCCCTCCGAGGCGATCGTGATCCCCCTGTTCTTCGACCTGCGCACGCTCGGGCTCACCGACACGCTCGCCGCCGTGGCCCTGCCGCAGATCGCGCAGTCGGTCGCCTTCGGCACGTTCTGGCTGCGCACGCAGTTCCGCTCGATGCCGCGGGACCTGCTCGAGGCCGCCGCCCTCGACGGCGCGGGCCCGCTGCGCACCCTCACCCGCATCCTCGCGCCCGCCTCGCGCCCCGCGATCGTCACGCTGATCGTTCTGACGTTCATGTGGACATGGAACGAGTTCCTCATAGCCTTGGTGATGACGCCGTCCGGCTCGCTGCGCACCGCGCCGCTGGGGCTCGCGACGTTCCAGGGCCAGTACACGGCCGAGACGGCGCTCATGTCGGCCGGCGCCGTGATCGTCGCGTTGCCGGTCGCGATCGGCTATCTGCTGCTGCAGCGGCACTTCATCCGCGGCATGCTCGAGGGGGTCTCGAAGGGATGACGACGAACGGCAGCGAGCCGGTGGGCGGCACGGACGAGACGCTGAGCGCGGCCGCATCGGGGCCCCGACCTGACGCCGGCGGCTCCCCCACCCCGTCGACCGGGGCCCGCCCCGCGAGCGCACCCGTCGGCGGCTGGGATCCGCTGGCCGCGGTGCGCCGGCCCGACGACCCGCCCCTGGACGTGCTGCTGTCGGGCACCGTGTTCTTCGACCTCGTCTTCACGGGGATCGCGCGCATGCCCGGACCGGGCGAGGAGCTGTGGTCCGAGGGCCTGGGCTCGTGCCCCGGCGGCATCGCCAACCTCGCCACGGCCGCCGCCCGCCTGGGCCTTCGCACCGGCCTGGTCGCCGGTTTCGGGGACGACGCCTACGCCGACTGGATGTGGGACACCCTCTCGCGCGACGAGGGCATCGACCTGTCGGCCTCGCGCCGCTTCGAGCACTTCCACTCCGCCCTCACGGTGTCGATCGCGACCGCCGGGGATCGCGCGATGATCACGCACGGGCACCCGCTGCCGGAGCCGCTGTCGGCGATGGCCGGTCGGGCGCCCGCGGCCTGTGCCGCCGTCGTCGACCTCCACGGCGAGACCGACTGGTGGGCGTTCCTCGCCGCCCGCGGCACCCGCATCTTCGCCGACATCGGCTTCGACGAGACCGGGCGCTGGGACGTCGCCGACCTGGCCCCGCTCGCGCACTGCCACGCCTTCACCCCCAACGCCGTCGAGGCGATGGCCTACACCCGCACCGACACCGCCGACCGCGCCGTGCGCAAGCTCGCCGATCGGGTGCCGCTCGCGGTGGTCACGGACGGGGTCCAGGGCGCGCTGGCGATCGACTCGTCGACGGGCGAGGAGGCGTTCTGCCCGGCGGTGCCGGTGACCGCGCTGGACACGACCGGGGCGGGCGACGTCTTCGCCGCCGCGATGACGCTGGGGACGCTCGCCGAGTGGCCGCTCGTGGAGCGGCTGAAGTTCGCCTCCCTGTGCTCGGCGCTCGCGGTCCAGCAGTTCGGCGGCTCGCTCGCGGCCCCCGGCTGGGGCGACATCGCCGACTGGTGGCGCACCGTCCGCGCCCAGGCCGACGCCGGGGACCTGCGCGCCGCCTACACGCGCGACCAGTACCTGTTCCTCGACGGGATCGTCCCGACGTGCGCGGTGCAGGGCAAGCGCCGGGCCCAGGGGACGTTCGCGCTGCGCTCGGACGCCGGGGAGCACTGAGGCGAGGGGGAGCACGGCAACGTCGGCGGGAGGCATCGGCGCGGGGGACGTCGGTGTTGGCGGGAGACGTCGGTGTCGGCGGGAGATGGCGGTGAGGGGGCGGCGGGGGACGTCGGTGTTGGCGGGAGACGTCGG
>NZ_FWFG01000097.1 GCF_900163655.1 Brachybacterium nesterenkovii
GGGCGACGGGGCTCTCGGCAGATGTCGCGCTGGTTGCGCGCGGGGCGGCTGCGGGTCGGGCGGCGGTCGCGGTGGAGGCGGTGGTGATGTTCATGGCTCCACCCTCTGTCGCTGCAGGTCACGGGCGAAGGGCCCTCGATCATGACCAGGGCATGACAGGTGTCATGGGCGGGGTGGTGCACCGGAATCAGCGCCACCTCACCACGTCATCGCCGAGAGTCAGGATCCGGCTCGATCCGCACCGGAAACGACACCGATCCTGACTCTCGGCGAGCGTGGTCGACCGACCGTACGGTCGTCGGCGCGCGGCCCTGGGGCGCCACCGCCCCCACCGTGACGCGCATGCCCGGCTCCCACGTGCCCTCCCCCGCCCCTCCGCCGCCCGCGCCATCCGATACCGGCGGGACGCCCCTGCGTCGCAGCGTCGGCACGGGCGCGCTGCTGCTGTTCATCCTGGGCGACGTCCTCGGCGCCGGGGTCTACGTCCTGGTCGGGCAGATCGCGGGCATCGCCGGCGGCGCCGTGTGGGTGCCGCTGGTCGCCGCGCTGCTCATGGCGCTGCTGACCGCCGGCTCCTACGCCGAGCTCGCGACCCGCTTCCCGCGCGCCGGGGCGTCCTCGCACTACGCGACCCTCGCGTTCGGCCCGTTCGTCGGCTTCCTCGTAGGCTTCTGCATGCTGTCGGCGGGCATCGTCTCCGTCGGTGCGCTGGCCCTCGGCTTCGCGGGCGACTATCTCGGCGCCTTCGTGTCCTGGCCCGTGCCCGTGGTGGTCACCGTGTTCCTCGCGCTGCTCGCGGCACTGAACATGCGGGGGATCTCCGAGTCGCTGGGGGTCAACCGCGTCGCGACGATCATCGAGGTGGGCGGTCTCGCACTCATCATCGTGCTCGGTCTGATCGTCGTCGCGCGCGGCGGCGGCGACCTGTCGCGCCTGACGCAGCTCGGGACGCCCGAGCACGGACCGCTGACCGCCGTGCTGGCCGCGACGGTGCTCGCGTTCTACTCGTACGTCGGCTTCGAGACCAGCGCGAACCTCGCCGAGGAGACCCGCGACCCGGCCCGCTCCTACCCGCGAGCACTGTTCGGCGCGCTCGTCATCGCAGGCCTCGTCTACGCGCTCGTGGGGGCCGTGGCCTCGGCCGTCGTCCCCACCGACCAGCTCGCCGGATCGAGCGCCCCGCTGCTGCAGGTGGTCCGCGCGGCGGGGATCGTGCCGCCCGTGCTGTTCAGCGCGATCGCGCTGGTGGCCGTCGCCAACGGCGCCCTGCTGACCGGCATCATGTCCTCCCGCCTGGCCTACGGCATGGCCCGCGACGGTCTGCTCCCCCGCCTTCTGGCGCGCGTGCTGCCCGGGCGGCGCACGCCGTGAGTCGCGATCCTGGTGACGACAGCGCTGTCGCTCGGCCTCGCGCTGACGGGGACGATCGAGGTGCTCGCCGGGGCGATGGTGCTGCTGCTCCTCTTGGTGTTCCTGGGCGTGAACGCGTCGGTGCTCGTGCTGCGCCGCCGTTCGGGCGAGGCCGAGGGCTTCCGCGTGCCGATCGTCGTGCCGGTGCTCGCGATCGCCTCGTGCCTGCTGCTGCTCACCCAGGTGGAGGCCGAGGTGTGGCGCCTGGGCATCCCGTTCCTCGCCGTCGCCGCGCTGCTCGCGGCCGTCGCGCCCCGGCGGGTGCGGCGTGCGGATGTCGAGACGCCGGAGGACCGGACGACCTCGGTCTGAACGGGCCCGGACACAGCTCGGCCGCCCCGACTCCCGCGGGCCTGTCAGAGAGCGTCGGCCTCGATCCAGAAGCGGCGCTTGACGGTGCCGTCCCCCGCGCGCCGACGGCCCTCGAGAACGCCGCCGCAGCGCTCGATCGTCGCCGCCGACGCGATGTTGGCGTCGTCGCAGGTCACGAGCACACGCTCGACCCCCAGCTCCCGCAGGCGCTCGACCGAGAGCCGCAGGATCTCGGTGGCGTACCCGCGACGGCGCTGCGAGCGCCCGACGGCGTAGCCGACATGCCCGCCCTCGGCTAGCAGGAAGTCGTTGAGCGCGTGGCGGATCGAGACGCGGCCGACCACCTCCCCGTCGACCTCCGCGACCAGGAAGTCCGCCGGCACGCGACCGGGCGCGAGGTCCTCGCCCGCCGACTCGCGACGATGGCGCTCGATGATCGCGGCGAAGGGCTCGTCGGCGTCGAAGAGGAATTCGAAGTCCTCCTCGGCGAGCTCGGCGTGCAAACGGCGCACCGCCTGCTCATCGGCGGGCTCGAGGGGGCGCAGGATCAGAGGCATCGGCCCAGGCTACGAGCCGACGGCGGCGCTGTCGTCCCGATTCTCCGCGGCACACGCCTCGACGCGGTGCGGGACCCCTGATTTCGTTCTCAGCGTCCCGGCGCCGCATCCGGCCCGGCTGCCGCGCACGATCTGTGCAGAACGAACGGTCAGTCCCCGCGCACCGTGCGGCTCCTCTACTTTCAGCGTCGGAATGAGGCGTCCGTTCCGACGCTGAAAGCAGAGGACTTCCGAGCGCTCTGCCGCGAGTGCCGGAATGCCCCGCCGATGCCGGCACTGACGGCAGAGAAGTCTGCTCGTCCGCCGCCCAGCGCCCCCGGGTTCTCCGTGCCGACCGACGGAGCTCTGCGTTCGTCGTTTCCGCACCGCGCCTCGTCGCGGCGTCAGGGTCCGCTGACGATGTCGAAGGGATCCCCGTCCTCCGGGTCGTCGAGGTCGGCGAGGGGCTCGTCGTGCTGGACGTACTGCCAGTAGGCGCCGAGGGCGACCGAGGCACCGGGCACCTCGAGCTCCGGCCACGTCGGGGACTCCAGCAGCGCGGCCGCCGCTTCGAGCGGATCGGTCACGCTGACCTCGGCGAACACCGGATCCTCCAGGTCGTGCCGGCGCGTGTACGCCGCGCGCCCGGCCGCGAGGAACCGCTCCGGGTCGACGATGTCCACGTCCCATCGGCCCACGAGCGAGAGGACGTCGCCGCGGGGCCGCACCGCCTCGTCCTCGAGGTCGATGAGCTCGATGTCGGCCGCGTCCTCCCCGTCGGCATCGACCTCGACCGCCGGCAGGGACATCGCGCCCGCCCAATCCAGCTCGCGGTCGTTGGCATCGGCGATGGCCCGGTGCACGAGGTCCTGCGACGTCCAGTAGGTGCGCCGGGTGTCCGGGTCGTGGTCGAAGTGCTCCCGATCCAGGCCCGCGACCAGGCGCGCGTGGCGGCGCAGCTGCTCGACGAGCACCTCGACGCCCTCGAGGTAGCGCTCCCGGCCCTCGGTCGTCCACATCATGTCGGGGTCGTCATCGGGCGTGGTCATGGTCGTGAATGTAGCAACGGAGGGCGGCTCAGCGCCGACGCGTCAGATGCACGCCCAGCAGGCACAGCGCACCGCCGACGAGCATGACCGCCGTCGGCGCCTCGCCGAGCAGCAGCCACGACAGCACGATGGCGACGGCGGGGACCGCGTACGTCGTCGCGGCGGTCTGCCCCGCCGACATCCGTCGGAGCACGTACGCCCAGGTGGAGAACGCGATCGCGGTCGGGAAGACGCCCAGGTACACCACGGCGAGCGTCGCACCGAGCGGGGCGCGGGCCGCCTGCCCGATGAGCTGCGGCGCCCACGGCAGCAGCGCGAGAGCACCCGCGACCGCTCCGAGGAAGGTGAGGCTCGCGGCGTCGACGCGCTCGAGCAGGCGCTTCTGCAGCAGCGTGCACCCGGCGTACAGGAAGGCCGCGGCGACACCCATGAGCACGCCGCCCGCGGTCGCGTGGCGCTCACCGGCCGCGGCGATGAGCGCCACTCCGCCGAAGGACACGGGCGCACCGATCAGCAGCGAGCGCGGCAGCCCCTCGCCCAGCAGCACCCCTGCGAGCAGCACGACGATGAGCGGGGCGAGGTTCACCAGCAGCGCCGCGGTCCCCGCGTCGACGGTCCGCTCTGCGGTGTTCAGCGCGAGGTTGTACAGGCAGAACTAGGTGTACTGACCGGAGACGTTGATCGAGCCCCAGCTCGGGTTTCAAGCCAGGAGGGGCCGCCAAGTTGCGGCTTTGCCAGCGAGCACTTGGCATGATCGGGTCTACAAGGAGGTGACTGCTTACATGGCGACGGAGTCGAGGACGCGAACGCTCCTGCGAACGCGTGACGTCATGGACCGCCACTTCAACGAGCCCCTCGACGTCGCTGAGCTCGCCGCGATCGCACATCTGTCACCAAGCCACTTCCTGCGCCAGTTCAAACTCACCTTCGGGGAGACGCCGCACCAGTACCTGTACCGCCGACGCATCGAGCGCGCTGGCACACTCTTGCGCTCCACTTCACGATCGGTCACCGACATTGCGCACGAGGTCGGGTACGAGTCGCTGGGCACCTTCACCCGAACCTTCACCAAGCTGATGGGACATTCCCCACTTCAACACCGCGCTCTCGGCCCACTGCCGCTGGCGCCGGGCTGTTGGATCATGGCCAATGGCCGTCCCACGCAAGTGAACCTGCACGGGGGCACCACGGAAGCGCAGTGATTTTGGAGAAGCCAGATGCCAGCGCGGCCACCTAGCGTGAGCCACATGATCACTGACATCGCCATCACGCCCCTGTTTGTCAACGATCAGGATGTCGCGCTGGACTACTACACCCGCGTGCTCGGGTTCGAGGTCCATACAGACGCGGACCTAGGACCGATGCGCTGGCTTACCGTGTGCCTGCCGGGCCGCCCCGAGCGCGAACTGATGCTCCAAAAGCCCGGACCGCCTCCGATCGATGTAGAAACTGCACGCTCGGTGACTCACATCACGGAAAAAGGTGCCCACTGGATCATCCTTCACACTGATGACATCCAGGCCGATTTCGAGAGGTTGAAGGCGGCAGGCGCAGAGATCACCCAAGAGCCGGCAGAGCAGCCCTACGGCGTCGACATGGCCATCCGTGACCCGTTCGGCAACCAGATTCGGCTGACCCAGCCCGCCAGTGCGCCTCAGTCGCACTGATTCAGATCGCACATGCCTACCACTGGGGCCCGGCCGTATGGCCGGGCCCCAGTGCGACGTTCGGAGAAACCATGTCCCATGCGAATGCAGCATTGACCCCGCGCCACAGACGGATCGTCGCGCGTCTGGTCGTAGACGAGGGCTGGCCGGTTAGTGAGGTTGCTGCCCGCTTCCAAGTCTCGTGGCCGACCGTGAAACGCTGGGCCGACCGCTACCGGGCCGGCCAGTCCATGCAGGACCGGTCCTTGAAGCGCCCTGGGTTTCGTTCCGACCTACTTCCTCAAGGAGGATCGGATCATGC
>NZ_FWFG01000042.1 GCF_900163655.1 Brachybacterium nesterenkovii
TCAACAATCGACCCCGCCGCCGACTGGGCTATCTCACGCCCACCGAGGCATTCGCACGACTGCTCGCCGGCGAGCCCCATGTTGCTTCGACGCCTTGACATCGCCTCGCCGTTGCGAGCGCGATCGATGCGGCCTTCGGCGTGTCGCGCTCTCGGGGCCGCTGCGCGGGCTCGACGGTGGTCTTCTTTTCGAAGTTCTCCATGCCCAGTGGTGTGCCGGGCTGCGGCACATACACGTGCATGACCACTGCGATCAGCCCGAGCAACTACGCCGCCCGTGAGCAGGCCCGACGCCCTGACGGGCGGTTCGGTCAGCTTGCCCATGACCGTGCGGACGGCATCCGCCTCGCCACAACGGACGGGGTTGCCGAAGAGCCGTACTCGACCGACTCCGCCTACCTGGAGGCGTCCCGTGCTGTCTGGGCACTCGAGGACGTCGAGAACGATCACGCCGTCGCGGAGATCGCCCGGCGCATCCAGTCCGACCACCCAGACGCGCACGCGTTCGCCGTCGGGTTCCGTGACGAGGGCAGCGGTGAGGTCTCCACCGTCATCGAGCTCATGGATTCCGCCGGCTACAGCGTCGATCGCTTCCACGCGGCCGACGAATGGTCCGGCGACGACATGGGTACGGAGGACCCGATCTCCGACGCGTGGGATCAGCTGTACACGATGCTCGCGCCGGGCGCCTCGAAGAACTACCCGCTGGCGGACTGCGAGGCCGAGTTCCCGGGGGGGCGGACCGGAACGTCCGCTTCGTCGGCGCGTGGAGCGTTCACGCGGCCGCGTCGTACAAGGCGGATCCGTCGGCGGAGCGCGCGGCGAAGCAGAGGGCGGCGGGCGGCATGCGGAAGGCCCTCGAACGGCTCGAGGCAGACCTCGAGGACGGCACGTGGTGAGCGCCGCCGGCAAGGGTGCCGAGGTCGCCCGGGAGCGGGCGCGTCGCCGTGACGGCCGCTTCGGCGCACAAGCCCACGAACGTGCGAATGTGCGCCTGGGGGAGGGGACCGTTGAGCAGCCCCCAGAGCCCGCTTGGCACGCAGAGACGTGGCTGCGCCTGGCGCAGGAGATCGACGCCGCCGCTCCGCGCGGCCACGACACCGTCCCCGACGACGGGCGATTCGACGCCTACAGGATTCGTCCCTCCGGATCCCAGGACGCCATCGCGCGCCTCGAAAGCACGAACGTCACCGAAGACCGGCCGCACCTGGCCGACGCCCGATTCGTGCAGGACCGCCCCGGGACGGCCCTGGTCGCCCGATACCGTGACGGCCGCGGCGGCGAGACGCCCGTGTCGGTGCGCATGGGCGACGATCCGACGTTGCGGGGGATCGAGCGGGGGATCTTCCGTGCCCTCGACCGGGCCAAGGCCGAAGGGCAGGCACAGTTGGTCGACGACGGCACCGGCGAGGAGCAGGCGATGCTCGCGAATCTGCGGCGTCGTGGCGGCGCCTGAAGATCCGGGGATGCACGCCCCGGCACATAGCCGGCCATGAGCACCGAAGCCCCGCGCCCTGCCGATACCGCCCGCGAACAAGCCCGCCGGCCGGATGGCCGCTTCGGCGAGCAGACCCACGAGCGTGCCCACGTCGACCTGGCGGGCCCCGCAGCCTCCGCCCGCTTGGACGATCCGCTCGGGACGACGATCGCCGCCGCCGCCGCCATGACCGACGACGACGCTTACGCCATGCGGACCCGCCAGATGTACGGGAAGAACTCTGAGCGCGAACAGGAGAAGCGTCGCTTCGCCGCCTCACGCGCGGCCGGCAAGGTGGCATACGCCAAGGGGCTCCGCGACGAGCTCTACGATGCCCGCGGCCGGGCGATCGCAGTCACCAAGCGGCGTTGGCCCGGGCTCATCGGCGCCGCCGCTGAGAACGCCGTTCTGGACGCCGCCACCGCCCTCACGCTGCGTGCCCAGATCCGTAGCCGAGGGTTCACGCAAGCCCACTACGACACCCTCACCCAGCCGTGGCAAGACGTGATGGGGCCGGCCCACCCCAACGACGCCTGAACGCCGGGCTCCGAGACTGACCGCCGCTCCTAATGTTGGGCCGGAGATCGCGCCTGAGACGACTGGGATCCCCGCAGAGATGGTCAAACTGGGAAAAAAGGGCATTCCGTTATATAGGTTCATCCCGGGCTTCCAGGGATAGTCCCGGATAGATCCCTGAGCTGAGAAGCAGTCCGACTCCGTGGCGGTCTCCCACTCGTATGCTCCAGGCGAGGTGAGGACCAACTCGCCCATGAGAAGGGATGGCCATGAAGACGATGACCAGGAGAGCAGCGTTGCTCTCGTCTGCGACCATCGGTTCGATCCTGTGCACCGGCGCGGCGCCCGCACTGGCGGACGACACCGGCAAGGAGATCACGTCTCTTGCGCCCGAGGAGGCTACGTGCCCCATCAACCAGGGGTTGACGGCTGAAGACTTCGATCGTCGGCAGCTGGAGATCGACGAGGCCGCGCAGCCAGGGGCGCCACTGTCCGAGGAAGATGCAGAGTTCATCCGTATCCAGGTCTATCGTCGCCAGCATGAGGTTGTCGCATACGCGGCTACGAAGACCCGGAAGATCAACAGGTCAGCTTCCGGCGCTGGTGGGACGGGTACGGTGAAGGGTTTCCACCAGTTCACCTACTCGGATAACCCGTTCAATTCCAAGGGGGCCTGGAGCGCGCATTGGACGGCCTCCGGCTCGTCGGCGGTCAAGAAGATCACAGCGTCCGAACACATTCGCGTCTACGGAATCGTGGGAAAGAGCGGAGTCGGTGTCGTCTACCGGGCTGATCCGACTTCAACGGTCAATGGCCGGACCAATGCGTTCAACCGTAGCGAATCGTTCCGGGCGTATGGCGGGTACATCAGCGCTCACTACAAGGCCCTCTTCTATACGAAGAGCGGCAGCTTCGAGATCTACGGGTAGGGAACCGCCATGTCGGGAAGCATGATCGCGGCCGCCGGCGCTTGGATGAGCATTGCTCTTGTCCTAGGGCACATCGCGAGGACGGATAATCGCTACGCCTGGGGATGGTTTGTCGGTGCCGTCCTGTGTGGCCCTATCGCCGTGGCTGCATACGTTCTCAGCTGGAGGCCGAGGCGCTGACCTTCAGAGCATGTTGGCGCACCACTGACGCACGTTGGTGGTGCGCCTGCTTGTTCATCGCCGCCTTCAGCAGTCATCTAGGTGCTGCCCGGCACATACGACTGCATGGACACGGCGATGTCAAGGCGTCGAAGCAACATGGGGTTCGCCGGCGGCGATGTCAAGGCGTCGAAGCAACATGGGGCTCGCCGGCGAGCAGTCGTGCGAATGCCTCGGTGGGCGTGAGATAGCCCAGTCGGCGGCGGGGTCGATTGTTGA
>NZ_FWFG01000040.1 GCF_900163655.1 Brachybacterium nesterenkovii
GGCGGTGGGCGGCTGGGAGGGGTCGGGGGCGTTCGCGGTCATGGTTTCCCTCTCGGTCTCCGCCTCGGGCGGCGCTGGTCGGCTCCCATCGATCGTAGAGCGGAACGGAACCGGGGCTGGGCGTGGCGCGCGACGGACCCCGTGGCCCGGCTGGGAGCCATGGCTGCTCCACGGCCGTGCTGCCCGTTCTGCGGTGGCGCCCCTGGTCGTTTCCCGCGGTGGTGCTGCCCGTCCTGCGGTGGTGCCCCGACATCAGCACCGGGCTGGGAAGCCGCACGGCGGTGCTGCCCGTCCTGCGGTGGTGCCCCGACATCAGCGCCGGCGGTAATGCTGCCGATTCCGTCGCACGGCGGGGTAGATGTCGATCTCTGCCGCTTCCCGGTGTCGGCATGTCGATCTTCGCCGCTCTGCGACCGGTGATGCGGCGAAGATCGACATCTGCGATGGGGGAGGCGGCGAAGAACGACATCGTGCGCCTGCTCCCCTCCGTTGTCGATCCCGACGGCTCCCTCGACGTCGTCGTCGGCGGGGCCCGGGTGGAATGGTCGATCGTCGTCGGAATCAGGCGCCCATTCCGACGAGGATCGACCACTGCGCGCGTCCAATACGACGAGGATCGACCACTGCGCGACGCCGCCCGACACCCCGACGTGTGCCCCAGGTAACGCCGACTAGTTTCCGCACGGTATTGTCATGGCACCGACCGCTCGACGAGGAGTGAGGAGTAGTGAGGAGTGAGGATGCCGCAGAACCGACGCCCGCACGGGCCGACGAGACGAGCGCTGATCGCCGGAGGAGCCGCGGCAGCCGTCGCCGCGGGCGCCGCGGCTTGCACGGCGACGGGAGCGTCCACCGTGAACAGCGGCCCGACGATCCCGCCTGCTGAAGGGAAGGTGCAGCTCACCTACTGGGCCTGGCTGAAGGACCTGCAGAAGGTCTGCGACGTCTTCAACGCCTCCCAGGACCGCATCCAGGTCGACGCCAACTGGATCCCGAGCGGCGACAGCGGCGGCTACGCCAAGATCCTGTCCGCCGTCGCGGCGGGCGGCGGCCCCGACATCGCCCAGGTCGAGCTGCGCCAGATCCCCGAGGCCGCGCTCTCCGGCTCCCTCATCGACCTCTCCCGCTACGGCGCCGCAGAGCACGAGGGCCTGTTCGATCCGAGCGCCTGGAGCCAGGTGAAGGTGCAGGACCAGATCTGGGGCATCCCCCAGGACACCGGCCCGAGTGCCTTCTTCTACAACCGCGAGGTCCTCGAGGGGGAGCTCGGCCAGACGCCTCCCGCCACGTGGGATGAGTTCAAGGAGCTCGCCGGCGTCGGGACCGAGGCGGGCAAGAAGATCCTCTCCCTCGATCCCAGCGACGGCTCCGTGATGAACATGTGGGCCATGCAGAAGGGCGCGAACTGGTACCAGCCGCAGGACGGCGGCTGGATCGTCTCGATGGCCGACGACGCCTCGCTGCAGGTGGCCGAGTACTGGGACGGCATGATCGCCGAGGGCCTCGTGGGCACCTCCTTCGCCCCGTTCTCCGCACCCTGGATGGCCGCCTGCGGCAGCGGCGACGTCTTCGGCTACGTCGGCGGCTCCTGGGCCGACGCGCTCATCGAGGGCGTTCCCGGCGGCAGCGGCAAGTGGGCCGTGGCCCCCATGCCCCGCTGGGACGACGGGTACGCCTCCGGCATGCTCGGCGGATCGAGCGCCGCCGTCATGGCCAACTCGAAGCACCCCGCCGAGGCGCTCGAGTTCCTGATCTGGATGTGCACCGACCCCGCTGGGATCGACGCGATGATCGAGAACTCCGGCATCGGCTGGTCCCCGGCGAAGGACTACATCGGCGCCGTGCGCGAGAAGCCGTCGGAGTTCTCCAGCGGCCAGAACTACAACACCGAGGTGATTGCGGCCATGGCGGCCGGGCAGAACCTCGACTGGGTGTGGTCGCCCGTCACGCAGCGCGCCAACGCGGCCCTCGGCGACGGCATGAACGCCGCCGTCACCGGGACGAAGAAGCTCGTCGACGTCCTGCCCGAGGTGCAGGACAAGGTCGTCGAGATCATGCGCAAGATCGGACTCGACGTGGAGGTCGCCCGATGAGCAAGTCGAAAGCACCCTGGATCCTCATGGGCCCGTTCCTGATCCTGTTCGTGTTCACGATGGTCGTCCCGATCATCATCGCGATCGTCCAGTCGTTCATGACGGTCGAGCGCAAGGGCCTCCTCGGCGAGGAGGGCGTGACCTCGCAGTTCGCGGGGCTCGACAACTACATCGCCGCCCTGACCAACCCGAACTTCACCGCCTCGATCGGCCGCATGCTCCTGTTCGGCGTCGTGCAGGTGACGGTGATGATCGCGGCCGCGACGATCCTCGCGCTGCTGCTCGAGAGCGCCGCCGCGAAGTGGCCAGGCCTGTTCCGCAGCGCCTACTTCCTGCCGTACGGGATCCCCGGCGTGATCGCCACGATCCTGTGGTCCTTCCTGTACGTGCCGGGGCTGAGCCCCATCGTCGACGTGCTCGGCATGATCGGCATCGAGGTCGACTTCCTGTCGCCCGGCAACGTCCTGTGGGCCATCGCGAACATCGTGACCTGGACCTACACGGGCTACAACATGCTGATCATCATCGCCCAGCTGAAGTCGATCCCCGGTGAGCTCTACGAGGCCGCGAAGATCGACGGCGCCGGTCCGTGGCGCATCGTCACCTCGATCCAGCTGCCGCTGATCCGGCCGGCGCTCATGCTCACGATCATCTTCTCGATCATCGGGACGCTGCAGCTGTTCGCCGAGCCGCGGATCCTCAAGCTCGTGTCCACCGGCATCACGTCGGAGTACACGCCCAACATGTCCGCCTACGCGTACGCGTTCCAGTACAACGACATCGGTATGGCAGCGGCGCAAGCGGTGATCATCGCCGTGGTCGCGTTCGTGCTCTCGGCGATCGCGCTCGGCCTCTCCAACCGCGGGAAGAAGGGAGGGCGGACGCGATGAGCACCGCCGCCAGCACACCGACCACGCCGTCCGTCGATCACCCCGCGGGGACCGGGAGCGGCGCGGGCCGTCGTCGCCGTGAGCGGGACGTCCCGTCCGCCTCGCGCGCGGCGGGCCGCAAGCCCGGCACGACGATCATCGTCACCGCGATCCTCACGATCGTCGCCATGTACTTCCTGGTGCCCGTCTACTGGGTGATCGTCAACGCCACCAAGACCACCGATGCCCTGTTCTCCACGAACGGGTTCCTTCTCGGCGGGCCGTTCCACCTGGTGCAGAACATCCAGGACGTCCTGACCACCAACGGCGGGATCTACGGCCGCTGGGCGCTGAACTCGCTGGTCTACTCCGGGATCGGGTCCCTCCTGGCCACCTACTTCGCGGTCGCCGCCGGCTACGCCCTCGCGAAGTACGAGTTCCGCGGCCGCAACCTCGTGTACGCCTTCGTGATGGGCGGCGTGCTCGTCCCGGGCACGGCCACGGCGCTGCCGCTGTTCCTCGTGTTCTCGAAGATCGGGCTCACGAACTCGTACTGGGCGGTGCTGCTGCCCTCCCTGGTGAGCCCCTTCGGGCTGTTCCTCGCGAGCATCTACGCGCGCGCCTCGATCCCGGACTCCCTCATCGAGGCGGGGCGGATCGACGGGGCGGGGGAGCTGCGGATCTTCCACACCCTGGTGCTGCGGCAACTGGCCCCGGCGATCGTGACGATCCTGCTGTTCCAGTTCGTGGCGATCTGGAACAACTACTTCCTGCCGCTGGTGATGCTCGCCGACGAGAAGCTCTACCCGATCACGCTGGGCCTGGACACGTGGCGGGCGCAGACCGACCGCCTGCCCGAGTACTTCCAGCTGACGATCGGCGGGGCGCTGCTGTCGGTGATCCCGCTGGCGATCCTCATCATCGTGCTGCAGCGGTTCTGGCGAGGAGGCCTGACGGAGGGCTCGGTCAAGGGCTGATCGACGAACTCGGAGGCTGGAGGCGTCGGTGAGGGACGAGCCGGCGGCGGAGGCCGACGGGGAGGAGGCCGGCCGGGTGGTGCTGCTGATCGACGAACTCGGGGGCCGGAGCTGTCGGAGAGGGCGACGGGGCCCGGGCGGAATGGTCGATCGTCGTCGGATTCAAGCACCTATTCCGACGACGATCGACCGATGCGCGCATGCATTCCGACGATGATCGACCACTGCGGCACCCCAGCCGTGAGGACCGATCCTGCGTCGCTGGGCGACGGGGAGGGGGTCGGCCAGAGGGCAGGGCTGATCGGGAGTGCGAATGTCGATCTCTGCCGCTTCCCGGCGTCGGCATGTCGATCTTCGCCGCTCTGCGACCGCTGATGCGGCGAAGAGCGACATCCTGCGCTCGCGCGGCGACGCGGTGATCGTGCGCCTGCTCAGCGCGGCGGGGCGACGGGCGCCCACCCTGCTCAGCGCGGCGGGGCGACGGGCGCCCACCCTGCTCAGCGCGGCGGGCGCATGCCCCGCTTGAGCGCGCGGCCCGCGGCCCGCAACGGGCCCGCGCCGGCGGCGAGGTACGTGCCCAGCAGGGCGGTCGCGCCGCCGGCCGCGAGCAGCAGCGGGTCGCGGACTCCCCTCCCCGCCTCGGCGCGCGTGGCCGCGACCCGGCCGATGCTGATGATCAGCGAGCTCATCGTCATGCCGGCCACGAGGCGGTCGCCCACCGCCTCGATCCGCACGGCGAGAGGCTCGAGGTCGCGGGAGTCCAGGTGCACGCCGACTCCGCGGGATTCGTAGTCGTCGAGGAGGCGCTGCACACGGGCGGGCACCTCCTCTCCGAGACGCAGCGCCTGGATCCCGGCCTCCCGAGCTCGCCGGAGCAGGGCGCCGGGGCCCCACATCTGGGCGAGCGCCACGGGGGCGACCTCCGCCAGGACCTCCCCGAGCGAGAACTCGGGGTCGAGCGCGATCGCGGTCGACTCGGTGAGGACGAGCATCCGCAGCAGCAGGGAGACGTCCGGCGGCAGCTGGAGGTTGTTGCGACGCAGCACCGTCGTCAGGCGCGCGAAGAAGGCCTGGAGGTCGATGTCCTGCAGAGCCTTCGTCCCGACGGTGTCCAGGAGCGCCCGGACGTCGTGCTGGAAGCGGCGCGAGTCGACGGCTCCGCGCGGCGGCGCGAGACGCAGCAGGGACGCGGCCACGGCCTCCGCGTCCTGCGCGGAGACGGCGAGCAGGAGACGCACGATGTCCTCGCGGACCGTCGAGGTCAGCTCCCCGGTCATGCCGAAGTCGATCAGCCACAGGCATCCGTCGTCGCGCACGAACATGTTGCCCGGATGGGGATCGGCGTGGAAGAAGCCGTCGACCATCACCATCTTCACGATCGTCCGGGTCGCGGCCCGCGCGAGAGCCCGGCGGTCGACGCCGGCCGCATCGAGAGCCGCGCCGTCGGTGATCCGCAGGCCCTGCGCGAACTCCTCGGTGAGCACGAGCGACGTGCTCAGCTCCCCGAACACGCGGGGGATGCGGACGACGGGATCCTCGGCGAGGTCGTCGCGGAAGCGCTCGGCATTGGCGGCCTCCGTGCGGTAGTCGAGCTCCCGGCGCATGCTCCGGTCGAAGGCGCCGATCAGCCCCTCGATGTCGACGTCCCGGGCCAGGCTCCACTCCCGGGCGGCGATCGCGGCGAGGCGACGCAGGATCTCGAGATCCGTCAGGACCGACTCCTCGACGCCCGGCTTGCGGACCTTCACGACGACCTCGGTGCCGTCGTGCAGGCGGGCGCGGTGCGCCTGACCGATGGAGGCCGTCGCGAGCGGCTCGGCGTCGATGTGCGCGTAGGCGTCCTCGACGTCTCGGCCGAACTCCTCGCGGATGGTCTCGGCGATCTCGGAGAAGGCGACGGGGCGCGTCGCATCCTGAAGGTGCCGCAGCTCCGTCGTGTACGCGGAGGGGAGCAGGTCGTCGCGGGTCGAGAGCATCTGCCCGAGCTTCACGAACACGGGCCCGAGCTCCTCGAGGGCGTGGCGCAGGCGGACCGGGCCGGGCATCGCGGCCGCATCGGTGCCGCCGGCGGCGAGGATCCTGCGCCGCAGCGTCTCCGGGGCTCGCTCGGCCAGGCCCAGCTGACCGGCGAGGACGGCCAGGCCATTGCTCACGAGGACCTCGGTGATGCGGCGCGTGCGCGCGGCATAGGGCGAGACGGGCATGGCTCCTCCTCGGTGCATCTGTGTCCTCGATGCTATCGGGTACGGGTCCGCGGAGCCGACGGTGAGGGGAGAACCGGCGGTGGAGGTCGACGGCACCCGGGCGGAATGGTCGATCCTCGTCGGAATCAGGCGCTCATTCCGACGGGGATCGACCAATTCATGCATCCATTCCGACGAGGATCGACCTCTGCAGCACCACGGCGATGAGGATCGACCTCTGCAGCACCACCGCGACGACGAACGACCTCTGCAGCACCACCGCGACGACGAACGACCACCGCAGTGCCATTGCGACGACGATCGCCTCAGCGCCTCCGCGGGGGCGACGGGTCGGCGCTCGCGTCGGCTGACGCCCTGGTCCAGCCCCAGCCCCAGCCCCAGCCCCTGCCCCTGCAGCGAGCGCACGCCGCTGCGGGGGCTGCAGAAGGCGTGGAGACGTGGCCGGGGAGCTCCGTAGGCTTGCCCCATGGCCACCACCGAGAGCACCTGGACCCTGCCCGGACTGACCCTGCGCGACGTGACCCTGGACGTGCCGCTCGACCGGGCCGCCCCGGGGCGCGGCACGATCGAGGTGTTCGCCCGCGTGATCGCCGCCGAGGGCGGGGAGGGGCGACCGTTCCTCCTGTACCTGCAGGGCGGCCCCGGCTCGGAGGCGCCGCGCCCCGGCCTGGACCCCGCCTTGCCGCCGTGGCTCGAGCGGGCGCTCGCCGACTTCCGCGTCGTCATGCTCGACCAGCGCGGCACCGGGCGCTCGACCCCCGTCGGCCCGGACCTGCCGCTGCCCGCGGGTTTCGCCGCCGCGGTCGTGACCGCGCGGACGGACGGGACGGCGGCCCCCGAGCCGACCAGCAACCCGACCGGCGAGTCGACCAGCGAGCTGACCAGCGGATCCATCGCGGTCCCGGCCGACGATGGCTCGCGCCCGGCGACGGAGAGCCCGGTGACGCTGGGCCAGGTCGCCCCCGAGGCGCAGGCCGAGTACCTCGCGCAGATGCGTGCCGACGCGATCGTCGAGGACGCCGAGGCCCTCCGCGAGGCCCTCGGCGCGCGGACCTGGAGCGTGCTGGGCCAGTCCTTCGGCGGCTTCTGCACCCTGCGCTACGTGAGCGCCCATGCCGACTCCCTCGCGTCCGTCCTGCTCACGGGCGGTCTGCCCGCCGTCGGGCGCCCGATCGACGACGCCTACGCCCTGACCTGGTCGACGATGCTCGCCAAGTCCGCCGAGCACTACCGCCGCTTCCCGGGCGATCGCGACCG
Organism: Brachybacterium nesterenkovii; assembly: GCF_900163655.1. Taxonomy (GTDB): domain Bacteria; phylum Actinomycetota; class Actinomycetes; order Actinomycetales; family Dermabacteraceae; genus Brachybacterium; species Brachybacterium nesterenkovii. The sequence continues at coordinate 7,401 of NZ_FWFG01000040.1, forward strand.
CGTGCGGCGCCTCATGGACCTCGCCGCGCAGGGGGAGGTTCGCCTGGCCGACGGCGGCGGCGTCTCGCCCGTGCGCCTGCGGGGCATCGGGATCCTGCTGGGCGCCTCCGGCGGCTCCGAGCGCCTCCACCAGATCCTCGAGCTCGACCACCGCTCACCCGCCTTCCGCCACGACCTCGCCGCCGCGCTCCCCTTCGGCGGCCGCAACCCGATGTACGCCGTGGTCCACGAGTCCTGCTGGGCCGATGGCGGCACCACATGCTGGGCCGCCGAGCGGACGATGCCCGCCGCCTTCGCCGAAGACCCGACGCTGCTGTCCGGCGAGCACGTCACGCATGAGGCCCTGGCCGAGGATCCCGAGCTCGCGCCGTGGCTGCCGGCCGCCGAGCTCCTCGCCGCGCGGGAGTGGCCGGCGCTGTACGACGTCGAGGCGCTGCGGGCGGCCGACGTCTCCGGCGCGGCCGCCGTCTACTACGACGATGCCTACGTGCCCCGCGAGCTCTCCCTGGAGACCGCCGCGCTGCTGCCGGGCGTGAAGCCCTGGGTGACCAGCGAGTACGAGCACAACGGGCTGCGCGCCAGCGGGGACCGCGTGCTCGACCGCCTGCTGGGGCTCGCGAGCGGGCGCATCGTCCGCTGAGGCGGGAGGAGCTGTCCTCGGCCCCCGGCCCCCGACCCTCGGCCTTTGGGTCTCAGGCGGTGCCGAGCTGTCGGTTCCACCACAGCGCCGCCTGCACGCGCGAGGCGGTCCCGGTCTTGGCGAGCACGTTCGTCACGTGCGTCTTGACCGTCGTGACCTCGACGAACAGCGTGCTCGCGATCTCCTGGTTGGAGAGGCCGTCGGCCAGGAGCGCGAGCACCTCCTCCTCGCGCCGCGTGAAGGCGGGCACCGGTCCTGTGCTTCCCGACGGGGAGGTTCCCGACGGCGAAGCACCCGACGGCGAGGTTCCCGATGCAGAGGGTCCCGGCGCCGCAGTTCCTAACGCCAGAGCTCGCGGCGTCGCAGTTCGTGACGCCGGAGCTCCCGGCGCCGGAGCTCCCGGCGCCGATCTCCCGGAGCCCGCCCCGGCGCGGCCCGCCGCAGCGTCCTCCTGCGCGCGCAGCGCATCGATGACGGCGCGTTGCGCGCTCGCCGACAGCGCCGTGTCCCCGGCGCCGACGGCGCGCACGGCGGCGGCGATCCGCTCGGGCGTCTCGGTCTTGACCAAGAACCCGTCCGCGCCCGCCGCGAGCGCTCCGAGCACCGCGACATCGAGGTCGAAAGCGGAGATGACCAGCACCTTCGCGCCGCCCGCGCGCAGGCGCGGGGTGATGTCGATCCCCGTCGCCCCGGGCATGCGCACGTCCGTCAGCACCACGTCGGGGGCCAGGCGGCGGGCGGCGGCGAGGGTCGCGGGACCGTCCGCGGCATCGCCAACCACCTCGATCCCCTCCGCGGCCGAGAGCGCCGCGACGAGGCCGGCGCGCACGGCCGGATGATCCTCGGCGACGAGTACCCGCAGGGGCGCATCGGTGCCCTGCGGGGACGTGGTGCGGGAGTTCATCGCTGCTCCTGCGGGAGGGGACGTGGCGTGGCCTGGGGGTCCAGCTCGGCAGGGGCCGACGGGAGGGGGTGCGCCGTCCCTGCCCGCTCTGGTGCGCAGGGGACGCGGACCTCGACGCGCCACAGCCGCCCGGCTCGCCCGCGGCCGCGACTGTCCGTGCCGATGCCGCCGAGGGGCGCGGCGGGCCCTGGTCCTGAAACCAGGCCGCTCGTCGCCGTGCCGCCGACGGCTCGGGCACGGTCGGCGATCGCCGCGCGCCCGAGCCCCGATCCGGCCCTCTGCTCGGGGTCGACGGCGTTCATGCAGGTCAGCACGACCTGTCGGGTCGGCGCGGCGAGCTCCACGATGAGCGTGCGCGGGGCCTGCCCGTGGCGCAGGGCGTTGGTGACCGCCTCCGAGCCGATGCGCAGGAGGGCCGCCCGGACCGCCGGATCGACGACGCTCGGATCATCGACCCGCGGATCGATGCGGATCCGCGTGCCTGTCACGGCGCGGGCCGCATCGGCGGGCTCCCCAGCGCGCAGGCGTGCGGCCAGGTCCTCCCAGCTGAGCGTCGTCGCGGGCTCGGCATCCGCGTCTTCCGTGCTCGTCAGCACCGCGATCACCGAGCGCAGGTCCCGCAGCGCGGCCGCCGCTGAGGAGCGGGCGGCGGTGAGCGAGTCCGAGCGCGCGGCCTCATCGGGTAGGGAACCCGCGAGCGAGGCGTGCAGGCTCACGGCGCTCAGATGCCCGGCGACGACGTCATGGAGGTCCTGGGCGATCCGGCGCCGCCCCTCGTCGACCGCACGGCCCGCCCGCTCCTCGGCCAGCAGCGTCCGCTCCCGGGCGAGCTGGGCCTGCGCTGCGACGAGGTCCTCGGCGGCGCGCCTCGCCTCGCGATGATGGCGCACCTCCCACCCCCACATGAGCGGCGTCAGGACCACCACCACGATCAGCAGCAGCGCCAGGACCAGGTGCGATGCATCCGGGCGCCACGACAGCACCGCTCCCAGCAGCGCGATGGCGAGCACCGCGCCGGCGCCGGTGCTCATCCGGGCCGTGCGCCGCGAGCCGTGGACGATCGGTGCCCACAGCGCCTCGAAGACCAGGAAGTAGGCGGCGAGCTGGCCGGCTCCGAAGATCTCGATCGTGGACAGGGCACCCGTCACCGCGAGCGTCACGGCGGGGGCGCGACGGCGCAGCACGGTCGCCGCGGCCGCGATCAGCAGCAGCGCCGTCGAGACGGCTGGGGGCCAGGCGTGGCCGTGCCCCAACAGGCCGGTCGACCCCAGCGGGAAGACCGTCGCCGTGAGCACCGCCGCCGTGTAGAGGACGGCCACGCCGATGTCGCGGGCCGGGATCGTCGTCTCTGCGACGGGCGTCGCGTCGCCCGGCGCTGCGTCGGTCCCCGAGGGCCCCGCCGCCTGACCCGCGGGCGTCTGCACACCCGCTGCGCGACCCGCGGGCGTCTGCACACCCGCTGCGCGACCCACGGGCGCCTGCTCACCAGCGGCAGGGGAGAGCGCCTCGCGGTGCGCGGCCGCGGCGGCATCGGGGGAGCTCATGGCCTCGAACCTACCGGTGCCCTGCTCCGCCGCCGCGGTCCTCTGTCCGATGCGGCACCTTCGGAGGAGGCGCGCCCGAGCATCCCGCGCGAGGCTCGGGGACCATGGAAGAACCCCTCCTGCGCCTGGGCCTGCCCGCCCTCGCCCTCATCGACGCCACGAGCGTCGGCACCCTCGTCATCCCCCTCATGCTGCTGGTGACCGGCCGCGGCGCCCGATCCATCGCAGCCCGTACCGCCGGGTATCTACTGGTCATCGGCCTGTTCTACTGGCTCCTCGGGCTCGCCCTGCTAGCCGGTCTGCTGCCCCTGTACGAGCGGGCGCAGCAGGCGCTCGCGGGGCCGATCGGCGCCGTCGTGCTCGCCGCGGCGGGTGCGGCGCTGGTGATCTGGTCCTGGGCCGCGGACCCCGAGACCATCCGCAAGCGCGGCGGCGACCCCGAGGCGTCGGGGCGGCGCTGGGCGCAGCGAGCGCGGGCGGCGTCGGGGTCCTGGCGGCTGCTCGCGGGGCTCGCCGTCCTCGCCGGGGCGATCGAGGCGGCGTCGATGATCCCCTACCTCGCGGCGATGACGATCCTCGCCGAGACCGGCACGGGGCTCGGCCGCGGGGCGCTCGTCCTGCTCGGGTACTGCGCGCTGATGATCGCCCCGGGACTGGTGCTCGCCGGGATCCGGGCGCTGCTGGGGGAGGGGGCCGATCGTCTGCTCGACCGGCTCGAGCTTTGGGCCGTGCGCCATGCGAGCAGCGCGTTCTCGTGGGCCGTCGGGGCGATCGGGGTGATCGTGCTGGTGCGGACCGTGCCGCGGGTGATCGGGATGCTCGGCGGCTGAGGCCTCGGGACCCTCCGTGATCGGTCGGCGCGCTGCCGTGGTCCGCTCGTGGCACACCCGGCCGGCACCCCGGCGATGGGGGAGGATCCTCGGCGACCGGGCGAGGCGGCCGTGACCGGTGTCGGGCCCGGTGGGGACCGCTCCCCATTCCCTTTCCGGAGCCGCGGGAGTTGGATCGGGGCATGAACGCGACCGCTGCAGCTCCGTCCCGCCGCTCATCCGGCCTCCGGCCGTCCCGTCGCGCCCTGCTCCTGGCGCCGCCCGCGGTCGCCGGTGCCAGTGTGCTGGGCGGCTGCGGGGCGCTGCGGAGCATCATCCCCGGAGGTGGTGGATCGGAGGAGGACCTGCGCAGCGATGTCGATCCCGCGGCGCCGCCGACGCCGGAGGAGATCCGCGGGCGCCTGCTGCCGTTCACCACCGGCATGCTCTCCGCGTTCGGGACCGAGGGGACCTCCGCCGTGCTCTCGCCGCTGTCCGTGCTCGTCGCCCTGGCGATGACCGCGCAGGGGGCCGAGGGCGAGACCCTCGCCCAGCTGCAGGAGGTGCTCGGCGGTGATGCGGCCGAGCTCGCCGCCACGGCCTCGTGCCTGCGCAGCGTCCTCGCTGCCGTCGGGAAGGACGAGCGCGAGAACCGCGAGAAGGGGGACCCCGAGCCCGCCTCGGCGACCCTGGTCGACGCCCTCTGGATCCAGGACGGCTACGAGGTGCAGCAGGACTACCTCGACGCCTTCGCCCGCGGCTTCGACACCGGCCTGCACACGGCGGACTTCCAGGACCCGGGCGGTCGGGACCGCGCCCGCGAGGACATCAACTCCTTCGTCGACGATGCCACCGAGGGCCGCATCCCCGAGCTGCTCGCCGAGGACGTCCTGACGGATCTGACCCGCCTCGTCCTCGTCGACGCCCTGCACGTGAAGTCCGCCTGGCCCGACACCCTGGTGCCGATGGGGCCGGTCCCCTTCACGCTGGCCGACGGCACGACTGCCGACATCGACATGCTCGGGGCCGAGACCAGCAGCTGGTACGAGGACGCCCAGCTGCAGGCCACGCGCCTGGACACCTTCGGCGACGAGGTCGCCCTCGTGCTCGCACGACCGGTCGGCGACATCCCCGCCGTGCTCGAGCACTGGAGGGCCGACGGTGGCGCGGCCCTCGGCACCCTCCTCGACGGCCTCGAGGACGGGGGAGATGCCGAGGTGGACCTCGTGCTTCCGCCCGTCGACCTGCGCACGGCGACATCCGTGAAGAAAACCCTCACCGCGATGGGGCTGGAGCTGGCATTCGGCGACGACGCCGACTTCACGGGCATCTCGACGCAGGAGGACCTGCGGATCGGAGACGTGATCCACGAGGCCGTGATCACCGTCGACGAGGAGGGCATGGAGGCGGCGGCCGCCACGGCCGTCGTGACGGAGGCCGGGGCCGCGCCGGGGCAGGAGGAGCCCACGAGGCTGGTGCTGGACCGGCCGTTCCTGTTCCTCGTGATCGAGCGCTCGACGCGCGCCCCGCTCGTCGTCGGCTGGACGGCGGACCCGCGGCAGAAGGGGTGAGGATCGCCGGCTGGGGTGAGGGCTGAGCGGGCGCGTCTTCGCTGACTCCGTCCCGGAGGGAGCGGGCGAGCGCGCAGCAGGCGGGGGCTTGGTCGCGCTGCTGTCGGCGGCGCGGGATATCGCGGCGCCCGGGAACGCGAGACGCGCCGCCGATCGGAAACGTTCGCCCCATGTCCGATCGGCGGCGCGTGAAGTCGCGACTGCTGAGTGGCTGTGCACCGCGTCAGCGACGACCACGCTCCGGGAGCCGCGCGCCCGTCCCGTGAGGACCGGGCCGCCTCTCCGGGCTGGCGGGAAACACAGTAGTCGCACCTCACCGGCTTACGCAAGTGCAATGTTGCGAAAAGGCGTCATTGGCGCGGAGTGCCGGTATCGGCGCAGGTCAGAGGGCATTCGCCGTGCTGGGGGTGCTTCTCGCTCCTCGGCAGCCACCGTCGTCCGGCGGCGACGGGCTGGGGCATCGACCGTCCGCCCGGTCGGACTTGCAGGTGCCGGAGCGCACGCCGCGGACGCGGGGCTCGGCCGCACGTGGGCTCGGGACATGAACAACGACGTCACCACCCCCAGCACCCCGGCCTCCGCCAGCCCGGCCCCCGCCCGTCGGCGGATCGGTCGCTTCGAGGTCAGCCCCCTCGGCCTCGGCGCCATGCCCTCATCGCTCGGCCGCGACCCGCTGCCGCCCCGCGAGCGAGGCATCGCCACGATCCATGGCGCGCTCGATGCCGGGATCACCCTCATCGACACCGCCGACATCTACGCCCCCGCCTGGGACCAGATGGGCCACAACGAGCAGATCGTCGCCGAGGGCCTGCGCACCTACTCCGGCTCGACCGAGGGCGTGGTCGTCGCGACCAAGGGCGGCATCACGCGCTCCGAGGGCGAGCAGTGGGGCCGCGACGGCTCGCTCGACTACCTGCGCAGCGCCGTCGAGAAGTCCCTCGCCGCGCTCGGCGTCGATGCGATCGACCTCTACTACTGGCACCGCCCCGACCGCACGCTCCGCTACGCCGAGAGCATCGAGGCCCTCGCCGCGCTGAAGGCCGACGGGCTCATCCACGAGATCGGCATCTCCAACGCGAACGTCGAGGAGATCGACGTGGCGATCGAGGTGCTCGGCGAGGGCGGCCTCGCCGCTGTCCAGAACCAGTTCTCCCCGCGCTACCACCACACGAGCCGCGAGGAGCTCGAGCACTGCAGGGAGCACGGCGTGGCCTTCGTGCCGTGGTCGCCGCTGGGCGGGATCGGCCGGGGCGATGCCGTCGCGCGCCGCTTCCCCGCGATCGCCCGCGCCGCCGAGGCGCACGGCGCGAGCCCGCAGCAGATCGTCCTGGCATGGGAGCTCGCGCTGTCGGACCGCGTGATCCCCATCCCCGGCGCCTCCCGGCCCGAGTCCATCACCGACTCGGCCCGCGCGATGACCCTCGAGCTCGGCGCGGACGAGGTGCGCGCCCTCAGCGCCGAGATCTTCGGGGAGGACCCGCAGGACTGACCTCCGCGGAAGGCGCGGGGGAGTGCCCAGCCGTGGCCCCGGGGCAGACCCCGGCCCGGGACCGCGGTGGGTCTGCGCCGGTCACGCAGGCGTGATCGGCCCGACCTCCCAGACCTCACCCCGCAGAGGCAGGTGCACGAGGAGCCGCGACGGGGCGCGACCCGTCGCGGCCTCGAGCGCCCGCGCGTACGCCGCGAACTGGCCCAGGTAGCTCTTGCGGATGTGCTCCTCGGGCTGCTCGCCCGGGTACGTCTTGTGGTCGACGAGCACGAGGGAGCCGTCGGGGGAGCGCAGGAGCGTGTCGATCCAGCCCTCCATCGCCTGCGCCTCCTCGTTCCAGCCCGCGATCGGCTGCTCGGTGAGGACCTCCGCGCCTGCGTGCTCGGCAGCGAGATAGGCGCACCACCGCTCGCCCGCCGTCACGATCACCGCGGCGGGCACAGCGCGCTCCACCTGCCAGCGGGCCCGCAGGCGCTCCGCCGCGCGCAGACGTGCGGCGGCATCCAGCTCCGCAAGAGGCAGGGCCAGGTACCCGTGCACGGCCTCGCCCACCCGGTCCCACCCGGCGCCGCCTCCGCGCACGAGGGGGTCGCCGAGCACGGCGACGCGCACGATCTCGGCGCGCAGACCGTCGCTCGCCACGCCCGAGGCGCGGAAGCGGGCCGCCGGATGCGCGGGGGCATCGGCGGCGGGACGACGGGGGATGTCGGTCATCGCCGGGGCGCCCGCGCGCCCCGGCAGGGCGACCGGGTCCTCCTCCGCCGCGAACGACCGCGCGATGATCGGCACCGTCCGCGCGCTCTCGGCCATCGCCGCGCACGTCGTCACGGAGCAGGCCTCCCCGGGGCAGCCCGTCTCCCGGCAGTCCGCCGAGGGATCGGTGCGACGCCGCGCCACCCGGATCTCCTCGGTCACCGGGTCGATCGTCACCAGCGGGCCCGCGTCCTCGACCTGCGGCCCAAGGCCGTCGAGCGGGGTCGTGGCCGCATCCGTGCACAGCACGCTCACGCGGGCCGCGCGGGTGAGCGCCACGTACTGCAGGCGTCCGCGTTCGCGCTGCTCCTCCCGAGCGCGCCGCTGCGCGTCCGCGTCCGCCGAGAGGCCCTCCCGGACGGGACCGTAGGTCGTGAGCACGCGCGGCCAGTACCGGATCCGGCGACCGGCGAGAGGTGCGGCGATGTCGAGCTCAGCGGCAGGCAGCACCGTCACGCCGAACGGCCCTTCGCGCTGGCTGCGCGGTGCCGTCAGCATGACCACGACCGTCGGCCATTCCAGCCCCTTGGCGGCGTGGATCGTGCCCACCCACACGGCATCGGGCCGCGCCGAGAGGTCCGCTCCCGTCTCGGCCGCATCGAGGGCCAGGCGCAGCCCCGTCAGCGTGACCGGCTCGGAGGCGCTCGCGGCCTCGTCGGTGAAGCGCGCCGCGAGCGCCCGGATCGCATCGAGCGTGCCCCGCCGGGCCCGCGGATCCGACCAGGTGCGGATCCGCTCGATCAGGTCGAGGGCATCGATCAGGGCGTCGATCATCTCGACGGGGGACAGGCCGATGCAGGCCGACCGCAGCTCGCCCAGCGCTGTCAGCGTCGGATCCTCCCACCACGATGCGCGCACCGCCGCCCGGGACTCCCGGTCCGTCGCCCGGGCGAGGTCCGCGAACCACGCGGCATGCGCCCCGTGGTCCTCGAGGAGCTCGACGAGCGTCACGAGAGCGAGCGAGTCGGACGGGTCGATCACGCTGGCCAGCCCGGCCTGCAGGATCTGCCCCTCGCGGGTGGCCAGCACCGCCGGGGCCGCACCCGTCGCGGGCACACCACGCAGCGCCAGCGCCTCGAGCACGGCGGTGACGTCGGCATTCTTGGGCGCCAGGACGGCCACGTCCCCCGGAGCGGTGCCGCGGCCGAGGAGATCTCGGACGCCCTCGGCGATCGTCGCGGCGTGGCGGGCCCGCGAGGCACGGCCGCCGGCGGCGCTGCTCCACGCCTCGACGCGCCCGCCCGGCGCGCTCGTCCGCCGCTCGTCGGGGATCTCCAGGAGCACGCGATCGAGCGGGGTCTCGGCGAACACCTCGGCGAAGACGGCGTTGGACAGGGCCAGCACCTCGGGGGCGGAGCGCCAGGAGTGGGCCAGGTTCTGCACCAGGCCCTTCCCGAGCTCGGTGCCGCCGTGCTCGACGGCCTCGAGGACGCTCTCCATGAGCGCCGGGTCCGCGCCGCGGAAGCCGTAGATCGCCTGCTTGGGATCCCCCACCCAGATCTTGTCGTCGATCAGCCGCGAGAGCTCTACGAACAGGGCCAGCTGCACGGGGGAGGTGTCCTGGAACTCGTCGACAGCGAGCAGCCGGAAGCGGGTGCGCACGGCCTCCCGCACCCGCTCGGAGGAGCGCAGCAGCTCGAGCAGCAGCACCTCCTGGTCGACGAAGTCGATCAGGCCCAGGGCACGCTTGTGCTCCGCGTACGCGGCCAGGGAATCCGCGGCCGTGCCCATCACGAGCTCGATGAGCGCCCGGATGTCCGCGTGCAGCGCGGGGCAGGCCGGCAGCTCATCCACCAGGCGCGAGGCCAGGGGGAACAGCAGGTGGTCGGCGACGGCGCCGTACGTGTCCTTCGGCTTCACGCCGCCCTTAGCGTTCTCGCCGACGTCCGCGGCGATCGCGGCGAGCTTGGCCCATGCCGACCACGGTGCGCGCTCCGTGCGTCGCAGGGTCCGCAGCAGCGACGCGAGATCCTCGCGGGCCTTCTCCGTCGTGCGCACGCTGTTCGCTCTGATCTTCGTGGTCTCGCCGTCGGCGTTCGTGTACGTGCCGTCCGCGAGCGCGGTGTCGAGAGCGGTGATCGCGTCCTGCAGACCGGCCATCCACGCGGAGCGACGATCCCCGTCACCTGGTGCGGGCGAACCGGGGGCCGCGTGCTCGGTGTCGGTGCCGGTGCTGGTGTTGGTGTCGGTGCTGGCGGCGGTCAGCCCCGCGGCCGTGCGCCACGACTCCCAGGAGTTCGCGGCCGCGGCCCGCACGGCCTCCGGGGCGATCCGGTTGCTGCGCGCCTTCTCGGCGACGTCCCGCACCTGACGCTGCCAGGAGACGCCGGTGCCGAAGGAATCGTCGTCCTCGGCCTTGTCGTGCTCCAGCCGCGCCAGCAGATCCCGGTGCAGGGAGCCGCTGTGGGCGATGGCGTCGTCCAGGGCGGCGGAGAACGCGCGCCTCTGCCCGTTCTCGTCGATCTCCCGCACGTCCGGGGACACGCCGGCGTCGATCGCGTGCTCTCGCAGCAGCCGTCCCGCCACCGAGTTCACGGTTCCGATCAGCGCGCTGTCCGTGTCGCGCGCGGCCTCCACCAGGCCCTCGTCGAGCAGCGTCGATCGGATGCGCCCGGACAGCTCCGCCGCAGCCTTGCGCGTGAACGTCGTGGCGATCAGCTGCGAGGGCTCGAGCCCCGCCGCGATGCGATCGGCGAGCTCGTGGGTGAGCCGGTAGGTCTTGCCCGATCCCGCCGAGGCGTTGAACAGGGTGAAGGTCATGACAGGTCCTTCCCGATCCCGCAGAGGGTCGTGAACTCGCAGTAGTCGCAGCGGGCGTCGATCCAGATGCCCCCGGCGTCATGCTCGACGCTCGCGACCTCCTCGAGCACCCGGTGGCGGGCCTTCCACGGCGTGCCCAGATCCATGCCGCGGTCCAGGAGCTCCTGCGCGGGCCGCGCGCTGAAACGTCCCGTGCCCACCTCGGCGCACGCGGCCTCGACCTCCGCGACGAGACGGCGCCAGGCGTCGGACGGGTCGAACGGCGTGCGGCGCCGCCCGTCGAGGTCCGTGTCCTCGGAGACGAACTCGCCCTGCTGCAGCAGGAAGTAGGCCAGGGAGGGCGGCTCCGCGCCGACGTCGGCCCCGTCGCGGTCGATCGACCAGGCGTAGCTGGCCAGCTGGATCGCCTCGCCGCGGTCGTAGAGCTCCGCGTGCTTGGTCCGGCTGTCGGTCCACTTCAGATCGATCACGCCGCGGTGTCCGGCGGCATCGACCGTGTCGACGTCCCGCGCTCCCCGGAAGGCGACGGTGCGGGGAGCCCCGTCGACCGTGAGAGGGAGCGGCTCGTCGAAGCCGGTCTCGACATCCACGATGCGATGTCCCGCGGCATCGAGGGCGCCGAAGAACGCGGCGAGCGAGCGCAGCACGGTGTCGCGCACGCGGGCCCGCAGGACCGACCGGCCCGGCAGGTCCAGCTCGGAGGCCAGATGCGGCACGAGCGCATCGAACGCGGCACCGATCGCGGCGGCGTCCGGCGGCCAGGGCGAGGCGGCACCGGTCGCACCCGCCGCATCCCGCTCCCGGACCAGGCGCTCCACGACGGCATGGACGAGGGTGCCGATCATCCGGTTGCCCGTCGGGAGGTCCGAGGCCGATCCGGGACGAAGCCCGAGCCCGTACCGGTAGGTCCACTTCTGACGGCAGCCGATCAGGGTCTCCGCCTGCGAGTACGACAGGCGCTCGGGCAGCAGGTGGTCGAGCCGTGCCCCGGCAGTGCGGCTGAGGTCCCTGGCGGAGGCGGCGTCCGCGGAATCGCCCGGGCCGATCCGCGATCGCGTTGCCTCCACGTTCTCCTCCTCGGCCGCCGGTGCGAGGTCCAGGCGTGAGCCCGCGAGCTCCCAGACGGGGCCCGATGCGAGGTCCTGCGGGGTGCGCGTCCGGGCCTCGAGCCGCTTCTCGACCTCCGCCGCCTCTGCAGATGCACTCGCGTCCGCATCCGGATCCTCAGACACGGCGGCACCCGCATCCCCGCCCTGCGCGGCGATCGCGCCGGTGGCGAGATGAGCGAGCAGGCTCGTCAGCGGCTGATCGGTCTCGAGACGGCGATCGGCGTGCACCACCACGAGCGTCCCGGCCGAGGCGAGCCCGCGCAGGTCCGCTGCGGTCTCGAGCCTCGCGGCGGCCTGCGGGTCCGCAGGGCTCGCTCCCGCCTTCCGCAGCACCGCGATCTCGTCGGCGTCCCAGACCGTCGGCGGGGCGGTGCGGCTCTCGGTCGCGCCCCACCACAGCACCGCCCCTCCGCGGGCCTGCAGGTGGGCGGGCCGGAGGGCGACGGGCGGGCCGCCGGCCTCCCGGCGCGCGAACGGGGACGGGGCCGTGCCCCCGCACGAGGCGACGATGCCCTGCAGCATTCGCGGTGACAGCGGGGAGTCCTCCAGCAGCGTCAGGACCTGGTCGAACGCCGTGATCTGCGTGATCGTCGGAGTCAGTGCGGTGTCCAGGTGCCCGACGGCGCGCAGACGGTCCCGCAGCCACGGGAGCCGGGCGCGCAGGGCGCTCGGACGGGCGTCCTGGGCCGGCAGCGGCGACCGCACCAGCTCGTCGATGGCCCGAGCGGCCTCATGCGCGGTGACGGCCGCACGGTCGCCCGGGCTCGCCTCAGCCTCCCGCCGCAGGGAGTCCAGCGCGCTCCGCCAGGCCTCGCCGCCGACGCCCGGCTCCTGCGCGAGAGCGGACAGCAGCGCGGCGCGAGCCCGAGCGGGGACGAGACCGATGGGTTGGGCGCCGGGCTCGGGCGCGTCGACCACGCGCAGATCCAGCAGGGCGGCGAGCTGGTGCACATCCACTGGCGCGATCGCGAGCGCGAGGAAAAGCGGCAGGATCTGCTGACGGGCGCGGTCCTGTCCGCCCTGCGCGCGGCCGACCGCCGGACGACCCCGGCGGTGAAGCTGGGCGTCCAGGGCGATCGTGTCCTCGGTCGCGAGCAGCGCCGCCGGACCGTTCCCCCCGAACCCCGCGACGAAGCGCGCGGCGACCGTCGCCGCCTCCCACTCGTCGTCGCAGCGGATGATCTCCAGGCGCGGCGGTGCGCTCGGCGCGCCGGACTGCACCGTGAGCGGCACCCCGGCGTCCGCGAGCGCGCTCAGCAGCGCTCCCCACAGACCGGGCAGGTCCTCGGGGCGCTCCTGGCAGGTCAGGGAGGTGATGCCCAGGGGCCAGCCCGGCTCGGAGGCCAACAGGTCGAGGACCTCCACGAGGTCGTCGGCCACGCCCGCTGACAGCACCGCCCCCGTTTCCCGGCGCGCCCGCTCGACGGCACGCAGCGCGTCGAGCCGCGGCGGCAGCGGGCCCTCGTGCGCGAAGGGATTCCACCCGGCCTCGACGGCGGCATCGCGCAGGGCCAGCAGCTCGCGCGCGGTCGCCCACGGGTCCACCGCCAGCGAGCGCCGGCACCAGGCATGATCGGCGCCGAGCACCGAGGCCAGATGCTGCGCGATCCGCACCGCGGGGTCCGCGCCGGGATGCGAGAGGCCCAGGCGCGTCTGCATTAGGCGCAGCAGCCCGCGTGGGCCCAGGCGGATGCGGCCGAGCGCGGCACCGGCCTTATCCGGACCGTCGGAAGCGGTGGCGGCATCAGCCCACGTCGCGCCGTCCAGGCACCAGCCGAACTCGATGTCCACGCGTCCCGTCCCCTCTCCGCACCACCCGCTCCGGCGATGTGCTCCCCACAGTAGGGGAGGGGTCCGACGAACAAAGCGCGGGCACATGCGGTGCCTGCCCGAGCCGCCTCCGCACGCCCTCCCGAAGCACACCCCCGCTGCACGGCCCCGAAGCACGCCCCGCAGACGGCCCTGCAGCACGCCCCGTGGGCGCGGCGGGTGCCCCGCGACGCATCGCCCCGCAGCACCGTCCCCGCGGGTAGTGCAGGTCCCGCGACACGCGACGGAGCCCCGGGATCCGGAGATCACCGGGGCGCCGTCGTCCTCATGCTTCTGCGTATCACCGCAGGTCAGCGTGCCTGCGCGGGCCCTCCGCTCAGCCCTCGGGCCGCGCCCACGGCGGCACCCCGCCGTGCTGGGACTGCTGGGCCGCATCCGCCGCCTGCTGGGCGCGGCGCGCGGCCTCGTGACGCGCGCTCTCGGCCTTGGCCCGCTCGGCCGCCTGACGGCGCGCGGCCTCCGCGCGGCTGCGACGCTCGGACTCCGTGCGCTCGTGCTGGTCGCCGTTCTTGTCGGCGTCGTGCGCGGCCTGGCCCTGCAGGATCGCGTTGCGGATCTCGTCGCCCATCGCGCCCACGGTGCCCGGGTTCGACGGCAGGTACAGCACGTTCGAGCGGCCGTTGCGGGCGATGTCCTGCATCGTGTCGAAGTACTGCGTCATGAGCAGCAGCTGCTCGGCGCTGTTCTCGATGCCCACCTTGCGCAGCATCTCGTACTGCTCGGCGATGCCCATCGCGATCGCCTTGCGCTGGGCGGCGACGCCCTCGCCCTGCAGGCGCTTGGACTCGGCTTCGGCCTCGGCCTGGGTGACGCGCTTGATCTTGTCGGCCTCCGCGAGCGACTGCGCGGCCACGCGGTCGCGCTGGGCCGCGTTGATCGAGTTCATCGAGTCGCGCACGCGCTGATCGGGCGAGATGTCCTGGACCAGGGTGTTGACGATGTTGAAGCCGAACTCCTGCATGCGCGCCGACAGCGTCTCCTCGACGTTGCGGGCGATGTCGTCCTTCGACTCGAAGGCCTGGTCGAGGTTCAGCGTCGACAGCGCCGAGCGGACCGTGTCGAACACGTAGGAGCGGATCTGCGCCTCCGGGTTGGACAGGCGGTAGTAGGCGTCGACGACCTGCTCCTCCTTGATGACGTACTGCACCGCCACCGGCACGGTCACGAACACGTTGTCCTTGGTCTTGGACTCGATGTTGACCTCGAGCTGCTGGATGCGCAGCGAGATCGGGCGCGTGGTCGAGTCGATGAACGGCATCTTCGTGTTCAGGCCCGGGCGGGCCACGCGCTGGAACTTGCCGAAGCGCTCGACGATCACGTTCTCCTGCGTGTGCACCTGGAACAGGAAGCTGGTGCGCAGCCCCCCGAACAGCAGGGCCGCGAGCACGGCCAGTACGACGATGACGATCGCGATCACGACGACCGCTGCGATCAGTCCCTCCATGGGGTCCCCCTCCGGACATCGCGCCCGGCGGCGGGCGCATTCTGTGGCTCCGCCCACGGTATCAACCGTGCGACGCAGGTCTCACCTCGGAGGAAGCGAGTCCAGCTCGACCTCGATGCGGCGCGCGATCCGCGACGGCGGGATCGGCGGCGCATAGCGGCGGATCACGTGCCCGTCCGCTCCCACCAGGAACTTCGTGAAGTTCCAGGCGATGCGGCCGCCCATGAAGCCGCCGCCCTCGCCCCGCAGCCACGCGAAGACGGGGTGGGAGGAGGGGCCGTTGACGTCGACCTTCGCGAAGATGGGGAACGTGAGGCCCCAGCGCGACCGGCAGTGCTCCTCGACCTCCTCGTCCTCGCCCGGCTCCTGATGCAGGAACTGGTCGCAGGGGAAGGCGAGGACGGTGAAGCCCCGCGGCCCGTAGGTGCGGTGGAGCTCCTCGAGCCCGCGGAACTGCTCGCGGAAGCCGCAGCGGCTCGCGGTGTTGACCACCAGGGTCAGGCGCCCGCGGTACTCGGCGAGATGCTGGACGGTGCCGTCGGGGAGGCGGGCACTGAAGCCGTAGAGGCCGTCCGCGTCATCCTGAGCGGCGGTGGTGCGCTGCTGCGCCGTCGGACGCGGCGTCTCTCGTCGATTTGTCATGGCGCTCCCTCCGACGCACCCGGCACCCGTCGGGCGGATGGCGACCCGTAGACATGATACGTATCACAGGGTGCGGATCGAAGTCGGATGGCGATGCGGAGGAGGATCTCCACGGACCCTGCACAGGTCGTGGCCTCAGGCCAGGAACTCGTCCACCTCCGCGCGGGTCGGTGCCGTCGCCGGGCCCTTCCGCGTCACCGTGATCGCGGCCGCCGCGTTGGCGCGGGTCGCCGCGGTCTCCCAGTCGGCGCCGAGCGCCCGTTCGGTCAGCAGCACGCCGGTGTGGGCATCGCCCGCGCCATTGGTGTCGACGGCCCGGCGGGGGAAGCCCGGGATATGCGTGCCGCGCCCGTGATGGAAGACGGTGCAGCCGCGCTCCCCGTCGCGCACGATCACCACCGAGCGCGGACCCAGCAGGCGTCGGATCGCCGCCGGGGTGTCCTGCAGGGCGTCGAGCCCGGTGATCGCGCGGGCCTCATCGGCGTTGGACGTCCACACCGTGGTGCGCGCGAGGACCCGTCGTCGCAGGTCGGCGGGGAACTGGGCGAAGGGCGCGCCGGGATCGAGCACGACCTGAACGCCCTCGGGAACGGTGTCGAGCCAGGCCAGCAGCGGGTCCCGCGTCGGCTCGAAGAAGCTGTAGCCCGAGAGGCAGACGAGGTCGCCGGGCCGCGGGTCCAGACGGGCGAGCGATGCGGCGGTGATGCGCCGCTCCGCGCCGTAGGTGGTGACGAAGGTGCGCTCCGCGGTGGGCTCCACGAGGACGATGCAGACCCCCGTGTCCTGGTCGGGGACGGGACCATCGGACAGCGCGACGCCCTCGGCCGCGAGGGTCTCGCGGATCAGGTCGCCGTTCGGGCCCGTGCCGTGCGCGCCGCCGTGGACGGCCTCGGCGCCCGTGCGCGCCGCCGCGACCAGGATGTTCACGGCCCCGCCGGCGTAGCTCGTGGACGAGGACGCGTTGACGTTGTCGCCGCGGTCGGGCAGGGCGGGCACCTCGACGACCTGGTCGACGAGGGCCTGTGCGGTGTGCAGCACGCGGGGCATGGCTGGAGTCTAGGGGGAGGAGCGCGGGCGGGTCCGGCGGTGCCCCTGTCAGAACCGGTAGCTATTCGTGCGCACGTGCCCTCCCAGGGGGGCGTCTGCACGCATGGCTACCAGTTCTTGCAGTGACGAGGAGGCCCCGACCTCAGCGGCCCCCGCGCTTCATCCCGCGCCGCAGCACGTGCCCGGCGGCGCGGCGCGGCGTGAGGTGCCCGGCCAGGGTCAGGACGCGGTTCAGCGGGCCCGGCACCACATGCAGCGGCGGGGTGCGGCGGTCCAGGGCCTTCAGCGTCGCGGCCACGACGTCCTCGGCGGTCATCTTGGGCATGCCGCCGCTCGCGTACTCGCCCGCGACCTCGAAGAACTCCGTCTTCGTGGGGCCGGGGCAGACCGCCATGATGCGTAGCCCGGTGCCGATCGACTCCGCCCACAGAGACTCCGTGAACGCCAGCACGAACGCCTTCGACGCCGCGTACACCGCCATCTCGGGGATGGGCTGGTAGCCGGCGATGCTCGCGAGGTTCACCAGGAAGCCGTCGTCGTGGGCGCGAAGCTGGTCGATGAACGCCCGCGTCACGTCGACGACGGCGGCGACGTCGAGGGCCACCTCGTCGCGCAGCCGCTGGGCCTCGATCTCGTGGAACGCGCCCGTGCTCGCGAAGCCCGCGTTGTTGATGATCGACGTGACGGTGATGCCGAGGTCGTCGAGACGCCGCCGCAGCTCCTCGCCGGCGCCGGGCTTCGCGAGGTCCTGGGGGAGGATCGTGACGGTCGCGTCGCTGCGGTCGGCGAGCTCGGCGGCGAGGGCCTGCAGGCGGTCGGTGCGGCGCGCGACGAGCACGAGGTCGGCGCCGCGCTCGGCCAGGCGGCGCGCGTACTCGGCGCCGAGGCCGGAGCTCGCGCCGGTGATGAGGACGGTCTGGTCGCGGTAGGTCAGCGGTCGCATGGGCACGAGCGTACTCAGGAGAGGGCGTCGGGGAGGCCGCCGCAGAGCCGTGGGGCGGTTCAGGCCAGCACCGATGCCAGCTGCTCGGCGCTCAGCTCCCGGTCGGCGTAGACCACGCGGATCATGCGGGCATCAGCGACCTCGTCGTCGTGCATCAGCCTCGTTGCAGAGGAGGCGCAGCAGAGATAGCCGTTCGCGCCCCCTCACATCCCCGCGACCGTCTCCACCGCCTGGCGGATCGCCCGCTCCGCGTCGAGCTCCGCCGCCACATCGGCCCCGCCGATCACGTGCACGCGCGGTCCGTTGGGCAGGTCCGCGAGGTCTTCGGCGAGTCCCCGCTCGGAGACCTGCCCCGCGCACACCACCACCGTGTCGACGGCGAGGGTCCGCGCCTCGCCGTCCTCGAGCACGTGCAGGCCCTCGGCGTCGATGCGCTCGTAGACCACCCCGCGGTGCTCGATCACGCCGGCGTGCCGCAGCTCGGCGCGATGCACCCAGCCCGTCGTCCGACCCAGGCCGGCGCCGATCTTCGTGTCCTTGCGCTGGAGGATGTGCACCTGCCGGCCCGACGGGGCGACGGGAGCAGGGGCGGTCTCGGTCGCTGCCGTCGGCCGCACCCCGCCCCGTGAGAGCGCCGGATCGGCGACGCCCCAGCGCTCCTTCCACGCCGCCGTGTCCAGCGCGAGCGATGGCGAGGGCGCTGTGAGGAACTCGGCCACGTCCACGCCGATCCCGCCCGCGCCGACGACCGCCACGCGATCCCCGGCCTCCGCCGTGCCCTCGAGCAGATCCGTGTACGCGACCACCTGCGGAGATCCCGCCGGGCGCTCCGCCGCCGGGTCGAAGCCGGGCAGGTCGAGCGTGCGCGGACGCACCCCCGTCGCGACGATCACGTCGTCGAAGCCGGACAGATCGTCGGCGCTCGGCCGCGTGCCCAGGCGCACCCCCACCCCGTGGGTCAGCAGGCGCGTGCGCCACGACGAGATCGCCCCCGCATAGTCCTCCTTGCCGGGGATCCGCGCGGCGTACCGGAACTGCCCGCCGATGTCCTCGCCCGCCTCGAACAGCGTCACGACGAATCCCCGACGGGCGGCGCTGATCGCGGCCTCGAGGCCTGCCGGGCCGGCGCCGACGACCGCGACGCGCCGCCGCTGCAGCGCCGAGGCCGGGACGAGGGCGAGCGCCGGGTCGGTCTCGTGACCGGCGCGCGGGTTCACCACGCAGCTCGCGCGCTCGCCGACGAACACGCGGTCCAGGCACGCCTGGTTGCAGGCGATGCACGGGACGACCTCGGCGGCGCGCCCCTCGGCCAGCTTGTGCGGCAGCTCGGGATCCGCCAGCAGTGGCCGCGCCATCGACACCAGATCCGCATCGCCGCGCGCGACGACGTCCTCGGCCAGCAGGGGATCGTGCAGGCGGTTCGACGCGACGACCGGCACGCCCACCGCCGCGCGGAGACGAGCGGTCACGTCGGTGAAGGCGCCGCGGGGCACCGAGGTCGCGATCGTCGGGACCCGCGCCTCGTGCCAGCCGATCCCGGTGGACAGCACGTCCACGCCGATGGCCTCCAGCGCGGCCGCGAGCGCGAGGACCTCATCCCACGTCTGACCGTCCTCGACGAGGTCCAGCAGGGAGATCCGGTACGTGAGCAGGCGGTCGGGCCCGAGGGCTTCACGGACCGCGTGGGCGATCGCCAGCGGCACCGCCCGGCGTCCCTCAGCGTCCCGGCCGTACCGGTCGCGCCGCCGGTTCGTGCGCGGCGCGAGGAACTGGTTGAGCAGATAGCCCTCCGACCCCATGATCTCGACGCCGTCGTAGCTGGCATCGGCGGCGGCCGCGGCGGAGCGGGCGAACGCCCGGATCGTGCGGGAGATGCCGAGGCGGGTCAGCGGACGGGCGCGGAACGGCGTGATCGGCGAACGACCGCCCGACGGGGCGGCCGCGAGCGGATGGAAGGCGTAGCGCCCTGCGTGCAGGAGCTGCAGGACGATGCGGCCGCCGGCTTCGTGGACGGCATCGGTCACGCGGGAGTGCTCGGCGAGGAGTTTCGGCGTCGCCTGCGCGCCGCGCGGGGTGAGCCGGCCCGTCCGATCCGGGGAGAAGCCGCCGGTCACGAGCAGGCCCGCACCGCCGCGGGCGCGCTCGCCGAGGAACGCCGTGAGGGCGTCGACGTCCTCGGCGGAGTCCTCGAGACCGGTGTGCATCGAACCCATGACGATGCGGTTGCGCACCGTGAACGGGCCTAGGTCCAGCGGGGACAGCAGGTGCGGGAAGGGGCCGGGGGTCGCG
>NZ_FWFG01000098.1 GCF_900163655.1 Brachybacterium nesterenkovii
ACCGACGCGCCGGCCCGCCGCGCGACGTGCGCTACACCCTCATCTGGGAAGAGCCAGTAATCTCTCCGGACGCTGAGCCGGAGCAGCAGCGTCCCGGGTCATCCGGGGCCGTCGCTTGTGGCGGCGAGGAGCGCAGTGATGGCGTCGCTGATCGGCGTGTGGATGTCGTGTCTGCGCGCGAGACGCGAGATGACGCCGTTGCGGATATCCCATTCGAGCGGCCGGCCGGCTTCTCGGTCGGTGAGGATCGACGTGCTCATATCAGCCGGGAAGGCCTGGAAGCGGGCCAGGATGGCAGCGGGCACGTCATCGCTCAGTGCTGCTCCTTCCGCATGCGAAACGGCCAGGCACTCTTTCAGATAGTCGAGAGTGAGGTCCGCGAAGTCAGGGCGGGTGAACACGCCGGCACGCCGACCGGTGAGCGCCATGAGCCCGGCAGCGGCATTCTGGAGAAGCTTGCGCCAGGCGAGAGTGGTGAAGTCGCCCGCGAGTTCGATCTGGCAGCGCGTGTCGCGCAGGACATCCGCGATGCGCTCCGCCTCCGGTGATGCGGGAAGCGTCAGCCGGGGCTCGCCCCGCAGGAGGATGGTGCCGTCTTCCTGCGACTGCGCCGGGAACCAGACGACCGCGGGGACGACCTCTACTCCCTCAGGAACATGGGGTCGAACGGCAGCGATCTGCTCGACGCCGTTCTGCAACACGCAGACCACGGTCCCGGGGGCGCACAAAGCACGCAGCCAGGGGGCTGCCGCCGCGGTCTGGGTGGCCTTGACCGCCAAGAAGAGCACATCCGCCTTCTCGGGCTGCGCAGCAGGATCGGTGCGCACGGGGCCGGGAACGACGATCCGGCGGTCGCCGTCGATCAGGGTGAGCTCTGTTCGCGGCGTGCGACCGTAGAGCGTCGGTGTGTTGCCTGCCTCATGTAGGAGTGCGGACACCGTCGTCCCGATGGCTCCCGGGCCCACGACTCCAACGCGCTTGCGCTCCCTGAAAGAACTCGGTTGCTGCTCTGTCACCATGCGCCAATGTTACGCTATTACCTATGGCAAGATCATCAAGTAACTCCGTTTCTACCGCCGAGGACCCGCTGCGCCGCTGGCTCGGAACGGTTCAGGCGCGGAGTGCGGGGCTGGTGGCAAGCGAGGCAAAGGGGCTCTTCCCAGATGAGGGTGTAGCGCACGTCGCGCGGCGGGCCGGCGCGTCGGTGGCCGGATAGAGGTCGAGGTCTCCCGAGGATGAGAGCTCCTACACACTCAGCCCGAAAGACCTCGA
>NZ_FWFG01000029.1 GCF_900163655.1 Brachybacterium nesterenkovii
GCCGCCGCCCCCGCCGAGGAGCCCCGCGAGACCGACCCCGAGCACCCGCACCCCGGGCAGTGGCGCCTGGTGCACGTGCAGCTGTCCAACTGGGGCACCTTCCACGGCACCCACGACCTCGAGATCA
Organism: Brachybacterium nesterenkovii; assembly: GCF_900163655.1. GTDB lineage: Bacteria > Actinomycetota > Actinomycetes > Actinomycetales > Dermabacteraceae > Brachybacterium > Brachybacterium nesterenkovii. The sequence continues at coordinate 128 of NZ_FWFG01000029.1, forward strand.
GCCCCAAGGGCTTCTTCCTCACCGGCGGACCCGGCACCGGCAAGTCCACGCTCCTGGACGCGATCAGCGCCCTGCTGACGCCGCCGCGCACGCTCCACTTCAACGCCGCCGCCTCCGACGCCGGGCCGACGCGCTCGAAGAACCGCCGCACCGTCGCCTCCTACGTGCGCGGCGCCTGGGCGATGCACTACGACGCCGCGACCGGTGAGTTCAGCCAGGAGGTCCTGCGCCCGAAGACCACCCTGTCGGTGATCTCGCTGCGCTACTCCGACGGCGAGGGCGGCACGATCCAGCTCACCCGCATCCTGCTGCTGCACGCGGGGCACCGGGCCGACTCCGACGTGAAGTCGCTGTACGTCATCTCCCGCAAGGCCCTGGACGTCGCGGACCTGCGGCCCTTCGTGTCCACGCAGATCGAGGGCCGCGCCCTCGAGCAGGCCCACCCGGGCACGGAGACCTTCCGCCAGTTCCGCGAGTACCGTGCCCGCTTCTGCCAGCTCCTGGGGATCCCCGACGAGAAGGCCCTGCAGCTGCTGCACAAGATCCAGTCCGCCAAGGAGCTGGGCGACGTCAACACGCTGCTGCGCGACTACATGCTCGACGAGCCGCGCACCTTCGAGCTCGCCGATCAGGCGCTCGCGAACTTCCACAACCTCTCCGAGGTCTACGAGGCCCTCGTGACCGCCCGCGAGCAGCGCGACACCCTGACCTCCCTGCGCGAGGCGCACACGTCGTGGACGCAGATGCGCGAGCGGGGGAGCGAGCTCGTCGACCGCCGCGAGGACATCGACCTGTTCGCCGCCCGCCACCTGGTGCGCCTGCTCGCCGGGGAGGAGGACCGCCTCACCCTCGAGCGCGAGCGCGCCGAGGCCCAGCAGCGGCGCCTCACCCAGGACGTCGCCGAGGCCCGCGCGGACCTCGCCCAGCTCAAGGAGCAGCGGCGCCGCGCCGGCGGCGGCGAGATCGACGACTGGAAGCAGCAGATCGCGGGCCTCGAGGTCGAGCGCGACCGCCGCAAGGAGCGCGCCACCGAGTTCGCGGCGCAGCTGGCGACCGTCGACCTGCGCACGCCCGTGTCCGAGGACCTGTTCCTGCAGGTCCAGCGGGACGTGACGGCCCTGCGCCGCGAGCTCGAGGACGAGGAGCGGACATCGGCCCAGCGCCGCTGGGAGGCCGAGGCCTCCGTGCGCGAGCAGACCGAGGCGCTGCGCAGCGCGACCGCGGAGCTGCAGTCCCTCACGGGCCGCGCCTCGAACCTGCACTCCGAGGACGTCGCGCTGCGCGACGCGATCGCCCGCGAGGTGGGCATCGCCCCCACCTCGCTGCCCTTCGCCGCCGAGCTGCTGCAGGTGCGCGAGGGCCAGGAGGAGTGGACCGCCGCGGCCGAGCAGGCGCTGCGGGGCCTGGCCCGCTCGATCCTCGTGCCCGACCGCGTCTACCGCGAGGTCGCCGCCGTCATCGAACGCACCAAGCTGCGCCGCCGCATCTCCTACAACCGGATCAACCCCGACCTGCGCCAGGGCGTCCGCGCGATCGACGAGCGCACGCTGGCCTCGAAGATCGACATCAAGGACGGCGAGTTCCACGCCTGGCTGTCCCACGAGATCTCCTCGCGCATGGACTACGTCTGCGCCGAATCCCTCGAGGAGTTCACGCGCCTGTCCCGGGCCGTGCTGCGCTCGGGCCAGATCAAGCACTCCGCGACCCGCCACGAGAAGAACACCGACCGGGCCATCAACGACCGCTCCCAGTGGGTGCTCGGCTTCGACAACCGCGCCAAGCGCACCGTGTTCGAGAACGAGCGCGTGCGCGCCGAGCAGGCCCTCTTCGAGGCGCAGGCCCGCCGCAAGGACGTCGAGACCGAGGAGGAGCGGCGCCGCGAGCGCCTCTTCGCCTTGCAGGCGCTCTCCTCGGTGACCTGGGACGACATCGACGCCGCGTCCGTGGCGCGGCGCATCGCGAACCTGCGCGACATGGTGCGCGCCGCCGAGCAGGGCTCGGAGGCCCTCGCCGAGCTGGCCCGGCAGATCGACGACGTCGAGCAGTCGATCACCGACGCCGACGAGGAGCTCATCGAGGTGGTCCAGACCATCGGACGCCTCGCCGAGCAGGCCGAGCGCGCCGCCGAGCGCCTCACCCAGGCCCGCGAGCGGACCTCGGCGCGCGAGCTGTCCGCGGAGGTCGAGCAGGACCTCGCCGACCGCTTCGCCGCGATCGCCCCCACCCTCGTGCTGGGCAACATCGACCGCGTCACCAAGGACGCCTCCGCCACCCTCGACGCCGAGCTGATGGACCTCACGCGCCGCACCTCCCGCGCGGAGGAGGACATGCGCACCGCGATGCGGGAGTTCGCGCGCCGCTGGCCCGCCGAGGCCGGGGACACCGACACCTCGCTCGACGCCGCCGGGGACTACCTGGCGATCCTCGCCCGCATCGAGGAGGAGAAGCTGCCGGAGGTCGAGGACCGCTTCTTCGAGTTCTTCACCGGCAACACCCTCGGGGACGTCCAGGCGCTGGCGACGGCGATCGGCCGCGAGCCCGCGGAGATCCGCAAGCGCCTGCAGCGCATCAACTCGCTGCTGGCCCAGGTGGAGTTCCACCGCGGCCGTTACCTGCAGCTGTCCATGCGGCCCGTGCACCTGGCCGCCCTCGACGAGTTCCGCGAGGCCCTCGACGAGGCCGCCCGCGACACCGTCGAGAACGACGTCACGCGCGACCGGGAGAGGGCGGAGGAGCGCTTCGTCTCCCTGCGCCACCTCATGGGCCTCATCTCCGCGGCCCGCACCAAGGACGACCAGGTCTCCCGGGCGATCCTCGACGTGCGCCGCCACGTGCACTTCCACGCCGAGGAGGTCGACGCGGACGGCGTCGTCGTCCACGCCCACGAGTCCGGCGGCCCGCTCTCAGGCGGCCAGAACGAGCGTCTGACCACGTTCTGCCTGGCCGCGGCTCTGCGCTACCAGCTCGCGGGCACCGGCATCGACGTGCCGCGGTACGCGCCGATCATCATCGACGAGGCCTTCTCCAAGGGCGCGGGCAAGTTCATCACCGCGGCGATGGAGAGCTTCCGCCACTTCGGATTCCAGGTGGTGCTGGCCAACCCGGGCAAGAACCCGCAGGCCCTGGCGCCGTTCATCGGCGGCGTCGGCGTGGTGTCGATCCGCGACGACCGCTACTCGAGCGTCTCGCCGATCGAGTTCGTCCCGATCGACTGACGGCCGGGCGGCGCGCCGGTCCACCGGCGCCGTCGGGGTCCGTGCGCAGGGCCTGTGGGGATCCTGCGCTCCGCTCATCGCATCGGCTCGGCGGGCGGCGGGCGGCTAGCTCGGCTGGCGGTTGGCGGTTGACGGCTGGCGGTCGCGGCCTCCCGCCCCCGGCATTCCGTCGCCGAGTGCCAGATCGGGACTCATTTCGAGGCTGGTATGAGTCCCAGCATGCCCTTCGAGTGGGGTGTGCGCTGGTGTGCCACGTGCCGGTGCTGGTGCCAGTGCCCGTTTCGTGCCCACGCCGACGCCCGTGCCCGTGCCCGTTTCGTGCCCACGCCCGTGCCCGCCCGTGCCGACGCCGGTGCCCACACCGATGCCCGTGCCCGCCCGCGCCCGTTTCGTGCCCACGCCGACGCCCGCGCTCCGCTGCCTTCCGAGCGCCAGGATGCGCCGATCCCGAGCGTCAGGATGCGACGCAAATCAGGCTGTGATCGAGTCGCAGGTTGGCTCTCGCGGCAGTCGACCGGATCGCCGTTTCCTCCCCACGGCGACCTGTCCACAGTCGCGCTCACCCGGGAGGTCGGCGCGGCCCGAGCCGCCTACGCTCCGAGGATGCGAGCAGGAGACGACGGGTGCTTCGATGGGCAGGTGCTAAGCCGCCCACGGTTGCGCGCACTCGGGGTGACGACGCGGCGGCTCTCGAGCGCAGAGTTCCTCCGGGTCCTCCCGAACCGCTACACGCCTGCGGCGGCCCCGGCGGACCTGGTGGAGGTCTGCCGCGCGCTCCAGTCGGAGGCCATCCCCGACTCCTGGTTCAGTCACGGCACGGCCGCCGTCCTGCTGGGCATCGCCGTCCCGGCGGGGCTGGATGGCGGGATCGGCCTGCACGCGCAGACGCCGCCCGGCAGTCGGTACGAGCAGACGCCGCCCGGCGGTCGGTACGAGCAGACGCCGCCCGGCAGTCGGCACGCGCGGACGCCGACTGGCGGCGTGCGCGACGATCATTCCCGCGATGCGAGGGGACTCGTCCCCGATCTGATGCGCGCCACACTGCACTGCCGCGTGGGATCGGGCAGGCATCGGTCCCTGCGCGGCGGTATGGACGTCGTCGTCCACAGGACGGGGGACGCGCCGTGCGTCCGCCGCTGGGGACTGCGAATGTCCCATCCCGTGGAGGTGCTGTGCGAGCTGGCCGGGATGCTCGGACATGCTGATCTGGTCGCGGCGATCGACAGCACCATGTCTCCCTCCTTCGCCCTGGCAGGGATGACGGCGGAGCGGATCCGCACCCATGCCGAGACGAAGGGCGGCTTCCGGCACAAGCGACGCCTGCTCAGCGCCCTGGCCGATGCACGGCCCGGCGTGCGCTCGCCGGGGGAGACGTTCATGCGCCTCATCCTGCGCGAGGCCGGGTTCCCCGAGCCGGAGGTCGCGGTCGAGGTCTGGGACCCGCTGGCACGGAAGCGGCGATACATCGACGCCGGGTTCCGTGAAGGGAATGTCGGGCTCGAAGACGACGGTGATGTGCATCGCGTGACCCGTGGCGCCTGGCGCGCGGACGAGGCGCGGCGCGATGGGCTCGCCACCGCCGGCTGGGTGCTGCGTCGGATGACCGGGGGTGATCTGCCGCGGCCCGACGCCTTCCTTCTGCGCGTCCGCCAGGCGTTCCTCGAGCGCGGGCTCGATGCGCCGGCACCGGGGGACTGGCGCGGACGCAGGCTGCTGGTCGGGGCGATGGATCACGAGTTCAGCCGTCGGTGGTGACGGCAGGCTTCGGTCCGGTCAGGTAACGCAGTCGATCGTCACGCTGCGACTCAGAATCGGCGTGGAATGAGTCGCAGGCTGACTCTGGGTGGGGTGAAGCAGTGGGCGCGGGCGCGTGAGCCGACCGTCAGCCGGCGAGGCGCTCCAGGGAGCCCAGCGGGATCGGCAGCCAGTCGGGCCGGTTGCGGGCCTCGTAGAGCGCCTCGTACGCCGCCTTGTCGGCCTCGAACGCCGCCAGCAGCGTCGTGAATGGGGCATCGTCCGTGCTGATCCCGGCGACGTCGGCGTACCCGGCCAGGAACGCGGCCCGCGCGTCCTGCGCCCACGCGGTCGCGTCGCCGCCGCTGTCCAGGCGCACGGCCCCGGCCACGTAGTCGAGCGAGCGCAGCATCCCGGCGATATCGCGCACGGGGCAGTCGGGCAGGGCGCGGTCGGCCAGCGGCCGCATCGGCTCCCCCTCGAAGTCGAGCAGCACCCACCCGCGTCCGGGCACGGCGAGCACCTGGCCCAGGTGGTAGTCGCCGTGGATGCGCTGGAACGGCGGCCACAGGACGTCCAGGGCGCGGCGCAGGACGCCCGCGAGCGCCTCGCCGACGGCGTCGACCTCGGGCACCTCGGCCCGCGATGCGTCGAGGCGCGCGAGCATCGAGGCGACCATGCGCTCGCGCTCGGCATCGTCCGGCGCGGTCACCCCCAGGTGCTCGGCGAGGTCGCGGTGCACCGAGGCGGTGGCCTCGCCGAGGCTCCGGGCGCCGTCGGTGAAGTCGGTTCCCGCGACGGCGTCGCGCAGCGCCACCCGCCAGGCGTCCTCGACGCCGGGGAAGAACTCCTGGGCGAACAGGGCATGGCCCGTGAGGGCGCGCCCGCCCTCGCCCCAGACGATCTCTGCGGCGCCGTGCATCGGGGCCACCTGCGCGCTGCCTGCGGCGTCGAGCGCGCCCTGCACCACCACGTCGGGGTTCTCCCCGGCCTGCAGCACGCGGAACAGCTTCGCGATCACGGGGGCTGAGCCCTCGAGCTCGAAGATCATCGAGGAGTTGGACTGCTCGCCGCTCAGCAGGCGGGAGGAGACGATGCGCCCGGCCGCGGGGGTGCCTTCCGGTGCGCTCGCCTCGGCGCGACCGCCGTTCCCGCGGATCACCAGGCCGGTGCCGCGTGTGCCGCGCTCGTCGTCCAGCAGCGCCAGCAGTGCGCGCCGCCCCTCGTCCGTGCGGGTCGCGTCGGACACCCGCAGGGGGCCGCCCGGGACGGCGAGCACGGCGATCTCCGCCGCGGCATCGGCGTCCGCGACCGGGGCGTCCTCCGCGGCGCCCTGAACCGCCACGGCCTGCCCGGCCGCCACGGCATCGGCCCTTCCGGCCGCCATGTGATCGGTCGGCGGGCGGGAGACATACAGGGGCACCTGGTAGTCGGTCGCGCGCTCGCCGCTGCCGGCGCGCACCACGACGTCGATCACCTGCTGCGCGTCGTCCTCCGCGATCACGGCGGAGCCGACGACGGCGGTCTCGGCGGGCCCGGTCGACTTCGCGGCGTACCAGCGCTGCGCCGCCATCCAGGCGGTGAGGTGGGGCAGGAGGTCCTCGAGGATCCCCACCGTCGGCGGGAAGGGCGCTGCGGTCGGCGTCTGCTCGTCCATGCCCCCACTGTAGGCGGCGGGCCGGGCCTGTCCCGCGCGGTCGTCTCCGCGCGGCCTTTCCGCGCCCCGGCCGCGCGGACGCTCCGCGCGCCCTGCCGCACGGGGTTTCGCGCGGCCCTTCCGTCGCCCTTCCGTGTGCCCTCTCCATACGCGCCCTTCCGCACGGTCCGCTCCGCGTGCGCCGGTACGCTGGGACGGTGACTGAGAGCTCCCGTGCGCCCCGGCGCCGTCGCGTCGCGGCCGCGCTCGGCGGCGCGGTCCTGACGGGCGCTCTCGCGCTCGCGCCGCAGGCCGCGCTGGCCGAGGGGGAGACGATCGCGGACCACGCGGTCACCGCCGCGGAGGGCGAGAGCGTCACGATCGACCTCCTGCGGGACTCCTCGGGGATCGCTCCCGGCTCCGCCCGCCTCCTGCTGGACGGCCTCCCCCCGGGCAGCACGCTCACCGCGGACGGGCGCCGCGCCGTCGTGCCGGAGCAGGGGACATGGCAGGTCTCCGCCGACGGCACCGCCGTCGTGTTCACCCCCTTCGCCTCCCGCCTGGGCATCGAGCCCAACCCGATCCGCTACTCGGCGCTGTCGAAGGCGGGAGACCCCGTCGGGCCGGGCCTCGTGACCGTCTCCACCCCGGTGATCCCCGATATGGTCCGCTCCGCCCCGTACGGGGAGCCGGTCGCCTTCCCCGTCGCCGAGACGGTGCAGAAGGTGGACGCGCAGACCCTCGAGCTGTCCGGTCTGCCGGGGGCGTCGGCGACGACCACCGGCGACGACGGGACCACCGTGACCGTGCAGGGCCAGGGGACGTGGACGCTCGACCGCGCCGAGGGCACCGTGACCTTCGCACCGGAGAGCGCCGAGGTGCGCGCGGTCGCGCCGATCCTCGTCTCCGGCCGCAGCGCGGAGGGCGAGCAGGCCTCGCAGGCGATGCTCGAGATCGGCTACCCGCGCCTGACGGATCGCGAGATCGCCGAGGGCCCGGATGACCAGGTGCAGCTCGACCTCATGGAGGGCACGCGCAACGTGCGCGCGGACTCCCTCCGCTTCGACGCGAGCGCCGCCCCGCAGGGGTCGGAGGTCTCCGCGGACGGACTCCGCCTCACCGTCCCCGAGCAGGGGACATGGACGATCGATCCGGGGACGGCGACGGCCGCGTTCGAGCCGGTGAAGGGCCTCGAGGCGTCGCCGAGCCCCGTCGCCTACAGCGCGCAGGGCATGTACGCCGACAACACCACGACGGCGCTGCTGCTGGTCCAGTTCACGCCGTCCCCGCCCACGGCCCGCGCGGACGAGCTGCGCGGTCGGCCCGGCCAACAGGTGCAGGTGGACCTGCTGGCCAACGACACCCCCGGATCCGCCTCGATGCCTCTGCGCCCCGCGAGCGTGCGCATCTCCGCCCCCGTCTCCCAGGACGTCCCGCAGCTCGCAGCGGACGACGGGATGCGCCTGGTGGTCCCGGGGGAGGGGACCTACACCGTCCGCGGCGACGGCGTGCTCACGTTCGCACCGGCCGCGGACTTCCGCGGCCGGACCTCCCCGATCGAGTACCGGGTCACCGACGCCGCGGGGATCGCGGTCACGGCGTCGGTCACGGTCGATATCGACCCGCAGTCGCCGGTGATCGAGATGCGCCGCGATTCCGGGGGCATCAACTCGATGCTCGAGGGGCTGCGTGCGCCGCGCACCTCGACGTTCACGGTGTTCTCGACGTTCGCCGCGCTGCTGCTGTTCTCCGGCGCGGTCTCGCTGTGGATCGGTGCGCGTATGGAGTCCGACCGCCGCTCGCTGTGACGGCGCCCGCGTGAGGGACCGGGCGACGACGACAGGCGCCGCTGCCGCCCGGTCCCAGGATGCTTCTATGTTGTGTCAAGCCGCGGCGGCGGCGCCCGGGACGGGGTGGGCA
>NZ_FWFG01000039.1 GCF_900163655.1 Brachybacterium nesterenkovii
TTCGAGATTACTACGCGTCTCGTGGGCGCGGTGATGTGTATAAGGGACAGCGTCCCCGTCCCGTCCCACGCCCGACGAGCTCACCGAGAGCCTCGTCGCCTGGCTCATCGCCGGCATCGGCCATCCAGCGGTCGACGGCGCCCTGGACGAAGCCGACGGCGCCCGCGGCCCAGACGGCGGCCAGGCGCGGGTCGGTGCCCGCGGGCACCGCGGTGGCGACCAGGCGGGCGACGGAGGCGAGGAAGTGGTTCAGGCCCTCGCTCGGGCGGGTGATGAAGCGGTACACGTTCGGCGACTTCTCGGCGGCGTCGACGTAGGCCGCGATCATCGCGTGGATCCGCTCGGCGGGGCCGACGGTGCGCGCCGGGTCGGCCTCCACCTGGGCGACCTCGGCGACGAGGCGGCGATGCATACCGGTGAGGATGTGCATGCCGATCGCGCGCTGCAGCTGCGCCTTGTCGGTGAAGTAGCGGTAGACGATCGACTTCGAGGTGCCGGAGGCGGCCGCGATGTCCTCCATCGTGACGTCGGGGCCCTGGGCGTGGATCAGGCGGCGCGCGACGTCGAGCATCTCGGCCCGCCGGCGCTCGCGGTGCTCGGCCCAGCGGGCCGAGCGACCGTCGACGGCCGCCGCAGCGTCCGGTGCGGTCCCGAGCATCGTGCCGGGCTCCGCCTCGGGCAGGAGGCCGGGATCGGCGAGGGGGCCGACGGCGGGGGCTTGCGTGTCCTGGTTCACGAAACCTAGGGTATCAAGTACCCCTGGTCCGATGTAAAGGGTCGGCATCCGCCGCCCGGAGAGGCATGACCCGTGACCGATACCGCCCCCGCCGCCCCGCACCGCGACGGCGCCGCCAGCGATTCCCCCGTCCGCGACGCCTTCGTCCTCGGCGGCAACCGCATCCCCTTCGCCCGCAGCGGCGGCGCCTACGCCGGGGTCTCCGCGCAGGATCTCCTGACCGCCGCCCTCGACGGGCTCGTCGCCCGCTTCGGCCTGCAGGACGAGCGCCTCGGCGTCGTCGCTGGCGGCGCCGTGCTCAAGCGCGCCGCGGACCTCAACCTGACCCGCGAGAGCGCGCTCGGGACGCCGCTGTCCCCCCGCACCCCCGCGATCGACCTGTCGAAGGCCTGCGCGACGGGCCTGGAGACCGTCGTCCACGCCTCCAACGCGATCCGCCTGGGCCAGATCGACTCCGCGATCGCCTGCGGCGTCGACTCCGCCTCCGACGCCCCGATCGAGGTGTCCGACCGCCTGCGCCGCATCCTCCACCGCGTGAGCGCCGCGAAGACCCCCGCCCAGCGGCTGCGCGCCCTGGCGGCGATCCGCCCCGCGGACCTCGCGCCCCAGCCGCCCCGCAACGCGGAGGCCCGCACCGGGCTGTCGATGGGGGAGCACCAGGCGCTCACCGCCGCCCGCTGGGGCATCACCCGCCAGGCGCAGGAGGAGCTCGCGCTCGCATCGCATCGCAGCCTCGCCGCCGCCTACGACAGCGGCCTGCTCGACGACCTCGTGAGCGGCTACCGGGGCCTCGCCCGCGATGAGAACCTGCGCCCGGACTCCACGCCCGAGAAGCTCGCGTCGCTGAAGCCCGTCTTCGGGGTGCGCTCCCCGGAGGTCGCCGAGCCGACGATGACGGCCGCGACCTCGACGCCGCTGTCCGACGGCGCGAGCGCCGTGCTCCTCGGCTCGCGGGAGTGGGCCCAGGAACGGGGGCTCGCACCGCTGGCGCGCCTCGTCGACGCCCGCTCGGCGGCCGTCGACTTCGTCCACGGCGAGGAGGGCCTGCTGATGGCGCCCGCCTACGCGGTCCCCGAGCTGCTCGACGCGAACGGTCTCACCCTCGCCGATCTCGATCTGGTCGAGATCCACGAGGCCTTTGCGGCGACCGTGCTCGCCACCCTCGCCGCCTGGGAGTCCGAGGAGTTCGGCCGCGAGCGCCTGGGCCGCGACGGCGCGTTCGGGACCGTCGACCGCTCGCGCCTGAACATCGCCGGGTCCTCGCTCGCCGCGGGGCACCCCTTCGCGGCGACGGGCGGACGCATCGTCGCGACCCTCGCCAAGCTCCTGCACGCGCGCGCCGTCGAGACGGGACGCACCCAGCGCGGCCTCGTGTCGATCTGCGCCGCCGGCGGCCAGGGCACGGTCGCCCTCCTCGAGTCCGACGGGAAGGCCTGATATGAGCACTCCGCGCAGCACCTCCGCCGCTCGCGGCACCGCGTCCCGGGGCGGCGCATCCCGCGGCGCCGCTGATCCCTACGGCCGTCTCGTGCGCACCGCGCCCGGGCGGGCTGTGACAACACGCCTCGGTCTCCCGCAGCCGCCGCGCCTGCCGCGCCGCGCCGACCGCGAGGCCCCCGTGCTCGACCCCGTCGTCGTGCTCGGGGCCACCGCCGGCGCCGACCAGGTCGCCGAGACCCTCCTGGGCTGGGACGCCGACGTGCGGCGACGCGCCGAGGACCTCGACGCCATCGGCTCGGTCGTCGTGGTCCTCGACGAGCTCTCCGCGCCGGGGGACCTGTCCGAGCCCTCCCTCGCGCTCGCGAGCACCCTGCGTCGGCTCCGACCCGGCGGGCGGATCGTCACGATCTCGCGCCCCGCGACCGGCGGCGATCAGGACGGTGCGACCGAGGCGGCCCGCGGCGCCGTCGAGGGCCTCGTGCGCTCGCTCGGCCACGAGGTCCGCCGCGGCGCGACGGCCAACGGGATCCTCGCCGCCGACGGCGTGCCGCTTGACGCCCCCGGAGTGGTCGGCGCGCTGCGCTTCCTGCTGTCGGCCCGCAGCGCCTTCATCGACGGCCAGCTGCTCACGGTGGCCTCCGTCGACGGCGCGCTGCCCGAGGACTGGGAGCGCCCGCTCGCGGACCGCACGGCGCTCGTCACCGGCGCTGCCCGCGGCATCGGTGCGGCGATCGCCCGCACGCTCGCGGCCGACGGCGCGCGCGTGGTCCTGCTCGACGTGCCCGCCGCGGGCACCGATCTCGCGCGCCTGGCCAATGAGCTGCGCGCCGTCCCGCTCCAGCTGGACGTGACCGCGCCCGATGCGGGGGAGCGGCTGGTCGCCTTCTGCCGGGAGCAGGGGCTGGTCCTGGACATCGTCGTGCACAACGCGGGCATCACGCGCGACAAGCTGCTGGCGAACATGACCGGCGACCGCTGGGACCCGGTGATGGCGGTGAACCTCTCCAGCCAGATCGCGATCGACGACGCCCTGCTCGCGGCCGGCCAGGACGTTGGCGGTGACGGCGGCGGTGACGGCGGTGCCGATTCCGACGGCGGGGGCGTGCTGGGCTCGGCCCCGCGCTTCGTGTCGCTCGCCTCCACCAGCGGCATCGCCGGCAACCGCGGCCAGACCAACTACGCGGCCTCGAAGGCCGGGGTGATCACGTTCATGCCGGCGCTGGCCCGCCGGCTCGAGGGCGTCGGCGGCACGGCCAACGCCGTCGCCCCCGGCTTCATCGAGACGGAGATGACCGCGCGCATCCCCGCCCTGCGGCGCGAGGTCGCCCGGCGCGTGAACTCGCTGCAGCAGGGCGGGCGCCCCGAGGACGTGGCCGAGGCCGTCGCGTTCCTCGCCTCGCCGCCCGCGGGCGGCGTGCGGGGTGAGACCCTGCGGGTGTGCGGACAGAACCTGGTGGGCCGATGAGCGTGCGCGAGCTGTCCGACGTCCCCTCGTTCCCGGCGATCTACGCGGCCGCTCTCACCCCGCGCCCCGGCGTCCGGCGCTCAGCCACGCTGCCGAGCGAGGCCTATCGGGTGCGCCGGGTGCGCATCGACCCCGAGCGCGCGGCGGCCTTCGACCACCTCATGGGCGGTCCCGCGACCGACCTGGTCCACCCGGGCGTGCTGCACGTGCTCGCGTTCCCGGTGACGCTCGCGCTCATGGCCCGCCCGACGTTCCCCGCGCCGCTGCTCGGGCTCGTGCACCTGCGCAACTCCCTGCTGCAGCACCGCCCGGTGCGGGTGGGGGAGCTCGTGGACGTCGAGGCCTCGGTGCGCAACCTTCGGCCCCACCGTAAGGGGCGCACGTTCGAGGCCGTGACGACGATCCGCGTCGACGGCGAGATCATCGCGACCGACGTGTCGACGTACCTGGCCCGCGGCGGCGGAGCGGCGGAGGCAGAGCGCGCAGGGGCTGAGAGCGCAGCGGCGGGGGCGTCGCGCACGGCGGAGGCGCCGCGCCGCGAGTTCGTGCCGCCGGTGCCGACGGGGCGCTGGACGCTCGGCGCCGATACCGGTCGCCGCTACGCCGAGGTGTCCGGGGACGCCAACCCCATCCACCTGTCCGCCCTCAGCGCGCGGGCCTTCGGGTTCCCCCGCGCGATCGCCCACGGTATGCACACGGCCTCGCGCGCGTTCACCGAGGCCCGCGTGGACCTGCGGCGCCCGCTGCGCTGGGACGTCGAGTTCGATGCGCCCGTGACGCTGCCGGGCACCGTGCTCGTCGGCTTCGAGCCCGAGGGCGCGAGCGACGGGGGAGCGGGAGCCGTGACGCGCTGCGTCGGGTGGCGACCGGGGCGCGACCAGAAGGGCCCGCGACGCTGCTTCGCGGTGAGCGTCACGACGCTGGGGTGAGACGCTGGGGTGAGATGCGCCGGGGCAGGGTGCTGTCCCGGCGCAGCTGCACTGAGCGCCGCATACCCTCGGAGGATGCAGCCCACCGCTCTCGCCCCCGATTCGCCTGACCAGACCGACCGCGTGATCCTGCGCGAGGCCGAGGAGATCGGCGCGCTCGCCGGCACCGGGGACGTGGTCGTCCTCGGCGATGCGACCGGCGCGCTCGTGCGCGCCGCGCTCGAGGCGGTGGGAGATGGAGGCGATCGGGTGATCGCCCTCGACATGTCGCGCGGCGCTCTCGAGGCGCTCGCCGCGACCTTCGGCCCCGAGCGCGACGGCGGCCGCCTCGTGCTCCCGGGGCTGGACCTCCAGGGGCTGGATCTGCCCGGGCCGGACCTGCAGGGGTCGGACCTGCAGGGGTCGGGTGCTGATCCTGACGCGCTCGCCGATGCCCGCTGCGCCCTGATGCGCCTGCCCAAGTCCCTCGCCGCCCTGCAGGCGCGGATGCTCGAGCTGCGCGCGGTGCCGGTGGTGATCGCGGGCGGGCGCGTGAAGCACATGACGCGCTCCCAGAACGATGTCCTGGCCACGACCCACCGCGAGGTCCGGGCCACGCGCGGGCTGGGCAAGTCCCGGGCGCTGGTGGCAAGCGGTCCGCGCGGCGAGCAGGCGGCCCCGACGCGGCCCGCGGTCGCCGCGCACGAGCTCGAGATCCGCGTCGCCGGGGCATCGCGCCCGGTGTCGCTGCGCGGGATCGGCGGGGTGTTCGGCGGGGCCTCGGCCGACGCCGGCTCGCTCCTCCTGCTCGACGCCCTCGACGCGGCCCTCCTCGACGGCTCCCTGGAACCCGCGGCGATCGAGAGCGCCGTCGACCTCGGCTGCGGCAACGGGTTGCTCACCGCGTGGCTCGCCCACGCCCTGCCGCAGGCACGGCTCCGGGCGAGCGACGACGATGCCGACGCGGTCGCCGCGACGCGCGCGACGCTCGAGGCGTCCGGCCTCGCCCGGGAGGGCGTCGACGTCGTCTGGGAGGTCTCACTGGCCGACGCGGCGGACGCCGGCGCCGACCTCGTGGTCCTGAACCCGCCCTTCCACGACGGCACCGCCGTGGACGCGACGCTCGTGCAGGAGCTCCTGGATGCGGCCGGGCGCGTGCTGCGCCCGGGCGGACAGCTGTGGCTGGTCCACAACTCCCTCCTGCGCTACCGCGACGAGGTGGCCGACCGGATCGGCCCCGTCCGCCAGCGAGCGCGCGACCGACGGTTCACGGTGCTGAGCGCGGAGGTGCCGACGGTGTGAGGCCAGATGATCGACGCCGGACGCCACACCCCAGAAACCACACCCCAGACGCCTGAGACCAGACTCCTGAGACCAGACGCCGGGGGCGCGGGTCGGACGTCTTGGGGGCGGGCGGCTGGCGCTGTCGACCGCAATCGCCTGGAAAGTACTTGACGAACTGGAAAGTACTTGATGTGATGGCTGTGTCGTCGCCCGAGGAATCCTGCCGACGATCGCTGTCCCACCTGGACGCGCCCGCTCAGAGAGGATCGCCATGAGCCCGTCGCCCGACCACCGCCCCGCCGCTCCCGCTGACCGGATCCCGGGCGACCCGGCCCCCGGTGCCCCCGTCGCAGCCGGCCCGGTCTCGCCCGACTCGGCCGCCGCCGACCCGGCCCCCGCCGCTGGCCGCCTGCCGCACGGTGCACCGCATCCCGCGCCGATCGACCTCGGTCTGCCGCTCGACGCGGAGACCGCTCGGCGCCGCCTCGCCGAGGCGGAGCAGCGCGGCCGCTCCGTGCCGACCGCCGTCCCCGCCGCCTTCATCACCTACGGGATGCTGTGCGTGCTCGGGACGATGAGCACCCTCGGCCTCCACCTCGTCTCCCGTCTGGGCCCCACGCCCGGTTTCGACGGCAAGCTCGCGGTGCTCATCGCGACCCTCGCCTGGGTCGCCGTCTCGATCCTGCCGACCCTGCTGTTCCGGGATCGCTGGCGCCGGGGCCTGGGCCGCCGCTGGCTCCTGCTCATGGGGGCCTGGGCCGTGCTGTGGATCGTCGGCGTGCTCGTGGCCGAGTCCTCGCTCGTGCTCGTCATCGGTCCGCTGTTCCTGGCCCTCTTCGTCGGCGCGCTCGCCCCGGAGGCATCGACCGTCGCGGCCCGCCGAGCGCCGACGGAGCGCGGCGCGGAGACGGGCGGCGCCCGATGACCGCCCGGGTCGGGAACGCGGAGGACGGGATCGTGCAGGGGAAGGGCAGCCAGGGCGAACACCCCCGGTTCGCGCTCGAGCCGACGCTGTCCCACCCGGTCCGCTTCTCGATCGTCGCGGCGCTCGCCGCCGTCGAGTCCCTTCCCTTCGGCGACCTGCGCGACGAGCTGGCCGTGAGCGACTCGGTCCTGTCCAAGCAGATCGCCGAGCTCGAGACCGGCGGCCTCGTGCGCGCGGCGAAGTCGTTCGTCGGCAAGCGCCCGCGCACGACGCTCTCGCTGACGGCCGATGGGCTGCGGCGCTGGAAGCGCCACCTCGAGGCGATGCGCGCGATCGTCGGGGACGCCTGACCGTCGCGCCCCGGGCGCGGACGAGGACTCTGCCGTGCGTGATCTGCGCTCCGTTCCGCCCGCCCGGGAGCGCTCTCCCGAGCGGGCGGACGTAGGCTTGCCGATCGTGTCGAGAGGTGTGGAGGTGTCCGTGGAGCCACCGTTCGGGGAGCTGTCAGCGGTCTCTGGGATCCCTGCCGTCGGACCTGGGCTCAGCGACCTGTTCATCGCCGTCGAGGGCCCGATCGGGGTCGGCAAGACGACCCTGATGCGCCGCCTCGCGGAGACCTGCGGCCTGCGCGCCGAGCGCGAGATCGTGGGCGAGAACCCCTTCCTCGCGGACTTCTACGCCGATATCCCGCGCTGGGCCTTCCAGACCGAGATGTTCTTCCTGACCAGCCGCTACACGCAGCTGCGGGATGTCGCGGGGAACCCCCGCGGCGTCGTCGCCGACTTCCACCTGCGCAAGAACCTGGTCTTCGCGCGCCGCACGCTCTCGCCGGCCGAGCACGACCGCCTCGTGCGCGTCTACGACGTCCTCGTCGAGGACCTGCCGATGCCGGACCTGACCGTCTTCCTCGACGCCGAGCTGCCCGTGCTGCGACGCCGCATCGCCGAGCGCGGGCGGGACTTCGAGACGCAGATCGCCGACGACTACCTGCAGGGCCTGCGCGAGGACTACGAGCAGCTCGCGGAGACGATGCGGGCGGCGGGCGAGGCCGTCGTGCGCATCGACGTGACGGATACGGACATCCTCGGCGACGAGGCGGACTTCGCGGCGATCCGCTCGCGGATCGAGGCGACGGCACGAGAGGCGCGGAGGGCACGATGACCGAGCGGATCAGGCAGCGGTCGATGGCCCCGCGGTCGATGGACCCGCATGCGATGGGTGAGGCGGCGATCCCGCGCGATGCGATCATCACGATCGCGGGGACGGTGGGCATCGGGAAGTCGACGCTCACGGCGGCGCTCGCCGAGCGGCTCGGCTTCCGGACCTCCTTCGAAAACGTCGAGGAGAACCCGTACCTCGAGCGGTTCTACGCCGACTTCGAGCGCTGGAGCTTCCACCTGCAGATCTTCTTCCTCGCCGAGCGGTTCCGCGAGCACAAGAGGATGTTCGAGCACGGCGGCGGCTTCGTGCAGGACCGCTCGATCTACGAGGACGTCGACATCTTCGCCGCGATGCACGCCGAGCAGGGGACGATGAGCCCCGAGGACCATCGCACCTACTCCGACCTCTTCCGGGCGATGGTCATGACGCCGTACTTCGCGCCGCCGGACGTGCTGATCCACCTCACGAGCGACCTCGACGGCGTGCTCGAGCGCATCGAGCGCCGCGGCCGCGCGATGGAGGTCGAGACCGACACCGCCTACTGGCGTGCCCTGCACGAGCGCTACGAGAGCTGGATCTCGACGTTCAGCGCGTGCCCCGTCGTCCGCGTCGACGTCTCCGAGTACGACCTCGACGAGGGGCCGCAGACGCTGGACCCCCTCATCGCGACCATCTCGCGCACGATCGCGACGCACCGGGCGGCGGATCCGCGGCGGCGCTGAGCGGGGCTGTCGGCGCGGCGGCGCTGAGCGGGGCTGATGGCGCCCCGGCGCTCTCAGTGCGCCGTCGCGGCCCGCCCCTGGCCCGGCTCGTGCTCCGGCTCCAGCGCGTCCTCGGACCCGGTCCCGGGCGCTCCGCCCTCGCCCGGGTTGCGGGTGACGAACAGGGCGATCACCGCGGAGCCCAGCGCGAGCCCGGCGCCGATCAGGAAGACCGTCGCGGTGCCGTGGACGATGCCCTCGGCCGGTGTCGCCCCATCGGCCTGCGCGGCCGCGGAGCCGGCGACCATGAGCGCGACCATGACGGCGGTCCCGGCCGCGCCCGCGACCTGCTGGACCGTGCCGACGATCGCGGAGCCGTGGCTCATGAGCTGGGGCCGCAGCGAGCCCAGGGCATTGGTGAACAGCGGGGTGAACACGCAGGCCAGCCCGACGGAGATGAGCAGGTGGCCGCCGACGATCAGCAGCGGCGTCGTCTCCGTGCCGATCCTCGAGAGCACGAGCATGCCGGTCACGACCAGCAGGAGCCCCGGGACGAGCAGGGGGCGCGGGCCGAAGCGGTCGTACAGGCGACCCACGACCGGGGCCGCGAGACCCATGACGAGACCGCCGGGCAGCAGCATCAGGCCCACTTGCACGGTCCCCAGGCCCAGGACCGACTGGGCGTAGATCGGCAGCAGGACGATCATCCCGAACATCGCGCCCATCATCAGCACCATGAGGATGACGGACAGCGCGAAGTTCTTCGAGGCGAAGGTGCGCAGGTCCAGCAGGGCGGCGTCGCGGCGCTGCAGGGAGAGCTGGCGCAGCACGAAGAGCGCGAGCACGACCGCCCCGACGGCGAGGACGATGAGCGGCGTCGAGGACGTGTGCTGCGCCGCGGCCGCGTCGTGGCCGCCGCCGAGACCGGCCAGGCCGTAGACGAGCGAGCCGAAGCCGATGCCGGACAGGAGCACCGAGAGGATGTCGACGCGGGTGTGCGAGGTCTCGCCGACGTTCTCGATGCGGCGGACGCCGAGGGCGAGGGCGCCGATCGCGATCGGCAGCACGAGGACGAACAGGAAGCGCCACGGCAGCACCGACAGCACGAGGCCCGAGACGGTGGGGCCGACCGCGGGCGCGACGGAGATGACGATCGAGATGTTCCCCATCACCCGCCCGTGCAGCGAGGGCGGGACGATCTGCATGACCGTCGTCATGAGCAGCGGCATCATCATCGCGGTCCCGGAGGCCTGCACGACGCGTCCGGCGAGGAGCGGAACGAACGACGGCGCCAGGGCGCAGATCGCGGTGCCGACGGTGAACAGTGTCATCGCGGTGGAGAACATCTGCCGGGTGGTCAGGCGCTGCATGAGGAAGCCGGTGATCGGGATGATCACCGCCATTGTGAGCATGAACGCGGTGGTGAGCCACTGCGCGGTCGAGGCGTCGATCGTGAGGTCGTGCATGATCCGCGGCAGCGCGACCGACAGGATCGTCTCGTTGAGGATCACGACGAACGCGGAGATCAGCAGCAGCGTGATGACGCTGCGGTCGCGGGGGTCGAGGCGCGCCGGCGCAGGATGCGCAGCGTGGTCGGGCGCGGGGCGCGCGGGCTCGGGAGCGGTCCGAGCGGGGGAGGAGGACGTCACGGTCGCGAGCATAGGGGCGCGGTGCGGCGCCCGACGACCGGATATGCGCATCGCCACGCCCCGGGAGGCGGAGCGCGGCGATGCAGGTCGTGCGGGGTGCGGGAAGGCCCCCGCGCTGGGCGTCAGGCGACGAGCGAGCGCATGACGCTCGTGAAGAAGCCCAGCCCGTCGACGCCCGTGCGGGTGGCGCGGCCGGGCTCGTCGGGGCCGAAGCCCGCCTCGACGGCGTGCTCGGGGTGGGGCATGAGGCCCACGACGTTGCCGTACGCATTGGTGATGCCGGCGATGTCGTGGCGCGAGCCGTTGGGGTTCGTCTCGAAGCCCTCCGGTCCGTGGGTCGCGCCCTCGGCGTAGCGGAAGACGACGCGGCCCTCGGCCTCGAGCTCCTCGAGCGTGCGCTGGTCGGCGACGAACTGGCCGTCCTGGTTCTTCAGCGGGATGCGGATGACCTGGTCGGCGTCGTACGCGGTGGTCCAGGCGGTGCGGTTGTTCTCGACGCGCAGCGGCTGATCGCGGCAGATGAACGCGCGGTGGGCGTTCTTGATCATCGACCCCGGCAGCAGGTGGGACTCGCAGAGGATCTGGAAGCCGTTGCAGATGCCGAGGACCGGCATCCCGCCGTGCGCGGCGTCGACGACCTTCTCCATGACGGGCGCGAAGCGGCTGATCGCGCCGGCGCGCAGGTAGTCGCCGTAGGAGAAGCCGCCGGGGAGGATCACGGCATCGACGTCCTGGAGATCGTCGTCCCCGTGCCAGAGGGCCACGCCCTCGGCGCCGGCGAGGCGGACCGCGCGCAGGGCGTCGCGGTCGTCGAGGGTCCCGGGGAAGGTGACGACGCCGATGCGCATCAGGCCTCGCCCCGCTCGGCCTCGTCCGCGACATCGATCGCGACGACGTCCTCGATCACGGGATTGGACAGGAGGGTCTCGGCGGCCTCGCGGATGCGGGCGAGCGCGGCCTCATCGACCGTGCCATCGACCTCCAGCTCGAAGCGCTTGCCCTGGCGCACCGAGGAGATGCCGTCGAAGCCGAGGCGCGGCAGGGCGCCGGCGACGGCCTTGCCCTGCGGGTCGAGGATCTCGGGCTTGGGCATGACGTGGACGACGACGCGGGGCATGGGTTCTCCTGTGCGGTGGCCAGTGCGGGTGGCGCGGGTGCCGGTCGCAAGTCTACGGGCGAGATCGCGCAGGCGCTCGAGCGCCCGCGTAGGCTCGATGTGCCGACGATCCGCGCGATGATGCCCCGATCATCGACGCGCCCGCCAAGAAGAGGAGAGGCCCGTGAAGATCCGCCATCTGCTGCATTCCTGCCTGCTGGTCGAGGCCGCCGGGCTGCGCCTGCTGGTCGACCCCGGCGGGTTCAGCCCCGCCGCCGCGAAGCAGACGCGCCTCGACGCCGTGCTCATCACACATCAGCATCCCGATCACGTGGATCCCGAGGCGCTCGCCGTGCTCCTCGCCGCGAATCCGACGGCCGAGGTGATCGCCGAGCCGGAGACGTCCGAGGAGGTCGCATCGCTCGTCGCGGAGGCGCCCGGCGGGCGGGCCGTGCTGCCTCTCGCCGCCGGGCAGGCGCACATCCTGACCGGGTTGGACGACCAGAGCCTGCGGATCTCCGCGCACGGCGGCCGCCACGCCGTCATCCACCCGGATATCCCCCGGGTGGGGAACGTCGGGTACGTGCTCGAGGTCGTCGCGGAGGACGAGTCCGAGTCCGAGGCTGGCACTGGGGCTGGGACCGAGGCTGGCACTGGGGCTGGGACCGAGGCCGGCGCTGAGGCGGGGGCCGAGGCTGGTACCGAGGCGGGGGCCGGCGGGCGCGACGGCGCTGCCAGCCCCCGCCTGGGCATTACCGGGGACTCCCTCGAGCCCATCGAGGCCTTTCACGGGATCGACGCGCTCGCTTTCCCGGTGGTGGCGCCGTGGTCCAAGATGCGCGAGACGATCGACTTCCTGCGCGAGGTGCGACCGCGGCTCGCGCTGCCTGTGCACGATGCGGTCGCCAGCCCCGAGGGGCGCGCGATCTACCTGCGTCAGTCCACCGCTCTCGCCCCCGCGGGGACGGAGGTGCGGGACTGGCCCGCAGAGCGCGTGATCGAGCTCTGACGGGGCGCCCGACGCCGCAGGGCGGCAGCGCTGCAGGACAGCCGGGCATGCTGGACAGCAGGACGCACAGGACAGCAGGACGCGGCGCGGCGGCAGTCTGCGCCTCGCTGTTCACAGCCGCAGGCGCTCGGTCCCGATGCCGGTGATCCAGGCGCCGAGCCGCCGGACCACGACGGATGGATCGTCCTCCCACGCGGGAAGGTCGAAGCTGCTGGATGCGGTCCCGACGCCGGGCATATTGCCGTCGGGCGTGCTGCTCGCAGGCTGGTCGGTCTCGGGCGGGTCGCCCTCCGACGGCACGGCAGGCGGTATCGGTGTCCGTCGACTCGGAGCCCCTCGATCCGGTGCCCGTCGAGGCTGCGCGGAGAGCTCGACCGCACCCGGTGGTGAGACCGTCGTCCGTGATGGTGACGTCGGCGTCTCCGGCGCCGCGGGTCGTGACTCCGGCTTCGCGGGCTGCACCGCGGGCGCCGTGAGCGGTGGTGGGGAGGTGGTGGCCGAGCTGCCCAATCGGCTCGTCCAGCGGGTGGTGCTCCTCCCGTCTGCACTGGTCCGCGTGACCTTGCGCATCGCCTCCTCCTTGGCGACGTTGCAGCGTGCGCAGAGCCCGTTGCCGTTGGCCAGGCTCGTCGGCCCGCCCTCGGAGGCCGCCTCGACGTGATCGATCTGTCGGATCGGCGCCCCGCAGTACGGGCCCATGCACACCTGATCGCGCAGGCGGATCATGCGGCGCAGGCCCAACGGGAAGCTCCGGCCGCGGGACTCGACGGCCACGAGCTCGCTCGTCGTCGGGTGCGTGAACAGGCGACGCAGCACATCGCGGGTCGGGCCGTCGGGGCTCGCGCCGTCAGTGGGTGCACCGGCACCGGCACCAGCACCGGAACCGGCAGCGGAACCGGCACAGGTCGCGCCGTCGCGGGCGCTCGCGCCGAGGCGTTCGAGGAGGTCGCTCACGGGAGCGGTGCCGTAGCCGTCGATCACCGCCGCGTCAGCGCGATCCGGGGTCAGGAGCGCGCGGTCGGTGATGACGACGCCGACGTCGAAGGAGACCGGGTCCATCGCGCCGTCGCGGCCCAGGAGGGTGTCCGTGAGGACGTCCGCCATGATCACGCTGTGCCCGCGGCGGTCCCCCGCGGCGCGGAGGTGCTCGGCCTCGAGGTCGAGGCGCTTGCGGATCGCCGCCGCGTCGAGCGCAGGGAGGTGCGCGTGCAGGTGGGCCATGCCGTGCTCGCCGCGCTCGATCCGCACCGAGCGATCGTTGCGAGCGCGACGGGCCCGCAGCTCATGCTCGTCGGGGGCGAGGCGGTGCGCCACGAGCTCGACCTCGCGGGCCCATTGCCCGGGGCTCGCGCCGTCGAGATAGGGGAGGTGATCGGCGAGGGCGGCATCGACGTCGGCGCGCTGGGCCGGGTCGAGGACGCCGACCGAGCGGCCGACCGCATGCGCCGCCTCGGCGGTCATGAGCCCGGAGGCCAGGGCACGGAACAGGCGGGGCATGTGACGGACCAGGCGGCGGGAGGAGCCGAGGCGTCGTGAGGCCGAGGCCGGGGAGATGCGCGAGGCCATCGCGACCTCGTGCGAGACGGTGCGGCCGCGACGGCTCTCCGGCACGCCCTGCTCGCCTTCGGATGCCCGCATAGCCTCGTCGAGCGCGACGACCGTGCGCGCCTCGAGGGCAGCGAGCGCAGAGCGGACGGCGTCGAGGCCGTGCAGGAGCTCGGCGAGCAGCGGCGCGTCGAGCGTCCGGATGCCCGGGTCGAGTGCCGTCACGCCGAGTGCGCCGGCCATGTCCGCGAGGGCATCGCCCGTCAGGACCTCGGCGATGGATGCGGGCAGCGCGGAGGCGGGCTGAGGCGCGGGGCTCTGCGCCCCGTCGGCCCTCTGCGCGTCGTGCGCGCCCGTCGTCTCATCCATGTCCCCCATCCTTCCGGAGGGGTGTGACGAACGAAGCCCGTCAGACGGTCCGCCCGAGAATGTGGAGAACTTCGTGTGGGGAGGAAACGCGAGGACGGGGGCGGGAGCCCGGGGGACGGAGCGGGGAGCACCGAGGTGGGGCCGGGGACGCGCGGACGGGCAAGGCGTACGGAGACCGGGCAGGAGCACGAGCGCGGCCCCGGCAGTGCGGGCCGACCACCCATCAGAACGGCTGAGCGCCCCGCTCCGCTGCCCCGTCAGAACGTGGTCCCCGTCAGGCGCTCGTACGCCTCGATGTACCGCTCCCGCGTCGCGGCGACGACCTCTGCGGGCAGCTCCGGCGGCGGAGCGTCCGACGCGCGGTCCCAGCCCGAGGCGGGCGACGTGAGCCAGTCGCGCACGTACTGCTTGTCCAGGCTCGGCTGCACCACGCCCTCGCGGTAGGTGTCCGCGAACCAGAAGCGCGAGGAGTCCGGGGTGAGCACCTCGTCGCCCAGGGTCAGGGTGCCGTCGGTCCGCGAGTGTCCGAACTCGAGCTTCGTGTCCGCGAGCAGGATCCCGCGCTCGGCGGCGACCTCCTGCGCTCGGATGTAGACCGCGCGGGTGAGGCGGTCGAGCTCGTCGACCAGCTCGGCACCCAGGCGCTCGCGCGCGGTATCGACGGTGATGTTCTCGTCGTGCTCGCCCTGCTCGGCCTTCGTCGACGGGGTGAACAGGGGGCGCGGCAGGCGGGAGGCCTCGACCAGACCGGCCGGCAGCTCGTGGCCGCCGACCGCGCCGTCGCGCTCGTAGTCCGTGAGACCCGACCCGGTGAGGTAGCCGCGGACGACGCATTCGAGCGGCACCATGTCCAGCCCCCGGCACAGCAGGGCGCGACCGGCGACCTCCGCGGGCACGTCGGTGGACGAGAGGACGTGCGAGGGCACGATGTCGGCCAGCTGCTCGAACCAGAACAGGCTCATCGCCGTGAGGATCCGGCCCTTGTCGGGGATCCCGGGGGACAGGGCATGGTCGTAGGCGCTGATGCGGTCGGTCGCGACGACGAGCACCTGCTCGGCGTGCGCGGGGTCCTCTCCCGCGGGGACGTACAGCTCGCGCACCTTGCCGGTGACGGCGCGGTCCCAGCCCGCGAGGTCGGGGGCCTGCGTGAGGGGCTCGGCCATCGGACCTCGGGCGCTCATCGGGTCTCGCGCGCTCTTCGGCTCTCGCATGCTCATCGGGTCTCGCATGCTCATCGGCCGGCGTCCTGCTCGATCGTCGCGGTGCCGTCGATCTGCGTCGCGGTGCCATCGCTCCGCGTCGTTCTGCTCGTCTGCGTCGTGCCGTCGGTCGGCCCGGCGCCGTCGCTCTGCGTCGCGTCATCCGGCATCGTGCCTGCCGCACGGATCGCTGAGCCGAGGGAGCTCGCACCCTGCGCGAGCGCGGCGGCCCGCTGCCCCTCGGCGGCGCGCTGGGCGATATCGCGGCGGAAGTGCGAGCCCTCGAGGTCGATCGCCTCAGCCCCCGCGAGCGCCGTCGACCGCGCCGCAGCGAGATCGGCCCCGGTCGCGACGACTGCGAGCACGCGACCGCCGGCGCTGAGCAGGCGTCCGTCGTCGTCCAGGGCGGTTCCCGCGTGGATCACGTGCGCGCCGAGGGCCTCGGCGGTCTCGATCCCGCCGATCGGGTCCCCGGTGCGGGACGACGCCGGGTAGCCTTCGGAGGCGACGACCACGGCCACGGCCGCGTCATCGTGCCAGGTCGGAGCCTCGACCGCCCGCAGATCGCCGCGGGCGGCGGCCGCGAGCAGCGGGCCCAGCGGGGAGGCGAGGCGCTCGAGGACCACCTGGGTCTCGGGGTCGCCGAAGCGGGCGTTGAACTCGACCACGCGGGTGCCGCGCGCCGTGAGGGCCAGGCCGCAGTAGAGGATGCCCACGAAGGGGATGCCACGACGCGACAGCTCGGCGACGGTCGGCTCGGCCACGCGGGAGACGATCTCGGCGACCAGCCCCGGCGGCGCCCACGGCAGCGGCGAGTAGGCGCCCATGCCGCCGGTGTTCGGGCCCTCGTCGCCCGCCAGAGCCCGCTTGAAGTCCTGGGCGGGAGCCAGCGGGACCACGCGCTCGCCATCGCACACGCAGAACAGCGACACCTCGGGGCCGTCGAGGTACTCCTCCAGGACGACGGAGCCGCCGGCCTCGATGCAGGCGCGGGCATGCTCGAGCGCCGCAGCGTGGTCGTCGGTGACGACCACGCCCTTCCCGGCGGCCAGCCCATCGGCCTTGACCACGAACGGCACATCGCGCAGGGGGTTCACGCTGTCGAGGCCGTCCGCGAGAGCGTCGACGTCCGACACGGTCACGGCGCGGGCCGTCGGGACGCCCGCGGCGTCCATGATCTCCTTGGCCCACGACTTCGAGCCCTCGAGCCGCGCGGCATCGGCCGACGGGCCGAACACGTCCAGGCCCGCCTCGCGCATGCGATCGGCCAGACCGGCGACGAGCGGGGCCTCCGGGCCGATGACGACGAGGTCCGCGGCGAGCTCGGTCGCGAGCGCGGTGAGGCCGTCGAGGTCGTCGAGGGCGACGTCGTGGCACTGCGCGAGCGCGGCGATGCCCGGGTTGCCGGGCGCGGCGTGCAGCTCGGGAGCGGGGGAGTCGAGGGAGAGTCGGCGGACGATGGCGTGCTCGCGGCCGCCCGTGCCGATGACGAGGATCTTCACGCGCCCACAGTACCGACCGGGCGGGAGGTGCGGAGGGTTTGGGGCGAGAGCGCGCGGACGAGGAGTCAGGAGAGGGCGCGGGAGGGACGATGCGGCGGCGCGCCGGGCCGGTCCGGGCGCGCTGCCGACGCGGCCGTCGCCCGCCCGTCGGACCTGCTCAGTAGGCTCGCCCCGTGAACGCGCCGTCCGACCACCGTCCTGTTGATGTCGATGCCGACTCCGCCGCCCCGGGGGAGAGCACGTCGATGCTGCGCGTGCGCCTGGACCTCGCCTACGACGGCACCGGCTTCCACGGCT
Organism: Brachybacterium nesterenkovii; assembly: GCF_900163655.1. Taxonomy (GTDB): domain Bacteria; phylum Actinomycetota; class Actinomycetes; order Actinomycetales; family Dermabacteraceae; genus Brachybacterium; species Brachybacterium nesterenkovii. Next base: position 17,287 of record NZ_FWFG01000039.1, read on the forward strand.
GGGCCGCTCAGCCCGGCCTGCGCACGGTGCAGGGCGAGCTCGAGGCCGCGCTCGAGCGCGTCTGCCGCGCGCCGCTGGCCGTGACCGTCGCCGGGCGCACCGACACCGGCGTCCACGCCCGCGGGCAGGTCGTCCATCTCGACCTGCCCGCCGCCGTCGCCGCCGCCCTGCCCGGCCGCTCGGACCGCGACCCCGCCCAGGCCCTGCTCACCCGGCTGACGGGCGTGCTGCCGCGCGACGTCGTCGTGCGGGCCGCGCGGCCGGTGCCGCCGGAGTTCGACGCCCGTTTCGGCGCCCTCTGGCGGCGCTACCGCTACCGTATCTCCGACGTTCCTTCCGCCCACGACCCGCTGCGCCACGACGTGCTCCGCCATCGGCGCCCCCTCGACGTCGAGGCGATGGCGCGGGCCAGCGCCGCCCTCCACGGCGAGCACGACTTCCTGTCGTTCTGCCGCCCGCGCGAGGGCGCGACGACCATCCGCACGCTCCACGAGCTCACCTGGGAGCGACCCGCCCGCGGCCGACGCGACGAAGGGCTCGTGGTCGCGACCGTCCAGGCCGATGCCTTCTGCCACCACATGGTCCGCTCCCTCGTGGGCGCGATGATCGCCGTGGGGGAGGGGCGGCGCGAGGAGACCTGGCCCGCGCAGATCCTGTCCGCGCGCACGCGCGAGGCCGCGCCCCGCGGCGGCATCGGCGCCGCACCCATGGCCCCGCCCGAGGGCCTCACGCTCGAGCACGTCGAGTTCCCGCCCGACGCGCTGCTCGCCCAGCAGGCGCAGGCGGCGCGGCGGAGGCGCGATGGGCAGGATGCCGATGCAGGAGAGCGCGGAGCGGACGCGCGGGACGAAGGGATGCAGGCCGCCCCCGACACAGGCGCATACTGAGCGCACCGCGGACGGACAGCGCGAATCCGACGCCGACGACGGGCTCGGTCGAGGGGCTCCCATGAACGTCCATCCGCGCCGCGCGGCGCACTGGCTCGAGCTGCCGCGCGTGCCTCGAGACCTGGACCCTGCGGCGACGCTGCGGGCGATGGGGCGCATCTATGCGCGCGAGGCGGTGCTCGCCAGTGCGACGGTGGTCGTCTCCGGTCCCCTGATGCTCGCGACGCGAGCGCTCCCCACCGGGATCAGCCTTGCCGCATACCTCGTCGTCGCCGGCATCGGTATCTGCGTGCTGTGCCGGTTCGTCGCCGCGCTCGAGGGGTACTGGCGGGTGTCGGGGCAGTGGGGGAATGCTCGCCAGGCGCACGGCCTGGCGCCGCAGGCCCCAGGTCGGTGGATCGCGCTTCTCCCTGCGTTCTCGTGGGTGCTCATCCAGGTGCTCGATTCGACCATGCCGTCCGCCCACGGCTGGCTCGCCACGTTCCAGCCGTGGCCATATGTGCTCCTGGTTTAGGGGACGGCGACGGTGCTCTCCGTGATGAGAGTGCTGGCGGTCTCGCGAGTCCCCTGGCCCCTACCGCGCCTCGGCAAACCATCCGTCGGAGCGGTCCAGCCGCGGTACGCGATCACCGCCATCGATGTGCTCAGCGATCGCGCACTGCTGTTCGCCGGGAGCTCGGCGGTTGCAGCCGTTCTCTTCGGGATCGGGGTTCCCGTCCTGCTCACCACGGATGGGGAACGCGGAGCGCGGGGGGGGGGGGG
>NZ_FWFG01000113.1 GCF_900163655.1 Brachybacterium nesterenkovii
GCCCGCGGAACCCCTCGGTTCCGCGGGCCGCCGCCGTCAATGCGCCCAGGCGTCAGATGGTCGAGCGCCGCAGCACATCCGTGAGGTGGTTGGCCGAGGAGATCACGGCCGCGGCGTGCAGGCGACCGGGCTGGCGCGTGATCCGATCGATCGGTCCGGAGACCGACAGGGCCGCCACCACGCGGCCGTTGGGGCCGCGCACGGGGGCCGAGACCGAGCCGACGCCGCTCTCGCGCTCGCCGATCGACTGGGCCCAGCCGCGTCGGCGGACCGCCGAGAGCATGGTCGCGGTGAAGCGGGCGCCGTGGAGGCCGCGGTGCAGGCGGTCCGGCTCCTCCCAGGCCAGCAGGATCTGGGCGGCGCTGCCGGCCTTCATCGTGAGGGTCGCGCCGAGCGGCACGGAGTCGCGCAGACCGACCGGTCGTTCGGCGGCGGCCACGCAGATGCGGTGCTCTCCCTGGCGACGATAGAGCTGGGCGGACTCCCCGGTGTGATCCCGCAGAGCGGCGAGCACGGGGCCGGCCGCGGCGAGCAGACGGTCCTCGCCCGCGGCCGCGGCGAGCTCGCCGAGGCGGCCGCCGAGCACGAAGCGCCCCTGCATGTCGCGCGCGACGAGGCGATGGTGCTCGAGCGCGACGGCCAGACGGTGGGCGGTGGGGCGGGCGAGCCCGGTCGACTGGACGAGCTGCGCGAGTGTCGCCGGACCTGCTTCGAGGGCGCCCAGCACCATGGCGGCCTTGTCGAGCACGCCGACGCCGCTGCCGCCGTCATCGGGGTTGGTGGTGTCCATGCCGGAATCATGCCGTCTTGAACACTGAGACGCAAGTGCATCGGATCGTGGACACATCGACGATGGCGGCTGACGACGAGCGCCGCCCGGATGACCGGGGCGTGCGCCGCACACCGATCGGTCCGCGCCCGGCGCGGCCCGATCCACGCATGAGGGAGAGAAGCACATGGCGGGCACGCTCGCGGAGAAGGTCTGGGCCGATCACGTCGTCCGACGGGGGGAGGGCAATGAGCCCGACCTGCTCTACATCGACCTCCAGCTGCTGCACGAGGTGACCAGCCCGCAGGCCTTCGACGGCCTGCGCCAGGAGGGCCGCGCTCTGCGCCGCGTCGACCAGACGATCGCGACCGAGGACCACAACACCCCGACGATCGACATCGACAAGCCGATCGCGGACATCACCAGCCGCACCCAGATCGACACCCTGCGCCGCAACGCCGAGGAGTTCGGCGTGCGCATCCACTCCCTCGGCGACAAGGACCAGGGGATCGTCCACGTCGTCGGCCCCCAGCTCGGGCTGACGATGCCCGGCATCACGGTCGTCTGCGGAGACTCCCACACCTCGACGCACGGCGCCTTCGGGGCGCTGGCCTTCGGCATCGGCACGAGCGAGGTCGAGCACGTGATGGCCACGCAGACCCTCTCGCTCAAGCCGTTCAAGACCATGTCGATCACCGTCGAGGGCTCCCTGAAGCCCGGCGTCAGCGCGAAGGACATCATCCTCGCCGTCATCGCGAAGATCGGGACCGGCGGCGGCGCCGGCTACGTGCTCGAGTACCGCGGCCAGGCCATCGAGGACCTCTCCATGGAGGGGCGCATGACCATCTGCAACATGTCCATCGAGGCCGGCGCCCGGGCGGGGATGATCGCCCCCGACGAGACCACCTTCGCGTACGTGAAGGGCCGCCCCCATGCCCCGCAGGGCGAGGACTGGGACGAGGCCGTCGCCTACTGGCGCACGCTGCGCAGCGACGACGACGCCGTCTTCGACGCCGAGGTCGTGATCGACGCCGATGAGCTCGAGCCCTTCGTCACCTGGGGCACCAACCCCGGCCAGGGCCTGCCGCTCTCGGCCGCGGTGCCCGCGCCCGAGGACTTCGTGGACGAGACCGCGCGCGTCGCCGCCGAGAACGCCCTGCGCTACATGGACCTGGTGCCCGGCACCCCGCTCAAGGACATCGCGGTCGACACCGTGTTCATGGGCTCGTGCACGAACGGCCGCATCGAGGACCTGCGCACCTTCGTGGACGTGATCCGGGGCCGCCGCAAGCACCCCGACGTGCGCGTTCTCGTCGTCCCCGGCTCCGCGCGCGTGCGCATCCAGGCGGAGCAGGAGGGGCTGGATCGCGAGATCCTCGCCTTCGGGGCCGAGTGGCGCCAGGCCGGCTGCTCGATGTGCCTGGGCATGAACCCCGACCAGCTGCAGCCGGGGGAGCGGGCCGCCTCGACCTCGAACCGCAACTTCGAGGGCCGCCAGGGCAAGGGCGGGCGCACCCACCTCGTCTCGCCGGCCGTCGCCGCCGCCACGGCCGTGCGCGGCACCCTGTCCTCGCCCCACGACCTCGACGCCCCGTCCCGGGACGGCGCCGCCACCGCGGCCGCCTGAGCCGCCTCCCCACCGCGCCCGGTCTCCCGGGCCGCACCCGATCACGACTCCCGGCGCCGCCCGGGGGAGCAGGAGAAGCACCGTGCAGAAGTTCACTACCCACACCGGCGTCGGCGTCCCGCTGCGACGCTCCAACGTCGACACCGACCAGATCATCCCCGCCGTCTACCTCAAGCGCGTCACCAAGACCGGCTTCGAGGACGGACTGTTCTCGGCCTGGCGGGGCGACCCCGACTTCGTCCTGAACCAGGACGCGTACCGCGGCGGCAGCGTGCTCGTCGCCGGACCCGACTTCGGCACCGGATCCTCGCGCGAGCACGCGGTCTGGGCGCTGCGCGACTACGGCTTCCAGGCAGTGCTCGCGAGCCGCTTCGCGGACATCTTCCGCGGCAACGCGGGCAAGCAGGGGCTCGTGGCCGCCGAGCTGTCCCAGGACGACATCGAGCAGCTGTGGAAGATCCTCGAGGAGGCCCCGGGCACCGAGGTGACGGTCGACCTCGAGCAGCGCCAGGTCCGCGCCGGCGATGCCGTGCTGCGCTTCGAGATCGACGACTACACGCGGTGGCGCCTCATGGAGGGCCTCGACGACATCGGCCTGACGCTGCGTCACGAGGCGGACATCGACGCCTTCGAGGCGACGCGGCCGTCCTGGATGCCCAAGACCCTGCCGGCGCGCACGGCGGACTCCGCGGAGGCCCCCGCCTCGTGATCGGGCGGGCCCGGGATCACATCCCGGGCCCAGGTTCGCCATGCCCTCCTCCGGTATGGTGAGGCGGTCACCGAGGTCCCTCCTCCCGGACCCCGACCCAGGAACCTGCAAGGACACGATGAACGACGCGCTCTCGACCTTCTCCGTCCGCGGCGGCCGCCCCCTGAAGGGCGAGATCACCGTCCGCGGCGCCAAGAACCTCGTCTCCAAGGCGATGGTCGCGGCCCTGCTGGGCGAGGGGCCGAGCGTCCTGCGCTCCGTCCCGGACATCCGGGACGTGCAGATCGTGGGCGAGCTGCTGAAGGTCCACGGCGTCAAGATCGAGCGGGACGTCGTGGGCGGCGTGATCCGCATGGATCCCTCCAACGTCGAGAAGGCGCACGTCGTCGACATCGACGCGCATGCGGGAAGCTCCCGCATCCCGATCCTGTTCTGCGGTCCTCTCCTGCACCGCCTGGGCGAGGCGATCATCCCCGACCTCGGCGGCTGCCGGATCGGCGATCGCCCGATCAACTACCACCTCGACGTGCTGCGCAACTTCGGCGCCGTGGTCGACAAGCGCGAGCTGGGCATCTACATCACCGCGCCCAACGGACTCAAGGGCACCAAGATCCACCTCGAGTACCCCAGCGTCGGCGCCACCGAGCAGGTGCTGCTGACCGCCGTCCGCGCCGAGGGCGTGACCGAGCTGACCAACGCCGCGGTCGAGCCGGAGATCGAGGACCTCATCGCCGTCCTGCAGAAGATGGGCGCGATCATCTCCCTGCAGACCGACCGCACCATCACGATCGAGGGCGTCGAGCGCCTGGGCGGGTACGAGCACGTCGCGCTCCCCGACCGCATCGAGGCCGCCTCGTGGGCCTGCGCGGCGCTGGTGACCCAGGGCGATGTCTTCGTCCGCGGCGCCTCCCAGAAGGAGATGGCGACCTTCCTCAACATCTTCCGCAAGGTCGGCGGCGGGATGGACATCACCGAGGCCGGCATCCGCTTCTTCCACCCGGGCACGCCGCTGAAGGCGATCGCCGTCGAGACCGACGTGCACCCCGGGTTCATGACCGACTGGCAGCAGCCGCTGGTGGTCGCGCTCACCCAGGCCGAGGGCATCTCGATCGTCCACGAGACCGTGTACGAGAACCGTCTGGGCTTCACCGAGGCCCTCAACGACATGGGCGCCCGCATCCAGGTCTACCGCGAGTGCCTCGGCGGTTCCCGCTGCCGCTTCGGCCGCCGCAACTTCAACCACTCCGCCGTGATCTCGGGCCCCAAGGACCTGCACGGCGCCGAGATCACCGTGCCCGATCTGCGCGGCGGCTTTTCCTACCTCATCGCCGCGCTCGGCGCCGAGGGCGTCTCGAAGATCCACGGCATCGACCTCATCGACCGCGGCTACGAGAGCTTCCGCGAGAAGCTCACGGCCCTCGGCGCGGAGTTCTGGGAGGACTGACAGTCCTGGGAGGACGGGCAGTTCCGGGAGGACGGCCAGTCCGCGCAGGGACGACAGGCGGGGCCGTGCCCCGCGCGCATCGACCGGGAGGAGCCCACCAGATGACCGAGCATTCCGCCGATCTCGCGAGCACCGTCCCCCCGCCCGCGACCTCGATCGCCCTGCGGGACATCCCCGTCCCCGACTACTGCGACGTCGTCATCGTGCCCACCCGCGGTGTGGCGGAGACGGATCCGCGGGTCTGGGCCGAGGCGATCTTCTCCCACGAGAACACGCCGCTGTCCCGGCGCGGACTGCGCGCGCTGCGCGACGAGGCCGTGCGCCTGTTCGACATGGTGCCCCCGCCCGCCAAGGAGTACGTGACCGACGAGGTGCGCGGCTCGGAGGCGCTCATCGCGGACGACGACGAGAACCTCCGCATCCGCATCGGCGTGGCCCTGCTCCCCGGCGGCGAGCTGCTGCAGGTCACCACTGCGGTGAAGTTCCTGTCGGTGCGCGGACGCCTGGCGTTCGCCCCGCGCCGCCTGCTGCACGCCGCGGCCGTCAACACCCTCGCCCGCCGCGCCCCGGCGACCGTGCGCCGCCGCGCGATCCGCAGCGGCGAGATCCCGCGCCGCGGCCTGGCCGGTCAGGCCGCACGACGGACGATCGGCCGCGTGCGCGGCGCCGTCTCCCGCTGAGGCGCGGCGTGTCCGACCCCCGGGCGGTCCCGTCCCTCATCACCGTCGCGCAGGCGTTCGCGCGGCCCGTCGCGCGGGCCTGGACCCGCCGCACCTGGACCGGGCTGGAGAACCTGCCCGAGAGCGGCGGCGCCCTCGTCGTCTGCAACCACCTCAGCGTGTACGACCCCATCGCGATCGGCGACGCCCTGCTGACGGGCTGCGTGCCGCCGCGCTTCCTGGCCAAGGGGCCCCTGTTCGACGTTCCCGTGCTCGGTGCGGCGCTCCGGGCGACGGGGCAGATCCCCGTGGCCCGCGGTGCCCGGGCGGGGACCCGGGCCTCGAGCGCCCTGGACGCGGCGCAGGACGCGATCACCCGCGGGCAGATCGTCGCGATGTTCCCCGAGGGAACCCTCACGCGCGACCCCGAGCTGTGGCCCATGCGCGCCCGCCTCGGCGCCGCCCGCATCGCGCTGGACACGGGCGCGCCCGTCATCCCCGCCGCGGTATGGGGGACCCGTGAGGTCTGGCCCTACGGCGCCCGGCGCCCCCACGTCCCGCCGCGGCGGGACGTGCAGGTGTCCTTCGGCAGGCCCGTCCGCCTGGAGGCCGCGGACGGCGAGAGCCCGCGCGACGCCGCGATCCGCTGCACCGGCGAGATCATGGAGGAGATCGTGGCGCTCGTGGCCCAGATCCGCGGCATCGCCCCGCCCGCTGAGCTGCACGACCCCCGCGCCGACGCCTTCCGCCCCGAGGACGGGCACCGCCGATGAGCGCGCGCCGCATCGCCGTCATCGGGGCCGGGAGCTGGGGCACCACCTTCTCCCTCGTCCTCGCGCGCGCCGGCGCGGAGGTCCGCCTCTGGGCGCGCCGCGAGGAGACCGCCCGGGAGATCGCCGAGGAGCACTGCAATCGCGCCTACCTGGGCGACCGGGAGCTGCCGGAGGCGATCACCGCGACCTCGGATCTCGCCGCGGTCCTCGAGGGCGTCGACGGCATCGTGCTGGCCGTCCCGGCGCAGTCGCTGCGCGAGAACCTCGGACGCCTGCGCGCGTCCCAGCCCGGCGGGCGCCTTCCGGAGCTGCCCGTGGTCTCCCTCATCAAGGGCATCGAGCGCGGCACCGACGCCCGGATGAGCACTGTGATCGTCGAGGCCGGCGGGGTGGACCCGCGTCGCATCGCCGTCCTCTCGGGCCCCAACCTGTCGGCCGAGATCGCGGCGGAGGAGCCGTGCGCGAGCGTCGTCGCCTCCGCCGACCCGGAGCTCGCCCACCGCGTCGCCACCTGGTGCGCCGGCCCGGCCTTCCGGGCCTACACCTCGGTCGATGTGACGGGCGTCGAGATCGCCGGAGCCGTCAAGAACGTCATCGCCCTGGCCGTGGGCGCGGCCGCCGGCCTGGGGCTGGGCGACAACGCCCGGGCGAGCCTCATCACGCGCGGTCTCGCGGAGATCGCTCGCCTCGGTGCGGCGTCCGGCGCGGATGCCGCCACGTTCGCGGGTCTGGCGGGCATGGGCGATCTGGTCGCCACCTGCGCCTCGCCGCTCTCGCGCAACCACCGTCTGGGGCGCGCGCTCGGCGAGGGACGCAGCGTCGCCGAGGCCGTCGCCCTGGTCCGGCAGACCGCCGAGGGCGTCGAGACCGCCCGCGCGGTCGCGGAGATCGCCGAGGGCCTGGGCGTCGACATGCCGATCACGAGAGGGGTCGTCCACGTGGTCGACAGGGGGAGGGACATCACGGAGACCACCGCGGCCCTGCTGGCGCGGTCCGTGCGGCCGGAGTGACTATCGTGGCGGGAATGAAGACCACCGTCGCCCTCCTGTTCGGCGGCCGCAGCGGGGAGCACGGCATCTCGTGCGTCACCGCCGGCGGCGTGCTCGCCGCGATCGACCGCACCCGCTACGACGTGATCCCGATCGGCGTCACGCGCGACGGACGCTACGTCCTCGTCTCCGACGACCCGGAGCACTGGCGGATCACCGACGGGAAGGCCCCGGAGGTCCCCGCGGACGGCGATGAGGTGCTCCTGCCCGCGGGCGCGCACCGCCCCGGCGAGCCCATCGTGCTGCGGGTGATCCGCGGTGATCGCGTGGAGACCCTCGCCGAGATCGACGTCCTGTTCCCGCTGCTGCACGGCCCCTACGGCGAGGACGGCACCCTCCAGGGGGCCCTCGACCTGCTGGACGTCCCCTACGTGGGCAGCGGCGTGCTCGCCTCGGCCGTGTGCATGGACAAGGCCGCGACCAAGACGGCGCTGCGCGCGGCGGGCATCCCCTGCGCGCCGGATGTCGTCGTGCGCGAGGACGAGTGGGCCCAGGACGCGCAGGGCGTGCTCGACCGCGTCCGGCGCGACCTCGAGCTGCCGTGGTTCGTCAAGCCCGCGCGCGCCGGCTCCAGCCTGGGCGTCACCAAGGTCTCCGACCCCGCCGAGCTCGACCACGCGATGAAGACCGCCTTCGCGGAGGACCCCAAGGTGCTCATCGAGGCGGGCGTCGCAGGGCGCGAGGTCGAGTGCGGCGTCCTCGCGGGCCGCGGCGGCGAGGCGCCGCGCACCACCGTGCCCGGCGAGGTCCGCATCGGCGACGACCTCGAGTTCTACGACTACGAGTCGAAGTACTTCGGCAAGGGGACCGTCGAGATCGAGGTGCCCGCGCAGCTGACGGGCGAGCAGATCGCCGCGGTGCGCGCGGTCGCCGCCCACGCCTTCGTCTCCCTCGGCCTGGAGGGCCTGGCCCGCGTGGACGTGTTCGTGGCCGCCGACGGCCGCGTGGTGGTCAACGAAGTCAACACGATGCCCGGCTTCACGCCGTTCTCGATGTTCCCCGTCCTGTGGGCGAACATGGGCCTCGACTACGCGGCGCTGATCGCCGAGCTCGTCGAGCTGGCGCGCGCGCGGCGCATCGGGCTGCGCTGACCCGATCATGCGCTGACCCGATCGTGTGCTGGGCCGACTGTGCGCTGAGCCGCTCGGACGCTGACCTGATCATGCGCTGACCCGATCGCGCGGCGGGCCCCGTCGGCCCGGAGAGGCGCGGGGATCAGGCCGTGTCGCCCGGACCGGTGCAGGTCCTGGAGACCGGCAGCGGGGCGATGAGACCCGCGAGCTCGAGCGCTGCCGCGGACGGCTGATCCGGGGCGACGGACCGCGGGACGGTGAGGTCGACGGCGGGGGAGCGACCGTAGGTCGTGAACGTGACCACGCCGTCCTCCTCGCGCACGATCCAGTCGACTGAGAGCCCCCGCTGGTCCTCGAGGCGGGTGCAGGCGTCCGTGGTGGGGCCGGGCGGCGTCACGCCGCAGCGCAGCACGATCGTGTCCTCGCCGTTGCCCCAGGCGACCGTGCCCTGGCTCGTCGTCTCGCGGCGGTCGAGCCCCAGCATCGTCTCGGGCGCGTTCTGCACGATCGTCGCGCACGCCGGGTCCGTCGCCTCCGGCCCCGCGGGGACCGTCACGGTCCCGCAGCCCGTGAGCACCGTGAGGGTGGCCGCGGCAAGGCCGATCGTCGCGACGTGCAGGGGACGAGGACGAGAGGCGGGGAGCACCTCAGCAGACTACCCGGCGGCCTCGCCCCAGCAGACGGACGTGAGGAGACGGACGCGGGGAGGCGGTCGCGGGTGCCACGATGGGGCCATGACGACGCCCGAGACTCCCCGCCCCGCGAGCGGCCGCACGGCCCCTGAGGCACCGACGACCGACGGCTCTGCGAGCATCGGGCACCTCACCGAGGCGGGTGTCCTCGCTCGCATCCTCCCGGTGACGGCGGAGGGCTGCGTGGACGGGGCGCGTGCGGGGAGCGCTCCCGAGGGCCCCCGGGTGGAGGTCGGCCCCGGGGACGACGCCGCCGTCGTGCGCCTGGCGTCCCCGCGTCTGGTCGTCTCGACCGACACCCTCACCGAGGGCGAGGACTTCCTGCTCGACGCCACGTGCGGGGAGTGGATCGGGGCGAAGGCCGCCGTGCAGAACCTCGCGGACATCGCCGCCATGGGGGCCCGGCCGAGCGCGCTCGTCGTCGCCGTCACCGCTCCCGCGCAGACGCCGATCGCTCTGCTCGAGGACGTGAGCCGGGCCCTGTCCGCCCGCGCCGCCCGCGACGGCGCCCCCGTGGTCGGCGGCGACCTCGGGGCCGGTCCCGTCCTGTCGCTCACCGTGACCGCGCTCGGCTCCCTGCCGGAGGGGAGCGCGCCCGTGCTCCGCTCGGGAGCGCGGGCGGGGGACGTGCTCGCGATCGGCACGGAGCGCCTGGGCCGCAGCGGGGCGGGGCTGGCCTGGATCCTCGCTGGGCGCGCCGCCGATACACGGGCCCGCGAGCTCGTGGCCTGGCACAACGCCCCGGATCCCGACCTGGCGCTGGGGTGGGCCGGGGCGCGGGAGGAGGACGGCACCGCGATCGCGAGTGCGATGCTCGACGTCTCCGACGGACTGGTCCGGGACGCGGGCCGCATCGCCCGTGCGAGCGGAGTCGTCATCGATCTGGACCACGGCGCCCTGGCGCCTGACGCCGAGGCCCTCGCGGACGCAGCTCGGGCGCTCGACGCGGACGCGTGGGAATGGGTGCTCCACGGGGGCGAGGAGCATGCGATGCTCGCGACTTTCCCGGCCGATCGGGTGCCGATGGGCTTCCGCCGCATCGGCGCTGTGCGGGCCCTGTCCGCTGGTGAGTCCCCCCGGGTGCTGCTGGACGGCGCCGCGATCACCCACGAGGGCTTCGACCACTTCGCCTGAGGCGGCCGGCGGCCGCCGTCAGAGCTCGGCCTCGGCCCCCATCACCGTCGTGCGGGCCAGCGGCAGGTGGAGCACCTGCGTGCGGTTGGCGGAGAACTTCTCGAGGAAGCGGAACAACACCTTCTGCCACGCGGGCATGCAGTGGTCGTCGCCGGGCTCGATGCGGAACACCGAGAGCATGTAGAACGCCTCGTCCGGGTCGATGTCCAGCTCGGGGCTGCGCCCGACCGCGAGACGCACGGCCTTGGGCACGTCCTGGGAGTCGTTGAAGCCGACCCGGCACAGCACGTGCACGATGCCGTCGTCGCTGTCGCCGAGCTCGGAGACGGTGATGCGGGCGTCGTGGCGCACGTGGGGGACGCCGATGTTCTTTATCGTCACGATCACCACGTGCTCGTGGAGGATCCGGTTGAACTCGACGTTGCGGCGCAGGGCGAGGGGCGTGGTGCGCGGATCCCCGTGCGGGTAGACCGCCAGCCCGGGGACGCGAGGCAGGTCCATCGCCTGCACCTCGGCCACGAAGTCCTCGATCGGGCCCTCCATCTCGGCGCGTCGGCCGAACATGATCTTCGAGCCGCGCTTCCAGGTGAGCATGATCGTCAGCGCCGCCGCGGCGATCACGAGCGGCAGCCAGCCGCCGGAGAGGATTTTGACGAGGTTCGCGGAGAACAGGGCCGCCTCGATGCCGCCGACGATCGCGGCCATCGCGACCACGCGCCACAGCGGCCAGTTCCACACGCGGTAGGCCAGCAGCAGGAAAAGGGAGAGCTCGAGCAGCAGGGTCGCGGTGACCGAGAGCCCGTAGGCCGAGGCGAGGTGCTGGGAGTCGCGGAAGGTGAGCACGAGGGTGAGCACGCCGAGGAACAGGATCATGTTGACGACGGGCACGTAGATCTGGCCGCCGTGCTCCTTGGACGTCTGCATCACGCGCAGGCGCGGGAGGATCGACAGGCGCGTGGCCTGGCGGGACACGGAGAAGGCGCCCGAGATGACGGCCTGGGAGGCGATCACGGTCGCGCAGGTCGCGAGCACCACCAGGGGGATGCGGGCCCAGTCGGGCGCGAGGTGGAAGAACGGGTTGTCGATCGTGCCCGGATCTCTGAGGATCATCGCGCCCTGGCCGAAGTAGTTGACCATGAGCGCCGGGAGGATCAGGCAGAACCAGGCCAGGGCGATGGGGCGGCGCCCGAAGTGGCCCATGTCCGCGTACAGCGCCTCGGCGCCGGTCACGGCGAGCACCACGGCGCCCATCGCGATGAACGCGACGAGGGGGCGGTCGAGGGCGAAGGAGAGGGCGTAGGTGGGGGAGACGGCCCGCAGGATCGACGGGTTCGCGATCAGCTGCGGCAGGCCGAGCGCCGCGATGACGAGGAACCAGGCGACCATGATCGGCCCAAAGGCCTTGCCGATCACGCCGGTGCCCCAGCGCTGGGCGAGGAACAGCAGCGTGAGCACCGTGACGGCCGCCGGCACCACATACGTGCCCAGGTCGGAGTTCACGGTCTCCAGGCCCTCGAAGGCGGAGAGCACGGAGATGGCCGGCGTGATGAGCGAGTCTCCGTAGAAGAGGGAGGCGCCGAGGATCGCGAGGAACAGGCCCACGGCCGCCTGCTTCGAGCCCAGGCCCAGCTTGCGGCGCATGAGCGTGGCGAGCGACAGGATCCCGCCCTCGCCCTGGTTGTCGGCGCGCAGGATGATGCCCACGTAGGTGAAGGAGACGATGGCCATGAGGCACCACAGGACCATCGAGATGACGCCGAGGACATCCTGCTCGGTGGGGGCGACGGCGTTGTGGTGCACGGAGAAGACGGTCTGCAGCGAGTACAGGGGGCTGGTGCCGATGTCCCCGAACACGACGCCGATGGCCGCGAGCATGAGCGCGAGGACGGGCTCGCGGTGGCGCGGCTTCCCGTCCGGGCCCAGGACGGGCTTACCGTGGGTGTTGGTGACGGTGTCGGGCCCGACCTCGAGGGGCGGGAGGTCGCGCGGCATCCCGTGGATCACGCACGGGTGGGCCGCGGGCTGCGCGCTCTCGGCGGCGTCCGTGGAGGGGTCGGCGGCGTGCGCAGTCCCCGGTGCCGACGGCCCGGCGGGGGAGGGGGCGGGCGACGACGGATGCGCCGGAGCCTCCGCAGAGGATGTCGGTGCGGGGACGCTGGTACCAGCGGAGGCGGCGCCCTCGGGGCGCGGGCCGGCCTGTTCAGGTGACACGAGCGGCAATCATGCCATCGCGCGGGCCCAGCGCAAGGGGCTGAGCGGCCCCGGCGGGGGATCCGTGCATCACAGTGCGGCGTGCTTGCAGAGTGCTTGCATTCTGCGCATGTCGACTCTCTATATCCGTGACGTCCCCGAGGCGGTGGCCGAGACGCTGAAGGCGCGTGCGGCCGACCGGGGGCAGTCGGTCTCCGCCTACGTGAACGCGCAGCTTGCCCTGATCGCATCGCGCCCGAGCAATGCCGAGATCGTCGATCGCCTGCGCGCCCGCGATCGGTCCGCATCGGTCTCGACGCAGGCGATCCTCGCCGAGGTGGGTTCGGCGCGCCGATGATCGTCCTCAATGCCTCGGCCATGGTCGAGGCGCTGGTGGGCGCCGAGCCGTCCGCCGAGCTCCTCCTGGCGCTCGAGGGCGAGATCCATGCACCGCATCTGCTGGACGGGGAGGTGCTGTCCGTTCTGCGGGGCCTGGAGAGGGGCAGTGTCCTCGAGCCTGAGCGAGCGCAGCAGGCCCTGGATGACTACTGGTCGTTCACCGTCATCCGGCACGACCTGGAGCCGTTGGCCGGACGCGTCTGGCAGCTGCGCCATCAGTTCACGAGCTACGACGCCTCCTACGTCGCCCTGGCCGTGGCCCTCGACGCGCCTCTGGTCACCTGCGACAGGAAGCTCGCGACCGCTGGACATCGGGCGCAGGTCCTCGGGCCGCGCGGCTCGTGATCGTCACACGATGAGTCGGATGTTCGCGAGCTCTGAGGGACCGCGGCTGCAGGGGCGGCGACGCATCGGAACTGCGCTATCGGTTCTCCGGGCGACAGGTGCACGGTACGTGCCATACCCCGCAGACGCCGGGTCTGGGCTCGGCTGCCGCGCGGAGATGTCCCGGGATCACCGCTCGATCGACAGGAACCGTCGCAGCTCCTCCGCGCCCTCGACCACGACCCGCTCGGCCGGTCGCACCACCGCGTCGGGTGTGACGATCACGCGCTGCTCCTGTGCTCGAACCGGTCCCTGCCGCGTCTGCTGCACGAGGGTGCGCTGGCCGTTCTCGACGTAGCCCGCCTTGCGACTGACCGCCCGCGAAGCCTCATTGCCCACGATGTACCCGGATTCACAGGCGACGGCGTCGAGCTCGTCGAAGGCGAAGCTGATAGCCATCTGGCGCATGAGCGTGCCGATGCCCTTGCCCTGGTGGTCCCGCCCGAGCCATGATCCGGTCTCGACCGTGCGCGTGAGCGGGAAGTCGGTGGCGTGCACGTCCTGCATCCCCACGAGCACGCCGTCGTGACGGACAGTCAGCGCGAGGTGCCACGCGTCCGGGGCGAACGCGGCGCGCTGCTGCCACCACCACGACAGGGAGATCGCGGGGGGTCAAGTCCCTGGAAGTGGTGTAGCGATCCTTCGCTTGGGGGTCAGGCGGTCAGGGCGGGCAGGGAGCTGGTGGTGACCTCCTCGGTGCTGGTGTCGGGGACGAGGTTGAGGCGGCAGCGGGCGAGGACGTCGAGGCCGAGGTATCGGCGGCCCTCGGCCCATTCGTCGGTCTGTTCGGCCAGGACCGCGCCGACGAGGCGGACGATCGCCTCGCGGGTGGGGAAGATGTCGACGGAGTCCGTGCGGCGGCGGATCTCCTTGTTCAAACGCTCGGTGGGGTTGTTCGACCAGATCTGCACCCACACGTCCTTGGGAAACCCCGTGAACGCGAGCAGGTCTGCGCGGGCCGCGTCGAGGTGCTCGGCCACGGCCGGGAGCTTCTCGCTGACGTAGTCCAGCAGCCGCTCGAACTGAGCGTTCACGGCTGCCGCGTCGGGCTGGTCATAGACGCTGTGCAGCATCGCTTTCACCGCTGGCCACATGCTCTTGGGCGTCACGGCCATGAGGTTCGCGGCGTAGTGGGTGCGGCACCGCTGCCAGGCCGCCCCGGGCAGGTGCGCAGCGATCGCCTCCACCAAGCCGGCGTGGGCGTCGCTGGTGACCAGGCGGACCCCGGCGAGGCCGCGGGCGACGAGGTCGGCGAAGAAGCCGTTCCACGCCGCTCCGGTCTCGGAGGTGGCAACACGCATGCCGAGGACTTCGCGGTGCCCGTCGCCGTTCACGCCGGTGGCCAGCAGTACGACGGCGTTGATCACGCGCCCGCCCTCGCGGACTTTCATCGTCAGCGCGTCGGCGGAGACGAACGTGAATGGCCCGGCCTCGTCCAGGGGACGGTGGCCGAACTGCTCGACGTGCTCGTCCAACGACTCGGCCATCGGGCTGACTTGCGACTTCGAGAGTGAGTTGATGCCCAAGGTCTTGACGAGCTGGGGCCCCGGATGCGATATGCGCGAAGCGTGCATCCGGGGAGCCATTCGGCGGGTGGAGACGCCGGCGAGGTAGCAGTCGGCGACCACGGTGATCAGGGCGGATTCGGCGCGTTTGCGGCGCTCGAGCAGCCAGTCGGGGAAGTAGGTGCCGGTGCGGAGCTTGGGGACGGCGACGTCGATCGTGCCGACGCGGGTGTCGAGGTCGCGGTGGCGGTAGCCGTTGCGCTGCGCAGAACGACCAGCGCTGGGCCGACCGTACTCCGCGCCGGCGACAGCGTCTGCGTCCGCGGAGAGCAGGGAGTTGATCACGTCCTGGAGCAGGCTGCGCATCAGATCCGGGGAGGCTTCAGCCAGGGCTTCACCGAGCAGGCCGGAAGGGTCGACAATGTGGGGAGCGGTCATCGTGATGACCCCGTTCGAGAGTGCTGTGAGAGGTTCACTCGAAGGATCACACGGTGGCCGCGTCCACGTCCGGGACGATCACTGCGGCCACCGCGCTACACCACTATGCGGGACTCAACTTACAGGGGAGCTACGGGCGATCCGAGTCGGCGGGCGCGGACAGTGGCGGGTCAGCGAGGCTGCGCTGAAGGCATACGTCGAGCGGGCATACGCCGAGCTAGAGACAGAGCTACGCGAAGGCACAGCGGGCGAGCAGTCGGGCCGCCCTCGTTAATCCACATAGAATTGGAACAACGGCGATCGGACCCCGATTCGTCTGCCAGAAACTCAGAACCGAGGCCCATTTTGTCAGCAGAACTTACGGCAGTTCACGCCGTAGAAGGTGCGCTCATGTATCATGAGCGCCTAGCCCTCTACTTCGACACGAACGATCGAACGCCATTGACAGATGGGCATATTGATATCCATTCCGGCGAGCCGCACTCCGTCGAGACTTTCCAGGCCAGAATCCCTGTGCAAATTAAAGCCAGGCACGAAACCTCCAAGGGCTTCAAAGGCGACCTCGGCTTTTCGCTCGGCGTGCGACACCTCAAGGGGATGCTCAAGATTGGATCAGTCATACTGTTCGTAGTGATTTATAACAGAAAGGCACGCACTAGTTCCGTTTACTGGAACCCGCTGACTCCCGCGAAACTCAAGAGGATCCTGGAAAATAGCGTCGGCCAAAAGACTGCGACGATTCGCGTTCAGAAACTTCCCGAATCGGAATCCGCAGTATGTGCCACTCTTCAGTTCATCAACTCCGTCAAGGACGAAGTGGAAGCGCTCATTCTCGAAGATGGCGAGACGCTCGAGGACTGCATGATCACAATCTCCGCCCCGAGGCCACTTGACCTATCAAAGCCACTACTACTCGACACCACCGACAGCGCATCTCCAGATTTTGAAATACGCGTGAAGACACGCTCAGGAGCAGTGGCACGCCTTGAGGGAGTGTTTGAAGTGCTTCCTGAAGACTATGCCGAACACGACTTGACCATGACAATCGAGTCCCACAGAACCTCCTTCACAAACCCTCGGGGACGGAAGCTGGATGAGCACACCTCGATGATCACCCTTGGTTCTGGACTGACGTTGCAGATCCAGCATGACCCGGTTGCCGACCTTTACTCCGGAACCTTGACGACTGCCGACTCCGGATCGATGCTCGACTATCGGCGAGCACTTTCATTCCTGACCGAGTGCTTCGATGCCGGTTTCATGAAGATTAACGGTCAGCAGCTATCCTTCGAGCATGCAGAGGACGACTACCTCGCGGCAATGAAATCGCGTCTAGCGGATCTCAACCGTTACGCGGAACTCTTCGAGGCGCTCCACGTCGATGAGAGCCGACTGGTCGCGCGCGCCTTGAACGAAAAGGTCCGAGGTGAGCTGGACACTTTGCATCGAGCGATCGTCCAGCAGGAATCAATTCCAGCAAAGGAGCCGCAAAGCGGGCGACTCAAGTCGACGATGTTCAATGGCTGGCTCGCACTGTACTGCGAATACAACGAAAGCAATGACACCTGGAAGGTATCAAGCCCCTACAGCCAGAATTGGGACAAGGCGCTATACTGGCACATGGACACCAGGGGCGAGAAAGCCATAGTCCGTCAGTTGTCGATATACGATCTCGCAACAGCGGAAGACTTCCTGGAAGTTCTCAACATCAATTTGGGACACATTACCGAGTCGTATCGAGACAAGGTTCTCTCCCAAGAACTATTGAATCAGGCCACCGGGACACTTCTGCGGATCATCAGCGCCGCAGATTTGGCAACCAGTGACCAATCAACGCTCCGCGACGAGCTACTAGAAGCCGCACAAGAGCTAAGCTCATGGCTGCTTGCGCAAGACCCGAATAGCCCGTTCTACAGGATTAACGCTTGGCAGATCAAAGCGCGAACTAAAGGTTTATCTGACGACGACAAGGCTGAGATTTACGCACTGGGCGGCAAGGCGCATAGCGGTGATACCGAATGGTCCGCCCAGGTCGGATACGGGTGCTCCGTCCTCCGAAAGGACACTGACGGGATGGCCTTTTGGCGCAAGCGACTTACTGAGGAAGAGCAGGCAGAATGTGACACCTGGCCCATTAACAACCTAATCTCGGACGAGATCGCGGTGTACGGTCCTACGGTTCCCGTGAAGTAGTGCTCGATCGAATCGCTACAGCTGCGGGAGGATGCGGTGCGCCTGCGCGATGAACGTGGCGTCGTCGATGGCTCGCCGGTAGTGGAGCTCGCCGAAGTGGCGAAGCTCCCGGATGAGGTCCTCTCGCTGAGTGCCTGAATCCGAGTTGCCACCGGGTGGTGTCATAGCGTTGAAGCAACACTCCCGGTCGGCGGGGGTCTGATCGGTGGAGTGTGCGGATGGCGCGGGTGGGGTTGTCGTTCAGTGACAGGTCGGAGATCTCGACGGCCTCGAAAGCGGCTCTTCAGAGCTGAGTGTGGGGTGAGGCATCGAGGCCTCCGGTGATGAGGAGC
>NZ_FWFG01000099.1 GCF_900163655.1 Brachybacterium nesterenkovii
GTGCGACTGTTCAGGATACGCCCCTCGTGCCCCGCGCCCGCGGGGCGTATCCTGAACAGTCGCACGCCACCGTCTACCGGAAGGGACACCCGTGTCCGGAACCGTCGCCCAGCCCGAGGGCATCACGAACCCGCCGATCGACGATCTCCTCGAGACCGTCGACTCGAAGTACGCCCTCGTCCTGTACGCGGCCAAGCGCGCGCGTCAGATCAACGCCTACTACGCCCAGCTCCAGGGCGACGGCCTGCTCGAGCACATCGGCCCCCTCGTGGACGTCGACAACCAGGAGAAGGCCCTGTCGATCGCGCTGCGCGAGATCGACGCCCGCCTGCTCGAGGCCCGCGAGATCACCGAGGAGGAGGCCGCCGCCCCCGCCGAGGAGACCGGCCCCGCGCCGCTCCAGCTCGGTGACGACGCCCCCGCGGTGGACGTCCCGCTGACGGACTTCACCTTCTGAGGCCTCCGGGCTCTCCGACACCGTCATGAGCGACGCCGCGGCGCCCCTGCAGGGAGCTCGAGTCCTCGTCGGCATCGGCGGCGGCATCGCCGCGTACAAGGCCGCGCACATCGTGCGCGGCCTCGTCGCGTCCGGGGCCGAGGTGCGCGTGGTGCCGACTCCAGCCTCCCTCGAGTTCGTCGGGCGGGCCACCTGGGAGGCGCTGAGCCACCACCGGGTCCTCACCAGCGTGTTCGAGGACGTCGACGAGGTCGCCCACGTGCGGCACGGCCAGGAGGCCGATCTCCTCGTCATCGTCCCCGCCACCGCCGATCTCCTGGCCCGCCTCCGCATGGGCCGCGCCGACGACATGCTGACGGCGAGCGCGCTCATGGCACGCTGCCCGGTGGTCATCGCCCCGGCGATGCACACCGAGATGTGGCAGCACCCCGCCACCGTCGAGAACGTCGCCGCGCTGCGCGACCGCGGGATCACCGTCCTGGAGCCCGCGAGCGGCCGCCTCACCGGACCCGATTCCGGACCCGGCCGCCTGCCCGAGCCCGCGGCGATCCTCGACGCCGCCCGGGCGGCGCTCACCGCCCCCCGCGTCGAGGACGGCG
This sequence comes from Brachybacterium nesterenkovii, assembly GCF_900163655.1. Lineage (GTDB taxonomy): Bacteria > Actinomycetota > Actinomycetes > Actinomycetales > Dermabacteraceae > Brachybacterium > Brachybacterium nesterenkovii. The sequence goes on from NZ_FWFG01000099.1 coordinate 1,057, forward strand.
CTGTGCTGCGCGACCTCGTCGGCCGTCGCGTCGTCGTCACCGCCGGCGGCACGCGCGAGGCGATCGACCCCGTGCGCTTCCTCGCCAACCGCTCCTCCGGACGCCAGGGGGTCGCCCTCGCGCATGCGGCCGCCGCGCGCGGTGCGGACGTCACGCTGATCGCGGCGAACGTGGACCTCGAGACGCCGCCCGGGGCCCGCCGCATCGACGTCGAGTCGGCCGCCCAGCTCGCCGCCGCCGTGCACGAGGCCGCCGCCGCGGCCCCCGACCTGCTGATCATGGCCGCCGCGGTCGCCGACTTCACGCCCGCCTCGCGCGCCGAGGCCAAGATCAAGAAGAGCGGCGACGACGGCGCGCCCGCGCTCGAGCTCGTCCGCACGCAGGACATCCTGCGGACCCTCGTCTCCGACCGCACCGCCCTGCGCGACGCGGACCCGGGCGCCGGGACGGGCCTGATCGTGGGCTTCGCCGCCGAGACGGGCGACGCCTCCACGAGCCCCCTCGAGCACGCCCGCGCCAAAGCGCGCTCCAAGGGCGCCGACCTGCTCGTGCTCAACGACGTGAGCACCGGGGTGTTCGGCGCCGCCGACAACGCCGTGCGGATCCTCGACGCGGCGGGGGAGATCGTCGCCGAGGCCGCGGGGGACAAGACCGTGGTCTCCCACACGGTGCTCGATGAGGTCGTGCGCAGGCTCGCCCCCGTACCCTGGGACGCATGAGCTCTTCTGCCGCGCTGCGCCTGTTTACCTCGGAGTCCGTCACCGAAGGGCACCCCGACAAGATCTGCGATCAGATCTCGGACGCGATCCTCGACGACATGCTGCGCCAGGACCCCGGCGCGCGCGTGGCCGTCGAGACGATGGTGACCACCGGGCTCGTCCACGTCGCGGGGGAGGTGCGGACCTCCGGCTACAGCGACGTCGCGCGGATCGTGCGCGACACCATCCGCGAGATCGGCTACGACTCCTCCGCCAAGGGCTTCGACGCGGACTCGTGCGGCATCGAGGTGTCGATCGGCAGCCAGAGCGCCGACATCGCCCTGGGCGTCGACTCCTCGTCCGAGCACCGCGCCGCGGGGACCGGTCGCTCCGGGACCGACGCGCTGTACGACCGGCTCGGCGCCGGCGACCAGGGGCTCATGTTCGGCTACGCGTGCACGGACACCCCCGAGCTGATGCCCCTGCCCATCCACGCCGCGCACCGCCTCTCGGCGCACCTCTCGCGCGCGCGGCGCGACGGCGTCCTGCCCTACCTGCGTCCCGACGGCAAGACCCAGGTGACCATCGGCTACGACGACGACGGCGTGGCCCGCAGCGTCGACACGATCGTCGTCTCCTCCCAGCACGCCGAGGAGGTCGATATCGCCGCCCAGCTCACCCCCGGGATCGAGCAGGTCGTCGTCGCCCCCGTCCTCGAGGACCTGGGCGCGATGGGGCTCGACGTCTCCGATGTGACCGTCCACGTGAACCCCACGGGGCGCTTCGTGATCGGCGGCCCCAAGGGGGACGCCGGGCTGACCGGGCGCAAGATCATCGTCGACACCTACGGCGGCATGGCCCGCCACGGAGGCGGCGCCTTCAGCGGCAAGGATCCGTCCAAGGTGGACCGCTCGGGCGCTTACGCGATGCGCTGGGTCGCCAAGAACGTCGTGGCCGCCGGGCTCGCCGAGCGCTGCGAGGTGCAGGTGGCCTACGCGATCGGGCGCGCCGAGCCCGTGGGCCTGTACGTCGAGACCTTCGGCACCGGCACCCGGCCCGATCACGAGCTGATCGCGGCCATCACGAAGGTGTTCGACCTGCGGCCCGCCGCGATCATCGACCAGCTCGACCTGCTGCGGCCGATCTACGGGCAGACCGCCGTGCACGGCCACTTCGGACGCGAGCTACCCGACTTCACCTGGGAGCGCACCGACCGCGCCGACGAGCTCGGGCGGGCGCTGTGACCGGAGCGGGGGCGCCCGGAGCGGGCACGGCGGGCACGACCGCCCTCGACCCCGTGATCGCCGCGCGCCTCAAGCACGACGCGCAGGGCCTCGTCGCCGCGATCATCCAGGACGACGAGACCGACGCCGTGCTGATGCTCGGCTGGATGGACGACGAAGCGCTGCGCCGCACCCTCACCACCGGCCGCGTGACCTTCTGGTCCCGGTCGCGCTCCGAGCTGTGGCGCAAGGGGGACACGAGCGGGCACGTCCAGCACGTGCGCTCGGTCGCGCTCGACTGCGACGGGGACGCCCTGCTGGTGCGCGTGGAGCAGATCGGCGCCGCCTGCCACCGCGGCACCCGCACCTGCTTCGACGGCGGCGAGCTCCCGACCGCGACCGGGATCCCGGAGGAGCCGCGCCCGTGAGCGGCGCCGTCGACGCCGCGCCGGGGGAGGACGCGGCGAGAGGACCGGGGGAGCGCGGCGCTCGGTCCCGGCCCCGCCTCACCCGGCGCTCCGCCGTGCTCGCCGGTCTCGTGCTCGCGGGTGCCCTGCTGCTCCTCACACGGGCGCCGTGGATGCACGCCCGGGTCTCCGACCTCGTGGGCGGGACGACGGCCGTCGACGTCAGCGGAGCCGAGGCCGCCCCCCTGGTCGTCGCCGCGGCGCTCGTGGCGCTCGCGGCCTCCGCGGTCGTCGCGATCTCCTCGCGGGCCGTGCGCTTCGTCAGCGGCCCGCTGCTGGTGGCGGCCGGGATCGCCGCGGCGCTCGGTGCGCTCGCGGTGCGGACGGATCCCGAGGGCCATGCCCGCAGCGCGATCGCCGAGGCCACCGGGGTCTCGGGCGCCGAGGCCGAGCTGAGCGGGACGCTGTGGCCGCTGCTCGCGCTGCTGCCCTGCGCGGGGCTGGCGCTGCTCGGTGCGATGGTGCTGGTCGCCGGACGCACCTGGGTCGGGAGCACCCGCTACGCGCGGGAGGGGACGGCGCCCGCGGGCGGTGCGTCCGCCGTGCAGGGCTCCGTCGCGGACGAGGGAGCCGTGGCGACGGCGCCCGTGCCGCCGGCGTCCGAGGACCCCGCGGCCCTGTGGGACGCGCTGTCGCGCGGAGAGGATCCGACCGCCGGTCCTCGCCGCTGAGCGCCGCGCCCACGTGGCACAATGGCACCGTTCTTCCTCGTCCCGCCCCCGGAGAGTCCCGATGCCCAAGACGTACACCGTTCCGCCCGCCCCGCCGAGCAACCACGGCCAGACCGTCGCCGCCTGGGTGATGACCGTCGGCGTGGTCATCGGCTCGATCGTCGCGGCGATCGGTCTCGTCCTCATGCACACGATGCTGATGATCGTGGGCGGTGCCGCCATCGTCGCGACCATCCTGCTCAGCGTCGTCCTGCGCGCGCTCGGCATGGGGCAGAAGCGTCGCGACCGGGAGGCCGTCGCGCAGTGACCCCTCCGGTCGCCGCCCCCGTCGTCTCCCCGGCTCCCGTCCGCGCGGAGACCGGGCGCCTGCGCCGGATCGCCGCGCCGGCGGGGCTCGCCGCGCTCGCGATCACGGGCGTCGGCGTCGCCCAGCTGGTGTTCGACCCCTTCACCGATAACGTGCCGCTGTGCCTGCTGCACGCCCTCACCGGCCTGCAGTGCCCCGGCTGCGGGATGACCCGCGCCGTCCACGCGCTCCTGGCCGGGGACGTCGCCCTGGCCCTGCGCTGCAACGTGCTGCTCGTCGCCCTGGTGCCCTTCGCGGCGCTCGCGTGGGGCCGCTGGTTCGCGCGGCGATGGCGCGCCGTGCCCCGCGCCGACGAGCGCAACTGGCTGCCCAGCCCGCTCGTCCTGGCGCTGTGCGTCGGCCTCGTCGTGCTGTTCGGGATCCTGCGCAACCTCCCCGCGCTCTGGTTCCTGGCCCCGCCGCCGGTCGTCTGAGCACCCGGGCCGTCCCGGGCCCGCCGCCGACCCATCACCCCCTCAGGAGAAGCACTGTGACGCCCACCGGCACCGTCCTCGACGACATCATCGCCGGGGTCCGGGAGGACCTCGCCGAGCGCCGCCGCACCATCGCCGACGCCGAGGTCGCGCGCGCCGCCGCCGCGGCGCCTCCCGCCCTCGACGCCCGCGCCTCGCTGCGGGGCGACGGGACGCGCATCGGCCTCATCGCCGAGGTCAAGCGCGCGAGCCCCTCGAAGGGCCGCCTGGGGGAGATCCCCGACCCCGCCGCCTTGGCCGCCGTCTACGCCGATGCCGGGGCCGGCGCGATCAGCGTCCTGACCGAGCGGCGCCGCTTCCACGGCTCCCTGGCCGATCTCGACGCCGTGCGCGCCCGCGTGGACGTCCCCGTGCTGCGCAAGGACTTCGTGGTCGAGGAGCACCAGGTGCTCGAGGCCCGGGCCCACGGCGCCGACCTCGTCCTGCTCATCGTCGCCGCGCTCGACGACGCGCAGCTGCGCGACCTGCACGATGCCGTCGTCGGCCTCGGCATGCAGGCCCTCGTCGAGACCCACGCCGCCGAGGAGATCGAGCGGGCGCTGGCGCTGGACGCTGGGATCATCGGCGTCAACGCGCGCGACCTGCGCACCCTCGACGTCGATCTCGAGCGCGCCGCGGCCCTGCTGCCGCGGATCCCCTTCGACCGGCTCGCCGTCGCGGAGTCCGCGGTCGCCTCCGTCGAGGACGTCCGCCGCTACGCCGCGGCGGGGGCCGATGCCGTGCTGGTCGGCGAGGCCCTCGTGACCGGCGCCGACCCCGCGGCCTCCGTCGCCGCCTTCACCGCCGTCCCGCGCCGCGGCCGGCCCGCCCCCGCGACAGGAGAGACCCGATGAGCGATCCCGGATCCACGATCCCCGCCGGGGCGAGCCCCGAGCGGCCGTCGAGCCCCGGCGGCCAGCCCAGCTCCGCGCGCCTGCGCGACGCGAGCGGACCCTACTTCGGGGAGTTCGGCGGGCAGTTCCTCCCCGAGGCGCTGATCCCCGCCCTGCAAGAGGTCTCCGAGATCTACGCGAAGGCCGCCGTGGACCCCGAGTTCACCGAGGAGATCGAGCGCCTGGCCCGCGAGTACTCCGGCCGCCCGTCCCTGCTGTCCGAGGTCCCGCGCTTCTCCCGCCTCGCCGGCGGCGCCCGGATCCTGCTCAAGCGCGAGGACCTGAACCACACCGGAAGCCACAAGATCAACAACGTGCTGGGCCAGGCGCTGCTGACGGTCCGGATGGGCAAGAAGCGCGTGATCGCCGAGACGGGCGCCGGTCAGCACGGCGTGGCGACCGCCACCGCCGCCGCGCTGCTGGGCCTGGACTGCACGATCTACATGGGGGAGGAGGACACGCGCCGCCAGGCCCTCAACGTCGCCCGCATGCGCCTGCTGGGCGCCGAGGTCGTCCCCGTCACCCATGGCTCGCGGACCCTCAAGGACGCCATCAACGAGGCGTTCCGCGACTGGGTCACCAACGTCGAGACCTCCAACTACATCTTCGGCACCGCCGCCGGACCCCACCCGTTCCCCACCCTCGTGCGCGACTTCCAGGCCGTCATCGGGGAGGAGGCCCGCGCCCAGACCCTCGAGCGCATCGGCCGCCTGCCCGACGCCGTCGTCGCCTGCGTCGGCGGCGGGTCCAACGCGATCGGCATGTTCCACGCCTTCCTCGACGACCCGGACGTGCGGATCCTCGGCTGCGAGGCCGCCGGCGACGGCATGGACACCGAGCGCCACGCCGCGACGATCTCGAAGGGCACGCCCGGGGTGCTGCACGGGGCCCGCAGCTACCTGCTGCAGGACGCCGACGGGCAGACGATCGAGTCCCATTCGATCTCCGCCGGCCTCGACTACCCGGGCGTCGGCCCCGAGCACTCGTGGCTCGCGAGCATCGGCCGCGCCGAGTACCGCGGCATCTCCGACACCGAGGCGATGGACGCCTTCGCGCTGCTGTCGATGACCGAGGGCATCACGCCCGCGATCGAGTCCTCCCACGCCCTGGCCGGGGCCCTCGCCCTCGGCCGGGAGCTCGGCGAGGGCGCCGTGATCGTCGTGTGCCTCTCCGGGCGCGGGGACAAGGACGTGCACACTGCCTCCGACTGGTTCGGACTGCTCGGGGAGGACGGTGCCGAGACGGGGGAGGGCGCGGCGCGCGGCGACCTCGCGGCGCTGCGCGCCCTGGCCCGCACGACGCTCGAGGACCGGGCGACCGCCACGACGGAGGAGACAGCATGAGCGCGCGACGACGAGCCGCCGACGTCCTGGAGGACTGCCGCGCCCAGGGGCGCGCCGCCCTCATCGGCTACCTCCCCGTCGGGTTCCCGACGCTCGAGGGCTCGATCGCGGCCGCCGAGACCCTCATCGACCACGGCGCCGACATGATCGAGCTGGGCCTGCCCTACTCGGACCCCGTCATGGACGGCCCCGTGATCCAGGCCTCCGCGACGGCGGCCCTGGCCGGCGGCACCCGCAACCGCGACGTGATCACCGCGGTCGAGCGCCTGGCCGGTCGCGGCGCCGCGATCCTCGTCATGTCGTACTGGAACCCGATCCTCGCCTACGGCACGGACGCGTTCGCCCGCGACCTCGCCGCCGCGGGCGGTGCCGGGCTCATCACGCCGGATCTCGTGCCCGACGAGGCCGCGGACTGGATCGCGGCCTCGGACGAGCACGGCGTGGACCGCATCTTCCTCGTGGCGCCGAGCTCGCCGCGCGATCGCCTCGAGCACGTGGCCGCCGCGAGCACGGGCTTCGTCTACGCCGCCAGCACGATGGGCGTCACCGGCACCCGCACCTCGGTGAGCTCCGCGGCCGAGGGCCTCGTGGCTCGGACCCGCGAGGCCGGGGCCCCGTACGTCTGCGTCGGCCTCGGCGTCTCCACCGGCGCGCAGGCCGCCGAGGTCGCCGGCTATGCGGACGGCGTCATCGTGGGCTCCGCCTTCGTGCGGGCGCTGGCCGGCGCGGAGGACCCGGCCGCGGCGCGCGGGGCGCTCGCGGCCGTGGCCCAGGAGCTGCGCGGCGGCATCGACAGCGACAGGAGCCCGCGCCCGTGATCTCCGCCGTCATCCCGAGCCCGCCCGTCTCCGCGCTCCACCTGGGGCCGCTGACGATCCACTTCTACGCGATCTGCATCCTCACGGGCATTGGGATCGCGACGGCCTGGGCCACCCGGCGCTGGGTCCGGCGCGGAGGGAACGGGGACGACATCTTCGACGTCGTGTTCCTGGCGGTGATCCTCGGGATCATCGGCGCCCGCATCTACCACGTCACCGCCAATCCGGACGCCTACTGGGGACCCGGCGGCAGCCCGATCTCCGCGCTGTACATCTGGGAGGGCGGGCTCGGCATCTGGGGCGGCGTGATCGGCGGCGCGCTCGGCGCCTGGATCGTCGCGCGGCGTCGCGGGATCCCGTTCGCCGTCCTCGCGGACACCATCGCGCCGACGCTCATGGTCGCCCAGGCGATCGGCCGCCTGGGCAACTGGTTCAACCAGGAGCTCTACGGCGGGCCCACCGACCTGCCCTGGGGCCTGCACATCCCGTGCGTCACCAACGGCGTCGAGATCTCCGGCTGCGTGCCCGGCGTCTACCAGCCGACCTTCCTCTACGAGGGCCTGTGGAACCTGACGGGGTGCCTCGTGCTGCTCGCGCTCGAGCGCCGCTTCCGCCTCGGCGGCGGCCGGGTGTTCTGGCTGTACGTGGCGCTGTACACCCCGGGTCGCATGCTCATGGAGACGATGCGCACCGAGCCCGCCGAGATCGTGCTGGGGATGCGCGTGCACTTCTGGGTCGCGCTCGTGAGCTTCCTGCTCGCGATCGTCATGCTCGTGATCCTCAGCAGGCGGCGCGCCCGGCGGGGAGGGGAGGCCCATCGGGCCGACCTCGCCGACGGCGGCGTCGGCACTGAGCTGTCCGTCTCAGGAGACTGAATCGCGCTGACCTGCAACGTCTCTCATCGTGGACGCCAATATCCTGATGAGCGGACGTCGGGCGTACTGTGCACCTCGGTGCCACGCCCTGCACCTCACCCTCGATCCGACACGGTGTCCCGCGGTGGACCGGCGGCGTGCGCCCACCACGTCGTCCGGTCTTCAAGAGGGTGCCCATGATCCCGCTGTCCTCGCGGTTCTCCGCGATCCCCGCCGCGTCCGGCCTCTACCGCCCCGAGCACGAGAAGGACGCCTGCGGCGTGGCCATGGTCGCGACCATGCGCGGGCGCGCCGGCCACGACATCGTCGAGGCGGCCCTCACGGCGCTCGAGAACCTGGACCACCGCGGCGCCGTCGGCGCGGAGGAGTCGACCGGTGACGGCGCCGGGATCCTGACCCAGCTGCCCGATGCCTTCCTCCGCGCCGTCGCGCCGGCCGAGCTGCCGGTCGTCGGGGCGTACGCCGCGGGCATCGCGTTCCTCCCGCGCGAGGAGGCCGAGCGGATCGCGGCCGTCGCCGCGATCGAGACGATCGCGAGTGCCGAGGGCCTCGCGGTGCTCGGCTGGCGCGAGGTGCCCGTCGTCGACGGCCTGGTCGGGCCCTCGGCCCACGCCACGCAGCCGTTCTTCTCCCAGCTGTTCGTCGCCGACGCCGCGGCCGAGCGCACCGGGCTGGAGCTCGAGCGCGCCGCGTTCGCGCTGCGCCGCCGCGCCGAGCACCAGACCGGCGCGTACTTCCCGTCGCTGTCCACGCGCACGATGGTCTACAAGGGGATGCTCACGACCTCCCAGCTCGGGACGTTCTTCCCCGATCTGCGCGACGAGCGCTTCGCGTCGGCGCTCGCGGTCGTCCACTCCCGCTTCTCCACCAACACCTTCCCGGCGTGGCCTCTCGCCCATCCCTTCCGCACCCTCGCCCACAACGGCGAGATCAACACGGTGATCGGCAACGTCAACCGCATGCGCGCCGCCGAGGCGCGCCTGGCGAGCGACGCCTTCGGCGACGACCTCGCGCGCCTGCTGCCCGTGAACACGCCCGGCGCCTCCGACTCGGCGAGCCTCGACGAGGTGCTCGAGCTGCTGCACCTGGCGGGCCGCTCGCTCCCGCACGCGATCCGCATGCTCGTGCCCGAGCCGTGGGAGAACGATCCCGCGATGGACGAGGACCTGCGGGCCTTCTACCAGTACCACGCGATGCTCCAGGAGCCGTGGGACGGCCCGGCCGCCCTCGTGTTCTCCGACGGCACCCAGGTCGGCGCCGCGCTCGACCGCAACGGGCTGCGCCCCCTGCGCTACTGGATCGACGACGAGGGCCTCGTCGTGCTCGGATCCGAGGCGGGCCTGCTGCCGATCGCCCCCGAGCGCATCGTGCGCAAGGGCCGCGTCGCTCCCGGCGACATCTTCCTCGTCGACACGGCCGCGGGCCGCATCGTCGAGGACGCCGAGATCAAGGACGAGCTGAAGACGCTGCGCCCCTGGCGGCGCTGGATCGCCGAGCAGACGGTCGACCTCGCCGACCTGCCCGAGCGCGAGCACATCGCCCACTCCCGCGCCTCGGTGGTGCGGCGCCAGCAGACCTTCGGGTACACCGAGGAGGAGCTGCGCATCCTCATCGCCCCCATGGCAGCCAAGGGCGCCGAGCCGATCGGCGCGATGGGCACCGACACCCCGGTGGCCGTCCTCTCTGACCGTCCGCGCCTGCTGTTCGACTACTTCACCCAGATGTTCGCGCAGGTCACCAATCCGCCCCTGGACTCGATCCGCGAGGCGATGGTCACGAGCCTGTCGCTGTCCATCGGCCAGTCCCTGAACGTGCTGGATGCGACCCCCGAGCACGCCCGGCAGCTGCGGATCCCGTTCCCCGTGATCGACAACGACCAGCTCGCCCGCATCGCCAACGTCGCCGCGAACCCGCGGACCGCGGATCTGCACACGGTGCGCCTGCGCGGCCTGTATCCGGTGGCCGGGGGTGCGGACGCCCTCCGCACCCGCCTCGCGGAGATCTGCGACGAGGCCGTCGCCGCGATCGACGACGGCGCGACGTTCCTGGTGCTCTCCGACCGCGACTCGAACCCGACCCTCGCCCCGATCCCCTCGCTGCTGCTCACGAGCGCCGTCCAGCACCACCTGATCCGCACGGGACGGCGCACCCGGGCGGCCCTGCTGGTGGAGGCCGGAGACGTCCGCGAGGTCCACCACGTGGCCCTCCTCATCGGCTACGGCGCGAGCGCCGTCAACCCCTACCTGGCGATGGAGACCGCGGAGGAGCTCGTGGAGCGCGGCGTGGTCGGCGGCGTCGACGCGGCCACCGCCGTGGAGAACCTGCTCGTGAGCCTGGGCAAGGGCGTCCTGAAGATCATGTCCAAGATGGGCGTGTCCACCGTGTCCTCCTACCGCGGCTCGCAGCTCTTCGAGGCGGTGGGGCTCTCCCGCGCCCTCATCGACGAGTTCTTCCCCGGCACGACGAGCCAGATCGAGGGCGTAGACCTCGAGGTGATCGCCCGGGAGAACGCGGACCGCCACGCGGCCGCCTACCCGGTCGACGGGCGCGCCAACCCGCATCGGCGGCTCGCGGTGGGCGGCGAGTACCAGTGGCGCCGGGAGGGCGAGCCCCACCTGTTCGATCCCGAAACCGTCTTCCGCCTCCAGCACTCCACCCGCAGCCGGCAGTTCGACGAATTCCGCCGCTACACCGACCGCGTCGACGAGCAGTCCGAGCGCCTGTGCACCCTGCGCGGCCTGCTGCGGCTGCGCACGGGGGAGCAGCCGGCGGTGCCGATCGACGAGGTCGAGCCCGTCTCCAGCATCGTCACGCGCTTCATGACCGGCGCGATGAGCTACGGCTCGATCTCCCGCGAGGCCCACGAGACGCTCGCGATCGCGATGAACCGCCTGGGCGGCATGTCCAACAGCGGCGAGGGCGGCGAGGACCCCGAGCGCCTGCACGACCCCGAGCGCTCCAGCGCGATCAAGCAGATCGCCTCGGGCCGCTTCGGCGTGACGGCGGAGTACCTCGCTTTCGCCCGGGACATCCAGATCAAGATGGCCCAGGGCGCCAAGCCCGGGGAGGGCGGCCAGCTCCCGGGGCAAAAGGTCTACCCCTGGGTCGCGCGCACCCGGCACTCGACGCCCGGCATCGGCCTCATCTCTCCGCCGCCCCACCATGACATCTACTCGATCGAGGATCTGGCCCAGCTGATCCACGACGCCAAGTGCGCCAACCCCGCCGCGCGCATCCACGTCAAGCTCGTCTCCCGCTTCGGCGTGGGGACGGTGGCCGCGGGCGTGTCGAAGGCGCATGCCGATGTCGTGCTCGTCTCGGGCCATGACGGGGGCACGGGCGCGAGCCCGCTGAACTCCCTCAAGCACGCGGGCATCCCCTGGGAGCTCGGGCTCGCCGAGACCCAGCAGACCCTGCTGCTCAACGGCCTGCGCGACCGCATCCGGGTCCAGGTCGACGGGCAGCTGAAGACCGGGCGCGACGTCGTCATCGCGGCGCTCCTGGGGGCCGAGGAGTTCGGCTTCGCGACCGCGCCGCTCGTGGTCTCCGGTTGCATCATGATGCGCGTGTGCCACCTCGACACGTGCCCCGTGGGCGTGGCGACCCAGAATCCCGAGCTGCGCGAGCGCTACACCGGCACCCCCGAGTTCGTCGTCACCTTCTTCGAGTTCATCGCCGAGCAGGTCCGCGAGCACCTCGCCGCCCTGGGCCTGCGCTCCCTCGACGAGGCCGTCGGCCGGGTCGACCTGCTCGACGTCGACGAGGCGCGCAGGCGATGGAAGCAGGAGGGCCTCGACCTCGAGCCGATCCTCGCCCAGCCGGAGATCATGGCCGGCGACCACCCGCGCATGTCCCGCGCGCAGGACCACGGCCTCGAGCAGGCCGCGGACCAGGCCTGGATCCCGCAGGTGGAGATGGCCCTCGAGCGCGGCGAGAGCGTCGTGATCCGCGACCGCATCCGCAACGTGCAGCGGACCGTCGGGACGCTGCTGGGCCACGAGGTCACCCGCCGCCATCGCGGCGAGGGGCTGGCCGAGGACACGATCCGCCTCGAGCTCACCGGTGTGGCGGGACAGTCGCTCGGCGCCTTCCTCCCCGCGGGCGTCACGATCGAGCTCGTGGGCGATGCCAACGACTACGTGGGCAAGGGCCTGTCCGGCGGGATCATCGCGGTCGGCCACGGCAGCGGCACCGCCGCTTCCCGCGACTCGGCGACCATCGCGGGCAACACCTGCGGCTACGGCGCCACGAGCGGGCGGCTCCTGCTGGCCGGGCGCGCGGGGGAGCGCTTCGGCGTCCGCAACTCCGGTGCGACCCTCGTGGTCGAGGGCATCGGGGACCACGGCGCCGAGTACATGACCGGCGGCGCCGTGATCGTGCTGGGCCCGACCGGGCGCAACCTCGGCGCCGGCATGAGCGGGGGCACGCTGTTCGTCCTCGACCTGGACCGCGAGCGCCTGAACCCGGCCGATGCGGAGACCTTCGAGATCTCGCCGCTGACCGCCGAGCACCGCGACTTCGTGCTCGAGGCGGTGCGGGAGCACGCGCGGCGCACCGGCTCGGACAGCGCCCGCGAGCTGCTCGCGGACGAGGAGGACCTCGTCGCCCGCATCACCGAGATCGCCCCGCGGATGTTCCTGCGGGTGATGGCGATCCGCGAGGACGCGCTCGCGCGCGGCATTGACCCCGATTCCCACGAGGTGTGGAACACGATCCTGGAGGGCACCCATGGCTGATCCGCGCGGATTCCTGAAGCATCGCGAGCGCGAGCTCCCGCCCCGCCGCCCCGTCCCCGTCCGCCTCCTGGACTGGCGCGAGGTCTACGAGGTGCGCGAGAAGGGGAAGCTAGGCGTCGTCTCCCGCCAGGCCGGGCGCTGCATGGACTGCGGCATCCCGTTCTGCCACCAGGGCTGCCCGCTGGGCAACCTGATCCCGGAGTGGAACGAGCTCGTCTACCGCGAGGACTGGCGAGAGGCCTCCGAGCGGCTGCACGCGACCAACAACTTCCCCGAGTTCACCGGGCGCGCGTGCCCCGCCCCCTGCGAGTCCAGCTGCGTCCTGGGCATCAACCAGCCGCCCGTGACGATCAAGAACATCGAGGTGTCCATCGTCGAGCGCGCCTTCGACGAGGGCTGGCTCGCGCCCCAGGTGCCCGAGCGCCAGACCGGGTCGAGCGTCGCCGTGGTCGGCTCGGGACCCGCCGGGCTCGCGGCCGCCCAGCAGCTCACCCGCGCCGGGCACACGGTCGTGGTGCTCGAGCGCGACGACCGCATCGGCGGGCTGCTGCGCTACGGCATCCCCGAGTTCAAGCTCGAGAAGCGCCACCTGGAGCGGCGCCTGGAGCAGATGGAGGCCGAGGGCACGCGCTTCCGCACCGGCGTGCGCGTGCTGCCCGACCGCACCGCGCCGAGCGCGCCGGGGGAGATCACCCTGTCCGAGCTGCGCGGGCGCGTCGACGCCGTGGTGCTCGCGACGGGGGCGCCCGTCGCGCGCGACCTGCCCGTGCCCGGGCGCGAGGCCTCCGGCATCCATCCGGCGATGCGCTACCTCGCCCAGGCCAACCGCCGCGTCGAGGGGGACGAGATCCCGCCCGAGGAGCTCATCAGCGCCGAGGGCCTGGACGTCATCATCATCGGCGGCGGCGACACCGGCGCGGACTGCCTCGGGACCGCCCTGCGCCAGGGAGCCCGCTCCGTCACGACGCTCGCGATCGGCGTGCAGCCTCCCGAGGAGCGCGATGAGGCGCATCCGTGGCCCACGCACCCGATCCTGCTGGAGGTGGCCGGCTCCCACGAGGAGGGGGGCGAGCGCTCGTTCCTCGCCTCGACCACGGGCTTCGAGGTCGATGCCGACGGCGCCGTGGCGGGCATCCGCGTGGCCCGCACGCAGTTCGTCGACGGACGGCGCGTCCCGGAGCCCGGCACCGAGCGGGTGCTGCCCGCGCAGCTCGTGCTCATCGCGATGGGCTTCGCGGGGGCCGAGGAGACCGCGCCGCTGGACGCGCGCGGCACGATCGCCCACGCCGCGGACTGGTCCACGGACATCGACGGCGTGTTCGTCGCCGGGGACTGCGCCCGCGGCCAGTCCCTCATCGTGTGGGCCATCGCCGAGGGGCGCGCGGCGGCCGCCGCGGTGGACCGGCACCTGACGGGCACCACGATCCTGCCCTCGCCGGTGGTCCCGGGGACCTCGGCCATCACCGTCTGAACCGTTTAGCCCGCACCCGGGGCGCGGTCCCGATCGGCTCCGTCGATCGGGACCGGCGGACCCCTGGACCGCTCCTGCCATCGCGGTAGGCTTGCGTCAGACACCGATATCGATAGATGGATGGACATGCGCAAAGCCAAGATCGTCTGCACCCTCGGCCCGGCCACGAGCTCCTATGAGCAGATCCGGACCCTCATCGAGTCCGGGATGAACGTCGCCCGGATGAACCTGAGCCACGGCACCCATGACGACCACGAAGAGGTCTACAGCAACATCCGTCGGGCGGCCGAGGACCTCGGCCGCAGCGTGGGCGTGCTGGTCGACCTGCAGGGCCCCAAGATCCGCTTGGGCAACTTCGCCGACGGCCCCTATAAGCTCGAGGTCGGGGACGTCTTCACCATCACGACCGACGACATCGAGGGGACCCGCGAGCGCGTCTCCACGACCTTCAAGGGCCTCCCGGGCGACTGCCGCCCCGGCGACGTCCTCCTCATCGACGACGGCAAGGTGTCCGTGCGCGTGACCGAGGTCAGCGACACCGACGTGACCACCGTCGTGGAGGTCCCCGGTCCCGTCTCCAACCACAAGGGCATCAACCTCCCGGGCGTCGCGGTGTCCGTCCCCGCGATGAGCGAGAAGGACATCGACGACTTGCGCTGGGGCCTGCGCCTGGGCGCGGATCTCATCGCCCTCTCCTTCGTGCGCGACGCGCACGACATGGACGACGTGCTCAAGATCATGGACGAGGAGGGTGTGCGCCTCCCCGTCATCGCCAAGATCGAGAAGCCGCAGGCGGTCCGCGCCCTGCGCCAGATCGTCGGCGCCTTCGACGGCATCATGGTCGCCCGCGGCGACCTGGGCGTCGAGCTGCCCCTCGAGCAGGTCCCGATCGTCCAGAAGCGCGCGATCGAGCTGGCCCGCCGCAACGCCAAGCCCGTCATCGTCGCCACCCAGGTGCTCGAGTCGATGATCGAGAACCCGCGCCCGACCCGCGCCGAGGCCTCCGACTGCGCCAACGCGATCCTCGACGGCGCCGACGCGGTGATGCTCTCGGGCGAGACGAGCGTGGGCAAGTTCCCGTTCGAGGCCGTGCGCACGATGGCGCGCATCATCTCCACCACCGAGGAGCACGGCGCCGACCGCATCGCGAGCCTCGGCACCATCCCCCACACCCGCGGCGGGGCGATCACCCGCGCGGCCTGGGAGATCGGCGACCAGCTCTCGGCGCAGTACCTCGTGACGTTCACCGAGTCCGGCGACACCGCGCGCCGCCTCTCGCGCCTGCGCCCGACGATCCCCCTGCTCGCGATCACGCCGTACGCCCAGGTCGCCAACCAGCTCGCGCTGTCCTGGGGCATCGAGTCGCTGCTCGTGCCCATGCAGAAGGACACCGACGAGATGGTCCGCGTCGTCGACGAGCTCCTGCGCGAGAACAAGGGGCTGCAGCCCGGCGACCTCGTCGTCATCGCGGCCGGCTCGCCCCCCGGGGTCCACGGCTCGACCAATACGCTGCGCGTGCACCGCATCGGCGACCTCGACGGCGCCGAGTCGGCCCGCATCGAGGCCGACCGGATCGCGCAGGCCCAGGAGAACTGACGGCTCGAGAACTGACGGCTCGCGAGCTGACGGCTCGCGGTCGCGCCGCTACGGAGGCGCGACCGCGATGCGAGAGGGGCGCCCCCGCGGATCCATCCGCGGGGGCGCCCCTCTCGTCGTGCCCTGCCGGTGCCGGGTGCGGGACTCGAACCCGCACGCCCTGAGGACAGCGCATTTTGAGTGCGCCGCGTCTGCCATTCCGCCAACCCGGCCCTGTCCGGCGCGATGCCGGACGGCTGGACTAGGATAGCGGGTGCTGACCATTGCGAACGGGCTCCCGCACGCCCGGAGCGCACCCACCCGCAGGCTTCCGAGGTGCCATGACTGACGAGATGTTCGATACCGCCGCCGAGACCGACGAGCAGACGCCGGCGGCCGCGCCGGGGCGTCACCGCACGGCGGTGGTCGCCGAGGACGAGAGCCTCATCCGGATGGATATCGTCGAGACCCTCACGGATGCCGGCTTCGAGGTGCTCGCCGCCGTGGGCGACGGGCAGAGCGCCATCGAGAAGACCCGCGAGCTGCGCCCCGATGTCGTCATCCTCGACGTGAAGATGCCCCAGGTGGACGGCGTCACCGCGGCGGAGAAGATCGGCCAGGAGTCCCTCGCGCCCGTCGTCATGCTGACCGCCTTCTCCCAGACCGAGCTCGTCGAGCGCGCCCGCGACGCCGGGGCGATGGCGTACGTCGTCAAGCCCTTCACCCCCGCGGACCTGCTCCCCGCGGTGGAGATCGCGATGTCGCGCCACGCGCAGATCACGCAGCTCGAGCAGAAGATCGCCGACCTCGGCGACCGCTTCGAGACCCGCAAGCGCGTGGACCGCGCCAAGGGCCTGCTGCAGTCGAACATGGGGCTCACGGAGCCGGAGGCGTTCCGCTGGATCCAGAAGACGTCGATGGACCGCCGCCTGACCATGCGGGAGGTCGCCGACGCCGTCGTCGAGCAGCTCGGCTCCTCGGGCCAGGACTGACGGACGCTTCGCGGGGGCGGAGGGGGACGCAGATGACGGTCGCACGGCGCTCGATCCTGCGCTCGGCGGCCCTGCTGGGCGCCGCCGTCCCGCTCGCCTCCTGCACGACGGGACGGCGCGGGCGCGGCACCGACCCGACCGAGCCGTCCACGACCCCGGCGCCGGAGGATCCCGACGAGACGCTGGTCATCGGCTCGATCGGCGTCTCCAGCGGACTGTTCTCGACGTTCGAGAAGCACATCATGCTCGCGATCGGCGAGGCGCGCACGGACGTGAACATCGCCGGCGGCGTGTTCGGCCGCGACGTGACCCTGCTGGAGCGCGTGGTGGTCGACGCCCCGGGCGCGGACATCGCCCCCGCCATCGCCGCCCTGCGGGACCAGGGCGCGACGGCCATCATCACGAGCTGCAGCGACGACTCCCTGATCGCCGCGGTCCCGGCCTTCGTCGACGCCGGCATCGCCGTGGTGTCGGTGAACTCGACCGCGAGGGACCTGCGCGCCGACGAGGTCGAGACCGAGGGCATGCTCATGCGCATCTCGCCCACCGACGCCTGCCTCACCAAGGTCTTCTCGGACGCGGCCTGGAACGCGCAGCCGCCGCTGGCCGCGGGCACGCTGGCGTTCTTCGGGCGCGACACGATGGGCAGCGCGAGCCTGGCCGAGGAGCTGCGGCTGCGGCTCGAGCCCCAGGGCGGTCACCTCATCCGCACACTCTTCCCGGAGGGCGCCCCGGACGTCGGCGCTCCCGTCGACGCGCTCATGGCGGCGCCGCCCGCTCTCGTCGTGATCGACGCGGGCGACGAGACGCCCCAGATCGTCACCGCGATCGCCACGAAGAGCCTGGGCCCCGACGGGCGCCCGATGTTCGACATCCCCCTGCGCACCACCTACTACAACACCCGCTCCTGGGGCGAGCAGGTGCCCCCCGAGTCGCTCAAGCACGCCACCGGCTGCCGCCCGGGCATCCCGGCCCCCGATGAGCTCGTCAACACGATGCTCAACGTCGACACCTCGCTGGCGACCTCGGGCTTCGAGTTCGCCGGTGCCGCCTATGACGCCGTGGTGCTGATCGCGCTCGCGGCGCAGGCCGCGCGCTCCACCGAAGGGTCGCAGATCGCGGCCGCCCTGCCCTCGCTGCTGACCGACGGGGAGGAGGTCGCCGACCACGCCACGGGGCTGCGTCAGCTCGCGGCGGGCGCGCAGATCCGCTACGTGGGGCGCAGCGGGCCCATCGAGCTGGGCGACGACCAGGATCCCGTGACGATCGACCTCACCGACGTCCCGTACGACGACGCCGGGCAGATGGGCGCACCCAGCGATTCGACGATCGATCTGTCGAGCTGAGCGGACGGGCGAGCCGATCACCCGGCCGGACAGGGACGTCGGCCGTCGCGGCGCCGCGTCCTCGCGCTCCGTGCGGTGCCTCGGTGTCAGGAGTCCCGCGGCGGCAGCAGCATGGTCGAGACCGTCGAGCTGCACAGCAGGGCGCCGGTGTCGTCGGTGACCGCCACCGCGTAGGTGGCGACGGTCCGCCCCCGGTGCAGCGTCTCGCACGTCGCCGTGACGGTGCCCGCGCGCGCCGAGCGGTGGTGGACGGCCGACACGGTCGTGCCGACGGCCTGGGCGCGCTCCCCGTGGATCTCCCGTGCGTGCACGACGCCCGCGAAGGACGCGATCGACTCGGCCAGGGCGATTGAGGCGCCGCCGTGGAGGAGCCCCGCGGGCTGGGTGTTGCCCTCGACGGGCATCGTCATGACCCCGCCCGCGGCGGAGAGCTCGAGGACGCGCATGCCCATCCGCTCGCAGAGCGTCCCGCGCAGCAGCTCCTGGAAGGGGTGCGGCGGCGGGGCCGATGCCTCCGCCGGGCTGTCAGCGGGGGTCTCGGGATCAGGCGTCGAGGTCATGGGCCCACTGTCGCACAGCCTGGCGCGCGGAGCGGACGCGTCGCGCCGATGCCGGAGCCCGTCCGCGGCTCCTCGTCGGTCGGATGCCCGTGGGACACTGTCGCCATGACCGACGCCGCCGCCCCCAGCGTTCCCGGGCAGGACATGCGCCTGCTCCTCGTCGACGGCCACGCGATGGCCTTCCGCGCCTTCTTCGCCCTCCCGGCCGACTCCTTCACCGACGGCCGCGGCCAGTCCACCAACGCGGTGTACGGCTTCGCCCGCATGATGATCAACGTGGTGCAGTCGGAGCGGCCCACCCACGTGGCGGTCGCCTTCGACCTCCCCGGCGGCACCTTCCGCGACCGCATCTACGACCAGTACAAGGCGGGGCGCGACGAGACCCCCGAGCAGTTCCACGGGCAGATCGCCCTGATCCAGCAGGTGCTGGACGCGATGGGCATCACGTGGCTGACCGTCGAGGACTACGAGGCCGACGACATCATCGCGACCCTGGCGACCCGCACGGCCGCCGCGGGGGGCGAGGTGCTGATCGTCTCGAGCGACCGGGACGCGATCCAGCTGGTGGGGGAGTCCGTCACCCTCCTGCAGCCCGTCAAGGGGGTCACCGAGCTGCGACGCATGGATCCGGCGGCGGTCGAGGAGAAGTACCAGGTGGCACCGGAGCTGTATCCGGACCTCGCGGCTCTCGTCGGCGAGAGTGCCGACAACCTCCCGGGCGTGCCGGGCGTCGGGCCCAAGACCGCCGCGAAGTGGATCGCGGCCCACGGCGGGCTCGCGGGCATCCTCGCGCATGCCGACGAGATCACGGGCAAGGCCGGGCAGAGCCTGCGCGATCACGTGGCGGACGTCGAGCGCAACCGGCGGATGAACGAGGCCGTGCGCGATCTCGACCTGCCGACCGATCCGTCGCGCTATGCGCTGGGCCGGGGGGACCGCGCCGCCCTCGCGGGCGTGTTCGACGACCTCGCCTTCGGCCCGACGATCCGTCGCGACGTGCCCGATCTCCTCCTGGCCGACGATGCGGCCCAACAGGACGCCGCCGAGGAGCGCGCCGCGGAGGTCATGGCGGAGCTCGTGCGCCCGGACGCCGAGCGCCTGGCCACGCTGCTGTCCGATGAGCTCGCCGCCGGCGCCGCCCTCGAGGTCGAGGGGTCGTGGGAGCTCGGCGAGGGCGACGCCTCGGCGATCGCCCTGGCCACCGCCGACGTCATCGCGGTCGTCGACGTCGCGGAGCTCGACGATGCGGCGGAGCGGGCGCTGGCCGCCTGGCTCGCCGATCCCGCCGTGCCCAAGACGGCCTACGACACGAAGGCGAGCGCGCATCGGCTGCGTGCGAGGGGGCTGCAGGTCGCCGGCTGGGCCATGGACCTCGCGATCGCCGAGTTCCTGTGCCGCCCCGATCAGCGGCCCACCGACCTGCCCGGCCTGGCGCTGCGCCACCTGCAGGAGGATCTCGCGTCCTCGACGGCCGCCGCGCAGCAGTCCCTGGACCTCGAGGGCACCCAGGACGACGCCCGCGCCGAGCAGCTGGGCCGGCGCGCCGATGCCGTGCGCCGCCTCGAGCCGCTGCTGCGGGCCGACCTCGTCTCCCACGCGGTCGAGCCGCTCCTGGACGATCTCGAGCTGCCGCTGGCCGATGTGCTGGGACGCATGGAGGCCGTCGGCGTCGCCGTGGACGACGGCGTCCTGGCGGACCTCGACGAGCAGCACGCGCGCCAGCAGGAGGCCGTCGCGCAGTCCGCCTTCTCGCACATCGGCGGCGATCCGATCAACCTCGGCTCCCCGAAGCAGCTCCAGGAGGTGCTCTTCGAGCGCCTGGGGATGCCCAAGACGCGTCGCACCAAGACCGGCTACACGACCAACGCGGAGGCCCTCGAGGACCTCTTCGCGCAGACCGGGCACCCGTTCCTCGCGGACCTCCTGGCCCACCGGGACGTCACGAAGATGCGCCAGATCATCGAGACGCTGCGCCGTTCGATCTCGCCCGCCGGGCGCATCCACACCTCCTTCCAGCAGAACGTGGCGGCGACCGGACGGCTCTCGTCGATCGGCCCGAACCTGCAGAACATCCCGGCCCGGACGGAGGAGGGGCGCCGCATCCGCTCCGCGTTCCACGCCTCCGCGGGCTTCGAGACGCTGCTCACGGCCGACTACTCGCAGATCGAGATGCGGATCATGGCCCATCTCTCCGGGGACGAGGGCCTCATCGAGGCCTTCCGCTCGGGGGAGGACCTGCACCGCTACGTCGCCTCCCGCGTGTTCGACGTGGCCCCCGAGGACGTGGACCCCGCGATGCGCTCCAAGACCAAGGCCGTGAGCTACGGCCTCGCCTACGGCCTGTCCGCCTTCGGGCTGGCGCGCCAGCTCCACATCTCCCAGAAGGAGGCCACCGCGCTGCGGGACGGCTATTTCGAGCGCTTCGGCGGAGTGCGCGACTACCTGCGCGCGAGCGTCGAGACCGCCCGCGAGACCGGGTACACCGAGACGATCCTCGGCCGGCGCCGCTACCTGCCCGACCTCACGAGCGACAACCGGCAGCGCCGCGAGAACGCCGAGCGCGTGGCGCTGAACTCCCCGATCCAGGGCAGCGCCGCGGACATCATCAAGCTCGCGATGCTGCGCGTCGACGCCGCGCTGCGGGAGGCCTCTCTCGCCTCCCGGGTGCTGCTGCAGGTGCACGACGAGCTCGTGGTCGAGATCGCCCCGGGGGAGCGGGAGGCCGTGACCTCTCTCATCGTCGAGGGGATGGGCTCGGCCTACGAGCTCTCGGTCCCGCTCGAGGTGGGCGTCGGGACGGGCCGCACCTGGCTCGACGCCGCGCACTGAGGTCGCGCGCCCCTCGCCACGCCTCCGTGGGCCTGGTACGCTTGAGCGCGACTGTGCACCCGCGTCCGCGATCCTCGACCTGAGGGCCCGCGCGCGTCCGGGGCCACGGCACGGTCGACGGCACCATTGTCCCTACTCAGACCTGTCCCGACGGAGTTCCTACCTACATGACCAGCGTGACCCCCTCTTCGACGCCCCAGATCGCCATCAACGACATCGGCTCCGCCGATGACCTCATGGCCGCGATCGATTCGACCATCAAGTACTTCAACGATGGCGACATCGTCGAGGGCACCGTGGTGAAGGTCGACCGAGACGAGGTCCTCCTCGACATCGGCTACAAGACCGAGGGCGTCATCCCCTCGCGCGAGCTGTCCATCAAGCACGACGTGGACCCCGGCGAGATCGTCGGCGTCGGCGACGAGGTCGAGGCCCTCGTCCTCCAGAAGGAGGACAAGGAGGGTCGCCTGATCCTGTCCAAGAAGCGCGCCCAGTACGAGCGCGCCTGGGGCACGATCGAGCAGATCAAGGAGAACGAGGGCGTCGTCACCGGCACCGTCATCGAGGTCGTCAAGGGCGGCCTCATCGTCGACATCGGCCTGCGCGGCTTCCTCCCGGCCTCCCTCGTGGAGATGCGCCGCGTCCGCGACCTCCAGCCCTACGTGGGCCAGGAGATCGAGGCCAAGATCATCGAGCTCGACAAGAACCGCAACAACGTGGTTTTGTCCCGCCGTGCGTACCTCGAGGAGACCCAGTCGGCGGTCCGCTCCGACTTCCTCCAGACCCTCCAGAAGGGCCAGGTCCGCGAGGGCGTCGTCTCCTCGATCGTCAACTTCGGCGCGTTCGTCGACCTCGGCGGCGTGGACGGCCTCGTCCACGTGTCCGAGCTGTCGTGGAAGCACATCGACCACCCGAGCGAGGTCGTCGAGGTCGGTCTCCCCGTCAAGGTCGAGGTCCTGGACGTCGACATGGACCGCGAGCGCGTCTCCCTGTCGCTGAAGGCGACCCAGGAGGATCCGTGGCAGCTGTTCGCCCGGACCCACGCCATCGGCCAGGTCGTGCCCGGCAAGGTCACCAAGCTCGTCCCGTTCGGCGCGTTCGTCCGCGTCGAGGACGGCATCGAGGGCCTCGTGCACATCTCCGAGCTGGCGCAGCGCCACGTGGATCTGCCCGAGCAGGTCGTCACCGTCGACCAGGACGTCTTCGTCAAGGTCATCGACATCGACCTCGAGCGTCGCCGCATCTCGCTGTCGCTCAAGCAGGCCAACGACGGCGTCGACCCCGAGGGCGACGACACCACGTTCGACCCGGCGCTCTACGGCATGGCCGCGGAGTACGACGCCAAGGGCGAGTACAAGTACCCCGAGGGCTTCGACCCGGAGACTAACGAGTGGCTCGAGGGCTACGAGGCCCAGCGCGAGGAGTGGGAGGCGGAGTACGCCAAGGCCTACGAGCGCTGGACCCAGCACAAGGCGCAGGTCGCCGAGGCCATCAAGGCCGACGAGGAGTCCGCCTCCACCGGCGCGTCCTCGTCGTCCTCGAGCTCCGCCCCGGCGCAGACCTCGTACCAGTCGAGCTCCTCGGACGAGGGCACGCTGGCCTCCGACGAGGCTCTCGCCGCCCTGCGCGAGAAGCTCACCGGCAACGCCTGATCCTGCAGGCCCGACCCCTCCGGGGTCACCCCGCGACGGGGCGTCGTCCATCCGTGGACGGCGCCCCGTCGTCGTGCGCGGGAGATCCGCGGCGCACTGCTCGGGATGAGGCACACTGAGGGCATGGACACGAGCATCGACCTGCGACCCATCGAGACCTGGCTGACCGACATGGACGGCGTCCTCGTCCACGAGCAGCAGGCCCTGCCGGGGGCCGCGGAGTTTATCTCCGCCCTCGAGCGCTGCGGCCGGCGCTTCCTCGTGCTCACCAACAACTCGATCTTCACGCCGCGCGACCTGCGGGCGCGCCTGGCGCGCGGCGGCGTCGAGCTGCCGGAGGGCGCGATCTGGACGAGCGCGATGGCCACGGCCCGGTTCCTCGCCGAGCAGTCGCCGGCCTCGAGCGCCTACGTGATCGGCGAGGCGGGGCTGACCAGCGCCATGCACGAGGCCGGCTTCGTGCTGGCGGACGACGACGACGTCGAGTTCGTCGTCCTGGGGGAGACGCGCACCTACTCGTTCGAGGCGATCACGCGGGCCATCCGCCTCATCGGCCGGGGCGCGAAGTTCATCGCGACCAATCCCGACGTCACCGGACCCAGCCAGCAGGGGCCGCTGCCCGCGACGGGCGCGGTCGCCGCCATGATCACGGCCGCCACCGGCATCTCCCCGTACTACGTGGGCAAGCCCAATCCGCTGATGATGCGCACGGCGCTGAACCGGATCGATGCGCACTCGGAGTCCACCATCATGATCGGCGACCGCATGGACACCGATGTCCGCTCGGGACTCGAGGCGGGGCTGCGGTCGATCCTGGTCCTGACCGGCTCGACCCGCCGCGAGGACATCGTGCGCTACCCCTACCGGCCGACGCTCACCCTCGACTCGATCGCCGACGTCGTCGAGCTCGTCGAGCGCCTGCGGCCGCTCGAGTCCGAGGAGCTCGACGAGGACTGACGGCGCGGTGAGACGCCCCCGGGGCCGACCGGGGGCCCATGGGAGGATGAGCGCATGCTCCGATGGCTCACTGCCGGGGAATCCCACGGCTCCTCCCTCATCGCCCTGCTCGACGGCGTGCCCGCCGGCATCGCCCTGACCACCGAGGATCTGCGCGCGCATCTGGCGCGGCGCCGCCTCGGCCACGGACGGGGCGCTCGCCAGAAGTTCGAGCAGGACGTCGTGCGCATCGTCTCCGGTGTCCGCCACGGCGTCACGATGGGCTCGCCGATCGCGGTCGAGATCGCCAACAGCGAATGGCCCAAGTGGGAGAAGGTCATGGCGGCCGATCCGGTCGACCGGGAGGACCTGCTGGTGGACGCCGGGACGGGCGACGAGCGGGAGATCGCCCGCAACCGTCCGCTCACGCGGCCCCGCCCCGGGCACGCGGACCTGGCCGGCATGATCAAGTACGGCCTCGAGGAGGCCCGCCCGGTGCTCGAGCGCGCGAGCGCCCGCGAGACCGCGGCGCGCGTCGTGGCCGGGGCGATCGCCGCCGCCCTCCTCGAGCAGACCGCGGGCATCCGCCTGGTCTCCCACTCGCTCGCCGTCGGCCCGGTCCGCGTCCCGGACGGCACGCCCCTGCCCACCCCGGAGGACGTCGCGGCCCTCGACGCCGACCCCCTGCGCTGCTTCGACCCCGCCACCTCGGCCGCGATGGTCGCCGAGGTCGACGCCTGCCAGAAGGACGGCGACACGCTCGGCGGCGTCGTCGAGGTCCTCGCCTACGGGGTCCCGGTCGGTCTCGGCTCCCACACGCAGTGGGATCGCCGCCTCGACGGTCGGCTCGCCCAGGCGGTCATGTCCATCCAGGCCATGAAGGGTGTCGAGATCGGCGACGGCTTCGCGCAGGCCGCCTCCCGCGGCTCCGCGGCCCACGACGAGATCCTCCCCGCCGGCGCGGGCGATCCCGGCGCCACCGGCGGTCCCGTCCCCACGACCCGCGCCAGCAACCGCGCCGGCGGCATCGAGGGCGGCATCAGCAACGGCCAGGTGCTGCGGGTGCGCGGCGCCCTCAAGCCGATCTCGACGGTCCCGCGCGCCCTGCGCACCGTCGATGTCGCCAGCGGCGAGGCCATGACCGCCAACCACCAGCGCTCGGACGTGTGCGCCGTCGCTCCCGCCGCCGTGATCGCCGAGGCCGTCGTCGCCCTCGTGCTCGCGGACGCGCTGCTCGAGAAGTCCGGGGGCGACAGCGTCCCCGAGATACGCCGGAACCTGGGGCGATGACGGGGGCGTCCGACGGGCCGCTCGCGATCCTCATCGGCCCTATGGCGTCGGGCAAGACGAGCGTCGGGCGCGAGCTCGCCCGCCTCTGCGATGTCGGCTTCCGTGATCTCGACCATGAGATCGTCGCGCGCAGTGGACGGAGCATCCCGGAGCTCTTCGCCACAGACGGTGAGGACGGATTCCGGGCTCTCGAAGCCGAGGTCCTGACCGAGCTGCTGTCCGAGCACACGGGAGTCCTCTCCCTCGGTGGCGGTGCACCTCTGGTGCCGATCAGCGCCGCCGCTCTCTCTGGCCGCCCGGTCGTGCTCCTCGAGATCGACCCGGCCATCGCCGGTCGACGACTGCATGGCGGGTCCGGACGGCCTCTCATCGCGGGCGATGACCCCCTCGCCCGATGGGCCTCCATCAGCGCTGCGAGAATGCCCGCGTACCGGGCGCTCGCTCGGCACACCGTCGATGCAGGTGACGGGACCGCTGCCGAGGTCGCCGCGCGCATCCGTGCGTTGCTGGCCCATGGCAGCCTCGCGCATCCGGACAGCTGTCCCTCCCAGACCCAGGAGCAAGAACGATGACTGAACCCACCGTGATCGACGTCGCGACACCGACGGGGGGATACCCCGTTCTCATCGGTCGGGGACTCGATGCAGAGATCACGGCGCGCATCCCCGCGTCCGCCCACCGCGTGCTGATCGTCCACCAGGCGCCTCTGCGCGACGTCGGCGAGCGCCTGCGCGAGGTGATCGCGGAGGGCGGTCGGGAGGCGTTCCTCGCGGAGGTTCCCGACGGCGAGGAGGCGAAGACCGCACAGGTCGCGGGCTTCCTGTGGCAGGTGTGCGGACAGGCCGGGATCGGGCGGCGCGATCTCGTCATCGGGCTGGGCGGTGGCGCCGCGACCGACCTGGCCGGATTCGTGGCCGCGACCTGGCTCCGCGGCGTGGACATCCTGCAGGTCCCGACCACCGTCGCCGCGATCGTGGACGCGGCCGTCGGCGGGAAGACCGGCATCAACACCTCCGAGGGAAAGAACCTGGTCGGCGCGTTCCATCCCCCGGTGGCCGTGGTCGCGGATCTGGGCGTGCTCGGCGGGCTCGGGGGGCACGATGTCGCCGCGGGGCTCGCCGAGGCCGTGAAGGCGGGCCTGATCGCCGACGAGCGGATCCTCGAGATCGTCGAGGCCGACCCGGCCAGCGTCCTGGATGTCCGCAGCAGCGGATTCCGAGAGGTCGTCGAGCGGGCCGTCCGCGTCAAGGCGGAGGTCGTGTCAGCGGACCTAAGGGAATCTGATGGCGGTCGTCGGGAGTTCTTGAACTACGGGCACACCCTTGCCCACGCGATCGAGCGCAATGAGCGCTACCGGTGGCGGCACGGTGCCGCAGTATCGGTCGGCATGATGTTCGCCGCCGAGCTCTCGCACCTCGCCGGGCGGCTCAGCGAGCAGGAGGTGGACCGGCACCGACAGGTCCTCACCTCGCTCGGCCTCCCGGTCACCTACCGGGGACGGCAGTGGCCCAAGCTCGAGGACACGATCCGGAGGGACAAGAAGACACGGGCCGGCCTGCTCCGATTCGTCGTGCTCGACCGGATAGGCCGTCCGGCTCGGCTGGAAGGTCCGGACCCGGCGCTCCTGCTGGCGGCGTACGCGGCGATCACGAACGATGACTGAGCCGATCGGGCCCCGTTCCGTCCCCGCCGGTCCGGTGGTCCTGGGCGGCGCTCGCACCGCGGTGATCGTCCCGATCGTCGCCACCGACGACGACGAGCTCGCCAGTGCGCTGCAGGAGGCGGCGGGGAAGCGTATTGACATCCTCGAATGGCGCCTCGACGCCTATGCGCCGCAGCTGGCCGATGATGCGCACCGTGCCGCGATCCTCTCGGCCCTCCCCGGCGTCCGTGCCCGGCTGCGCGGCGCGCGTCAGGACGGCGGCGACATCGCCCTGCTCGTCACCTGCCGCAGCGCCGAGCAAGGGGGGATGCGCGATCACGATCCGTCAGCCGCGCTGGCTCTGGTGCGCTCGGTGATCACCTGTCGCGGTGCGGATCTGGTCGACATCGAGGCGCTCCGCGAGGGTCTCGACGCCTCGGAGGCCATCGCGGAGGCGCGGGGTCGGGGCGTCCGCGTGATCGCCTCGCATCATGACTTCGCAGGGACACCGGGCAGCGAGGAGATGCTCGCGATCATCGCGGCTCTGCGGGGGACCGGAGCTGATGTCGCCAAGCTCGCCGTCATGCCGCAGGAGCCGGAGGACGTGATCCGCCTGCTGCGTGCGAGCACCGTCGCGGCGGGCGGCTCCGCAGGCCCGCTCGTCGCCATCGCGATGGGGTCGCTCGGAGCGGTGACGCGCCTGTCGGGCCGCTCGTTCGGGAGCTGTGCGACGTTCGCCGCGCTCGGACGTGCGTCGGCACCGGGACAGATCGCCCTCGAACATGTCCTCGCCGTGCTGGACGCGATCGAGCGGGATCGCTGATCCAGCCCGTGGAACGTTCCGCAGCGTCCGCCTCTCCGGCGATCTGACCGCCGCCAGTGACGCTCAGCGCTCCTCGGCGGGGTCGGCGCTGTCGCGCCCCATACCGGGGTCGAGGACGCCCTGGCCCGAACCCTCGGGCGCCTGCAGGTAGTCGTCCGCGGAGTCATCGGTGCCGGCGGCGTCGTCGGCGAGATCGTCCCGCTCCTCCGCGGCGATCTCCTCCTCGGTGGGCGCATGGGAGCCGGTGACCACCGGGATGGCGCCGGTCTCGGTCCGGATGCGGTGACGCTCGGAGCTGCGCACGCGCCGCACGAAGGCCTTCATCTGCGAGGCCGACAGCGTGACCTGCCACTCCTGGTGCTGGGGGAGTCCCCAGCTGCGCCACACCGCGAGGATCGCAAGGCCCGAGCCGAGGGCGACAGCGCCGATGATCGTCCACGACGGCAGGTCGAGGAGCAGGACGAGCCAGGTCGCGATCGCGGTCACGAGCGCGCTCGTGGCGTACAGGGGATTACCGCCGAAGATCCCGGGGATGCGGCCCACGAGCAGGTCGCGGAGCGCGCCGCCGCCCACGGCGGACAGGACGCCCAGCAGCAGCGCGGGCAGCGTGTCCAGGCCGGCGTCGATCGACTTCGCGGTCCCGGTGGCGGCCCACAGCCCCAGGGCGAGGCAGTCCATCCCGGTCATCGCCCGGTGCCAGGTCCGGCCCTGCGCCCGCACGAGGTAGGAGAAGCCGGCGCCTGCGAGGGCGCAGACGAGGTACCAGGGGCCGGAGAAGGCGGCCGGGACCCCGTGGTCGAGGATCAGGTCGCGGAGGATGCCGCCGCCGAGGCCGGAGACGATGCCGATGACGGCGTACCCGACCGCATCGAAGCGGAGGCGTCCCGCGAGGGCGCCCCCGGTGATGCCCATCACGACCACGCCGATGAGATCGAGGGCCCGCAGGAAGTCGTTGGTGACGAGGAGCTGGTCAGGTGTCATGGGAGCAGGTCAGCATCGCAGACGGCGACGACCCGGTCCCCTGCGCAGGGGACCGGGTCGTGATGCCGAGGACCGCGGAGATCAGCCGCCGATGCGCACGAAGCGGGGACGGCCCCAGATCTTGCGCTGCGAGGTGTTGGTGCGGCGGTTGCCCGCGTCGATGACGTGGTTGCCACCGGCGTAGATGCCGACGTGGCCGGACCAGCAGACGAGGTCGCCGGGCTGAGCGGCCGAGCGCGAGACGACGCGGCCGGCGCGGCGCTGGGCCGAGGAGGTGCGGGGGAGGTTCACGCCGTGCTGGCTGTAGACCCAGCGGGTGAAGCCGGAGCAGTCCCAGCCGCTGCGGGAGGTGCCGCCGCGGCGGTAGCGGACGCCGATGCCGCCGCGGGCGGTCGACACGATGCCGCCGCGGTTGACGGTGCCGGTGACGGCGGCGTCGGCCTCGGGAGCCGCGCCGATGGCGAGGCCGGCCAGCGACACGCCGCCGAGGGCGAACAGCGCACGGCGATTGACGGGAGCGGAAGCAGTGGTGGGGAACATGCTCATGAGGATCGTCTCCAGCCCGGGATCGAGGAATCCCTTCGCTCTACGGTGGCGGACGCCGTCCGGAAGCGAAGGTGCGGGCCCGGGCGGCGAGTCGGTCATCGACTGGGAATGAACCTACGGTCGAACTCCGCCCGCGGACAGACGATGGTGAGGATCCTGGGGAGGTCTTGGTCCGTTTTTTACCCCGGGCGCGCTCTCTAGACTCTTCTCGTGACCCACGCCTCCTGTTTCGCGCCTCCGCCCTCTCCGACGCCTCCTCCGGCGGGGGCGCCGTGCCTGCGGATCGGGCTGACGGGCGGCATCGGCTCGGGGAAGTCGACCGTGGCCGCGCTGTGGCGCCGGGAGGGCGTGCGCGTCATCGACCTGGACGCCTGCTCGCGAGCGGTGCTCGACGTCCCCGGCGACGGGGTCGAGGAGGCGATCGCCCGCTTCGGCGAGGAGCTGCGCACGCCGGGCGGGACCGTCGACCGGGTGCGGATGGCCCGGATCGTGTTCGCGGACCCGGGGGCGCGGGCCGATCTCGAGCAGATCGTGCTCCCGCGCGTGCACGAGGCCGTCGCCGACCAGGAGCGCGCGGCGCTCAAGGCGGGGGAGCCGCTCGTGGTCCATGACAGCCCGCTGCTGCTCGAGACCGGGCAGGAGCAGCGGTACGGCGCCGTGGTGGGGGTGCTGGCCCGCCGGGAGGACCGCATCGACCGGGTGGTCCGGGACCGCGGGCGGACCCGGGAGTACGTCGAGTCGATCCTCGCGGCGCAGGTGACTGACCTCGAGCGGATCCGCCGCTGCGACCTGCTGATCCTGAACACGACCGGCCGCGAGGTGCTCGCCCAGCGCGCGCTCCGGATGCTCGAGCGAGCGCGCGCGCTGGCGTCCCAGCGCGCCGCTGCCGAGGTGCCGCGCCCGCCTGCATCGTCGTCCGTCGGACGGTGGCCGTAGGCTCGGGGACATGCGACCGGTCGCCGATATCCCCCGCACGTCGATCCCCTTCGAGGTGGTCTCCGAGTACCAGCCCTCCGGGGACCAGCCCGCCGCGATCGACGAGCTCGCGCGGCGGATCGACGCGGGGGAGCAGGACGTGGTGCTGCTCGGCGCGACCGGCACGGGCAAGAGCGCGACCACCGCGTGGCTCATCGAGCGCCTGCAGCGGCCCACGCTGGTCATGGCGCACAACAAGACGCTCGCGGCCCAGCTGGCGAGCGAGTTCCGCGAGCTGCTGCCGCACAACGCCGTCGAGTACTTCGTCTCCTACTACGACTACTACCAGCCGGAGGCGTACGTCCCGCAGTCGGACACGTACATCGAGAAGGACTCGGCCATCAACGCGGAGGTCGAGCGCCTGCGCCACAGCGCGACGAACTCGCTGCTGACCCGGCGCGACACCGTGGTGGTCGCCTCCGTGAGCTGCATCTTCGGCCTCGGCACGCCGCAGGAGTACGTCGACCGGATGGAGCTGCTGAAGGTCGGCGACCAGGTGGACCGCGATGATCTCCTGCGCCGCTTCGTGGACATGCAGTACGACCGCAACGACACCGCGTTCGTCCGCGGCACGTTCCGCGTGCGCGGCGACACGGTCGAGATCATCCCGATGTACGAGGAGCTCGCGATCCGCATCGAGTTCTTCGGCGACGAGATCGACGCGCTGTACACGCTGCATCCGGTCACGGGCGAGGTGATCCGTCAGGAGGAGCAGATCCACATCTTCCCGGCCTCCCACTACGTCGCCGGGCCCGAGCGCCTGGCCCGCGCGATCGACTCGATCGAGAAGGAGCTCGGCGAGCGCCTCACGGAGCTCGAGAGCCAGAACAAGCTGCTGGAGGCCCAGCGCCTGCGGATGCGCACCACCCACGACCTCGAGATGCTGCGGCAGATGGGGACCACCAACGGCGTCGAGAACTACTCGCGCCACCTCGACGGCCGCGGCCCCGGGACGCCGCCGAACACGCTCCTGGACTACTTCCCGGAGGACTTCCTGCTGGTCCTCGACGAGTCCCATGTGACGGTCCCGCAGATCGGGGCGATGTACGAGGGGGACCGCTCGCGCAAGCGCACCCTGGTGGACTTCGGCTTCCGCCTGCCGTCGGCGCTCGACAACCGGCCCCTGACCTTCTCGGAGTTCACCGAGCGCGTGGGCCAGACCGTGTACCTCTCGGCCACGCCCGCGCAGTACGAGCTCGAGCGCTCCGACGGCGTGGTCGAGCAGATCATCCGTCCCACCGGCCTCGTGGACCCGGAGGTGATCGTCAAGCCCGTGAAGGGGCAGATCGACGATCTGCGGGCGGAGATCGAGGATCGCGTCGCCAAGGACGAGCGGGTGCTCGTCACCACGCTGACCAAGAGGATGGCGGAGGACCTCACGGACTACCTGCTCGACAACGGCGTGCGCGTGCAGTACCTGCACTCCGACGTCGACACGCTGCGCCGCGTGGAACTGCTGCGCTCCCTGCGCCTGGGCGAATACGACGTGCTGGTGGGCATCAACCTCCTGCGCGAGGGCCTCGACCTGCCCGAGGTATCGCTGGTGGCGATCCTCGACGCCGACAAGGAGGGATTCCTGCGCTCGCGCACCTCGCTCATCCAGACGATCGGCCGCGCGGCCCGCAATGTGTCGGGTCAGGTGCACATGTACGCCGACCGGATCACCGACTCGATGCGCGAGGCGATCGACGAGACCAACCGGCGCCGCGAGAAGCAGATCGCCTACAACACCGAGCACGGGATCGACCCGACGCCGCTGCGCAAGAAGATCGCGGACGTCACCGACATGCTCGCCCGCGAGGACATCGACACCGAGACCCTGCTGGCGACCGACTACCGCTCCGGCAAGGAGCGCGTGGCGCGCGACCGGGCGCGCGCGCAGGTGCTCGACAACGTCGGCTCGCGCACCGTGGACCTCGGGGACGACCCGGTCGGTGCCCTGAGCGGCATGATCGACGAGATGACCGCGCAGATGCACCAGGCGGCCGAGAACCTCCAGTTCGAGGTCGCCGCGCGGCTGCGCGACGAGATCGGGGAGCTCAAGAAGGAGCTGCGGCAGGTGCAGGGCGGGGCCTGAGCCCCGGCGCTTCCGAGCCCGTGGGCACGCAGTCCTCGTGCGTCCTCAGTCCTTGACGGCCCGTTCGCGGATCGCGAGGTCCAGCGGGAAGTCGACCTCGGTGCCGGGGAAGAGCAGGCGCCCGGCCTGATCGGCCGCGTCCCGGATCGCCGCGGCGGCGGCCTCGGCCTGGGACAGCGGCGCGTGCACGATCACCTCGTCGTGGAGGAAGAACGCGAGGTGGGCGCGGCGGGAGAACAGCGGCCCGGACCCGGAGGCGGCCAGTTCCGGCGCGACGGGCTCGAAGGCGGCGAGCTCCTGGCGCAGCAGCGCCATCCAGGCCAGCGCCCACTCGGCCGCGGTGCCCTGGACGATGAAGTTGCGGGTGAAGCGCCCGCGGTCGCGGGCGGAGCGCCGGGCGCGCTCCTGCTCGGTGCTCGTTGCATCGACCTGGTGGGCGGCGCGCTGGGCGGCGCTCCAGCGCTCGTCGGCCGGGGGAGTCGAGCGTCCCAGCCAGGTCGAGACCGTGCCGCCGACCTCCCCGATCTCCGCGGCCCGGTCGACCAGGCGCATGGCGTCGGGGAACACCTCCCGCAGGCGCGGGACGATCCGGCCGCTGTCCCCGCTGGTCCCGCCGTAGAGGGCGCCGAGGACGCCGACCTTGGCCTCCTGGCGCGTGGCCACGACGCCCGCCGCGACGATCCCGGCGTACAGATCGGTGCCGCGGCCGGCACGGGCCATCTCCCCGTCCCGGGACATGGCGGCGAGGACGCGGGGCTCGAGCTGCGAGACGTCGGCCGAGACCAGGGTCCATCCGGGATCGGCGCGCAGGGCCGGGCGCAGGAGGCGCGGGATCTGCAGCGCGCCGCCGCCGGAGGATGCCCAGCGCCCGGTGACGACGCCGCCGGGCACGTAGACGGGCCGGTAGCGCCCGTCGCGCACCCATCCGCCGATCCATGCCCAGCCGTTCGCGGTGAGCAGGCGCGAGAGCCGCTTGTAGGCGAGCAGCGGGGCGATCGCGGGATGGTCAATCCCCTCCAGCTCCCACTTCGAGGTGGAGGAGACGTCAATACCCGCGCGGTGCAGGGCGCGCAGGAGTCGCGGCGGTGAATCGAGGGAGAGCAGCGGATCGCCCAGTGCCTCGCGGACCTCGGCGGCGAGCTCGGCCATGCGGGCGGGCGCCGCGCCGGGGCTGGGGCGCGGGCCGAGGTGCTCGACGAGGATGCGCTCGTGCTCGGCGACGTCCCAGGGGATCCCCGCCGCACGCAGCTCGCACGCGATGATCGCTCCGGACGACTCGGCGGCCGCCAGGAGGCGCAGACGCGAGGGATCCTGCGCGCCGTCGATCGCGCGCAGCTGGCGGGACAGCTCGGCGCACGTCTCGTCGAGGTCGGCGGGGACCTGGTCGGGCCGACCGGTCGCCTCGAGGTCGAACAGCGCGGCTGCGCCCTCCTGCTCGGGAGCCGTCGCCTCGGCAATGGGCACCGCCCACGCGGCCGCGGCCAGGAGAGCGGCGCGGTCGTCGGAGGGCACGGATGCCGCATGGACGAGGATCTGGTGGACCAGTCGCAGGTCGTGGCACCGCTCGACCGTCACCCCGGCAGCGAGCAGGCGGGGGAGGTGGTCGCGGGCGTCGGACCAGACCCAGCGCGGGTGCTCCGCGCGCTCGACCGCGGCGAGGCGCCCGGGCAGCTCGTCGAGGTCCATGTGCTCGATGCCGACGGGTCGGCCGTCATCGCCCGGCAGCGCGAGGACCGCGCGGCCGTCGCGTCCGCGCGCGAGGATCCGCAGGTCGTGGGGAACGGAGCGCATTCTAGGAAGACTTCCGAGGGCGCTCCGCCGACGCGGTGTCGATCGTGGTGATGAGATCGTTCACCCAGACGACGGCCTCCTCGACCGTCGGCAGAACGGGGAGTCCCTCGGCGGCTGCGGCGTACAGCTCCCGCCAGGATGGCCGGGCCTCGATGGCGGGCGGCCAGGGCTGCGACCGTCGGAACGCGAAGGTCCGCCGACAGATCTCTGCCGCTCGTGCCGGGTCGAGGCCGTCAGAGCGCACGAGGAGCTGCAGATCCACGGGGTCGCGAGCACGGTCGCTCCCGGGTGACGAGACGGCGTGGAGCTTCTGCGCGATCTGGTGCTCTGCCGCGAGAACCGGGACTGCGTTCGGCGCGGGAAGCCCGACATCGGTGAAGAGCGCGACGAGCTCGGGAGCGATCACGGCCGTGGTGGCCTCGGCATCGGGGATCTCGATCTGTCCGAGCTCGAAGCGGATGGTGCACCAGGACTGGCCCTGATACGAGAGATTCACATCGAACGGCCGCATGACATAGGCATCGGGGACGCCTCGTGGAGCGGGCGGGGCGAGGGCGATGAGACGCCCTGTGAAGCCGGCCCATCCGCTCGCGAGAGCATCCTCGAGGTCCGCCGTGAACGTCTCGAGCGACATGATGCCGCCGGCGCCGAGATCGCGCGTGAATCGGGCCCTCATGCCGAGTCGGAATGCCATCGCGGTGCCACCCTTGACCGCACCGTCCGGGAGCATCTGGCTCACGACGACCAAGGCCATGGTGGTGCGCACTCGGGTGAATGCCCTGCCGTCACCCGCTGTGTTGCGGAGACGCTGCTCGAGCGATCGTCGATGCGGCGGGGTATCGGTCCAGCTCATTCCGTCAGCCTTTCGCGGAGGCGCGCGAACTCGCGCGCTGTGAGGAGGCCCTCGGCTCGCGCCCGGTCGGCGGCGCTTCGCAGGCGCTGATCCCCGATGCGGTTCCGGCTCGCGAGGAGGGCGCCCGCGACGTCCTGGGACGGGATGCCGTCGTACACCGTGATCACATCGTCAGGGGATCCCTGGACGATGCTCATGAATGAGGGGAGGTCGCGGCGCACCCGGCGGTGCACGGCGACGAGCACACGGTCGGGATTCACATCGGCCAGCCCGCCGTGAAGGGCGAGGACCGATTCACCGTAGAGATAGGCGCCGTGCCCGGCGCGGAGGACGGCCTCGGCCGCTTGATCGTTCTCCTCCGCGGGGAGATCGGTGAAGCGGTACAGGCCGTAGGAGACGGATTCGAGACCCGCGTGCTGAGCCAGCTTGGGCAGTTCGGCGGACGGGACGCCGGCGGCGACGGCCTGCCGCGTCGTGACGAAGCCGTGATTGCCCATGGCGATCTCACGCAGCTCATCTCGATACGTCATGTCAAAACAATACCTATATGGGTAGTGTTCCGCCACGTTGAAGGGCTCGTCCGGCAGGTCCGAGGGGTCCTCGCACATTCGCAGCTCCGCCCGGACGCGAGGATCCGCAGGTCGGGCGCTGCGCTCACCAGCCGCGCTCGCGCCACTCCTGCAGATGCGGCCGCTCCGCGCCGAGCGTCGTGTCGTCCCCGTGCCCGGGGTAGACCCAGCACGCGTCGCCGAGACGATCGAAGATCCGCTGCTCCACATCGTCCAGCAGCTGCCGGAAGCGCTCGCGGTCGCCGCGCGTGGCCCCGACGCCGCCAGGGAACAGGGAGTCGCCGGTGAACAGGTGGTCGCCGTCCTCGCCGCCGCGGAACAGGAGGGCGACGGACCCGGGGGTGTGGCCGCGCAGGCCGATGACCTCCAGGTCGTGGACGCCGACGCGGATCACGTCGCCGTTGCGGAGGGCCGTGTCGATGTCCACGGGCACCTGCTCCTCGATCGCCGCGATGTCGTCGGCGCCGGCCGCCGCGCGCGCTCCGGTCGTCCGCAGCAGCGCACCGAGGGCGCCGATGTGGTCGTGGTGGCTGTGCGTCGTCACGACCGTGTCGAGCCGGCTCTCGGTCGACCCCTCCCGGACCAGCCGCATGAGGCGGTCGGGGTCCGCGGCCGCGTCGATCAGCAGCTGTGCGCCCGAGACGCGGCAGGTGAGGAGGTAGGCGTTGTTGTCCATCGGGCCCACCGACGCCTTGCGGATCACGAGGGTGGACAGGGGCCGTACGGCGGCGGGACCGCCCGCCGCGACCGACCCGGTGTACGAGGACTCATCGGTGCTCATGCTGTCAGGATGCCATGCCTGGGGGCGCGCTCATGTTCGCCGAGCGCGGAGGCGTCGCATCGCTCACGGTCGTTCGTCGGACCGGCCTCTTAGGATGGCGCGGTGAGTGAAACCCTGGTCGTCCGCGGAGCACGCGAGCACAATCTGAAGAACGTCGACATCGAGATCCCGCGCGACCGCCTGGTCGTGTTCTCGGGCCTCTCCGGCTCGGGGAAGTCGTCCCTGGCCTTCGACACCATCTTCGCGGAGGGGCAGCGACGGTACGTCGAGTCCCTGTCCGCGTACGCGCGCCAGTTCCTCGGGCAGATGGACAAGCCCGCGGTCGACTTCATCGAGGGCCTGAGCCCCGCGGTCTCCATCGACCAGAAGTCCACCAACCGCAATCCGCGCTCGACCGTCGGCACGATCACCGAGATCTACGACTACCTGCGCCTGCTGTTCTCCCGCACCGGCACCCAGCACTGCCCGGTCTGCGGCGAGGTGGTCGCGAGCCAGTCCCCGCAGCAGATCGTCGACGTGCTGCTGGGCCTCGACGAGGGCACCCGCTTCCAGGTCCTCGCCCCCGTGGTCCGCGGCCGCAAGGGCGAGCACGCCGACCTCCTCTCCTCGCTCCGCTCGCAGGGCTACGCCCGCGCCCGCGTGGACGGCCAGGTGCGCCGCCTCGACGAGGAGATCGCGCTCGACAAGAAGTTCAAGCACACGATCGAAGTGGTCATCGACCGCCTGGCCGCCAAGCCCGATGCGCGGCGCCGCCTCACCGACTCCGTCGAGACGGGCCTGCGGCTGGCCGACGGCCTGCTGATCATCGACTTCGTCGACCGCGACGAGGACGCCCCGGACCGCGAGCGCCGCTTCTCCGAGAAGCGCGCGTGCCCGAACGATCACCCGCTCGCGCTCGACGACATCGAGCCGCGCTCCTTCTCCTTCAACGCCCCCTACGGCGCCTGCCCCGAGTGCACCGGCATCGGCATGCGGCTCGAGGTCGATCCCGAGCTCGTGATCCCCGACGAGGACCTCACCCTCGCCGAGGGCGCGATCGCCCCGTGGACGATGGGCCATGCCGACTACCACCAGCAGGTGATGCAGGGCCTCGCCGAGGACCTCGCCTTCTCGATGGACACGCCGTGGCGGGCCCTGCCCGAGCGCGCCAAGGAGGCGCTGCTCAACGGCAAGGACCACAAGGTCCACGTCCGCTACCGCAACCGCTTCGGACGCGAGCGCACGTACTCCACCGGCTTCGAGGGCGTGCTGCACTACCTCCAGCGCCGCCACGAGGACACCGAGTCGGACTGGGCCAAGGAGCGCTACGAGCAGTTCATGCGCGAGGTCCCGTGCCCCGCGTGCCACGGCACTCGTCTGCGGCCGGAGATCCTCGCGGTCACCGTCGGCGGGTGCAGCATCGCCGAGGTGTGCGACATGTCGCTGGCGGCCGCGGCGGAGTACCTGGGCGGTCTCGAGCTCGGCGTCCGCGAGGCCCAGATCGCCGCGGAGGTGCTGCGGGAGATCCAGGCGCGCCTGGGCTTCCTGCTCGACGTCGGCCTGGACTACCTGAACCTCGGGCGCGCGGCCGCGACGCTCTCGGGCGGCGAGGCCCAGCGCATCCGCCTGGCCACCCAGATCGGCTCCGGGCTCGTGGGCGTGCTCTACGTGCTCGACGAGCCCTCGATCGGCCTGCACCAGCGCGACAACGAGCGGCTCATCGGGACGCTCACGCGCCTGCGGGACCTGGGCAACACCCTGATCGTCGTCGAGCACGACGAGGACACCCTCAACGCCGCGGACTGGGTGGTGGACATCGGTCCCCGGGCCGGCGAGCACGGCGGGCAGGTGGTCCACTCCGGCAGCGTCGAGGGCCTGAAGGAGAACCCGGAGTCGCTCACGGGCCGCTACCTCTCCGGCGCCCTGTCGATCCCGGTGCCGCCCGTGCGGCGCCCCATCGACCCCGAGCGCGCGCTCACGGTGCTGGGGGCCCGGGAGAACAACCTCAAGGGGATGGAGGTCTCCTTCCCGCTGGGGACCCTCACGGCCGTCACCGGCGTGTCAGGATCGGGGAAGTCGACGCTCGTCAACGACATCCTCTACAAGGTGCTCGCCCGCGACCTGAACCGGGCGCGCGTGGTCCCCGGCCGGCACAAGCGGGTCGACGGCCTCGAGCACCTCGACAAGGTGGTCCACGTCGACCAGTCGCCCATCGGCCGCACCCCGCGGTCCAACCCCGCGACCTACACCGGCGTCTGGGACCGGATCCGCACCCTGTTCGCGCAGACCTCGGAGGCGAAGGTCCGCGGCTACAAGGCCGGGCGCTTCTCCTTCAACGTCAAGGGCGGGCGCTGCGAGGCGTGCTCGGGCGACGGCACCATCAAGATCGAGATGAACTTCCTGCCGGACGTGTACGTCCAGTGCGAGGTGTGCCAGGGGGCGCGCTACAACCGCGAGACCCTCGAGGTGCACTTCAAGGGAAAGAACGTGGCTGAGGTCCTCGACATGCCGATCGAGGAGGCGGTCGACTTCTTCGAGGCCGTCCCCGCGATCCACCGCCAGCTGCGGACCCTGTGCGATGTGGGCCTGGGCTATGTGCGCCTGGGCCAGAGCGCCCCCACGCTCTCCGGCGGCGAGGCCCAGCGCGTCAAGCTCGCCTCCGAGCTGCACAAGCGCTCGGCCGGACGCACCATCTACGTGCTCGACGAGCCCACCACGGGCCTGCACTTCGAGGACGTCCGCAAGCTGCTCGACGTCCTGCAGGGGCTCGTCGACAAGGGCAACACGGTCATCGTCATCGAGCACAACCTCGACGTCATCAAGAGCGCCGACCACGTGATCGACCTCGGCCCCGAGGGCGGCGACGGCGGCGGCGCCGTGGTCGCGACGGGCACCCCGGAGGAGGTCGCCGCGGTCACCGCGTCCCACACGGGGCGCTTCCTAGCGCCGATGCTCGCGGGCACGGCGCGGACGCCCGGCGCGCGGCAGGGCGGCTCGGACCCGACATCGCCGCACTCGTCCTCGTCCCGTGCGGCGAGGGCGGGCCGCGCGGCCAAGGGCTGACGATGGCGGATCCGGCGACCTACCGACCCGCGCCCGGGACGATCCCGGCCTCGCCGGGCGTCTACCGCTTCCGGGACGCCGACGGCCGCGTGATCTACGTGGGAAAGGCCAAGAGCCTGCGCTCGCGGCTGTCCAACTACTTCCAGGACGTCGCGAACCTGCACCCGCGCACGCGCCGCATGGTCACGAGCGCGAGCTCCGTGGAGTGGACGGTCGTCTCGAGCGAGGTCGAGGCCCTCACGCTCGAGTACACCTGGATCAAGGAGTTCGACCCGCGGTTCAACGTCAAGTTCCGCGACGACAAGTCCTACCCGTACCTCGCGGTGACCATGGCCGAGCGCTACCCGCGGATCCACGTCACCCGCCGCGCCAAGCTCAAGGGCGACCGCTACTTCGGGCCGTACACGCACGTGTGGGCGATCCGCGAGACCCTCGACCTGCTGCTGCGGGTGTTCCCGGTGCGGACCTGCAGCGCGGGCGTGTTCCGACGGGCGGAGCGGTCCGGGCGCCCCTGCCTGCTCGGCTTCATCGACAAGTGCTCGGCGCCGTGCACCGGGGCGATCTCGGAGGCCGACCACCGTGTCCTGGCCGAGCGCTTCTGCGACTTCATGGCCGGTAACACGGCCCGGTACACCAAGGAGATCGAGCGGCGGATGCGGGAGGCCTCCGCCGCCCTCGACTTCGAGACCGCGGCCCGGCTGCGGGACGACCTCGCGGCGCTCACCAAGGTGATGGAGCGCAACTCCGTCGTCCTGTCGGACTCGACCGACGCGGACCTCATCGCGCTGGCCCAGGACGACCTCGAGGCCGCCGTGCAGGTGTTCCACGTCCGCGGCGGACGCATCCGCGGCCAGCGCGGCTGGACCGCCGAGATCCTCGACGAGTCCAGCCCCGCCGACCTCATCGAGCGCGCGATCGCCACGCTCTATGCCGATGCCGCCGCGATCGACCCGGGCAGCGGCGAGCCCGGCGCCTCCGCGGTCCCGCACGAGGTCCTGGTCCCGCAGATGCCTTCGCACGTCGAGGACGTGCGCGCCCTCCTCGGCCCCGGCGTGGACCTGCGGGTCCCGCAGCGCGGCGAGAAGAAGGAGCTGCTGGAGACCGTCGCCAAGAACGCCGAGGAGTCCCTGCGCCTGCACCGGCTGCGACGGGCCGGGGATCTCACGGCGCGCTCGAAGGCGCTCGAGGACCTCGGCGAGGCGCTCGGCCTGGCGGAGCCGCCGCTGCGGATCGAGTGCTTCGACATCTCCCATTCCCAGGGGACGAACGTCGTCGGTTCCCAGGTCGTGTTCGAGGACGGGCTGCCGCGCAAGTCCGAGTACCGGCGCTACGCCGTGCACGGCGAGGCGGCCCGGGATGACACGGCGTCGATGCACGACGTCATCTCCCGGCGCCTGGCCAAGCACCTCGA
The DNA here is from genome assembly GCF_900163655.1 of Brachybacterium nesterenkovii. Classification (GTDB taxonomy): domain Bacteria; phylum Actinomycetota; class Actinomycetes; order Actinomycetales; family Dermabacteraceae; genus Brachybacterium; species Brachybacterium nesterenkovii. The sequence goes on from NZ_FWFG01000099.1 coordinate 41,742, forward strand.
CCCGCCCGAGGTCTCCGACGAGGACGCCCGCCGCTTCGCCTACCCGCCCTCGCTGATCCTCGTCGACGGCGGTCCGCCGCAGGTGGCCGCGGCGCAGCGGGCGATGGACGAGCTCGGGGTCACGGACGTGGCCCTGGCGGGCATCGCCAAGCGCCTCGAGGAGATCTGGCTTCCGGGGGAGGAGCACCCCGTGATCCTGCCGCGCACGAGCGAGGCCCTGTTCCTCGTGCAGCGCCTGCGCGACGAGGCGCACCGCTTCGCCATCACGTACCACCGCTCCAAGCGCGGTCGGGCGATGCACGAGAGCGCCCTCGACGCGGTGCCGGGGCTCGGCCCCGCCCGGCGGCGCGCGCTCCTGGACCGCTTCGTGACCGTCAAGGCCATCCGGGAGGCGAGCATCGACGAGCTGGAGGAGGTGCCCGGCATCGGGCCCGCGCTCGCTCAGCAGATCGCCGCGGCACTACAATCCGAGGCGCCCGCACCGGCGGTCGACATGGCCACGGGCGAGATCCTGGACTGACATCGGGCGCGACCCGGCCGCACCCGGAGAACGGAGGACCCGCAGGTGAGCGCAGCAGCGACCTCGACGGAACCCGGCGAGATCATCATCATCACGGGGCTCGCGGGAGCGGGTCGCGAGACCGCGGCGCATGCCCTCGAGGACCTCGGCTGGTACGTCGTCTACAACATCGCCCCGCAGCTGATCCGGACGCTGTACGACCTGCAGGCGCAGGCCGAGGGCGCGACCCCGCGATTCGCCGTGGTCGTCGACGCCCGCTCCGGCCCCCTGTTCTCCGAGCTCTCCGATGTGGTCCAGGAGCTGCGCGAGGCCGAGCTGCGCCCTCGTCTGGTGCTCCTGGACGCCGACGAGTCCACGCTGGTCCGGCGCTTCGACTCGGTGCGGCGCCCGCATCCGCTGCAGCGGGACGAGGGCGTCCTCGAGGGGATCCGGCGCGAGCGGGAGCTCATGGCGCCGTACCGGCGTCTCGCCGACGTCGTCATCGACACGAGCGCGCTGAACGTCCACCAACTGACGATGAAGATGCGCACGCTGTTCGGGACCGCGCAGGAGCAGGAGCTCTCGGTCACGGTGATGTCCTTCGGCTTCAAGTACGGCGTCCCGCTCGAGGCCGATCACGTCTCCGACGTGCGCTTCATCCCCAATCCGTACTGGGTGCCCGAGCTGCGCCCGCTCCGCGGCACGGACGAGGCCGTGGCCTCGGCCGTGCTCGGGGACCCCAACGCCCAGGAGTTCGTGGCCCGGTACGTCGAGATGATCCTGCCCGTGCTGCGCGGCTACCGGCAGGAGAACAAGCACTTCACGACGCTGGCGATCGGCTGCACGGGCGGCAAGCACCGCAGCGTGGCCGTCGCCGAGCGCATCGGCGAGGAGCTGCGCCGCACCGGCGCGCCCGTGCGGATCCGCCATCGCGACCTGGGGCGCGAATGAGCGCGGCCGGGAGCGCAGGGAGCCGACCGGCCCGCGGGAGCACGGGGGGTCCGCCGCGGCGCGGGCACCCGCGGCCGCGCCCGTCCACGCCCTATGCGGCGCTCGGCACGGCGCGCGGCCTGTCCGTCGTCGCGCTCGGCGGCGGGCATGGGCTCGCCGCGAACCTGCGGGCCCTGAGGCACCTGGCCGACGAGCTCACCGCCGTGGTGACGGTCGCGGACAACGGCGGCTCCTCCGGCCGCATCCGCGATGAGATGCCCGTCCTCCCGCCCGGCGACCTGCGCATGGCGCTCGCGGCGCTGTGCGAGGACTCGGACTGGGGCGCCGTCTGGCGCGACGTGGTCCAGCACCGCTTCCACACGGACGGCGACCTCGACGGGCATGCGCTCGGCAACCTGCTGATCGTCTCCCTCTGGCAGATCCTCGGCGACCCGATCGCAGGCCTGGACAAGGTGGGGGAGCTGCTCGGGGCCCGTGGCCGGGTCCTGCCGATGGCGCTCGAGCCCCTCGACATCGAGGCCGTCGTGCGCGACGCCGACGGCACCCAGCGCACGGTGCGCGGTCAGGCGGAGGTGGCCGTCGAGCGCGGCACCGTCTCCTCGCTGCGCCTGCTGCCGGACCGCCCGCGCGTGCCGCAGGAGGTCCTCGAGGCGATCGGCGGCGCGGACTGGATCATCATCGGCCCCGGCTCCTGGTACACCTCGGTGATCCCGCACCTTATAGTGCCGGAGCTCGCCGAGGCGATCCGGACCAGCCCCGCGCGGCGGTGCATCACGATGAACCTCTCCGCGGGGGTGGGGGAGACCGAGGGCATGGGCTCGAGCGAGCTCCTGGACGTGCTGCTGGAGCACGCCGGCACCACCCGTTTTGATGCGCTCATCGCGGACCCGACCCTGCAGAGCGACAGCTTCGAGCTGGCCGAGCACGCCGCGCGCCGGGGCATCCCGACGCTCCTGCGCCAGGTCTCGGTGGGCCGCGGCAGGCCCGAGCACGACCCGGTCCGTCTTGCGGCGGCGTATCGTGACGTCTTCGACGGCGCCTTCGGCGATGTCCCGGAAGCGGAGCCCGGGCCCCGTCCGCCGCGTGCTCCCGCAGGATCCGATGGACAGAAGGGGGCGGACGATGGCTCTGACCGGTGATGCCAAGGAGGAGCTGGCGCACCTGGATATCGCTCGCCCGTCGTGCCGCAAGGCGGAGGTCGCGGCGATGCTGCGCTTCGCCGGCGGCCTGCACCTGCAGGCCGGACGCGTCATGATCGAGGCGGATCTGGACCATCCGGCGGCCGCGCGCCGTCTCCGGGCCGCGATCGCCGAGGTCTACGGCCACCGCAGCGAGGTGATGGTGGTGGCGCCCGGCGGCATCCGGCGCGGCGCCCGCTACGTCGTGCGCGTCGTCGAGGACGGCGCGTCGCTCGCCCGCCAGAGCGGTCTGCTGGACGCCCGTGGCCGACCCGTGCGCGGCATGCCGCCCGCGGTCGTCGGCGGCGCCGCGGTCGACGCGGCGGCCGCCTGGCGCGGAGCCTTCCTGGCCCGCGGCTCGCTCACGGAGCCGGGCCGCAGCGCCGCGCTCGAGCTGACCTGCCCGGGACCGGAGGTGGCGCTCGCGATGGTCGGTGCGGCCCGCCGTCTCGGGGCGGCGTCGAAGGCGCGGGAGGCGCGCGGCGCGGACCGCGTCGTGCTGCGCGACGGCGAGGCCATCGGGCGCCTGCTCGGCGCCATGGGGGCCTCCCGTGCGCTGGCCACGTGGGAGGACCGCCGCACCCGCCGGGAAGTGCGGGCCACCGCCCACCGGCTGGCGAACTTCGACGATGCGAACCTGCGGCGCAGCGCCCGCGCCGCCGTGGCGGCCGGGGCCCGGGTCGAGCGCGCGCTCGAGATCCTCGGCGAGGACGTCCCGGAGCACCTGCGCGTCGCCGGGCGCCTGCGCATCGAGCATCGCCAGGCGAGCCTCGAGGAGCTCGGGCGCCTGGCCGATCCGCCGATGACGAAGGACGCCGTCGCCGGGCGCATCCGTCGCCTCCTCGCGATGGCGGACAAGCGGGCGGCCGAGCTGGGCGTGCCCGGCACGGAAGCGGACGAGAGCGACGCCGAGGATTGATCCGCAGCGGTCGCGGACAGCGCACCGCGCAGTCGGCGGGTGCCGCTCCCGGCGGCAGGACGCACAGGTCATAGGGGGAAGGGACCTCGGTCCCCGGGCGGAGGTCAGGCACGTGTGCTACGCGGTCGCCGATGCTCGAAAAGCCGTCCGGATCGGGACCCGCAGGGTCGTGATCCGCGGCCTCGACTTGGTACGCTCGAGACATTCCGGCGCGCACGCGCCGGGTGACCCCGGTGCCGCGACACGCGGCGCCACAGCGTTCCCGCGGCCTCGCGCCGCGACACAAGGAGGAACAGTGACTGTCAAGGTCGGAATCAACGGGTTCGGTCGCATCGGCCGCAACTTCCTTCGCGCCGCCGTCGAGCAGGGCGCGGACCTCGAGATCGTTGCGGTCAACGACCTCACCGACAACAAGACCCTCGCCCACCTGGTCAAGTACGACTCGATCCTCGGCCGCTTCGACGGCGACGTCACCTTCGACGACGAGTCGATCACGATCGCCGGCACCAAGGTCAAGGTCTTCTCTGAGAAGGATCCGGCCAACATCGACTGGGCCTCCACCGGCGCTCAGATCGTCATCGAGTCCACCGGCTTCTTCACCGACGCCACCAAGGCGAAGGCCCACCTGGGCGAGACCGTCAAGAAGGTCATCATCTCCGCTCCGGCGAAGAACGAGGACGCGACCTTCGTCGTCGGCGTGAACGACGCCGACTACGACCCCGAGAAGCACGACATCATCTCGAACGCGTCCTGCACCACCAACTGCCTCGCGCCGCTGGCCAAGGTCCTCAACGACGAGTTCGGCATCGTCAAGGGCCTCATGACCACCGTCCACGCGTACACCGGCGACCAGCGCCTGCTCGACGCGCCGCACAGCGACCTGCGTCGCGCCCGCGCCGCCGCCCTGAGCATCATCCCGACCAAGACCGGTGCGGCCGCGGCCGTGGCCCTGGTCCTGCCGGAGCTCAAGGGCAAGTTCGACGGCTACGCCCTCCGCGTTCCCACCCCGACCGGCTCCGCCACCGACCTCACCTTCGAGGCGTCGCGCGAGGTCACGGTCGAGGAGGTCAACGCCGCGGTGAAGAAGGCCGCCGAGGGCCCGCTCAAGGGCGTCCTGGCCTACACCGAGGACCCGATCGTCTCCAAGGACATCGAGACCGATCCGCACTCGTCGATCTTCGACGCCGGTCTCACCAAGGTGATCGGCAACCAGGTCAAGGTCGTCTCCTGGTACGACAACGAGTGGGGCTACTCCAACCGCCTCGTCGACCTCACCGCTCTGGTCGGCAAGAGCCTCTGATCCTGCTCGGCATCCGCTGACAGATCGCATGGGAGCCCGTCCGGCACCGGCCCTCCGGGGACGCGATGCCGGGCGGGCTCCCGTCGCATCATCCGCATCATCGAACGTTCTCCCAAGGAGCACCACGTGCTGAAGACCATCGAGTCCCTCGGCGATCTGCGCGGCAAGCGCGTTCTCGTCCGCAGTGACCTCAACGTGCCGCTGGACGGCACCCGCATCACCGACGACGGCCGCGTCCGCGCCTCCGTCCCCACGCTCAAGGCCCTCCTCGACGCCGGCGCCCGCGTCATCGTCGTGGCCCACCTCGGTCGCCCGAAGGGCGCGCCGGAGGAGAAGTACTCCCTGCGCCCCGTCGTGTCCCGCCTGTCCGAGCTGCTGGGCACTGAGGTCAAGTTCGCAACCGACACCGTAGGCGAGTCCGCCCAGGAGACCGTCGCCTCGCTCGCCGACGGCGAGATCGCCCTGCTCGAGAACGTCCGCTTCAACGCGGGCGAGACCTCGAAGGACGAGGCCGAGCGCCGCGCCTTCGCCGAGCAGCTGGCCGCCCTCGCGGACGCGTACGTCTCCGACGGCTTCGGCGTCGTGCACCGCAAGCAGGCCTCCGTCTACGACGTGGCGCAGCTGCTGCCGGCCGCCGCGGGCTCGCTCGTGCGCAACGAGGTCGAGTCCCTGCGCAAGGTGACCGACGACCCGGAGCGCCCGTTCGTCGTGATCCTTGGCGGCGCGAAGGTCGCCGACAAGCTCGGCGTCATCGAGAACCTGCTGACCAAGGCCGACCGCATCATCATCGGCGGCGGCATGGCGTACACCTTCCTCAAGGCCCAGGGCCACGAGATCGGCAAGTCCCTCCTGGACGCCGAGCAGGTCGACACCGTCAAGGGCTACATGGAGACCGCGGAGAAGAACGGCGTGGAGCTCGTCCTGCCCGTCGACACGGTCGTCGCGGCGGAGTTCTCCGCGGATGCCGAGTCCGAGGTCGTCCCGTCGACCCAGATCCCGGCCGACAAGGAGGGCCTGGACATCGGCCCGAAGACGGCCGAGCTGTTCGCCTCCAAGATCGCCGACGCGAAGACCCTCTTCTGGAACGGCCCCATGGGCGTGTTCGAGTTCGAGAAGTTCGCGGAGGGCACTCGCGCCGTCGCCGAGGCCGTGGCCTCGTGCGAGGGCTTCACCGTGATCGGCGGCGGCGACAGCGCCGCGGCCATCCGCAACCTCGGCTTCGATGAGAGCCGCTACTCGCACATCTCCACCGGTGGCGGCGCGAGCCTCGAGCTGATCGAGGGCAAGGAGCTTCCCGGTATCGCGGTCCTCGAGGAGGGCACCAAGTGACCACCCGCACCCCGCTCATGGCGGGCAACTGGAAGATGAACCTGGACTGGAAGCAGGGCCTGTCCCTGGTCGAGGACCTGGGCGATGCGCTCAAGGCCTTCGACATGTCCAAGGTCCAGGTCGCCGTGTTCCCCCCGGCAGTGAACATCCGCACCGTCCAGACCGCGATCGAGGCCAACCGCTACCCGATCGCCTACGGCGCGCAGGACATCTCCGAGCACGTCGAGTTCGGCGCCTACACGGGTGAGATCGCGGGCAGCATGCTGACCGCACTGGGCTGCACCTTCGCCCTCGTGGGCCACTCGGAGCGCCGCCAGTACCACGGCGAGGACGAGAAGGTCACCAACGCCAAGGTCAAGGCCGCGCTCGAGGTCGGGCTGTCCCCGATCCTGTGCGTGGGCGAGCCGCTCGAGGTCCGCAAGGCCGGCGAGCAGGTCGCGCACACGCTCGCGCAGGTCGACGGCGGCCTCGAGGGCCTCTCGGCCGATGACGTCAAGAACGTCGTCATCGCCTACGAGCCCGTCTGGGCCATCGGCACCGGCGAGGTCGCGACCCCGGACGACGCCCAGGAGGTGTGCGCGGCCATCCGCGCCCGTCTCGCGGAGCTGTACGACGAGTCGGTCGCCGAGACCGTGCGCGTCCTGTACGGCGGCAGCGTGAAGTCCGCGAACGTCGCGGAGCTCATGGAGAAGCCGGACGTCGACGGCGCCCTCGTGGGCGGCGCGTCGCTGAAGGCGGATGAGTTCTCCAAGATCGCTGGTTACCAGGGCTGATTCGCCAGGCATCGGGCTGTCTGCCCGATGCCTCACGCCGCAGGGCCGGTTCCTCCACGGGAACCGGCCCTCGCGGTATCCTGGACCGGCTCGTCGTCCCCTGAGAAAGGCGCCCCTTCGTGGACCTCTCGCTCGTCAAGACCATCCTGCAGGTGCTGCTGGCGGTCACCGGCCTCCTGCTGGTGCTCCTCGTGCTGCTGCACCGCGGCCGCGGCGGCGGTCTGTCGGACATGTTCGGCGGCGGCATCTCCGCCGGTGCCGGCTCCTCCGGCGTGGCCGAGCGCAACCTGAACCGGCTGACGGTGGGCGTCGCGATCATCTGGGCGCTGTGCGCGATCGGGCTGGGCATCATCGCCCGCATCATCGCCGTCACGGGCTGAGCCCCGCAGCACCTCCAGCGCACGAGGAAGCCCCGCACCGATGGTGCGGGGCTTCCTCGTTCCTGCGCCGGGGAGGCGCGCGGCGAGCGACAGGGACCCCTTCAGCGTCCCCGTCACCGCCCGCCGCCGCGGCTCTCAGAGCCCGCTCGCGGAGTCCTCGTCGAGGTACCAGGTAGTCGACTCGAGACCGCGCACCGCGGAGGACGGGCAGGCCCAGGGATCGATGCCGGCGTGCGCCCGGGCGACGGCCTCGGCCTTCTCCGCCCCCGCGGCCAGCAGCACCACGTGGCGCGCCGAGTTCACGGCCGGCCAGGTGAGCGTGATGCGCTCCGGCGGCGGCTTGGGGGAGTCGCGCACCGCGGATGCCGTCAGCGTCGTCTCCTTCTGGTCCGGATGCTCCGGGAACAGGGAGGCGATGTGGCCGTCCGGTCCGACGCCCAGCAGGAGGACGTCGAAGAACGCCCGACCGCGAGTGTGGAACGGGACGTCGCCGCCCGCCATGTCGAGCTGCTGGCCGTACCAGGCGGCGGCGTCGTCCAGGCCCATGCCCGAGCTCGTGGACGGCATCGGGTGCACCCGGTGCGCGGGGATGCCGAGGGCCTCGACGAACGACGCCCGCACCGCGAGGTCGTTGCGCTCGGGGGAGTCGGCGGCGACGAAGCGCTCATCGCCCCACCAGACCTCGATGCGCTCGGGGTCGACGCCCGCGGCGGAGAGCTCGCGCGCGAGCTTCCCGGCGGTGGGGATGCCCACGGTGCCGCCAGTGAGGACGACATGCGCCAGGCCGCGCTCGGCGATCGCCGAGCGCAGGTGCTCCGCCACCGCGGCGGCTGCCGCGTCGGAGACGGCGTCCTTGTCCGCGCTGACCACGTCGGTGGGCTCGGGCTTGCCGGAGGCAAAGGTCGAGGCGTCGTCGATGCCGGTGAAGGCGTGGCAGAGGGCGTCCCCGTAGACCTCGTCGGGATCGAGGCGGCGCAGCTCCTCGGAGAGGCATTCGAACAGGGAGCGGCGCGGGATCGTCACGTGCTGGTCGGAGGCGTCGCCCGGCAGGTTCATGACGATGGAGTCGCCGCTCTCGCGGCGCAGCGCGATCTCTCCGTCGGGGCGGACCAGGGTCACGCCGGACAGGCCGATCTCCTCGGCGGGCCCGGGGACGATCTGCGCCTCGACGCCGAGCTCCTTCTCGAGCCATGAGGCCATGAGCAGCACCGACGGGTCGTCGACCGTGCCCTCGACGGTCACGGAGGTCGGGGCGGCGAGAGGGGGGATCTCGACGGCGGAGGCGATGAGCCCGCGCCAGTGGGTGATCCGCGACCAGGACAGGTCCGTGTCCCCGCTGCGGTAGCCGCGGCGCAGGCGCTTGAGCATCGACTCGGGCGAGTCGGACTGGCGGGCATCGGTGATGCGGCGCTGGGCCATGGATCCGAGCACGTCCTGCCCGGGGGAGGACGGGGCGGCGCCCGGCCACCAGGCGACGATCGGCGCATCGGGGAGCAGCAGCGGGGTGATGAGGGTGTCGAGGGAGCTCGCGACCTGCCCGCGGACGCTCAGCAGCACGATCTCGCCGGCGCCCGCATCGCGGCCCACACGGATCTCGGCATCGAGGCCGTCGGCCGCGGCCTCGGGCTCGGTCTGCAGGACGAGCACGCGGCAGGGGTGCTCGCGGCTGGCCTGCACGGCCGCGGAGAGCGGCTCGGCGAGGTCCTCGGTGCCCGCGACGATCAGGAGCGTGAGCACGCGGCCCTGCGCGGCAACCGCGAACTCCTCGCGCATCTCGATGAGGCGGCGGTCGACCGCCGATGCGGTGGTGTCGGTCAGGGTGGTGATCACGGTCGCCTCCAGGTACGCCCGTCGCGGGCGAGCATCTCGTACGCGGTCTCGGGGCCCCAGGTGCCGGCGCGGTAGGGCGCCGGGGGCATGTGCTGGGCCCAGAACTCGGTGATGGGGTCGAGGATCCGCCAGGACAGCTCGACCTCCTGCTGCCGCGGGAACAGCGGCGGATCGCCCAGGAGCATGTCGAGGATCAGCCGCTCGTAGGCCTCGGGGGACTCCTCGGTGAAGGAGGAGCCGTAGGCGAAGTCCATCGTAACGTCGCGGACCTCCATCTGGGTGCCCGGCACCTTGGAGCCGAAGCGGATGGTGACGCCCTCATCGGGCTGAACGCGGATCACGATCGCGTTCTGCCCCAGGTCCGCGGTGTCGGTGTCGCGGAAGGGCAGGAACGGGGCGCGGCGGAACACGACGGCGATCTCGGTGACCCGTCGGCCCAGGCGCTTGCCGGCGCGCAGGTAGAACGGGACGCCGGCCCAGCGGCGGGTCGCGAGGTCGAGGCGGATCGCGGCAAAGGTCTCGGTGGTGGAGTCGGCGGGGATGCCCTCCTCCTCGAGGTAGCCCTTGACGAGCTCGCCGCCCTGCCAGCCGCCCACGTACTGCCCGCGGGCGGTGTGCTGGGCGAGGTCGGCGGGCAGCTCGATCGCCTTGAACACCTTCTCCTTCTCGGTGCGCAGGTCCGCGGCGTCGAAGGAGACGGGCTCCTCCATCGCGGTCAGGGCGAGCAGCTGCAGCAGATGGTTCTGGATGACGTCGCGCGCCGTCCCGATGCCGTCGTAGTAGCCGGCGCGGGAGCCGATGCCGATGTCCTCGGCCATCGTGATCTGCACGTGGTCGACGTAGTTGGCGTTCCACACGGGCTCGAACAGCTGATTGGCGAAGCGGAACGCCAGGATGTTCTGGACGGTCTCCTTGCCGAGGTAGTGGTCGATGCGGAAGACGTCCTCGGGGCGGAACACCTTCTCGACCACGTCGTTGAGCTCGCGGGCCGACGCGAGGTCGTGGCCGAAGGGCTTCTCGATGACGACGCGGCGCCAGGAGCCGTCGCGCGGCGTGTTGAGCCCGGAGTTCGCGAGCTGCTCGCAGACGTCGGGGAAGGCGCTCGGCGGGATCGACAGGTAGAAGGCGTGGTTGCCGCCGGTGCCGCGGGTGCGGTCGAGCTCGCCGACGACCTCGGTGAGGCGCTCGAAGGCGGAGGCGTCGTCGAACGCGCCGGTGACGAAACGCAGGCCCGCGCGCAGCTGCGCGAACACGTCCTCGACGAAGGGCGTGCGGGCACCGGCACGGACGCTCTCCTCGACGTAGTCGGCGAAGTCGTCATCGCTCCATTCGCGGCGGCCGAAGCCGACGAGGCCGAAGGCCGGGGGCAGCAGGCCGCGGTTGGCGAGGTCGTAGATCGCCGGGAGCAGCTTCTTCTTGGCGAGGTCGCCCGTGACACCGAACATGACCATCGAGCAGGGGCCGGCGATGAGCGGCAGGCGCCGGTCGCGCGGGTCGCGCAGGGGGTTGTCGGCGCCGACGGCCGAGGTGTCGGCCAGGCGCTGGCCGACGCTATCGCTGTCGCGGGGCTCGGTCTCCGAGCCGATGGGCGTGGGGGTCATAGGTGTCCTTCCGACACGGGGGATGGCAGGGCCGAGGACCGGCCGACGTGCGGCGCGGCCGGTCCTCGGAGCAGAGATGCGGACCTGGTGACCCAGGACCCGCTGGCGAAGGCCCAGGCGGCTGAGGCCCAGGCGGCTCAGGGGCGCGCGTCGCGGGCGGCCGCGCCGACGGTCTCCAGGAGCTCCGTCCAGGCCTTCTCGAACTTCGCGACGCCGTCGCGCTCGAGCTCCTCGCAGACCTCGGCGAGATCCACGCCCGCACCGGCGATCCGCTCGAGGACCGCGGCGGCCTGCTGGGCCGTCGCGGCGTCGAGCGGCGCACCGGGCCGCCCATGGTCGGCGACGGCCCGGAGGGTCTTCTCCGGCATGGTGTTGACCGAGGGCCGCGCCACGAGGCTGTCGACGTACAGGGTGTCGGAGTAGTCCGGGTTCTTCACGCCGGTGGAGGCCCACAGCGGACGCTGCGGGGCCGCGCCCGCGGCCTCCAGCTCGTGGAAGCGCTCGGTGGCGAACGCGTCGAGGAACTCCCCGAAGGCGACGCGGGCGTTGGCGACGGCCGCCTGGCCGACGAGCTGCGCGGCCGGGCCGCCGATCGCCGCGAGCCGGGAGTCGACCTCGGTGTCCACGCGCGAGACGAAGAACGAGGCGACAGAGCGGATGCCCGCGAGATCGATGCCGGCGTCGCGGGCGCGCTCGAGACCCGCCAGGTACGCGTCGATGACCGCCCGGTAGCGCTCGACCGAGAAGATGAGCGTGACGTTCACGCTGATGCCCCGCCCGATCACCTCGGTGATCGCGGGCAGCCCCTCGGCCGTGGCCGGGATCTTGATCATCACGTTCTCGCGGCCGACCAGCTCGTGCAGGCGCACGGCCTGCTCGATCGTCGCCGCGGTGTCGCGGGCCAGGCGCGGGTCGACCTCGATGGAGACGCGGCCGTCGGTCCCGTCGGTCGCGGCGTGGAGATCGGAGAACAGGTCGCAGGCGGCGCGCACGTCGTCGGTGGTGAGGACCTCGACGATCCCCTCGGCGTCGCGGCCCTCCGCGGCCAGGCGCGCGATGTCCTCGTCGTAGGCGGACGTCCCGGCGATGGCGGCCTGGAAGATCGAGGGGTTGGTGGTGACGCCCGCGACGTTCACGGTGTCGATGAGTCGCTGCAGGTCGCCGGAGGCGAGGCGCTCACGGGAGAGGTCGTCGAGCCAGATGGAGACGCCGGCGTCGGTCAGGGCCTGGGTGCGGGTGTTCTGGGTCATGGTCTGCGCTATTCCTGGGATCCGGGGCGGGAGAGGGGCTCCCGCGCGAGAGGGGGAGGTGAGGGGTGCGGGGCGGGACGATGCTGGTCGTCCCGCCCCGCGCCCCGTGTCAGCCGCGGACGGCCGCGAGGGACTCCCGGGCCGCGTCGGCCACGGCCTGGGAGGTGATGCCGTACTTCTCGAAGAGCGTCCCGGCATCGGCCGAGGCGCCGTACTCCTCGATGGACACGGCGCGGCCGGCGTCGCCGAGGAAGCGGTGCCACGGCATGGCGATGCCCGCCTCGACGGTCACGCGGGCGCGCACCGCGCTGGGGATGACGCTCTCGCGGTACGCCTCGTCCTGGGCGTCGAACCACTCGACGCAGGGCATCGAGACGACGCGGGCGGCGATGCCGTCGGCGGCGAGGGACTCCTGGGCCTGCAGCGCCAGCTGCACCTCGGAGCCGGTCGCGATGAGGACGACCTCCGCCTCGCCGGAGGCGGCGTCCTTGAGGACGTAGCCGCCGCGGGCCAGCTCGGAGGCGGGCGCGAGCTCGCTGCGGTCGAGCGTCGGCACCGCCTGGCGCGTGAGGATGAGGCCGACGGGCCCGTCGCGGTGCTCGAGCGTCGCCTTCCACGCGGCCGCGGTCTCGTTGGCGTCCGCGGGGCGCACGACCGAGAGGTTCGGGATGGCGCGCAGCGCGGCGAGGTGCTCGATCGGCTGGTGGGTGGGGCCGTCCTCGCCCAGGCCGATCGAGTCGTGCGTCCACACGAAGATGTCGTCGACGCCCATGAGGGCAGCGAGGCGCACGGCGCCGCGCATGTAGTCGGCGAACTGCAGGAACGTGCCGCCGTAGGCGCGGGTCAGGCCGCCCGCGTTGATGCCCGTGAGGATCGAGCCCATCGCGTGCTCGCGGATGCCGAAGTGCAGGGTGCGGCCGTAGGGGGTGCCCTGGAACTCGGGGGTCGAGCGCTCCTCGGGGATGAAGGACGGCTCGCCCTTCATCGTGGTGTTGTTCGAGCCGGCGAGGTCGGCGGAGCCGCCCCACAGCTCGGGCATGACGGGAGCCAGCGCGGCGAGGACCTGCCCGGAGGCGGCGCGCGTGGCGACGCCCTTGGCGGAGGCCTCGAAGGCGGGGAGGGCGTCGGCGAGGCCCTCGGGCAGGCGGCCGGCGCTGAGGCGCTCGAGGAGCTCAGCGCCCTCGGGGTTGCCCTGCTTCCAGGCGGCGAGCTGCTCGTCCCAGGCGGCGTGGGCCTCGCGGCCGCGCTCGACGAGGCCGCGGGTGTGCGCGAGCACGTCCTCGGCGACCGCGAAGGACGCCTCGGGGTCGAAGCCCATGGCGGTCTTGAGCGCGGCGACCTCCTCGGCGCCGAGGGCCGAGCCGTGGGAGCCGGCCGTGCCCTGGGCGGAGGGGGCCGGCCACGCGATGATCGTGCGCAGGCGGATGAACGACGGCTTGTCGGTGACCTTCTGGGCGGCGAGGATCGCGTCCTTGAGCGCGGCGAGGTCCTCGACGTACTCGGAGCCGCCGCGCCAGTCGACCGTCTGGACGTGCCAGTCCAGCGCCTCGTAGCGGGCGGCGGTGTCCTCGGTGAAGGCGATGTCGGTGTGGCCCTCGATCGTGATGTCGTTGTCGTCCCACAGGACGATGAGGCTGCCGAGCTGCTGGGTGCCCGCGATCGAGGAGGCCTCGTTGGTGATGCCCTCCTGCATGTCGCCGTCCGAGGCGATCACGTAGGTGAAGCGGTCGAACGGGCTGGTGCCCTCGGGGGCGTCCGGATCGAGGAGGCCGCGCTCGCGGCGCTGCGCCATCGCCATGCCGACCGCGGTCGCGAGGCCCTGGCCGAGCGGGCCCGTGGTCGTCTCGACGCCCTTCGTGTGGCCCCACTCGGGGTGGCCGGGGGTCTTAGAGCCCCACGTGCGCAGCGCCTCGATGTCCTCGAGCTCCAGGCCGAAACCGCCGAGGAACAGCTGCACGTACTGGGTCAGGCTCGAGTGGCCCGCGGAGAGCACGAAGCGGTCGCGGCCGAGCCACGCGGTGTCCGAGGGGTCATGGCGCATGATGTCCTGGTAGAGCAGGTACGCCGCGGGGGCCAGGCTGATCGCGGTGCCCGGGTGGCCGTTGCCGACCTTCTCGACGGCGTCCGCCGCGAGGGCGCGCGCGGTGTCGATCGCGCTCTTGTCGAGGTCGGACCAGCCCTCGGGGGCCTTGAAGTTGTCAGTCACGCGTGCAGCTCCTTCATTCGTGGCGCGGGACCCGCGGGTGCCGCGGGCCGATGCCTCCATCGTAGTCGCGGGCGCCTCGACGGCTCCTGAGGCGTCCGTCCGTTGCCGCCCGTCGCCGGCGCGGCAGGCGTGCGAGGTCGGTGAGGCGCGCGGGACGCGCCGGGGCGGGCGGTGACCCTGTGCTCCGCGCACGCCGTCGTCTAGCATGGAAGAGCTGCCGTCGCCCCCGACGCAGCCGATCCGGTTCCGCCGCCCCCAGCGGTCCGGACCCCACGCGCGGAAGGACGGTGGCCGGTGACCGCCACGGAATCGACCGGGACGACGACGGCGTCGAGGACGACGCGGTTGGATGGTCCCGAGCGCCGCTGGCTCGGGCGCACCCTGCGCGCCTACGTCGCGCTGACCAAGCCGCGGATCATCGAGCTCCTGCTCATCACGACCATCCCGACGATGTTCCTCGCGGCCGGCGGCTTCCCCCGTCCGCTGCTCATCGTGTGGACGCTCGTCGGCGGCTACCTCGCGGCGGGCGGCGCGAACGCGCTGAACATGTACCTCGACCGCGACATCGACGCGCAGATGCGCCGCACGCGCAACCGCCCGATCGTGACGGGCGAGGTGAGCCCGCGCGCCGCCCTCGTCTTCGGCATCGTGCTCTCGATCATCTCCGCCGTCTGGCTCGGTCTGCTGGTCAACCCGATGTCCGCGGCCCTCGCCGTCGCGGCGATCCTGCTGTACGTCGTCTTCTACACGATGATCCTCAAGCGCCGCACGAGCCAGAACATCGTCTGGGGCGGCGTCGCGGGCTGCATGCCGGTCCTCATCGGCTGGTCCGCGGTGACCGGGACCGTCTCGTGGACCGCCGTGATGCTGTTCCTCGTCATCTTCTTCTGGACCCCGCCGCACTACTGGCCGCTCGCGGAGAAGTTCACCAAGGACTACGAGACCGCGGGCGTCCCCATGCTCCCGGTGGTCGCCTCGCGCCGCACCGTCTCGTACCAGATGATCGGCCACACCGTCGCGATGATCGCCTGCTCGCTGGCGATCGTGCAGCTGGGCGGCACCGGACCCGTGTACCTCGTCGCGTCCGTGGCCACCGGCGCCTGGTTCCTCTGGCTCGTGCTGCGCTACGCCGTGCGCGTCCACCGCGGGCTCACGGGCAAGGCCCTCGGTCCGATGGTCGTGTTCCACGCCTCGATCACGTACCTGACGCTCCTGTTCGTCGCGCTCGCCATCGACCCGTTCGTCCGGTTCTGACGCACCCGTGCACGGTGCGCCCGACGTGACTGCCCGATGACCGATCACCCGGCGCGGCGCGGCGATGCCCGCACCCTCGAGCAGTACCTCGCGCACCTGCGCGTCGAGCGCGGTCTGGCGGCCAACACCGTCGCCGCCTACCGCCGCGACCTGACGCGCTACCTCGACCACCTCGCGTCCCAGCAGGTCGAGCTGGCCGCTGCGTCCCCGGCCGATGTGACGGCGTGGATGCGGGCGGTGCGCACCGGCGAGGACGGTGGGACCGCCCTGGCCGCCAGCTCCGCGAGCCGGGCTCTGGCCGCGGTCCGCGGGCTCCACGCCTTCCTCGAGGGGGAGGGCGAGACCCCGGCCGGGGACCCGACCACCGCGCTGCCCGCTCCCTCCCGCTCCCAGCGCCTGCCCCACCCGATCTCGCTGGACCAGGTCGAGGCTCTGCTGGACGCCGCCGCGCGACCGCGCAGCGGGATGCTGCCCGCCGAGCGGGCGCTGCGCGACCGCGCGCTGCTGGAGATCCTCTACGGCCTCGGCGCCCGCATCTCCGAGGCGGTCGGCCTGGACATCGACGATCTCTCGATCCCGGAGCGCCAGGCCGTGCTGCGCGGCAAGGGGGACAAGCACCGGGTCGTGCCCGTCGGCTCCTACGCACTCGATGCGGTCTCCGCGTACCTGACGCGGGGGCGCCCGGCGCTGGCCGCCCGCGGGAAGGGCACCCCGGCCCTGTTCCTCGGCTCCCGCGGCACCCGGCTCACCCGGCAGGCCGCCTGGGGCATCGTCCAGGACGCCGCGGAGGCCGCCGGTCTGCGCGAGCACATCAGCCCCCACACCCTGCGCCACTCGTTCGCCACGCACTTGCTGCACGGCGGAGCGGACGTGCGCTCGGTCCAGGAGCTCCTGGGGCACGCGTCGGTCACGACGACGCAGCTGTACACGCAGGTGACCGTGGACTCCCTGCGCGAGGCCCACGCGGCCGCCCATCCGCGGGCCGTCCGCGGGGCTTAGACTTGGGCGGCCCGATCCGCATGAGGACGCGGACGGCATGACGACGCAGACGACAGGAACCCCCGTGAGCGACGCGAACCAGACCCTCGACTTCGACCTGGGCCCGACCGGCCGCCAGCTCCCCGAGTTCCCCGAGCCCGCCGCGCTGACGAGCCACGGCCCGGCGCGCGTCATCTCGATGGTCAACCAGAAGGGCGGGGTCGGGAAGACGACCTCCGTCATCTCCCTGGGCGCGGCGCTCGCGGAGCTGGGCCGCAAGGTGCTCCTGGTGGACCTCGACCCGCAGGGCGCGCTGTCCGCCGGAACCGGGATCAACTCCTACGACCTCGACATCACCGTCTACAACCTGCTCATGGACCGCAGCCACGACGTCCGCGAGGTCATCTGCGAGACCGAGACCGAGAACCTCGACGTGCTGCCGGCGAACATCGACCTCTCGGCCGCGGAGGTCCAGCTCGTCAACGAGGTGGCCCGCGAGATGGCCCTCGCGCGCGTGCTGCGCCCCGTGATGGACGACTACGACGTGATCATCATCGACTGCCAGCCGTCGCTGGGCCTGCTCACCGTCAACGCGCTCGCCGCGAGCCACGGCGTCGTGATCCCGCTGGGCCCGGAGTACTTCGCCCTGCGCGGCGTCGCCCTGCTGGTCGAGACCATCGAGAAGGTCCAGGACCGCATCAACCCGCGCCTGGAGATCGACGGCATCCTCATCACCATGTTCGACTCCCGCACCCTGCACGCCCGCGAGGTCGTGGCCCGCGTGGTCGAGGCCTTCGGGGACCAGGTCTTCCACACGACGATCAACCGCACCGTGAAGTTCCCCGACGCCTCGGTCGCGGCGGAGCCCATCACGAGCTTCGCGCCCGGCACCAAGGGCGCCGACGCCTACCGCCAGCTCGCGCGCGAGCTCATCGCGCGCGGCGCGGCGGCCTGACCCGGTGGCCGCCGAGCAGCGACGCCGCCGCCGCAGCCACTTCACGCCCCCGCGCGAGGTGCGCCTGCGCGATGCCGACGGGCGCCCGCGCGACGCCGCGGTCGAGTCCGGGGCCGACGACGGCTCCGGTCCCGATGTGCACGTCGCCGACGGCGAGCGCCTGCAGAAGGTCCTCGCCCGCGCGGGCTTCGGCTCCCGCCGGGCCTGCGAGGCCCTCATCGCCGCCGGTCGGGTGACCGTCGACGGCGTGATCGTCGCCGAGCAGGGGGTGCGCGTCGACACCGCCGCCCAGGTGATCCACGTCGACGGCCGCCGTCTGCAGCTCGACGAGGGCACCGTGACGCTCGCGCTGAACAAGCCCCGCAAGGTCGTCTCCGCGATGAGCGACCGCGAGGGGCGCCGCGACCTCACCGAGTTCGTGGCCGACCAGTCCCAGCGGCTGTTCCACGTCGGGCGCCTGGACTACGAGACCGAGGGCCTGCTGCTGCTGACGAACGACGGCGAGCTCGCCCACCGGCTCACCCACCCGTCCTTCGAGATCTCCAAGACCTACGTGTGCCGCTTCGACTGCCCGGGGACCTTCCCCCGCGGCCTGCTGAAGGCGCTGCGCGACGGCGTCGAGCTGGAGGACGGCCCCGCACGGGCCGACCAGGCGCGGCTCGTCGCCCATGACGGACGGGAGGCGGTCGTCGAGGTCGTCCTCCATGAGGGCCGCAACCGCATCGTCCGCCGCATGTTCTCCTCCCAGGGCTTCGAGCTCACCGCGCTGGTCCGCACCCGCATCGGTCCCGTGCTGCTCGGCGACCTCGCCCCGGGGACGACCCGCCGCGTGGAGGGCCGGGAGCTGGGGACGCTCATGGCCGAGGTCGGGCTGTGACCGAGCAGCCCCCGGCCGCTCCGAGCGCCCTGCCGCGGCCCTCGTCGGCGGCGTCGGCGGCGTCAGGGGCCTCGCCGTCAGGGTCGTCGCCGTCTCCGGCCGCCGCGTCGTTCCCCTCGCCGGTGCGGATCATCGGGACCGGCCTGATCGGCGGCTCCCTCGGCCTCGCCCTCTCGGGCGCGGGCGTGGACGTGCAGATCCAGGACTCCTCGCCCGGGACCGAGTCCCTGGCCGTCGAGATGGGGGCGGGGCATCGCCCGGGTGCGACGGACGCCGCCCCCGAGCTGGTCATCGTCGCGGCGCCTCCGGACGTCGCGGCGCGGCTGGTCGTCGAGGCTCTCGCCGCGTTCCCCGACGCCACGGTGTGCGACGTCGCGAGCGTCAAGGCGACGGTGCTGTCGGCCGTGCGCCGCGCCGCCGCCGACCCCGCGGCCGCCATCTCGGAGAGCGACCTCGCGCGCTACGTGGGCGCGCATCCGATGGCCGGCCGCGAGGTGTCCGGGGTCATCGCGGCCCGCGGGGATCTGTTCCTCGCCCGGCCCTTCGTCGTCGTCCCGCATGCGACGTCCCGGGCCGAGTCCACCGCGCTGGTGCGGCGCCTGGGCAGCGAGATCGGCTCCGTGCCCCTCGTGATGGACGCGGTGGACCACGACCTGTCGGTCGCGCACGTGTCGCATGCCCCGCAGGTGGTCGCGAGCCTCCTGGGGGCGAGCCTCGCGTCCGCTCCCGAGCGCTCGCTCGAGCTCGCGGGCCAGGGGCTGCGCGACACGAGCCGCATCGCCGCCTCGGACCCCCGGCTCTGGATGGAGATCCTCAGCGCCAACGCGGCGGCGGTCTCCCCGATCCTGCAGGAGATGCGGGACCGGCTGGACGAGGTGCTCGCGGGCCTGGCGAGCCACACCGGCGAGGACGATCCCGCGCAGGGGTCGCGCCGAGCCGTGGCGCAGCTCATCGCCGACGGGAACATCGGCGTGCGCCGGATCCCGGGACGCCACGGCGGCGCCGCGGAGCACTTCGCGACGATCACCGTGCTCGTGCCCGACCGTCCCGGCGAGCTGGGCCGCCTGTTCACGGAGATCGGCGAGACCGGGGTGAACCTCGAGGACCTCGCTCTCGAGCACACGTTCGGCCAGAAGGTCGGCATCGCGCACGTGTCGGTGCAGCGGGGGAGCGAGGGACTGCTCACGCAGGCGCTCCGTGAGCGCGGCTGGACCGTCGCAGAGGGCTGAGCGCCCGTATCCTGGCCAGATGCATCCGTCGCACCCCGTGACCATCGCCATCGACGGCCCCGCCGGCTCCGGCAAGTCCACCGTCTCCCGCCTCGTGGCCCAGCGCCTCGACGGCGGATTCCTCGACACCGGCGCGATGTACCGCGCCGTCGCCTGGGCGTGCCTGGCCGACGGCGTCGACCTCGAGGACCGCGAGGCGGTCGCCGCTGTCGCGCGCGACCTGGATCTCGATCTGGGCACCGAACCTGCCGGCGCGGTCGTCGTCGTCCGCGGCCAGGACATCACGGCAGCGATCCGCACCCAGGAGATCAGCGCCCTCGTGAGCGCCGTCGCGACCAACACGCTCGTCCGCGCGATCCTCCAGGAGCGCCAGCGCGCGATCATGCTGGAGGCCGCCGCGGAGCGGGGCTCGTGCGTGGCCGAGGGCCGCGACATCACGACGGTCGTCGCGCCCGACGCGGATGTGCGCGTGCTGCTGTCCGCGAGCGAGGAGGCCAGGATGCGGCGGCGCGCCGCCGAGCTGGAGCTCGACGACTCCGAGGAGGCGCGCGAGCGCATGCGCGACCAGGTGCTGCGGCGCGACCGCGACGACTCGACCGTCTCGGAGTTCCTGCGTCCCGCCGAGGGCGTGCACCCGCTCGACACGACGGACGTGTCCATCGACGAGGTCGTCGAGGCGGTGCTCGCGCTCGTCGCACAGGCGCGCGGCGGCGACAGCGCCGGAGGCAGCGACGACGACGGCGTGGACGACGAGGTCGTCTCCGCCGCCTGGCGCGCCGGGCTGGACGACTACGCCCTCGACGATGAGGACCTCGCGATCCTCGCGGGCGGCGACGAGGACGCCCTCGCGCCCGCCGAGGCCCGGATGCTCCCGGTGCTCGCGGTGGTCGGCCGGCCCAACGTCGGCAAGTCCACCCTGGTCAACCGCATCCTGGGCCGCCGCGAGGCCGTCGTCGAGGACACGCCGGGCGTGACCCGCGACCGCGTGTTCTACGAGGCCGAGTGGGCCGGGCGCGACTTCCTGCTCGTGGACACCGGCGGCTGGGAGGACCGCGTCCAGGGCATCGCCTACCGCGTGGCGGAGCAGGCGGAGATCGCGGTCGAGCTGGCCGACGCCGTCATGTTCGTCGTCGATGCGACCGTCGGCGTCACCGCGACCGACGAGCAGCTGCTGAAGGTCCTGCGGCGCTCGAAGCGCCCGATCGTGCTGGTGGCCAACAAGGTCGATGACGCCCGCGCCGAGCTCGAGGCCGCCGCCCTGTGGAACCTGGGCCTCGGCGAGCCCCATGTCGTCTCCGCGCTCCACGGCCGCGGCTCGGGCGATCTGCTCGACGCCGTCATGGAGGTGCTGCCGGAGGAGGGGCGCGGCATGGCCCCCGACGCAGGGCCGCGCCGCGTCGCGCTCGTCGGTCGTCCCAACGTGGGCAAGTCCTCCCTGCTGAACAAGCTCGCGGGGGAGAACCGCGTGGTGGTCGACGACACCGCCGGCACCACGCGCGACCCGGTGGACGAGCGCATCGACCTGGGCGGTCGGGAGTGGACGTTCGTGGACACCGCGGGCATCCGTCGCCGCATCCTGCAGACCCAGGGGGCGGACTTCTACGCCTCGCTGCGCACGCGCTCCGCTCTCGAGCGCGCCGAGGTCGCGGTGGTCCTGCTCGAGGCCTCCGAGACCATCTCGACCCAGGACCTGAAGATCATCGACATGGTCCTGGAGTCCGGGCGGGCGCTCGTGCTGGCCTTCAACAAGTGGGATCTGATCGACGAGGAGCGCCGCCGCCAGCTCGAGTGGGAGATCGAGAAGGATCTCGCGCACGTCGCGTGGGCGCCCCGCGTGAACCTCTCGGCCAAGACCGGGCGGCACACCGACAAGCTGGTGCCGGCGCTCGAGACCGCCCTGGAGTCCTGGGACGCGCGCATCCCGACCGCCCGCCTGAACGCGTTCCTGGGCACGCTCGTGGCCGCGCATCCGCATCCCCTGCGGGGCGGCAAGCAGCCGCGCATCCTCTTCGCGACCCAGGCCCGTACGCGCCCGCCGCGGTTCGTGGTCTTCGCCACCGGCTTCCTCGAGCACGGCTACCGGCGCTTCATCGAGCGCCGCCTGCGGGAGGACTTCGCCTTCACCGGCTCCCCGATCGAGATCGGCGTCCGCATCCGGGAGAAGCGCAAGCGCTGACCGCGGCAGCCGCGTCCTGCGGCGGTTCCGGGTCCTGCGGGGGTGGCCGGTCCCTCCGCGGCCCCGCGCGTCCTGCAGGGGATGCCTCGCGATGCTCCCGCCCGTAGAGTGGGGCCATGAGCGACCCCTACGCGCCGCACCAGCCTCCCCCGTACGGACAGCCGCCCAGCGACGGGACGGCTGCGGGGGCCGACCCGCACAGCACCGCCTACAGCAGCCCAGACCCGAGCAGCATGGGCCAGGGCGGCGCCGACCCCTACGCCCCGGCGCCGTACGCATCGGATGACGCGTACGCCCAGCACCCGTCGGCCGCGCCGCAGCAGGTGCCCGGCGGATACGGGGCAGGTCCGCAGGCAGGCTACGGCCCGGGCGGATATGCGCAGGCCACGTACCAGGGGGTCCCGGCGGCACCTCCCCGCACGCCCGAGCCGTTGCGCTCGCAGATCACCAACAGCGCCATCGGCGTCCTGGTCGTCGGGTTCCTGTGCGGCGGGACGATCCCGGCGATCCTGGGGATCATCGCCCTGACGCAGGTGGACTCGAACCCGCAGTCCGCCCAGACGCTCAACAAGGTCGGGTGGATCCTCTGCATCGTGTTCGCGGTGCTGATCATCGGGACGATGCTGGTGTCGTTCGTGCTTCCGGTGCTCTTGTCGATCCTGTTCGGCGCAGCAGCGATGAGCAGCTACTGATCGTGGCGACCCCTGATTTCGTCCTGGCCCTGCGCGAGAAGGTCGGTCACGCACCGCTGTGGATGAGCGGTGTCACCGCTGTCGTCGTCGAGGAGGGCAGCGGCGCGCTGCTCCTGGTGCGTCGGGCCGATACGGACGCCTGGACACCTGTCACCGGGATCATCGATCCGGGGGAGGAGCCCGCGGTCGCAGGCGCCCGCGAGGTTCTCGAGGAGGCCGGGATCATCGCCCAGGCGGAGCGGCTGGTGGACGTGCGTACTCTGCCGCCCATCACCTACGCCAACGGCGACCAGGCGCAGTTCCTCGACCTCTGCTTCCTGTTCACCGCGCGGAGCGGGCAGGCGCCGTATCCGGCGGACGGGGAGAACGAGGAGGCCATCTGGGCCGATCCGAGCGACCTGCCCGCCCTGAACGACCGCTTCCGCGAGCAGATCGCGCTGGCCCTGTCGGGGGAGCAGGCCGCGAGGTTTAGACAGTGACCGCTGTCCCCGAGCGCGGCACCTGCCTGCGCCTGCCGCTGACCGATGCCCCGGGCGACGCCGCGGAGCTGAGGGTCCTCGCCGACGTCGATCGCGACCTCGCGCCGCATGCGCCGACCGACCGCCGCTGGCCGCTGTCCCTGCTGCCGGGCGCCTGCCTGGTCGAGGTCTCCCTCGGCAGTCGCCTGGTGCTCCCGGGTGCATGGGTCCGCTCCGGCGACGTCGGCACGCTGCCCGTCACGGGGCGCCGCCGCGTCCGCGTCGAGGATCTGCGGATGCCGGCGGTCGTGCTGGGGGAGGGGAGCGAGGCCGTGCTCGCCTGGGGCGAGACCGTGTGGCCGCTCCCGTTCGACGACTCGGTGGCCATCCCCGCCGTCTGCCGGCCCGATGTGCACTCGCTCGCGCGGCTGCGGCGCCTCGCCCTCATCTCCCTCGGACGGCAGGAGGACGTCGCCCTGACGCTGTGGCGCGACCCGTCGTTCGAGGTCCCGTGGCACGACGTCCGCCTGGTCCGGCGCGCCCGCTGGTGGTTCGCGATGGCCCAGGTCCCCTCGGGCATGCGCTATGCCGACGCCGCCCGGGCCCAGGGCCTGGACGTCGGGCGGTTCCTCGCCGCGTAGCGCGAGGTCGTCCCTCCGCCCAGGACCTTTCTCCTCAGTGCTCGGCGATGTGCTTGACCGGTTCGGGCAGCCCGTGCTCGGCGCGGACGCGGCGGGAGAGCTGCTCGATCGAGGTGAGAGCCGCGACGACGTCCTCGGCAGTCACCGGGAAGGGCATGTTGTGGATCGTCTCGCCCTCGACGGTCGCCGCCTCCGCGACCGCCCGCAGCTCGGCGGTGTCCTCCGCCGTCAGGCCGATCTCGGTGAGCGTGTTGGGCAGGCCCACGCGGGTGGTGAAGACGATGAAGTCCTCGATCTCCTGGGTGGGAGCGCCCTCGAGCACCAGCTGGGTGAGGGAGCCGATGTTGACCTTCTGGCCGTGCGTGAGGCCGTGGGTCTGGGGCGCGGCGGTCAGGCCGTTGTGGATCGCGTGGGCCGCGGCGAGACCGCCGGACTCGAAGCCCAGGCCCGACAGCAGGGTGTTCGCCTCCACGACGGCCTCGAGCGCCGGAGTCACCTGCTTCGAGCGGACGGCGTCGAGCGCGGTCAGGGAGTTCTCCCACAGCAGGTCCCAGCACAGGCGCGCGAGGGCGAGCGCCGACTTCGTGGGGCGGCCGCCGGCCATCGTGAGGCCCTGGCCGCGATCGGTGGCGCGGGCCTCGAGGTAGGTGGCGAGGGCGTCGCCGATGCCGGCCTGGAGGAACTTGTCGGGCGCCTCGGCCACCAGCTGGGTGTCGATGAGCACGAGGTCCGGGTTGTGCGGGAAGAAGCGGTACTCGATGAACTCGCCCTCCTCGGTGTAGATGACCGAGAGCGCCGAAGTCGGGGCGTCGGAGGATGCGGCCGTGGGGACGGAGGCCCAGCGGACCTCGGCCAGGTGGCCCGCGGCCTTGGCGGCGTCGATCGCGCTGCCGCCGCCGAGACCGACGATCACGTCGTGGCCGCCATCCGTGATCGCCTGCACCAGCGCGTCGACCGCCTCGGGCGTGGCGAAGCGGCCGAAGCCGACGCGGACGACGGGCAGGGACGCGGCCTCGAAGCCCTCGGTCAGGCCCTTCTCGACGATGCCCCAGACGACGTCGTCGGCCACCAGCAGGGGCTTGGTGCCGATCGCGCTCAGGTGCTTGCCGAGCTCGGCGATCGCGTTCTTGCCCTGCACGTAGTGGGCCGGGCTGGACAGGGCGTACATCGAGGACATGGAGAGCACCTTCCGCCGTGCCGCCGGCGGTCCGTTCCGCCGATCGTGCGCCTCCATCATCCACCGCGTCGTCGGACGGTTCCAGGGACGTTCGGCACCCAGCTGGCCGGAGCGCGCGACGCATCGGCTTCGGGAGCGGTGCGGGGCCGTGCGGATTCCACCCAGGTGCACCTGCCACGATGTCCGGCAGTCACAGCAACCATCTGGGAAGGAACCCCATGAGCATCGCGAACCTGGTCCTGCGCGCCGTCCCCGGCGCCTTCGTCCTGAACTCCGGCATCGGCAAGCTCGGCATGGACGAGGGCACGGCCGCCTACCTGCAGCAGGCCGCGGCCAAGGGCGTCCCGTCGGTGGGGGAGATGACCCCCGAGCAGTTCAAGAAGTTCCTCTCCTACGGCGAGATCGCCGTGGGCGGCGCGCTCCTGGCCCCGTTCGTCCCCACCCGCGTCGCGGGCGCCGCCCTCGGGGCGCTGTCGGCCGGCTTCCTCGCCGCCTACTTCCGCACCCCGGAGATGACGCAGGATGACGGCATCCGCCCCACTCAGGAGGGCATGGCCGTCGCCAAGGACATGTGGCTCGCGGCGATCGCCGTCGCGCTCATGCTGGGCGGCCCCAAGCGCTGACGGCCAGTCGTCTCCCGCACGACATGAAGAAACCCCGCCCGATCGGCATTCCTGCTGATCAGGCGGGGTTTCTCGCGGTCGGGCTGACAGGATTTGAACCTGCGACCCCTTGACCCCCAGTCAAGTGCGCTACCAAGCTGCGCCACAGCCCGCTGCTCTCGATCTCCGCCCGGAGGCGTCGATCTCGAACCGGACCGACTTTACCCCGCCCGATGCTCCCAGGGCGAATCGACGCGGACGTGACCTGCGGCACGGCGCCCAGGCGTCCCGGCTACCCTGACCCCGATCCCGCCCGGCGAGCGGGCGTCGACCCCGAGGAGCGCACCATGGCCGTGGACGACGAGGAGCTGCAGTCCTGGCGCGAGATCCTCGCGGAGGATCCGCGCGGCTGGGCCTTCGACGACCTGCGCGGCTACGCGGAGGACGCCGCCCCGTGGCGCTTCGACACGCTCGCGCGGTCCCTCGTGCAGATGTCCCACGACCTCCTGGATATCGGGACCGGGGGAGGGGAGTTCCTCGCGGCCCTCGCCGAGGACCTCCCGGAGGTCACGGCCGCGACCGAGAGCCAGGCGCAGAACCTCTCCCTCGCCCGCGAGCGGCTCGAGCCGCTGGGCGTCAAGGTCGCCGAGCACGATCCGCGGTCACCCGGAGCCGCCCTGCCCTTCGCCTCCGAGAGCTTCGACCTCGTCCTCGACCGCCACGCCGCGTTCAGCTCCCCGGAGGTCGCGCGGGTCCTCGCACCCGGCGGCATCTTCCTCACCCAGCAGGTGGGCGCCGACGACCTCGCCGAGCTCATCGACCTGTTCGGGCTGCAGACGCCGTTCCCGGACTCGACCCCCGAGCACGTCGAGCGCGAGCTCACCGTGGCAGGCCTGCGGATCGAGCGCTCCGGCGCCTTCCGCGGCCGGGCCCTGTTCTCCGACATGCCCTCGCTGCTGCGCTACCTCCGCCGGGTCCCCTGGACGGCGCCGGAGGACCTGTCGGTCGACACCCACCGCGACCAGCTCGAGGACCTGGCCGCACGCATCGCCGACGGCCCCCTCGTCCTGGCGACGTCCCGCTTCTGGATCCAGGCGCGCCGACCGGAGGCCCCGGAGGCCTCCGTCACCGACTTCTCCCGCCTCCTGGACGACCTGCCGACGGTCCCGGAGGTCTGAGCGGTCGCCCCGTGAGGTCAAATCCTCCCCAAAACCGCCCGCAGACGCCGCCGACGGTCGAGGAGAGGCCCGCTCACGTGCGAGAATCCCCACCAGGACACATCGTCGAGCGCATCGCAGCGCGCGGCGCACAGCAGGCCGATGACGCCGAGGGAAGAAGGGATGCACGGTGACCGACCCCACCGACGCCATGCAGGACCGGGACCACCTGGACCAGACCTCGACGCTCAGCGCGATCTCCATCCCCGATCTCGCCGAGGAGCCGGAGCACGGCCTCACGGCGATGGATCGCAGCGCGATCGACGCCCTCCCGGAGGGCTCGGCGCTGCTGATCGTCCGCAAGGGCCCCAACCTCGGCGCGCGCTTCCTCCTCGATGCGGACAAGACCGTCGCCGGGCGCCATCCGCAGAGCGAGATCTTCCTCGACGACGTGACGGTCTCCCGCAAGCATGCGGCGTTCCTGCGCGACGGCCAGGGCTTCCTGATCCGCGACCTCGGCTCCCTCAACGGCACCTACGTGTCCCGCGAGCGCGTGGACGAGGCCCGCCTGCACTCCGGTGAGGAGCTGCAGATCGGCAAGTACCGCCTCACCTACCACCAGAACCCCGGGAGGGCGTGACCGGTGCCGGCCTCCGCGTCCCGCCGGGCGGCGCCGGCCTCCGGCGCGCGCCTCAGCATCGGGCAGGTGCTCGAGCAGCTCCGCGAGGAGTTCCCGGACCTCTCGCACTCGAAGCTGCACTACCTCGAGGCGGAGGAGCTGATCTCGCCGGAGCGCTCGCCCAGCGGATACCGCAAGTACTCCAGCGCCGACGTCGACCGTCTCGTGTTCGTCCTGCGCGCCCAGCGGGATCGCTTCTGGCCGCTCAAGGTCATCAAGGAGCACCTGCAGGAGCACGGCGTCGACGACGACGCGGCCACGGTCACGTCGATCGCCTCTCGCCCCGGCCCCACCGCGCAGCTCCAGCCGGTGCGCCTCGACCGCGCCGGCCTGTGCCGTGAGGCGCGCGTCGACGACGAGCTGATCTCCGACCTGGAGCAGTTCGGGATGCTCCCGGAGTCGGTCATGTTCTACGGCGCCGGCGATCTCGAGATCGTCCGCGCCGCGAAGGCCCTCGCGGAGGAGGGACTGCATCCCCGCCACCTCGTGATGGTCCGCACCGCCGCGCAGCGGCAGGCGCACATGATCCGCTCCGTCGCCCGGCCCCGCTCGCGCCCCGCGGATCCCGCGGCGCAGGGCGGTGCGGAGGACCTCATGCGCGACCTCGGCGAGTCCATGAACTCCCTCCATGCGGCCCTGCTGCGCTCGGCCCTGCGGGAGGACTGACCCCGCGTCGCGCTGATCGCGGACACTCGTGCGACGTCGGACTCGAGCGCGGTCCACAGCACATGTCACCTGACTGTGACCTGAATGCGGCGCGTCGGGTGCCGCGTGCTCGTTCCACCGGCTACTCTGGGCTGGTGCTCGCGCTCTTCCCCGGCGCCGAGTAGTCCACCTGGAGGTTCCTGTGAACACCGAGACACCCGCGGGTCGCACCGCGCAGACGACGGTCCCCGCCGAGCCTGCGCAGGGCGTCCTCTTCGACGAGGTCGTCGACACGCCCGGCGAGCTGGGCTACCGCGGACCCGCTGCCTGCAAGGCCGCGGGCATCACGTACCGCCAGCTCGACTACTGGGCCCGCACCGGTCTCGTCGAGCCGAGCGTCCGCGCCGCCTCGGGCTCCGGGAGCCAGCGCCTGTACGGCTTCCGCGACGTCCTCGTCCTCAAGGTCGTCAAGCGTCTCCTCGATACCGGCGTGTCCCTCCAGCAGATCCGCGTGGCCGTCGCCGCCCTCCGCGAGCGCGGCGTCGACGATCTCGCGCAGATCACCCTCATGAGCGATGGGGCCTCGGTCTACGAGTGCACCTCCGCCCAGGATGTCATCGATCTCGTGCAGGGCGGCCAGGGCGTGTTCGGCATCGCCGTGGGCCGCGTGTGGCGTGAGGTCGAGACCGAGCTCGCCGTCCTCCCGAGCGTCGACCCCGCGGACGATGCGGAGCTGGCGCTGCACGACGAGCTCGCGGCACGACGCAAGAAGCGCGCCGGCTGACCCATCCCCACCCCCGCATCGCGACGGCGGCGGATCCCCTCGAGGGGATCCGCCGCCGTCGTCATCAGGGGAGGGGCGCATCGGCGTCCGGTGCCGTGGCGACCCGTGCGCTGAAACGGGCCGGCACCCACGTGCCGACTCCGCGGAGGGCGTCTCAGGACTGCTGGGGGGCGCCGTTGTCGGAGGCGGACGGCGCATCGGCGGGGGCCGTCGGAGCCTGGGTCTCCGTCGCCGGTGCCTGGGCCTGCGTCGTGGAAGTCTCCGTCATCGGAGTCTCCGTCGTCGGAGTCTCCGTCGTCGGAATTGGGGCCTCCGCGGTCCCGCCCTTGGCCGCGAGGACCGTCCGCAGGAGGGCGTCGAAATCCTCGGTGAGCCGGGCGCCGCTCGCGCCCTCGTAGCGGTGCAGCGGCACCGCACCGCCCTGGGCCTGCTGGAGTCCGACGCGCTCCTCGATGACGGGATCGAGGATGAGGGGGCCGAAGAGCTCGCGCAGCTCGGCCAGACGGTACTGGTGCTCCACGGAACGGGGACGGTAGCGGTTGACCACCAGGCCCAGCGGGGACAGGCGCGGCGCCAGGCCGTCGTCGTGCAGCTCGGCGGCGAGCTTGAGAGCGCGGTCCGCGGCGGTGACGGCGAAGAATCCCGGCTCGCACACGACCAGGGATCGGTCCGAGGCGGCGAGCGCCATCTGGGTCAGGCCGTTCAGGGACGGCGGGCAGTCGATGAGGACGAGATCGTAGTGGTGCGAGCGATTCTCGAGCGCGTCCCGCAGGCGCCGGACCTCGCGAGCGGCGGGGGCGGGGGAGTCGACGACGCTCGAGCGGTGCGTGCCCGGGATGATGTCCAGGTGCGAGGAGGCGCCCTCGGACCACGGAGTGGGGCGGATCGCGCGGTCGATCGTCTCCGTGCGCGCCGAGGAGATCACGTCGGCGATGTCGGGGCCCTCGGCGGGCTCCCCGAGGAGACCCAGCGTGGAATCGCCCTGCGGGTCCAGATCGATCACCAGGGCGTTGACCCCCTGGTGCAGGGCGGCCGAGGCCAGGCCGAGGGTGACGGACGTCTTGCCGACGCCGCCCTTGAGGGAACAGACACTCACCGTGAACACAGGGCGATCCTACCGGTCGCAGGACGGGGGAGGACCCGCCCGGCGATAGGCTGGAGCGCCCGCTCGGGCAACGGAAGCGAGGTGCAGCGCATGGTCCCCACCGGCCCCTCGGCGAGCACGCCGACGTCGGCCCCCGCGCGTGCCCTGGGCCCCGCCCCGGAGGTCGTGCTCGAGGTCCTCGACGGCTGCGCGGAGCTCGCCGCGCAGGAGGCCTCCGCGCTCGGGCCCGTCCGCATCATCGGCTCGACGGAAGCGGTCGTCGCCACCGACGACCTGACCGGCGCGGCGGCCCTGCGTCGCTCCGTCGCGGCCTACCTGTGCATCCGCATCCCCGCGCGCCGACCCCAGGAGCTCCTCGAGACCTCGGTGATGCGGCACCTGGGGCAGGCGCTGCAGCGGCTCCAGCAGCTCCGCCCGCGCTCGGCCCGTTTCACCGGGCTGCGCCTCGCGGCGGCCGGGGCGGGCACGCCCGTCATGGAGCGCCTCGCCCAGGAGCTCGCGGCAGCGGTGGACCTGCCCGTGGACGCCGAGGACGGGGACCTGCTGGTCCGGGTGCGACCGGCCGCGCGCACCGACGGCGCGCCGCGGGCCTGGGAGGTGCTCGCGCGCCTGACGACCCGCCCCCTGTCGACGCGCGCCTGGCGGACGGTGGACTACCCGGGAGCGGTGAACGCGACGATCGCGGCCTGCGTCATGACCCTGATGGACGTCTCGGGCGAGGACGAGCTGCTGGACATGACCTGCGGATCCGGGACGCTGCTCATCGAGCAGTCGTTCCTCGCCGCGCCGAGGCGCGCCGTCGGCGTCGATCTGGCCCCTGCCGCGATCGAGGCCGCCCGTGCCCATCAGCGCGCCGCCCGCCGCAAGGGCCGCATCGACTGGATCGTGGGGGACGTGCTGACCGCGGACCTGCCCGGCGGCTTCACCCGCATCGTCGCGAATCCGCCGTGGGGCGAGATCCACGGCGAGCACGTCACGAACCAGGATCTCCTGGCATCGCTGCTGGCGCGGGCCGATGAGCTGGGCGCGCCCGGGTGCCGGGTCGGGATCCTCACGCACGAGATCCGGAGGATGCACGCCGTCCTCGCCGATCCGGCCTGCGCCTGGACCGCCGTCGACGAGCACCGCTTCTTCCAGAAGGGCCATCATCCGCGCCTGTTCCGGCTGCGGCGGCGCGACGAGCCCTGAGGCCGCGACGGGGCCTGATGCTGCGACGGGCCCTGCTGCCGCGACGAGCCCTGACGTCTCGCCCCGCCCGGACGCCTCAGACCAGCCCTGCCGTCAGATGCCGCGCTCTCCGCGGTGGAGCGCCGTCACGGCCTCGGGCTCGCCCTCGATGCGCACGCGCGCGACGCGGTCGCGCCCGAACGCCCACAGCAGCAGCTCCGAGGCCGGACCGTGGACGCGGACGGCCCCCTGATCCCGCGTGCCGGGCAGGCACAGGCCACCGAGCGGAGAGACCAGCGTGACGTCGACACCGGTGCGCACGAGCAGCTTGGCCATGCGGCGCAGGACGCTCCACAGCTCCCGCTCCGAGGACTCGGGCAGGGGGCGCGGCTCCCAGCCGGCGCGCGCCCGCCGCAGATCCTCGTGATGCACGAAGTACTCGCCGGTGTTCAGGAGCCCGTCGAGACCGCGCACGGGGGAGAAGCGTCCCGGTCCGTTCCGGAAGATCCCCACCTGCTCCGCCCAGTCCTTCTCGAGCAGCTTCGCGCGCTCCTTCTCCGTCCACTGCGCGATCGCGGGGAGCGGGACGTGCGGCCCGACGAGCAGGTCGGGACGCCGCTCGCGCAGGATCAGATGCTCCAGGAGGTCCTGGGCGTTCCAGTCGTCGAGGATCGTCGGGGCGTCCGGACCGAAGGACACGAGGTCATCGGCCAGGGCGGCGCGCTCGCTGACGACGAGGGATGGGGCACGGGTGTCTGCTGCCATGGGTACATCCTAGGGACGTGCACCGCTGACGTCGCCCAGCCCGGGGATCGGGGCCGACCCTGCGGTCGGCCCTCCCTCGGGCGCAGGGTCAGAGCGCGGGGCCCGGTCGCTCCTCGGAGGCGCCGTCCTCGTCGTCGCCCGGCTCCGCGGAGGTGCCCTCGTCACCGGAGAGCTCGGCGAGGAAGCGCTCGATCTCCTCGGAGATCTGCTCGTCCGACGGCATCTCGGCATCCGGCGCACCCTCCTGCGACCCCGGAGCCCCGGCCAGCAGCGAGCCGTCGTAGCCGCGCTCGAGGTTGGCGATGAGCTCGCCGAGCTGCGGGGCCTGGGCCACCTGCTCGTCGACCAGCTGCCGGGTCTCGCGGGCCGCCGGCGCGAGCGCGCCGACGGGCAGCGTCAGTCCGCTCTCGGTCTCGATCGCGCCGAGCAGGGCGATGGCCGCCTCGGGGTAGCCCATCTCGTGGAGGTACTGGGGCACGTGCGCCACGAGGCCGACGGTCTCGTGGCCGGCCTCGCCCAAGCGCATCGTCAGCAGGTGCGTGAAGCTGGAGCGCATCCGGAACGTCGACGGCAGCGGACGCGGCTCGCGGATGTGCGAGGGGTCGTCGGCGTACGTCGTGATCTGCAGCGGGCGGGTGTGGGGGACCGGCGCCGGGAAGCTCTGGGCGAGCACGATGCGGCGGATGCCGAGCTGCTCGACCACGATGCGCAGCGCCGCGGCCAGGCGCTCCCATTCGAGGGTGGGCTCGGGCCCCGTGAGGAGGTAGAAGGGATCGCCACCGGGGCCGGTGATCTCATGGAGGACGATCTCCGGCTTCTCGTAGTCGAGGAAGCGATCGCGCTCGAGGGTGATCTCCGGACGGTGCGCGCCGTAGTCGAAGACCTGGTCGAGATCGAGACGGCCGATGACGCGGCTGCCGAGGGCGCCCAGCAGATGCTCGTCGATGATCTCCTGCGCGTGCCCGGCGTCGGTGAACGCATCGAGCGTGACGAGAAGCGTCTCGCCCGTCAGGGTGCGCGAGTCGATGTGCTTGTCGTAGGTGAACAGGGTCGTCGGGTCGAGCATAGGGCCTCCGGGTTGCGGCGGACCGGGATCCGCGGACGTCTGGTGAACTGTTCAACGAGATGCCGGGGGAGGGTATTCCAGCGGCGCCGGGAGTCTCGGATCACGACAGCAGGCGCACGGTGTCCCAGCCGAGCTTGAGCGCGAGGGCGCCGACCACCACGAGGAACACGATCCGCACGAAGCCCGAGCCGTGGCGCAGGGCGAGACGAGCCCCGAGGGCGCCCCCGAGGATGTTCGCGACCGCCATGATCGCCCCGAGGCTCCAGACGATCTGCCCGTGCACGCCGAACACGAGCAGCGCCCCGAGGTTGGTGGTGAGGTTGGCGAGCTTGGCGTGGACGCTCGCCTCCAGGAAGCCGAACCCCAGCACGGTCACCATCGCGATGATGAAGAAGGTGCCCGTCCCCGGGCCGAGGATCCCGTCGTAGAGGCCGACGGCACCGCCGATCGCGCCCGCGCGCAGGGCGTGGGGGCGTCCCTGATGACGCGGGGCGTGCTCGAGCCCGAGCTGCGGGCGGCGCAGCGTGTGGATGCCGACCACGACGAGGGCGACGAGCACGATGGGAGACATCCACGCCCGCGGGATGAGGGTCGCCAGGCTCGCTCCCGCCGCGCTCCCGAGGGCGGCGCAGACGACGAGCGGGACGGCGGTCGCCGCGAGGGGGCGGATGCGGTGGATGTACGTGGCCGAGGAGACGGCGGTGCCGGCCGCGGCCGCGAGCTTATTGGTGCCCAGCACCGCCCCGGTCGGCGCCTGCTGGGGGAGGCCCGTGAGCAGCGCCGGGAGCTGGATCAGCCCGCCGCCGCCAACCACCGCATCGACCCATCCCGCGCCGAAGGCGGCGAGCACGAGAAGTCCGAGGGCGAGGAGCGAGACCTCGCCGAGGAGGGGGAACTCGAGCACGGGCACCGGGTCAGTCAACCAGAGAGACGACGGGGGAGGACCGGCTGGCCACGGCGGCGGGATCGGAGCGATGGGATCGGAGGGTTCCGGGCCTTGTGGGCGACCAGTCTCCGTAGAGTGGGGCCATGTTCTCCCTCCTGGCCCTGGCGGCCATCGCTCTCGTCGTCATCGGGCTCGTCCTCGTGGTCCTCGCGCTGGTGATGCTCCTGGTGGGCCGCAGCCGTCCCTCGCAGTCCGGCCCCGCGAGCCCGGCGGTCTCCGCGCCCTCGACCACGACGCCCCACGGCACGCACACCGAGCCGTGACGGCCGCAGCGCCGGGCGGGATGGCGCGCTTCCTCCCACCGGGCGGGGACGCCGCGACGGCCCGCGAGTCCGGCCGCGACATCCGCGGCCCGGTCCCGCGGTCCGAGCACGCCGAGGTGGTGGTGCCCGAGCATCGCGACCCGCTGCGGATCATCGAGCGGACGCACGCGGGGAGGATCCCCGAGCTCATCGGGGTGCGGGTCAACCGCATGCTGCAGAGCGCCCACGCCTACTACCGCGGCACCGTCGACGTCATGACCCGGGACCTCGCGGCCGGTCCGCGGACGGGGATCCACGTGGTCATCGACGCCGACGCCCACCTGGGCAACTTCGGCCTCTACGCGAGCCCCGAGCGGCGCCTCGTGTTCGACCTCAACGACTTCGACGAGGCCGGGATCGGGCCGTGGGAGTGGGATCTCAAGCGCATGGGCGTCTCGCTCGTCCTCGAGCTGGCCGAGCAGGGCGCGGGCGAGGAGCGGGCCCGCGCCGAGGTGACCGCGATGATCGGCGCCTACCGCGATCAGCTGCGACGCCTCGGGGAGGTCTCCGCGACCGATCGCTACTTCGCGTCCGTCGACGCGGCGAGCGAGCTGCTGGGGGCCGGGTACCCGTCGTTCGATCGCGGCGTCGCCAAGGCCCGCCGGCGCACGAGCGAGCAGGCGTTGGGGAAGGTCGCCCGGATCGACGAGCGCGGCCGCCCATACCTGGATGTCCAGCCCCCGCTGCTCGTCCCGTATCCGCCCGGACGGATCGAGCGCGTGCGGCACCGCCTGCGCGAGTACCTCACGACCCTCCACGCCGATCGCGCCCTCCTGCTGAGCCAGTACCGGCTCGTCGACGTCGCCCGCCGCGTGGTCGGCGTCTCCAGCGTCGGCACGCACTGCTCGATCGTCCTGCTGCAGGGGCCGTCGGGCGAGCACCTGCTGCTGCAGGTCAAGGAGGCGCTCCCGTCGGTGCTCGAGACCTACGGGGGACTGCCGGACGTCGCACCACGACCGGGGCCAACGCAGGACGCCCACGCGCGGCGCGTCACCGGATCCCAGCGGATCCTGCAGTCCGTCTCCGATCCGTTCCTCGGACGCACCGTGGACCCCGACGGCCGCAACTACTTCTGGCGCCAGTTCCGGGACATGAAGGGCAGCATCGACCTGTCCGAGGCCGGAGCGGGGGAGGTGCGCGCGTATGCGGCGCTGTGCGCGCGCCAGCTCGCCCGCGCCCATGCGCAGAGCCCGGACGCCTTCGCCGTGATCGGCTACCTGGGGCGCTCCGACGCGGTGCCCGCGGCGATCGCCGCCTGGTCCTGCGACTACGCGCAGATCGTGCAGCAGGACTGGCGGGACTTCGCCGAAGCGGTCGCGGACGGGCGCTTCCCGTGCGCCGAGGGCTGAGCGCGACGCAGAACAGGGGTGATGGACAGCACCGGCTGATGCGGGCCGTTGGGTCCTGCCCGGCGGTCGGACAGGACATAGGCTGAGGGCACGAACCTCCGCTCCGCCACCCGGCTCCGGCCGGCCGACATCGGCGATCTGCTGCCCGCCGCGCAGCCGCAGACCCCGCCGACGAGCCTGCCCCCGTTGCCGGACGCCGACGACGATCCGGCCCCGCGCCTGGAAGGTCTGCGACGCCGGGTCCGGGCCGCCTGCACCACGCTGAGCGGCCGCCTCCCGTCCGCCCAGACCCTGCGCGCCGCCGCGGCCGGGCTGCTGGTGGGGGCCTGCGTCGCAGGCGGTGCGGTCGCCACGCTGCGCGTCGATGCCACGCCCCAGGCTGTGCAGACCGCAGACGTGGGGGAGCAGGCCCGCGTGGGGAAGCAGGACGAGCGCCTCCTCCTCGAGCTCGATGCGCGCGACCGGCAGGGAGCGGCATCCACCGCGCCCTCGGTGCCGGTGTCCGGCATCGCGGCATTCTCCGCCTCCGCTCCCGGCGCCCCGGGCGCGAAGGGAACGGTCGTGGCCGGTGCCGGCATGCACGTCGACGGCTCGGTCGACCTCATCAAGCCGGTCCAGGGGGCCGTCGAGGGATCCGGGTACGGCATGCGGTTCCACCCGATCCTGAACACGTGGAAGATGCACAACGGCACCGACTTCCCCGTCGGATGCGGGACGCCCGTGTACGCCTCCGCCGCGGGAACGGTGACGCACGCCGCCTACCGCGGTCCATCGGGCAATGCGGTGGAGATCGACCACGCCGACCTCAACGGCGACGCCGCGGGCTCCTCGTTCTCCACGCACTACTTCCACCTGTCCGCCTTCGGCGTCCGCGTCGGCGACCACGTCGAGCAGGGCCAGTTCATCGGCCTGTCCGGCACGACGGGCCGCTCGACCGGCTGCCACCTGCATTTCGAGGTGATGGTCGACGGCGTCTACGTCGACCCGATGTCGGTACTGGGGGAGTCGACCGCGACCCCGGGAGCCGGCGTCGCGGCCTACGGCGAGCAGGGCGACACCTGGTCCGTTCCGCTGCCCGCCGAGGACGCCCAGCACAAGCAGGATGCCCTGAACGACCCCGAGGAGCCGGTGGCCCCGGCAACGGGGTCCAGCGGCGCGCCGTCATCGCCGGCGCCCGTGCAGGAGCCCGCAGAGAAGCCCGTCGTCGCCGATCCGGCCCCGAAGCAGCAGGACCCGGCGACGACCTCTCCGGCACCGAATCCGACTCACACGAAACCCGCTCAGACGAAGCCCGCGACCCAGCCGGCCCCGCAGCCCGCACCCGACCCGGCGCCCATCGCACAGCCTGCTCCTGAGCCTGACCCGGCGCCCGCCCCGAAGCCTGCGGACCCGGTGGTGGAGGCTCCGGTGACGACGCCCGCGACTCCCGTGGAGCCCCCGACGACCACGGCCCCGAACACCACGACCTCTCCGCCATCGACCACCACGACACCCGCCACCCAGACCCCGACGACCACCGACCCGGCGACGACGGAGGATCCGGCGACCGAGCCCCCGTACTGCCGCCCGGCTGACGGGACGACGGACGAGGACGGTGCGACGACGACGCCGTGGCCCCTCGGGGACACGCCTCTCGAGGACGTCATCTGGGACCACACGCTAGAGATCTGCCCCGAGGGCCACGATCCTGCTGAGCCGCTGCCGACGAGCGGGACCGGCGGGGAGAGCACCGGATCGGGCACCGCCGCCGGGGTCTGAGCGGGAAGCTCGGGGCACGGGGGAGCGGTGTCCATCTGACTCCCACCCTGCCGTGACAGCGTGTCCGGGAACTCCCGCACACGAAAGGGCACGATATGAGCACGAGGGTCCTGATGGTCATCTCCGCCGCGGACGGCTGGACGCTGGCGGACGGTACAGTCCACCCGACGGGATACTGGGCCGAGGAGGTCTCCGAGCCGCATCGCGTATTCACCGAGGCAGGATGGGACATCACGGTCGCCACGCCCGGCGGTATCGCTCCGACGGTCGACCAGCTCAGCCTGGGGATCATGGGCGGAATGCCCGGGAAGCGGAGAGCAGTGCAGGAGTACCTCGACGCGATCTCCGAGCAGCTCGAGCATCCGCTGGCTCTCGATGCGGTCGATGAGGAGGAGTACGACCTCGTGTTCTATCCCGGCGGCCATGGTCCGATGGAGGACCTCGCCGTCGACCCCGTCTCGGGAGCGCTGCTGGCCCGTCGTCTGCGCGCGAACCGCCCGCTGGCGCTGCTGTGCCATGCACCGGCGGCCGTGCTCGCCGCGACGGATGAGACCGGCACGAACGCGTTCACCACTCGACGCATGACAGGACTGTCGAACGTCGAGGAGAAGTTCAACCCGTTCGCCCGCAAGGCCCGCTGGCTTCTCGAGGACAGGCTCAAGGAGTCCGGCATCGTATACGACAACGCGACGCTGCCGTACCGGTCGCATGTCGTCGTCGACGGGAATCTCTACAGCGGCCAGAACCCGCAATCGGCGACGGCGCTCGCGGAGCGCCTGGTCGAGGACCTCGGCGCGCGGACGGCCTGACGGAGCGACGACGCGCTGAGAGCGGCGCCTCGCGATCCGCAGGCGAGACACGATGCTGGGACGACGGGGAGGGGGCGGAGCCGCCGGCCAGGTCTCTCCTCCCTTTCACTTTACATAACGTACATTATCGGTTCTTTCCTGATTGTGTTCCCGGGGCCGTGGTCGACTCGAACAGCCTGCTTCCGCATCCCTGTATGTCGCTGCCTGTATGTCTCTGTGAGAATGCGGCCGGACGGCTGCTGCACGCCTCTGGTCCCGACGCTGACCGAGCTCAGGAGCACTCCATGACGAGCCAGGCGTCCTCCCAGCGATGCGCACGCATCGCGTCCTCGGGCATGACGACGTACAGGAAGCCGACATCGCCCCACATCATCTGCGCGGCGTCCTCCGAGCAGATCTGCAGCAGCAGCCGCCACGAGTCGACGTCGGCCGCCGGTCGACCCGTGGCCTCCGTCGCGAGCTCTGCGATCCCGCCCTGGACGGCATCGGCGTAACCGAGCAGCCGGCACCGATCCGCTCCGCGTTCCATGATGTCGACGTACGCGTCCGCATCCCGCTCGTCGAGCGCGAGCGCCTCGCACCCCCGAGTGGCCCACGCCGGAAACGTCAGCTCCTCGCGCACGGCCAGTGCGACCGGCGGGAAGATCGCCTCCTCGTGGTCGGTCATCGCGCCGGGACGCTATGGCGCACGAGCGCCTGATCCGCCGGGGTCCACAGCAGGCGCCAGTGCTCGCGATCGTCCGGCTCATCGCCCCACACCATCGCCTCCTCGTCATAGAAGAGGCTCAGCATCCCCGCCTGCGGCAGGCCGCCGTCGGCGAGCACCGAGGACGGGAGCGGTCGACGGGAGGCTTCCCCGTCGACCGCTCCCCCGCAGGTCACAGCTGGGTTCCGAGCGCTCAGGCCGTCGTCGGGACGTCCAGCACCGCCCGCGCGGGATCCGTGGCCGCGCTGCGCGCCCGCCGCCTCTTCTCGAGCAGCCACACGATCGCCACCAGCAGCAGGTCCAGGGCGATGAACACCAGCATGAACGGCCCGCCCGACCCCGCGGACCGGTCGATCGTCAGTCCCTGATCACCGATCGTCAGCGCCGTCGCGATGAACAGCAGGGTGTTGTTCGAGGCGTGGAAGGCGATCGATGCCTCGAGGCCGTCGGTGATGCGGGCCATCAGCGCGCCGCTGAGTCCGAAGATCGTGTAGTAGGCGAACAGCCAGGGATCGACCGAGCCGTGGCTCGCACCGAAGATGAGCGACGACGCGATGATGCCGACGACGAGGGCGAGCGACGCCGGACGGATCCACGAGGCGACCATCTCACCGATGACGCCGCGGAAGACGACCTCCTCGGCGGCCGCCTGCAGCGGCGTGGTGAGCACGGTGATCGCCAGCAGCGCGAGGCCGGTGGCGGTGATCCCGAACCCTGCCTCCCCGGTCATCGGCACCGACGGGAACAGGAGCTCCATGAGCGCGAAGAACACGAGGATGACGGGCGCCATGACGCCGGCGGTGCGCAGCAGGCGCCCCCAGGAGAAGCGGCGACCGACGGCGAAGGCGGCCCGCCACGGCACGCCCGCGATGACGCGCAGCGCGAGCAGAGCCAGCAGGCCCGTCGCGATGAGCGAGAGATTGACGCCGAGCATCATCACCGGGGTGAGCGTCGGGGCGTCCGCGTTCGTGAACTCCTCGGTGCTGTGGCCGCCGATGAACAGCTCGTACGGGATGGTGACGAACGTCGAGATCACCTGGAGGATCAGCATGCCGATCAGCACGACGGGGATCACGACGAGCGGCGCCCACCAGCGGGTGCGGACGTGAGCGCCGAAGGGCCGGGCAGGGTCCACGTGCGGGCGGCGCGGATCGAGGGGAACGGTGTTCACCGTGCCCGCGAGGGTCGACTCACCCGCCGGGATGTCGCGGATCGGCTCGGGCGCGGGGACCCTGGAAGCAGGGCTGGGGACCTCAGAGGCAGAGACGGAGGCAGTGGGAACGGGGGCGGAGGCAGTGGGGTCGCTCATGCCCTCAGTCTCCCGGCAGCAGGCCACCGCGACCCACCGCCGCACGGCTCCCCCGACCCCTCCGTCCGTCCTCTCCCCCGCGGGTCGCCTCCGACGAAGGTCGGGTCCCGGTGCCCGTCGGCAGGATGGAGATCCGTCGACAGGAGGTGCTCGTCGTCAGTAGACGTCGGCCGGGGTGTGCCGCGCCATGAGGAAGGCCAGCCACGAGATCGCGATGCCCGCGACCATGACGATCGCCATCGGCACCGCGGTGCCCGTGCCGCCCAGGCCCACGAGCGGGGCCGCGAAGGACGCCGCGAAGGAGAAGCCGAGGCCGAGCATCGCCGAGCCGGTGCCCGCGAACTCCTTGGCCTGGGCCGAGGCCAGGCCGCCGCCGTTGCCGAAGATGAGCCCCTGGGGCGCGACGATGAGGAAGAACGCGGGGATCACGATCCAGGCCGGGGTGCCGAGGAACAGGGTGCCGATCAGCAGGGCGAGGGAGGCGAGGGACACGATCACCAGGCCCACTCGGATCAGCGAGCGCGGATGCACGCTGCCGGTCAGGCGCGCCGAGATGAGCGAGGCCGCCATCATGCCCAGCGAGTTGATCGCGAACAACACCGAGTACGTGGTCGCCGAGAAGCCCAGCATCGACTGCACGACGAACGACGACGCCGACACGTACGCCATGAGCGCGAACGCGGAGAAGGCGTTGACCAGCAGGTATGCGACGAAGACAGGGCGTCCGAGCAGGGTGCGGCAGTTGCGCAGGAAGGTGCGGAAGCCGCCCGAGTGCCGGCGCGAGGGCGGAAGGGACTCGGGGATCAGCACGAGGGCCCCGATGAGCGAGATGAGGGACATGACGGCGATGACGGCGAAGACCTCGCGCCACTGGCCCACGAGCAGGATCAGCCCGCCGAGCAGCGGCGCGACGATCGGGGCGATGCCGCCGATGCCCTGCATGAGGTTCATCGTCCGGAACAGCTCGGGACCGTCGGTCATGTCGATGAGCACGGCGCGGCCCAGGACCATGCCGAAGCCGCCGCCGATGCCCTGGAGGGTGCGCATGATCAGCAGCATGTCCGCCGTCGGCGCGAGCATGCAGCCGATCGATCCCACGAGGCACAGGACGATCCCGACGATGAGCGGGACGCGGCGCCCGACGCGGTCGGAGAAGGGGCCTGCGACGACCTGGCCGATCGCGCTGCCGACGAAGAAGGCCGTCAGGGTGAGCTGCATCCGCGCGGCCGTGGTCCCCAGGTCGGAGGTGACCTCGGGGAACGCCGGGATGTACATGTCGGTCGCGAGCGGGCCGATGGCGCTCAGCGTCGTGAGCACCGCGATGACGAGCGCGGTGACGCGACCGCGGGAGGCGGCGAGCTCCTCGCGGGAGGGCAGGTGCGCCTCGGAGCGGTCGCCGTCGTCCTCGAGGACCGGGATCGCGCCGGTGATCGTGGTGACGCCGCCTCGCATCGAGGCGACGTTCCCGGTTGTGTTCAGCACGGCGTCATGCGACGCCTCCGATGTCTCGGGAGCGGTGCTGGGCCGGGTCATGCGATCGGGCACGGGGTTCCTTCCGGAGGACCGAGGAGACGGACGCCTCGGCCCCGCAAGGCCGGCGGCATCGCAGGGGTCGCGCCAGTCTTCCACGACGGAATCGCCGCGCGTCAGTCACCTGTGACGTGACGTGCCCCTCCCTATACTGACCCGGTCGCTCGCCCCGGCGACGCGACTCCCCTCCCCGCCCCCGATCCCGAGGAGCCTCGACGATGAGCTCTGTGCCCACCTTCGGGCCCGACGCGCACCCGCGCACGCCGGAGCCCGAGCCCGTCTCCCCCAAGTCCCCGCGGACCCACGTCCTGTACATCGCGGTGATCATCGCGGTGCTCGCGGGCATCGTGTTCGGCCTCGTCGCCCCGGACGCGGCCAAGGAGTTCAAGGTCCTCGGCGACCTCTTCGTCTCCCTCATCAAGATGATGATCGCGCCCATCATCTTCTGCACGATCGTGCTGGGCATCGGCTCGGTGCGCTCGGCCGCGACCGTGGGGCGCATCGGCCTCATGGCGCTGATCTACTTCGCCATCATGTCCACGTTCGCGCTGGCGATCGGCCTCGTGGTCGGCAACATCCTCAAGCCCGGGTCCGGCATCGTCATCCCCGCCGATGCGGACGTCGACAAGTACGTCGAGCAGGCGCATGAGGCGGGCGGCACGCTCGACTTCATCCAGTCGATCATCCCCGAGACGCTCGTCTCCTCCCTCACCGACGGATCCGTGCTGCAGGCCCTGCTGGTGGCCCTGCTCGTCGGCTTCGCGGTCCAGAAGATCGGCGGCCGCACCGCCGACCTCGCCCTCGAGGCCCTCGAGGTGGTCCGCAAGGTCGTGTTCGCCATCCTCTCGATGGTGCTGTGGCTCGCCCCGATCGGCGCGTTCGGCGCGATGGCCGCGGTGGTCGGCACCTCCGGGGCGGCCGCCGTCTGGGAGCTGCTCAAGCTCATGATCGGCTTCTACATCACCTGCGCGCTGTTCGTCGGCGTCGTGCTCGGCCTCGTGCTGTACGCCGTGGCGCGCGTGAACATCCTGAGGCTCCTGTGGTACCTGGGCAAGGAGTTCCTGCTGATCCTCGCGACCTCGTCCTCGGAGTCGGCGCTGCCGTTCCTCATGGAGAAGATGGAGCATCTGGGGATCCGCAAGTCGACCGTCGGCATCGTGGTGCCCACCGGCTACTCGTTCAACCTCGACGGCACCGCGATCTATCTGACGATGGCCGCGCTGTTCGTGGCCGACGCGATGCACAAGCCGATGAGCCTGCCCGCGCAGATCGGCCTGCTCGTGTTCATGATCATCGCCTCCAAGGGCGCCGCGGGAGTCTCGGGCGCCGGCCTGGCCACCCTCGCCGGCGGGCTCTCGGCCCATCGCGCGGATCTGCTGCCGGGCGTCGCGGTGATCGTCGGCATCGACCGCTTCATGTCGGAGGCACGCGCGATGACGAACTTCGCGGGCAACGCCGTGGCCACCGTCGTGATCGGCACCCTCACCCGGACGATCGATCGGGATCGGATGAGCGAGGTTCTCTCCGGCCGCCTCCCGTTCGTGCCGACCGCCCTCGAGGAGGCGCCGTCCGTGCGAGAGGCGGACGCCTGAGCCCCGAGAGGATGAGCACCGAGAGGAGCTGACGACGCGGGGCGTCGTGCCCGGGAGGGCGCGACGCCCCGTTCTCATGCGGCGCGGTCAGGGCGCGGGCAGGTGGCGTCGGAGCAGCAGGGCCGCCGCACCGGCCGCGAGCGTCCACACCGTGGCCAGCGATGCCGTCGCCGCCCACCCCGCATGCTGGAAGCCGAGGGATCCGAGCGCCGACCCCGCGGTCGCGCCCGCGTAGTAGAACGCCAGATACACCGCGGAGGCCGTCGCCCCGGTTCCCGGCGGTGCCGCTCCGCTCACGCTCGCGGACGCGATGACGTGCCCGACGAAGAACAGCGCCGTCATGAGCGCGAGGCCCGCGATGATGGCGAGGGGATGCTCGGGCAGGGCGATCCAGAAGCCGACGGCGACGGCGAGAGCGCTCAGGAGCACCGCGGGCACCTCGCCGATGCGCGCCGCGATGGACCCGGTGCGCGCGCTCGGGAGAGTGCCGAGCAGGTACAGCAGGAACACCAGGTTCGCGGCGCCGGGGCCCCAGCCGATCCCGGGACCATGCAGACGGAACCCCACCACCGTGTAGGCGGAGTTGAAGGCTGCCATGAGCATCGCGCCGATGACGCAGGCG
The DNA here is from genome assembly GCF_900163655.1 of Brachybacterium nesterenkovii. Lineage (GTDB taxonomy): Bacteria > Actinomycetota > Actinomycetes > Actinomycetales > Dermabacteraceae > Brachybacterium > Brachybacterium nesterenkovii. The sequence continues at coordinate 85,288 of NZ_FWFG01000099.1, forward strand.
GCGAGGATGCGGGGTCGCGCGAGGACCGCGCGGACGGCGGGCACCGGGGACCTGGGCGGGAGCGCGACCGCCTCCCCTCCCGGAGGACGCAGGAGGGCGACGCCTGCCGCGCACAGCAGGCAGAGCATCGACATCACCCCGATCGCCGAGCGCCCGTCGGCGAGCTCGGCGATGAGACCGGGACCGACACGCGAGAACAGGCCGCCGACGGTGTTGCCCGCGAGGTAGACGCCGGTGGCCGAGGTGACGGCGGAGCGCTCGATCCGGGAGCCGAGGAGCGCCAGCGCGCTCGCCGGGACGAGGGAGATCAGCACGCCCTGGAGCACGCGCGCCGCCACCAGGGTGCCGATCGAGGGCATGGCGGCGACCAGGAGGCCGGCCAGCGCGGCGAGCACGAGGAAGGCGCGCATGCGGGTGAAGAGCCCGCGGGACAGGGCCGTGGCCGACAGGGGGACCATGCCGACGGCCATCCCCAGCGTCGTGCCGGCCACGGTCCAGCCCGCGAGGGCCTCGCCCGTCCCCAGGTCCGCGCTGATCTGCTGCAGCAGCCCCTGGGTGTCGTACATGACGAGGAAGACGGCGAACCCGGCGAGGAACACCGCTCCGAGCAGCCGCCGATAGGCGGGGGTGCCGGGGGCGATGAGCGCCGGGTCCGCGGGGCTCATGCGGCGGGGGCCCCGCTCTCGCGCAGGCGCGCCTGGTAGGTCGGATCGGTGCGCTTGAGCCAGCGGATCACGGCGGCCGTGACCGGGATGGCCAGGTACTGCACGACGACCTTGTAGAGGAACCCGAGCAGGGTGTACTCGAGCCACTGGCGCGGGGTGGTGATGCCGATCGCGGCGGCGGCGATCGTGCAGAAGATGATCGTGTCGACGAGCTCGCCCAGGCCGCTCGAGGACAGCAGGCGGGCGATGAGGCCCCTCTCCCCCGCGCGCGCCTTCATGCGCGACATGACGAGGGAGTTCAGGCTCTGCCCGGCGAGGAAGCCGCAGACGCTGGCCAGGACGATGATCCACACCGGGCCCAGCGCCGTCTCGAGGGCGGCCTGCTTGGCGGTGCCGTACTCGTCGGTGAAGCCCGGCAGCCAGATGATGACCTGATAGGCGATGACGGCCAGGATGTTCATCGCGAAGGACATGAGGATCGCCCGGCGCGCGGCGCGGGCGCCGTACAGCTCGGTGATCACGTCGCCGAGGATGTAGGCGAGGGGGAAGAGGAAGAATCCGCCGTCGGTGATGAGGTCGATGCCGATGCCGGGGACCGTGCCGAGGAGGACGCCCTTGGAGCCGCCGATCCCCGAGAGGATCACGACGACGCACATGAGGGCCAGGAGGATGTCGTAGTGGGAGGCTCCCCGGTCGGCGTAGACGGCGCCGACCGGGCGTCCAGACCCGGGGGACGGGATGACGGGGTGCGTGTTCTGAGTGGTCACCGGGCGACTCTAGCGGGCCGCGGCGCCGTGCTCGAGGCGCGCAGGGGCGACGGGCTCAGGCGGCGGCGAGGGGCTCGGACCGTGGCGCAGGCTCAGGCGGCGGCGCGGACTCAGGCGGCGGGGCCGATGAAGGCCCGCATGATGCGCAGGATGGTCTCGCCCGCGAGGTCCGTGATGTCGGCGCCGTCGAGGTGCTCCTGCATCATGAAGTCGGAGAACACGCCGATGAGGGTCTGGGCGAGCTGCTCGGGCGCGATCGCGCACCGCTCCCCCTTGGCCTCCATGCCCCGGCGCAGCGCGTCGGCGATCGCGTCCCGCAGGCGGTGGCGCTGGGTGTCGATGCCCTCGAGCCCCTCGGGGGCGCGCAGGGCGCGGGCGACGGCCTCGGAGTAGAGCAGGTACCACTGGCGTCCGTAGGGGCGGATCGCCTCGAAGACGCCGACCATCATGGCGGGGTCCGCGGCGGCCAGCGTCGTGCTCGCGGTCGTGCCGTGGGCGGCGAGGGCGTCGTCGACCGTCGCGCGGATGATCTGGATGACCTCGTCGGTCACCACCTCGAACAGTGCGCCGAAGACCTCCTCCTTCGAGGAGAAGCTCGAGTAGAACGCGCCGCGGGTGAAGCCCGCCGCCGTGACGAGGTCGTCGATGGTCGCCCCGTCGATGCCCTTGTCGACGAAGACGGCCAGGGACGCCCGGACCAGTCGGCTGCGCGTGTTCTCCCGGCGCCGGACGGCGGGGGCCGCGGGCAGCGGGTCGAAGAGGTCGGTCATGACGCCTTCCGGTCGAGGGGCGGGCGGTCGAGGGGCGGGGTCACCAGGATACGCGGCTCCAGAGATCTTGATGCATTCACGTATCGAGGATACATTTATGTATCCAATACGCCAGTGCTCTGACGTCCAGCGTACAACCGCCCGCGCCCCGCCGCGGCGGACCAAGGCCCCGCCCGGGAGGGTGCACATGTCCTCGAGCCTCTACCGACTCGGCCGCTCGATGGCGCGAGCCCGCTGGCGCGTGATCGGCGCCTGGTCGCTCCTCGTCGTCCTGCTCGCGGCGCTCGCCGTCGGCCTCGGCGGAGCGCTCAGCGCGCAGTTCGAGATCCCCGGCACCCAGGCGCAGGAGGGTCTCGACGAGCTCGCGACCCGTTTCCCGCAGATGAGCGGCACCTCCGGCCAGCTCGTGTTCGTCACCACCGACGGCACCGCGATCGACGCGCACGCGCCGCAGATCCAGGACGCCATGGCGCAGGCGGCGGAGGTCGACGGCGTCGCCGCCGCGCCGGACCCCTTCGCCGACGTCTCCCCCGGCACCCGCAGCGACGACGGGCAGGCGATCATCGGCTCGATCCAGATGGAGGGGCAGCCCGGGTCCTTCCCCGAGGGCTCGCTCGACCGCCTCTCCGACCTCGCGGACTCCGCGAGCACCTCCGGGCTCGAGGTCCACCTGGGCGGGCAGATCCTGCAGGAGGCCGCCATGCCCATGGGGTTCTCCGAGGTGATCGGCGTCGTCGCGGCGCTCATCGTGCTCGCCGTCACCTTCCGCTCCCTGCTGCCCGCTGCGGTCCCGATCACCACGGCCCTCGTCGGGATCGCCGTGTCCATGACCGCGCTGCTCGCCCTGGCATCGGGCGTCGACATCCCCTCGGTGACCCCCACCCTCGCGATCATGCTCGGCCTGGCCGTCGGCATCGACTACGCGCTGTTCATCGTGTCCCGCCACCGCGACCAGCTCGCACGCGGCATGGACGTCGAGGAATCGATCGGGCAGGCGATCGCCACCTCGGGCAGCGCCGTCATCTTCGCCGGCCTCACCGTGATCATCGCGCTCGTCGGCCTGTTCATCACGGGCATCCCGTTCCTCACCCTCATGGGCCTGGCCTCCGCGGCGACCGTCGCGATCGCCGTCGTCATCGCCCTGACCCTGCTGCCCGCCGTGCTGTCCCTGCTGGGCGAGCGGGTGCGACCCCGCCGCGGCCGCCGGACATCCCGCGGCGCCGACGCCCCCGCGGATGCCGAGCGCACCGACCGCACCGCCCTCGCTGCGCGCTGGGTCCGCCTGGTGACCCGGGTCCCCCTCCTGACCGTGCTGATCGTCGTCCTGGGCCTCGGCGCCCTCGCCCTGCCCGCCAAGGACCTCCGCCTCGGACTGCCCGACCTCGGGACCGAGCGCCCCGACACCCAGGCCCGCCAGACCTACGACCTCATCACCGAGCGCTTCGGCCCCGGCTACAACGGGCCCCTGCTCGTGACGGCCGACATCATCACCAGCACCGACCCCCTCGGCGTGATGGACGAGCTCGAGAGCCGCATCGCAGAGCTGCCGGGCGTCCGCGAGATCCAGCTCGCGACCCCGAACATGGGGGCCGACCTCGGCGTCGTCGTCGTGATCCCCGAGGGGGGCCAGACCGACGAGTCCACCGCCGCCCTCGTGCGGACCCTGCGCGAGCAGGCACCCGGCTGGGAGCGCGAGCTGGGCATCGCCGATATGAAGGTCACCGGGCAGACCGCCGTCACGATCGACATCACCGACCGCCTCTCCGGGGCGCTGGTCCCCTTCGGCGTCTTCGTCGTGGGCCTGTCCCTGCTGCTGCTGGCGATCGTGTTCCGCTCGATCTGGGTCCCGATCAAGGCGTCCCTGGGCTACCTGCTGTCCCTCGGCGCCGCCTTCGGGGCCGTCGCGATGGTCTTCGAGTACGGCTGGGGCAATGCGGCCCTCAACGTGCACGTGATCGGGCCGGTCATCTCCTTCATGCCGATCATGGTCATGGGCGTCCTGTTCGGGCTCGCGATGGACTACGAGGTCTTCCTCGTCTCCCGCATGCGCGAGGAGTACGTGCACTCCGGCGACGCCCGCGGCGCGATCGAGCGCGGCTTCACCGCGAGCGCGCCCGTGGTCATCGCCGCCGCGCTCATCATGATCTCGGTCTTCGCGTCCTTCGTGCCCGAGGGCACGTACATGATCCAGCCGATCGCCGTCGCGCTCGCCGTCGGCGTGCTCGTCGACGCCTTCGTCGTGCGGATGACGCTCGTCCCCGCCGTCCTCGCCCTGCTCGGGGACCGGGCCTGGTGGCTGCCGGCCTGGCTCGATCGTCTGCTGCCGACGATGGACGTCGAGGGAGAGGGCCTCGTCCGGGTGCTCGAGCACCGCCGCTGGACCGAGCGCCACGGGCGCTCCTCGCTGCGCTTCCAGGACGTCACCGCTCCCCTGCCCTCCGGCTCCGGCGAGATCGGCCCGCTCACCGGGCGCACCGCCCCCGGCACCCTGCTGGCCGTGCGCGGGGAGCCCGACGCGGTGGCGACCGTCCTCGCGCTCGTCTCCGGCCGCCGCGCCCCGCGCCACGGGATCATCGCCGTCCACGACCGTCTGGTGCCCGATGAGATCCGCGGCGTCCAGGCGCGCACGCACCTGCTGGCGAGCGGCGCCGACGTCGCTTCCCGCCTGCGCGCCATCCCGGAGCGGGCCGTGCCCGAGCGCACCGTCGTGATCGAGCGCGCCGCCGATCTCGACGCGGCCGGTCCCGGGGCACTCGCCCGCCTGGAGTCGATGCTGCGGCGCGAGGCGACCGTCGTCGTCGGCGCGAGCGGCCGCGACGACGCCGCCGCCCTCGCGCATCTGCAAGGACTGCTCGAGGAGCCCGACCGTCTGCTCGTCCTCGACCTGCCCGATCCTGCGACCGCCCCGCCCGCGGAGCATCCGCATCTCGCCCCCGAAGGAGCCGCACGATGAGCATCCTCCGCCGCCCCCGCTCCCTCCTCGTGGTGCTGCTGCTCCCCCTCCTCGTCGCCGGGGTGGGCATGTGGGCGCTCAAGGACCGGGTCGACCGCCTCGACACGGTGCCCGCCGCCGTCGTGAACCTCGACGAGGGCACCACCATGACGATCGACGGCACCGAGCAGTTCGTGCCCTTCGGTCGTCAGCTCGCCGCCGGGCTCACGCGCCCGGACGCGGCGGCCTCCGCGAGCGCGGCATCGGCAGACTCCCCCGCGACCGCTGGGTTCGACTGGCGCCTGACCGACGAGGACGACGCGGAGCAGGGGCTGCGCGACGGCACCTATGCCGCCGTGATCGTGATCCCTGCGGACTTCAGCACGAAGCTCGCGACGCTGGGCACCCCGGACCCCCAGAAGGCGGATATCCAGGTCACGACGAACGACGCCTCCGGCGCGCTCGACAGCGCGATCGGCATCGCCGTCTCCCAGGCCGCCGCGTCGACGACGGGCAGCGAGATGATCCGCCAGTACCTCTCCCAGCTCTACGTCGGCTTCAACACCATCCAGGAGAGCTTCTCGCAGGCCGCCGACGGCGCCGCGGGCATCGACGAGGGCATCACGGGGCTCGATGAGGGCATTGGGCAGACCCGCGACGGAGCCCGGGAGCTGTCCAACGGCGCGACGGGCCTGGCCGGCGGCACCCGGGACCTCTCGGACGGGGCCGCGCAGCTCGACGACGGCGTGCAGGCCACCGCCGACGGCACGCACGACCTCGCCGACGGTCTCGGGCAGCTGGCCGACGGCACCGACTCCGTCGCCCAGGGCAACCGCGACCTCTCCGACGGGCTCTCCCAGCTGGCCGACGGCACCGCCGGCACGGCGCAGGGCACGCGGGACCTCTCCGACGGGCTCTACCAGCTGGCCGACGGCGGCGATGACCTCGCCGACGGCGCGCGGCAGCTCTCCGACGGCATCAACGGCACCGACGGTCAGCCCGGGCTCGTCACCGGTGTCGACCAGCTGCAGGCCGCGGTCGACGGCGACGGGACGGCCGCGAACCCGGGCCTCATCGCGGGTGCCGAGCAGCTCGCCGACGGGACGCGACAGGCCTCCGACGGGGTCCGCCTCGCGTTCGAGGGCGACGGCACGCAGAGCAATCCGGGGCTCGTGGCGGCCTCCGGCGGCTTCGCGGACGGCGTGGAGCAGTACACGGGAACGATCGATGACCTCGCCGCCGGAGCCGACGCGGCGTGCTCGGCGTTCAGCACCGAGGAGATCACCGCCGATCCGCGCCTGGGCGCCCTCTGCGCCCCCGCTCAGGACGGGGCCGCCCCGCCGAGCCTGCGGGCAGGGCTCGGGCAGCTGGCCGGCGATCCCGGCGAGCAGCTGCGCACCGGCGCCCGCGGCACCGCCGATGGCATCACCGCCGTCGCCTACGGAAGCGACGGGCAACCCGGCCTCATCGAGGGCATGGACCAGGCGGCGTCGGGCGCGGAGGAGTTCGCGCGCCAGGCACCCGCGCTGCGCGATGGGGTCGGGCAGCTCAGCGACGGCGTGCACCGGCTCGGCGACGGGGCCTCCCAGCTGGCCGACGGCACCGAGCAGCTCGCCGGCGGGATCCGGGACAGCGCCGACGGGGCCTCCCAGCTGGCCGACGGCACCGAGCAGCTCGCCGACGGCATGCGCGACAGCGCCGACGGCGCCTCCCAGCTCGCCGACGGGGCCGATGGCCTCTCGACCGGCGCCCACGACGCGGCCGACGGGGCCTCCCAGCTGGCCGACGGCACCGACCTCCTCGCGGACGGCTCGTCCCAGCTCGCCGACGGCACCTCCCAACTCGCCGACGGCGCCGATCAGCTCGCCGACGGCACGACCCGTCTGGCCGACGGCACCGATCAGCTGGCGGACGGCTCGGCGCAGCTGGCCGACGGCAGCGGGCAGTTCGCCCAGGGGCTCCGCGACGGGGCCGACCAGATGCCCACGTACTCCGCGTCCGAGCGCAGCGCCATGAGCGACATGGCCGCCGAGCCCGTCACGAGCGTCGCCGACCGCCAGAACCAGGCCGACGGGGCCGCCACGGCGACCTTCCCCTTCGTGGCCGCCCTGGCCCTCTGGCTCGGGGCCTTCGGCTCCTTCCTGCTGGTGCCCGCCCTGTCGCGCCGCCTGCTGGACGCCGCGATGCCGATGAGCGGCGTGGTGCTGCGCTCCCTGCTGCCGGCCCTCGCGATCGGTCTGGTCCAGGCCGTCGCGGTGCTCGCCGTGATCACCGCGATCGGGATCCGCCCGGTGTCGGCGCTCGGCGTCGGGGTGCTGACGCTCGCCGGTGCGGCCGTCTTCGCCGCCCTGCATCAGGCGCTCGTGGTGCTGCTGGGCGGCCGGGTCGGGCGCGTCGCCTCGCTCGTCATCATGGTGCTGCAGGTGGTCGCGCTGGCGGGGATCCTCCCGTTGCAGACCGCCCCGCCGCTGCTGCAGTCGCTCAGCGCGCTGATGCCGATCACGATCCTGTCCAAGGGGCTCACCCATGCCGCGCTCGGCGGCGCGCTCGTCTCGACCTCGGCGACGCTGCTGGCGCTCGCGGCGTGGACGCTCGGCTCGCTCGCCGTGACCCTCCTGGCCTCGCGGAACGCGCGGTCGGCGCGCGGGCCACGGTCTCCGCTGGAGGCCGACCCGCTCGCGGTGTGAGGCGGAGCCGTCACGGCCCTCGCGCCCGCCGGGCCTGTCAGCGACCTCCGGACCCTCTTGCCTGCAGAACCTGCAAGGTCTGGATTGTGCTCATGTGGACCGTGGATCTCGAGCGCATCGAGCCCTGGCTCACAGCGCTCGACAACGACTCACGCGAACAGGTGATCGCGGCACTGCGCATCCTGAGCGACCTCGGTCCACAGCTCGGCAGACCGCTGGTCGACAGCGTCACCGCTTCTCGCCACAAGAATATGAAGGAGCTCCGCCCCGGTTCGTCCGGGCGATCCGAACTCCGCATCCTGTTCGCATTCGACCCGCACCGTCGGGCGATCCTCCTCCTCGCCGGAGACAAGGCGGGAAGCTGGACGCAGAGGTATCGCAGGAGCATCCCATCGCGGATGACCTTTTCGACGAGCATCTGCGCTTTCTGAAGAGAGGAACCGGTCATGGCCCTGACGCTTGAGGAATACATCGCCCGTCATTCTGTCGATGAGGAGCGGGTGCAGGCGCATCAGAACACGATGCTGGCGCAGGTGCGCGCTTATCGACTGCGGGAGCTGCGGGAACAGGCTGGCTTGACCCAGGCTCTGGTGGCCGAACGGATCGGGGTCGGCCAACGGCAGGTCTCCACGATCGAGAACGGTGATCTGGAGAGCACACGCAGCGGCACCATCCGCGGATACCTCGAGGCGGTGGGGGGCGGGCTCGCCGTCGACTTCGTCATCGGCGATCAACGCATCCAGGTCGTCTGATCCTCTCGCCTCCTCCCCGGTGACCTCCCCCGGTCGCCCGCTCGCTCCTCACTGGAAGTCCCGCGCCCGCCCGGCCGCGGGCAGCTCCAGCACGGCGACGCCGTCGGCCACGAGGTTCACGGCTCCGCTCGCATTCTCGACGATCCCGCGCAGCACGACGGACCGCGAGGTCCGCAGCACCGCCCGGTGGCGCCGCCAGAACCCCTGGGAGCAGACGACGTTGAGGATCCCCGTCTCGTCCTCGAGGCTCAGGAACGTCACGTTGCCCGCGGTCGCCGGCCGCTGGCGGTGCGTGATGACCCCGGCCGTGAGCACGCGACTGCCGTCCTCGACATGCCGCAGGCCTCGGATGCCCAGTACCCCGTCCGCCGTCAGGGCCTCGCGGACGAGCGCCATCGGGTGCTCCCCGGGCGTGATGCCCGTGGCCCAGGCATCGGCACCGGCGAGCTCCGCATCGCTCATGCCCGGCAGCATCGGCGCCTGCGCACCCACGGCCGTGCCCGGGATCGTGTCGGGCGACTCCCGGGCCGCGGCGCCTGCCGCCCACAGCGCCTGGCGCCGGGACGAGGCGAGGGCGTCGAGGGCCCCGGCGGTCGCCAGGGCCTCCAGCTGCCGGGCCGACAGCCGCACCCGGCGCGCGAGGTCCGTGACCGAGGCGAACGCTCCCCCGCGCTCGCGGGCTTCGACGATCCGCTCGGCCGTCTCCTGGCCGATCCCCCGCACCTGCGTGAGGCCCAGGCGGATCACGGGCCCCGACGCGGCAGTCGCTCCCTGCACCTGCGGGCGCGCGGCCCGCAGCGCCTCCTTCTGGGCCTCGCTGAACGCTCCCGTCCCCCGCCAGGTGCCGTCCGGTCGCCGCCGCATGCCCGCCGCCTCGAGAACCGCGTCGTCGTCCGGGACCGCGCGGGCGCAGTGCTCGGCATCGGTCTCGATCGTCGTCTGCACGTCGGAGACGGCGATGTCGACCCCGCGGGTGAGGACCCCGTGGCGCCGGGCATCGGCCACGAGCGACTGCGGCGAGTAGAAGCCCATCGGCTGGGAGCGCAGGAGTGCCGCCGTGAACGCCGCCGGGTAGTGCGCCTTGAGGTACGCGCTCGCGTACACGAGGTAGGCGAACGAATAGGCGTGGGACTCGGGGAAGCCGTAGTTGGCGAAGGCGAGGAGCTTGCGGAAGATCGCCTCGGCGTCCTCCCCTGTGATCCCGTGGCGGGCCATGCCCGCGAACAGCCGATCGGACAGCGCCATCATCCGGTCGGTCGAGCGCTTGGAGCCCATCGCCCGTCGCAGCTGGTCGGCCAGCGCCGGGGTGAAGTCGGCGACGTCGACGACCATCTGCATGAGCTGCTCCTGGAACAGCGGGATCCCGAGCGTGCGGCCCAGGGACTTCTCCAGCAGCGGGTGGATGAACGCGACCTCCTCCTCGCCGTTGCGGCGCCGGATGTAGGGGTGCACGGATCCGCCCTGGATGGGGCCGGGACGGATCAGCGCGACCTCCACCACGAGGTCGTAGAACTCGCGGGGCCGCAGACGGGGCAGCGTGGCGATCTGCGCGCGGGACTCGACCTGGAACACGCCGACGCTGTCGCCGCGGCACAGCATGTCGTAGACGACCGGGTCCTCCTGCGGGATGGTCGCCAGCTCCAGATCCTGCCCGTGGTGCTCGGCCACCAGTGCGAGGGCGTGGTCGAGGGCGGTGAGCATCCCGAGCCCCAGCAGGTCGAACTTGACCAGGCCGGCGTCCGCGCAGTCCTCCTTGTCCCACTGCAGCACGGTGCGCCCGGGCATGCGGGCGTGCTCGACGGGGCACACCTCGATCACGGGGCGGTCGGCCAGGACCATGCCGCCGGAGTGGATGCCCAGGTGGCGCGGGGCGTCGCGCAGCTGATGGGCCAGCGCGATCACGTCCTCGGGGATCCCGCTGCCCTCGAGCGAGGAGAACGAGCGCTCGATCTGCCGCGACCAGGCGTCCTGGCGCCCGACGTCGTGGCCGAGCGCCCGGGCGGCGTCGCGGACGGCGAGCTTGGCCCGGTAGGTGATGACGTTGGCGACCTGGGCGGCGTTCTCCCGGCCGTAGCGGTCGTAGACGTGCTGGATCACCTCCTCGCGGCGGTCGGAGGCGATGTCGATGTCGATGTCCGGCGGGCCGTCGCGCTCGGGGGCGAGGAAGCGCTCGAACAGCAGCTCGTGGCCGACGGGCTCCACGTTGGTGATGCCCAGCGCGTAGCAGACGGCGGAGTTCGCGGCCGACCCCCTCCCCTGGCACAGGATGTGCTCGCGGCGGCAGAAGGCGACGATCTCGTGGACGATGAGGAAGTAGCCGGGGAAATGCAGGTCGTTGATGATCCGCAGCTCGTGGTCGATCTGCGCCCAGGCCCCGGGGACGCGCTCGGGGCGGTCCGGGGTCGGACGGGATCCGTAGCGCTCGCGGGCGCACTGCTCGACGAGCTCGACCAGCCAGCTCGCCTCGTCGTGCCCGGCGGGGACGGGGAAGGGCGGCAGGTCCGGGGCCAGCAGCTGCAGGTCCAGGGCGCAGTCGGCGCCGATCCGGGCGGCCGCGGCCACGGCCTCGGGGTAGCGGGCGGTCAGCGCCAGCATCTCCGCGCCGCTGCGCAGGTGGGCGAGGCGGCTGCTCAGGTGCGGGTCCGCCTGCTGCAGGCTGGTGCCGGCGCGCAGCGCGGCGTGGACGTCGGCCAGGCGCTTGTGCCCGCTGTGGGCGTAGTGCGCGTTCGCGGTCGCCACGAGCGGCAGCGTCACCGTGTCCAGCCCATGCTCCTCGCGGACGATCCGCGCCCCTTGGGCGATCGCGTCGCAGAGCTCGTCGTCCAGGACATCGCCCAGGCGGGTGAGCTCGACGGCCACGTTCCCGCGGCCGAACAGGTCGACGAGGCGCTCGATCGCTCCGGCCGCGGCCCGGGCGGCGCCCTCGAGGTCGCCCTCGAGGAGGGGCGGGCGGGCCGCCGCGGCGACGGCGCCCTTGCGGCAGCCGGTGAGGATGAGCCAGTGGCCTTCGCGGGCGCTCGCCGCGAGGTCGGCGAGGCGGTAGCGGGGCGTCCCCTTCTCCCCGCCGTCGAGGTGGGCGCGGGCGATCGTCGCCGACAGCTGCCGGTAGCCGGTCGCGTCGCGGGCGAGCACGAGCAGGTGCTCGCCTGCCGGGTCGGGCACGCCGGTGCGCGGCGCGGTGCGCACCGGCACGGCCGAGGCGACGGCGGCCCCGGGCTCGGTCCCGAGCGTGAGCTCGGCCCCGTAGACGGCGTCGATCCCGTGCTCGCGGGCGGCGCGGGCGAAGCGGACCGCGCCGGGGAAGCCGTCGTGATCGGTCAGGGCGATGGCCCGCAGGCCCAGCCGGGCGGCCTCGGCGACCATGTCCTCGGGGCTCGAGGCGCCGTCGAGGAAGCTGAAGTGGGAGTGGGCGTGCAGCTCCGCGTAGGCCACGTCGACCCGCGGGGCGTAGGAGTCGGCGGGCCGCTCCGGGGTGCGGATCACCTCGACGGCGGGGCGCAGCACCTGCGCGGGGCGGTCCGAGAGGACGGCCTCGAGGTCCTTCCAGGCGGGCGGTCCGAGGAACCAGCGGCTCATCGCGCACCGCCTCGCGCGGCCGTGCGCACGCTCGGCTCAGTCATAGATCCCCTCCAGACGCCAGGCCCCCTCCTGGGACAGGGCCAGCACGGCGAGGGCGCCCTCGCCCCGCGACAGCTCGGAGGCCCCGTCCGCGCCGTCCGCCAGGTCTCTCCGGCCCTCCCTGCTCGCCCGGCCCTCGCCGGGCAGGGCGAGGGCCAGCTGCAGGCGGGCGGCGCGATGCCCCGCGCCGCTCCACCAGCGCTCGTCGAGGACGGTCGGGGCGCCGTGGGCGGTGACGGCGAGCTCCCGCATCCCCGCGAGCGCTCCGTGGGCGAGCACCTCCGCCGTCTCGGCGGGGATCCTCAGGCGCACCGGCACGGCGCTGAGCAGCCCGCGGGCGGTGACCACGACGGGACGCCCCGCCGCATCATGGAGCTCGATCGGCGCCGGACGACGGAGCACGGTCGCGGGCACCGGGCGGGGCAGGGACCCGGGCCAGGGCCCCTCGTGACGGGGCGGCTTCTCGGAGCGCCAGGGCACGAGGGAGATCTCCTCGGCCAGCAGGCGGCCGCCGGTGGCGACGGGCACGAGCACGGCGTGCTCCCCGGCGAGCCCCTGTGCGCGGGCGAAGGCGCGCGAGGCCCGCTGGGAGGCCTCTCCGGCGCTGCCCCACAGGCCCGGGGCGCCCTCGCCGGCGGGCATGAGCTGGAGGGGGTGCAGCGAGATCCGGGTGATCGCGCCGGTGCGGGTCGTGCCGAGGCGCGCGCTCGTGACCCACCCGTCGCACTGCCAGCGGATGCGGTCGACGACGTCCGCGACGGACAGGGCGCCGTCGTGGCGCCAGGTCCGCTCCATCTCCGCACCGTCCTCGGTGCGGGCGAGGATCCGCAGCCGCGTGCAGATGAGGCCGCGCCGCACGAGCATCTCCTGCAGCTCCTCCGCGAGGGGGCGGGCGACGAACGCCGCCTGGTCGGTGCGCTCCAGCGGCGTCTCGAGCACGGTCTCGACGACGAGCGGCAGCTCGGGGCGGTGCATGGCGGGCGGTGCGGGCTCGCGCCCCTGCGACAGCAGGTGCAGCAGGGCGATGTCGGGACCGAAGCGATCGGCCACCGCGGTCGCGGGCAGGGCCGCGAGGTCCCCCAGGGAGGCGATGCCCAGGCGCTGCAGGAGATCGACGGTCTCCGCGAGGTCCAGGCGCTTCTCCCGCGCCCCTGGCGCGGCCCGGTCGCGGTGCCCCCAGCCGGGGCCGACCGGGGCGTGGCGCAGGGCCGCGATCGGGTGCGGGGCCAGGTACTCGGCGCTGCGGCCGGGGCGGACGATGCGCCCGGTGCGGGCCGCGAGCAGCGCGGCGAAGGGGCCGTCGGCGATGCCGACGGAGCAGTCCCAGCCGGTGAGCTCCGCGACCGCGTCGACGATGCGCTCGGCCAGGGCCTCCTCTCCCCCGGCGTGGCGGGCGGGGCCGCGCGCCCCCAGCAGCAGGATGCCCGGGCGCAGCACGTCCACGCCGGCGGCGACGGTGTCCACGGACGCGGCGACCAGCTCGAACAGCGCGGACTCGTTCTCCCGGTCGGTCTGGAGCACGGTCGCATCGGGGCAGAGGGCCTGCGCGGAGCGGCGGCGCATCCCGATCTCGACGCCCGCGCGCCGCGCCGACGGATCGGCATGCGCCACGCGGTGGCGGTCCAGGAGCACGAGCGGAGCGGCCGCCCGGGCATCGCGCCCTGTCCCCTCTCCCGCGCTCCGGGCGGCCTCGAGCTCCCGCTCGTGGCGGTCGCGGGCGGCCACGAGCGGCCAGTCGGGCACGATCACGGCGGCCGTGCGCGTCGCTCGCCCGTCCGCTCCCCGGGAAGGGGAGGGGCCCGCCGGGGCCATCGCCTGCGCGTCCGGTCCGTGCGCGGGCCCGGTCATGAGCGCCTCCCCCATCAGCCGGCCCTCCGCACGACCTGCAGGGCGGCCGGAGGTGCGATGCCGGAGCGCTCTGCGGCGCCGACCGCGGTCCGGGCCCCGTCGGACAGGGCGCCGATCATGCCCCGCACCTCGGGCAGCAGGACCTGCGCCTCCTGGCTCCCGGCGATCCCGCGCCCCTGCGCCGTGACGTCCGCGCGGCGTCGGCGCAGGCGCCCGGAGCCGGTCCCGAGCCCGTCCCAGCTGCGCGCCGTCGCGGTCAGGTGCAGATCGGCCCGGCCGGGAGGATCGGCGGCGAGGATCAGGGCGTCCCGGGTGCGGGCGCGCCCGGTGAGGCTGCGCCACAGGGCCGGGGTCAGTCCCAGGCGGGGGCCCAGGACCACGATCCCCACGCCGTCCACGAGGGCGGAGAGCACCTGGGCGGTCTGCTCGGCGGCATCGGGCACGATTGCGAGGCGGCAGGGGTCCAGGCCGGCGTCGAGCACCGCGCGCAGGCCGAGGTCGGGCAGACCGGCGATCGCGCACCAGGCATCGTCTCCCGCGGCGGCGGTCGCGAGCGCGAGCAGCAGGGAGGTGCCCGCGCTCCCGGCGACGGCGACGGAGCTGCCGGCGCGCAGCGAGCCGTGCGGGATCAGCGGCTCGAGCGGGGCGGGCACGGGGCGCCGCTCCCCCGCCGTCTCGACGGCGCGTTCCTCGCGCGAGGGCCGGGGGGACGAGGAGCGACGGAGAGGGGCGGGCGGGGCGGGCACGAGCCCCGTCGGCCCGCCTCGGCCCTCGTCCGCGCCCGGAGCAGCCGACCCGTTCAGCATCTCGTCCCCACGCGGCGCTCTCTCGGCGTCCATCGCCTCAGGGCCGTGCTCGCTCCCGGGATCATCCGGTTCGCCGACGGACCGCAGTGCGGTGCGGTCGATGCGCCCGCCCCAGCGGGAGGCGCGCCGCTCCGCCTCGCCGAGCGTCCGGCGGGCCCGGGCGAGGCGGTCCTGCGCGGTCTCGGCCCGCACCTGCGGCACGCTCGTCATGTCTCTCCTCCTTCCACCGCTCCGGCCTCGACGCCCTGCCGTTCCGAACAGGCGTTCGAACTCGTGTTCGAACTCTACGCCGGGTCATCGAGGCTCCGTCAAGCGGTGTCGATCGATATCTCGAACACCTGTGCGACAAGAGTGACGGAGGGGTCCGACGAACGAAGGCGCCGCCGTGCATCGACGGGGATCGCGCGAGATCGCGCACATGGATTCGGGCGCGACGATGCCTTGGATGCAACATGTATCTATGCCTTCAAGCGCCCTCTCCCCCGCGTCCCCGCCCGTCTCCGCCGCCGACCGCGCGCACCGGTACGTCCGGGAGCGGATCCTCAGCGGCGAGATCGCCGGCGCCGCGATGATCACCGAGGGCGAGATCGCCGAGGCCGCGGGCGTGAGCCGCACCCCCGTGCGCGAGGCCTTCCTGCGCCTGCAGGCCGAGGGGCTGCTCGCGCTGCACCCCAAGCGCGGAGCGCTCGTCCAGCCCATCGCCCCGGGCGAGGCCGACGACGTCTTCGAGCTGCGCGAGCTCATCGAGGCCCACGCCGCCCGGCGCATCGCCGCGCGCCCCGCCGTCGAGCGCACCGCCCTCGTCGCAGACCTCCGCCCGCTCGTCGCCGAGCAGTCCGCCGCGGTCGCCGCCGACGACCTCCCCGCCTACGCGATCCTCGACGCCCGGATGCACCAGGGGATCATCGATGCGGGCGGCAACGCTCTGATCGGAGAGATCGGCCGCACGGTCCGCGACCGCCAGGTGCGCCTGACCGCCGGGACGGTCCGTCGCTCGCCCGCCCGCGCCCGCGCCTTCATCGCCGAGCACGCTCGGCTCCTGGACCATCTCGAGGCCGGCGACGCGGCCGCGTACGCCGACGCCCTCGCCCGCCACCTCGCCGGCGCCCGCGAGGTCCTGGCATGAGCGCCGCGCCCGCCGCACCCGCTGCCATCGCGCCAGCGGCCTCCGCCCCGGCACCCGACCGCCGCTCCGCCCCGCCCGTCTCCCCCGCGGCCTGGACCGCGGTCGCCGCCTCCGTGGTCGCGATCGCCTGGGGCGGCAACGAGTTCACCCCGCTGCTGGTCCTGTACCGCCAGGTCTCGGCGCTCTCGCCCGTCGTCGTCGACGGCCTGCTCGCGGCCTACGTGCTGGGGATCATCCCCGCGCTGCTGCTGGGCGGACCCCTCAGCGACCTCTTCGGCCGCCGCCCCCTGCTGCTGCCCGCCGCCCCGCTGAGCTTCGCCGGCTCCCTGCTGCTGGCGCTCGCCCCGACGCACCCGCTGGTGATGGGCATCGGCCGCATCCTGTGCGGCGCGGCGCTCGGGCTCGTCATGGCGGTGGGATCCACCTGGATCACGGAGCTGTCCGATGCCGCGGGGCAGGACGCGAGCGCCGGTCCGCGCCGTGCCTCGCTCTCGCTGACCGCGGGGTTCCTCGTCGGCGCCGCCGTGGCCGCGGGGCTCGCGCAGTTCGCCCCCTGGCCCACGCATGCGACCTACGCGCTGCACCTGGGGCTCACCGTGATCGCGGGCATCTGGCTGCTGCGCGCGCCGGAGACGCATCCGGATCCGCGCCCCGTCGGCGACGGCGCCCGGGCCCTGCGACGCATCCGACCGGCGACGATCGCCCGGCTGCTCCACGTCCCGGACGCCGCCCATCGCCGCTTCCTGCGCGTGGTCGTCCCGGTCGCGCCCTGGGTGTTCGGCTGCGCGGGCGCGGCGTACGCGATCCTGCCCGCCGTGCTGTCCGAGCACGCGGGCCGCTACCCGATCGCGTTCTCCGGGCTCATGACCGTGGTGACGCTCGGCTGCGGCGTCGGCATCCAGGTGGTAGGGCGGCTGATCGACACCCGCCGCTCGGCCCGGGCCTCGGTGATCGCGATGGGGATCGTCGCCGTCGGCGTCGCCCTCGGCGCTCTCGCCTCCCGCACGCTCTCCCTGCCCGTCGGCCTCGCCGCCGCGGCGGTCCTGGGCGTCGGCTACGGGCTCGCGCTCGTGGCCGGGCTCAGCGAGGTCCAGCGGATCGCGCGCCCCGCCTCTCTGGCCTCCCTCACCGCCGTGTACTACTCGATCGCCTACCTGGGCTTCTTCGTGCCGATGATCTTCGCGGCCCTGGCCCCCGCGATCGGGTACGCGAACCTGTTCGCGATCGGCACCGCACTGGCCGTGGCCTGCCTGGTGATCGTCACGCTCGCCTGGTCGGCGCATCTGCCGGGGCCGCGGCGCTGAGGCTCGCCGCACATCAGACGGCGGGCCGGGCGTGTCGGCGCAGGGTCCGGCGCGCGTCATCGGTCGCCAGGAACCGGTGGTCGATCGTCCGCTCACAGCCCGCCGGTGAACCCCCGAGGAACCGCCGACCACGGCCTCATGGCCAGGTCATGACCGGGGCGGACCTGCCACCACTCCCCTGCTAGCGTCCGATGCGACCGCAGGCACGGCATGCAGTGCGATCAGGGGACGGCACCATGCAGGAGTCCAGGGGAACGACGGCGCCGTACGACGGCTCCTCCGCGACAGGGCGCGCAGATCCCGGATATCCTGCGCGCCTCCTCCTGAGCTCCATCGTCGCCGCGCTCCTCGCAGGCGAGGCCATGATCCTGGTCCACGAGCTGTTCCATGCGCTCACGGGCCTCGCGACGGGCGACCGCGGCACATTGCTCCCGGTCGCCTGGATGAGCACTGGCGAGGGCGCCTCGGCGGCGGGCATCGCGGTCACCGCGGCCGGGCCCGTCCTCAGTCTCGTCAGCGGCGCGCTCATGATGATCTGGCAGCCGCTGCGGCACAGGGGCGGCTTCGCTCACCTGCTCTGGATGTGGTTCGCGGCGGTCTCGCTGATGGAGGCGGTCGGCTATCTGGTCATCACTCCGCTGGGCGCGGGCGACACCGCCTCGATCGTCGAGCGCCTCGGGGCACCGCTGTGGGCGGCGCTGGTCATGTGCATCCTGGGCGTCGCCGGGATGTTCGCGACCGCACGCGCCTTCGCGCCCTTCGTCGCGCGCGCCACCGGCTACGAGAAGCGCCCGGCGTGGGCCCTCGCGTTCTGGCCGTGGCTGATCGCAACGCCGGTGTCGATCGGCCTCGCGATCCTCTACCTCCTGCTGAGCCCCCTGAGCCTCGCGCCCGCGGACTCGATCGTCGTATCGATGGGCTCGACCGTGCTGTTCGTCGCGGCGCCGATGTCGTTCCTCTTCAGCCGGAGGGTCGCGTCGACTGCGGAGCGCGAGCCCCTCGTGCTCCCCCGGGCACCGGTCGCGGGCATCGTCGCCCTCGTCGTGCTCGTGGCGCTCAAGCTGGCTCTGACGCAGGGGCTCGCGCTGGGGTGACGCAGGTGTCCGCCCCTGCACGGACGCTGTCCGATGCGAGGTCGCACCGCAGTTCCCGGTACCGTGTCATCGTCCCGAACCCCCGTCGAAGGAGCGAGATGACCGCCTCCGTCCCCGTAGCCCTCCCCGGCCGCCGCCCGGTCCTGGCCGATGCGCTCGTGCGCCGCAGGTCGCTGGCGATCGATGCCGCCCTCGTGCTCACCGGCGCCCTCCTGGTGGCGCTGCTGGCCCAGGTCGAGATCCCCTTGCCGATCGTCCCGATCACGGGGCAGACCCTCGGGGTGCTCGTCGTCGGCGCCGCCCTGGGCTCTCGCCGCGGCGCCGCGGCCCTGACGACGTACATGCTCGCGGGCCTCGCGGGCGCTCCCGTGTTCGCGGGCTTCACCGGCTCCCTCGCCGCGGTCGCGACGCCCAGCTTCGGCTTCATCCTCGGCTTCATCCCGGCAGCGTTCCTCGCGGGCTGGTTCGCCGAGCGCGCCTGGGACCGCCGCCCCTACCTGGCGATGGTCGGCTTCGTCGCCGCGAGCGTCGTGCCCTTCCTCGTGGGCGTGCCGTACATGGCCTGCATCCTCAACGTCGTGATGGGCACGGGCATGGACCTGCCCGCCATCGTGTCGGTGGGCGTGACGCCGTTCATCGCCGGCGGCCTGGTCAAGGCGGCGATCGCCGCGGTCCTCATCCCCGTCGCCTGGCGCGCCGTGCGCCGCGTCGACGAGGAGCGCTGAGCCCCGTGGCGGAGACCCCGGATCCCCGGGTCGCGGTCTACCTGGACTTCGACAACATCGTCATGTCCTGGTACGACAGCGTCCACGGCCGCAACGCCTACAGCCGCGACCGGCAGCGGATCGCCCAGGACATCACCGATCCGGAGATCGCCGAGCGCCTCGCGGCGGCGACCGTCGACGTGGGCGCGATCATCGACTACGCGGCGTCGTTCGGCTCGCTCATGCTCACCCGCGCCTACGCGGACTGGTCCGTCCCGGTCAACGCCGAGTACCGCAGCCAGCTGGTGGCGCGCGCCGTGGACCTCGTGCAGCTGTTCCCGGCGGCGGCGTACGCGAAGAACGGCGCCGATATCCGCCTGGCCGTCGACACGGTCGAGGATATGTTCCGCATCCCCGATCTCACGCATGTGGTGATCGTCGCGGGCGATTCGGACTACGTGCCGCTGGCCCAGCGCTGTCGGCGCCTCGGCCGCTACGTGATCGGCATGGGGGTGGCGGGCTCGACCGCGAAGTCGCTCGCCGCGGCGTGCGACGAGTTCGAGGCCTACGACCAGCTGCCCGGCATCTCCCGCCCCGACGCCTCCGCGACGTCCTCCCGCTCCCGCCGGGGGCGCGCCAGCGCGGACGGCGCGGCGGCTGGGAAGGGCGACGAGGGCGACGCCGATGAGGGCCAGGCCGACGAGGGCTCGAGCGGCTCCAGCGGCAAGGGGAAGGGCCCCGCAGCGAAGCGGTCCGGCGCCAAGGCCCGCGGCACCCAGGGGTCGCCAGCGGGCGAGGCCGCTGCCGACGGCGATGCCGCTGCCCCCGAGGTCGAGGAGACCCCGGAGGATCTGCACGAGACCGCCCGCAGTCTCCTGCGACGCGCCCTGCAGCTGGGCGACCGCGGCGACGGCGAGTGGCTGCACTCCTCCGCGGTCAAAACGCACATGCGCCGCATGGACCCGTCGTTCCGGGAGAAGGCGCTGGGCTGCAAGTCCTTCTCGGACTTCCTCAAGGCGAACTCCGACATCGCGGAGCTCTCGGAGACCGGCCATGAGCGCCTCGTGCGCGCCGTCGACTGACGAGCGCTCGATCGCATCCACGAGCCCGGTCCGCCGCGTGCGGGCCGGGCTCGTCCTGATGAGGGAGGATCCCGCGCCGTGACGTCTCGCCTGGGCTTCGGACTGCTGCTCCTCACCAGTGGAGCGGGACGACGGGTCCCGTCCGCCTGACCGCGCGCCGACTGCCGCCCGGCCCCCGAACGCTCTACGGTGCGAAGCAGCACGTGTGCACGCCGCCCCCGAACGCTCCTGGAAGGAGCCCGCCATGTCCTCCTGCCGCACCTGCCTGTCCCTCCCCCGCGACGACGCCCGCGCCGTAGCCGAGCTGTGGACCTCGCTGGCTCCCGACTCGAGTATCGACCAGGTCGTCGAGCTCGAGGGCCAGGGGGATCCGGTCCTCATCGACCTCACGATCGCCGGGACCTCGTACCAGATCCTCGGGGCGGGCGGGATGGGCGAGCCGACGATGGCCACGTCGTTCTCCCTCACGGTCCCCGATCAGGAGTCCCTCGACCGCTTCTGGGACGGCCTCCTCGCCGCGGGCGGCGCCGAGCTCGAGTGCGCGTGGATCCGGGACCCCTACGGCTTCTTCTGGCAGGTGGTCCCGCAGGTGTTCGTCGACGCCACGGGCGATCCCGACCCGGCCGTCCGCCAGGCCGCGGTCGAGACCATCTGGACGCAGCGGCGCGTGGATGCCGCGGCGGTCGAGCGGGCCGTGGAGGCCGCGCGGGGCTGAGCGGGTGTACGCGGGGACACCGCGCCGCGCCCGTCGCCCGCCTCGGCCTCACCCTGTCGCAGTCCGGCCTATCCCGTTCCAGTCCTGCACGGCGCAGCGCCCGTCCTCGGTGCACCCGGCGGCCAGGACGGTCCCGTCGGTGCGCAGGCCGAGGGTGTGGAGCGAGCCGGCCGCGACGGCGACGATGTCCGTCCACTCCTGGACCTCGCAGTGCCCGTGGCTGTCCGAACCGGCCGCGAGGACGGTGCCCCTGCGCGTCACTCCCACGCTGTGGT
This sequence comes from Brachybacterium nesterenkovii, assembly GCF_900163655.1. Taxonomy (GTDB): domain Bacteria; phylum Actinomycetota; class Actinomycetes; order Actinomycetales; family Dermabacteraceae; genus Brachybacterium; species Brachybacterium nesterenkovii. Next base: position 106,433 of record NZ_FWFG01000099.1, read on the forward strand.
GGCTGCCCGCGGACACCTGGACGACGTCCCTCCACTCCCGCGTCGCGCAGGCCCCGTCGCCCGCACCACCTGCGGCCAGGACGCGTCCGTCGGCGGTGAGACCGAGGGAGTGCAGATACCCCGCGGACACGCCCACCAGGTCCCGCCAGGCACCGACGCGCAGCTGACCGGCACGATCGTTCCCGATCGCCACAGCACGGCCCTCGGCGGTGAGACCGATGCTGTGCCAGTCGCCGCAGGCCACCGCCGCGATACCGCGCCAGTCCTCGACGCGCGTCTGCCCCTCCGTGCCGCGTCCGGCGGCCACCACGGTGCCGTCGGAGCGGAGGCCGAGGGTGAAGCGCCACCCGGCGGCGACGGCCGTGATGCCCTGCCATTCGTGGACGTCGCACTGGCCCTGGGCGTTCCAACCGGCGGCCGCGACCGTCCCATCGGCCCGCAGCCCGATGGTGTGCGACTTCCCCGTGTCGCGGAACGTATGGACGTTGCCCGCGGCGACCGCGACGATCTCGCGCCACGTCTGAACGCGGCATTCCCCGGCGCCGTCATGCCCGGCCGCGACGACGGAGCCGTCGCCGCGCAGGCCCACCGAATGTCGGCGGGCGGCGGCGACCGCACCCGTGGTGCTCCGGCAATCCATGGATGACATGAGGTGAGAGTGGCACACGGTCAGGCGTTGCACAGGGGCTCACCGACCTCCGGCGTCCCGAATCTGCATCGAGACGGCATGCGCCCCGCAATATCCGAGGCGCCTACCGTGTCCCTGCAGATTCGGGACGGCGAGGCACTGCTCAGGCGCGTCCCGGCTCCCGCCGCTCCCCCGCGCGCAGCCGCCGCTGCCAGAACACGACGGCGCTGGCCGCCGCGACGTTCAGCGAGTCCACTCCGCCGCTCATGGGGATGATGACGTGCTGGTCGACGGCGCGCAGCGTCGCGTCCGTCAGCCCGTGCCCCTCGGCGCCGAGCACGAGGGCGACCTTCCGCTCGGGCCCGAGCTCGGCCTCGTCCAGCGCGACGGCCTGCTCGGACAGGGCGAGGGCGAGGACGTCGAAGCCGGCATCGTGCAGGACGTCGATCCCTTGCGGCCATGCCCCGAGGCGGGTCCAGGGCACCTGGAACACGGTCCCCATGGACACGCGGATCGAGCGCCGGTACAGCGGATCCGCGCACCGGGGCGTCACGAGCACGGCGTCGACGTCGAGCGCCGCGGCCGAGCGGAACATCGCGCCCACGTTCGTGTGGTCCACGATGTCCTCGAGCACGGCCACGGTCCGCGCCCCCGCGAGCACCTCCTCCACGGCGGGCAGTGCCGGCCGCTGCATGGCAGCGAGCGCCCCGCGATGCAGGTGGAAGCCGGTGAGCTCCTCGAGCAGGGCCTCCTCGCCCACGAACACGGGCACCTCGCCAAAGCGCTCGAACTGCGGGGCGAAGCGCTCCAGCCACTTCTCGCTCATGAGGAAGGAGCGGGGGACGCAGCCGGCCTCGAGGGCGCGCTCGATGACGTTGTAGCTCTCGGCCATGAACAGGCCGCGCTCGACCTCCAGCGTCGAGCGCAGGCGCACGTCGGTCATGCGCAGGTAGTCGTCCAGCCGCGGATCGTCCGCGGAGGTGATGCGCTCGATCACGCGGGTGCGCCCCGCTCAGCCGAGCTGGACGGCGCGGGCGGTGAAGCGCTCCCCGTGCTGCTCGACCATGAGCGGCAGGCCGAACGTGCGGGTCAGGTTCTGCGAGGTGAGCGTCTGGCCGATGGGACCTGCCGCGACGATCGTCCCGGCCCGCAGCAGCAGCGCGTGCGTGAAGCCGGGCGGGATCTCCTCGACGTGGTGGGTGACCATGACGGTCACGGGCGTCGCCGGATCCTTCGCGAGGATGGACAGCGAGCGGACGAGCTCCTCGCGCCCGCCGAGGTCCAGGCCGGAGGCGGGCTCGTCGAGCAGCAGCAGCTCGGGGTCGGTCATGAGCGCACGGGCGGACAGCACGCGCTTGCGCTCGCCGGTCGAGAGCGTCGCGAACGAGCGCTCGGCGAGGTCGTCGACGCCGAACGCGGCCAGCAGCTCGCGGGCGCGGTCGAGGTCTATCTCGTCGTACTCCTCGCGCCAGCGGCCGGTCACGCCGTAGCCGGCGGTGACGACGACGTCGATGGCCTTCTCCGTCTCGGGGATGGTCTCGGCGAGCTCCTGGCTGGCGAGGCCGATGAGGGGGCGCAGCTCGAACACGTCGGTGCGGCCCAGGCGCTCGCCGAGGATGTCGACGCTGCCCGACGTCGGGTGCAGGCGCGCGGCCAGGAGGCGGAGCATCGTGGACTTGCCGGCGCCGTTGGGGCCCAGCACCACCCACCGCTCCCCCTCGGAGACCTCGACGTCGACGTGGTCGAGGAGATTGCGTCCGGAGCGGCGGACGACGACATCGTGGAGTGCGGCTGCAGAGGGCATGCTCCGAGCCTAACGCCGTTCACCGCCCGTCCCGCTCCCGGCGCGCGCCGTGCATGCTCGTGTGTCGGACGCCCCTCCTAGACTGGCCGCAGCCTCGGGGCCCGCGCGCCCCGGCATCCGCCGACCAGGAGGAATCCGTGGCCCTGCACCCCGTCTCCCTGCATCCCCGTGACGGCTCGATCGCGGCCGACGAGCTGCGTCACCTGCTCGATGCCCTCGTGGAGCGGAGCGAGGTGCCCGTCGAGTTCCCCGCGGAGGTCCTCGCCGCCGCCGAGGCCGCGGCCGCCGGGGCAGGCGCTGCCGGGCCGATCACTGCCGAGCACGCTGATCGCACCGACGTCGAGTTCGTGACCCTTGATCCGGCGTCGTCCACGGATCTCGACCAGGCGATGCACCTCTCCCGCGAGGGCGACGGGTACCGAGTGCTGTACGCGATCGCGGATGTGCCGTCGTTCGTCGAGCTGGACGGGCCGATCGACGCGGAGACCCGCCGCCGCGGCGAGACGGTCTACCTGCCCGACCGCCGCATCTCGCTGCACCCGGAGATGCTGTCCGAGGGCGTCGCCTCGATCCTCCCGGAGCAGGACACCCCGGCGTTCGTGTGGACCTTCGCGCTCGATGCGACGGGCGCCGTCACCGGCACGACGCTCGAGCGCGCCCTCGTCCGCTCCCGCGCCAAGCTCGCCTATGACGCGGTGCAGGCCGATCTCGACGCCGGCACGGGACTGGAGATGATGCAGCTGCTGCTGGAGATCGGGGCGAAGCGGCGCGAGCTCGAGGCCCAGCGCCGGGGCGCGAGCCTGAACCTGCCCGAGCAGGAGGTCTTCGCCGACGGGGAGGCGCTGCGGCTGCAGTGGCGCACTCCCCTGCCGATCGAGGACGCCAACGCGCAGATCTCGCTGATGACCGGGATGGAGGCCGCCCGCATCATGATCGAGGGCGGGGCCGGGATCCTGCGGACGATGCCCGCGGCCGACGAGGGGTCGATCCGGGACCTGCGCCGCAAGGCCGCGGCCCTGGGCCAGCCCTGGCCCGAGGACATGGTCTACGGGGACTTCCTGCGCACCCTCCACTGGTCCGAGCCGCGGCACCTCGCGCTCCTGAACCAGGCGGCCAAGCTGTTCCGCGGCGCCTCGTATCTGGCGTTCACGAGCCCCGCCGAGCTCCCCGCGGATCCGGCGGAGCAGGTGCAGGCGGCGATCGGCGCCCCCTACGCGCACACGACCGCGCCGCTGCGCCGCCTCGTGGATCGCTTCGTCCTGCTGACCTGCCACCATCTGCTCGGCGGGGACGACCTCCCCGATGCCCTGCGCACCGCCCTGCCGCTCATCCCGCAGGTGATGCAGGAGACCGGCAGCCGGGCCGGGGCGATCGAACGGCAGGCCATCGACATCGTCGAGGCCCTGGCCCTGCGCTCCTCGATCGGCTCCGAGCTCGAGGCGACAGTGCTGACGTCCTCAGACGGGAAGGCCCAGCTGCAGCTCTTAGAGCCGCCCGTGACCGTGCGCGCCGCCGTGCCCGGCAAGCCCGGCGACGTCGTCCGGGTGCGGGTGGAGTCCGTGGATCCGGCGGCGGGGAAGGTCCAGATCGTCCCCGCCGCCGGACGACCGGCCGCGGATGAGGGCCGCACCGAGACGGCCGAGGTCGACGAGGTGCAGGCCTCCGCCCCCGGGCAGCCCGCCGCATCGTGAACGATCCCTTGTCCGCGACGTCCGCCGTTGCTCGCGGGACGGAGCGCGCCGGGGAGCGCGACCTCGTCCCCCTGCCGCGGGCGCTCGCCCTGTGCCTGTGGACGGGCGCCTACCTGCGCGGGGACTGCGGCCCCGACGATGCGGTGCAGGGTGCGCACGGCACCGGCCACCGCCACGTGGAGCACCTCGACCTCGACCTGTTCGACTGGATGACCGCCGTGCGGCGCCTCCCCCTCGTCGCCGTGCGGCCCGTCCTGCCCGCACCCGGTCGCATCGCCGGTCTCGTCGGCCCGCCCGCCGCGATCGCCGCGGCCCTGGCGGCCGAGCAGGCGCTCGTCGTCACCGCCGGCGGCATCGCCGACAGCACGCTCATCCCCGCCGCCGAGACGATCGGCTCGCCGGGCGAGGAGGGGCTCATAGCGCGCTGGGCATCGCATCCCGCACCGCCCGGGGCCCCGATGCCCCCTCCGCCCACGGACGGCGCCCGCTCGCGCTTCCTGCGCGCCCTGCAGCAGGCGGCCCGCAGCACGGCGCGGCTCGACCTGGTGCCCGACGAGCCGATCCCGCTCGCCCACCTGCCCGAGGGCTGGACGGCGATCGCCCTGCCGCCGCGGACCGATCCGCAGGCCGGGCACCTGCTCCTGCTGGCCGCGCGGACGCTGCTGCTGTCCGGGGCCGAGCTCGCGGCCGCCGATCCCGTCGGCTCCGCACGCACCGGCACCCCGGGCCTGGCCGCGCAGACCTCGCGCACGGCGCTCCTGCGCGAGCTGCGCGACGCGGCCCGCGAGGCCCTCGTCGACGCGGTGGGGACGCTGTCAGCGCCCTGATCGCTCAGCACCCTGAGCGCTCAGCGCGCAGCGGCCTCCCGCTGCTCGATCACGGAGCGGTAGACCTCGAGCGTGCGCTCTCCGATCGACTCCCAGGAGAAGTGCTCGGCGGCGCGCTCGCGGGACGCCCGGCCCATGGCGGCGGCGCGCTCGGGATCCGACACCATGTTCGTGAGCGCCGCGGCCATGTCGGCGATGAAGCGATCGGGGTCCGTCGGCGTGCCGGTCCCGTCGTCGAGCTGATCGAGCTCGACGAGGAAGCCGGTCTCGCCGTCCACCACCACCTCCGGGATCCCGCCGGTGGCCGAGGCGACCACGGGCGTGCCGCAGGCCATGGCCTCGAGGTTCACGATGCCGAGGGGCTCGTAGACGCTCGGGCACACGAAGGTCGTGGCGTGCGTGAGGATCTGCGTGAGCTCGTGGCGCGGCAGCATCTCGGAGATCAGGTGCACGCCGGAGCGGGTGGCCTGCAGCTCGGCGACGAGCCCGGACACCTCCGCGGCGATCTCGGGGGTGTCGGGGGCCCCGGCGCACAGGACCACCTGCACGCCCTCGGGGAGCTCCCGGACGGCGCGGAGGAAGTACGGCAACCCCTTCTGGCGGGTGATGCGCCCGACGAACACGATCGTCGGGGCCTGCGGGTCGATGCCGAGGCGCTCGAGCGCGCTCGTATCGGGGTTCGCCGCCCAGGCCTCGACGTCGATCCCGTTGTGGACCACGTGGACCCGGGCGGGGTCGACCGCCGGGTAGGAGCGCAGGATGTCCTCGCGCATCCCGGCGGAGACCGCGATGATCCCGGCCGCCCCCTCGTAGGCGGTGCGCTCGGCGAAGGAGCTGAGGCGGTAGCCGCCGCCCAGCTGCTCGGCCTTCCAGGGGCGCAGCGGCTCGAGGGAGTGGGCCGACAGCACGTGGGGCACCCCGTGCAGCAGCGAGGCGGTGTGCCCGGCGAAGTTCGCGTACCAGGTGTGGGAGTGCACGAGGTCGGCACCGGCGCAGCCGTCCGCGATCGCGAGATCGGTGCCCAGCGTCTGCAGGGCGGCGTTGGCGTCGGCGAGCTCCGCGGGCGTCGCGTAGGCCGTCACATCCGCCTCGTCGCGGGCGTCGCCGAAGCAGCGCACCTGCACCTCGATGCGCTCGCGCAGCACGCGCGTCAGCTCGGCGACGTGCACCCCCGCGCCTCCGTACACGTCCGGCGGGTACTCCTTGGTCAGCAGGTCGACGCGCATGGCGCTCCTCGTTTCGGTCGGGGTCTTCCCGGCCGGGCACTGGCCCGCGGGACGGACGGGGGTGTGAGCTGTCTTACTCAGGCATTATCCTCGGACCATGCCCACTAAGAAGGTACTCGCCATCGTCCTCGCCGGGGGTGAGGGCAAGCGCCTGATGCACCTCACCCTGGAGCGCGCCAAGCCCGCGGTGCCCTTCGGCGGCATCTACCGGCTGATCGACTTCGCGCTGTCGAACATCGTGAACTCCGGCTACCTCCAGATCGTCGTGCTGACGCAGTACAAGTCGCACTCGCTGGACAAGCACATCGCCCAGACCTGGCGCATGAGCTCCCTGCTGGGGAACTACGTGGCGCCGGTCCCCGCGCAGCAGCGGATGGGCAAGCACTGGTACCTCGGCAGCGCCGACGCGATCTACCAGTCCCTGAACCTCATCGAGGACGAGGCGCCGGACTACGTGGTCGTGGTCGGGGCCGACCACGTCTACCGGATGGACTTCTCCCAGATGCTCGAGGCCCACATCGCCTCGGGCAACGACTGCACGGTCGCCGCGATCCGGCAGCCGATCGACCAGAGCGATCAGTTCGGCGTCATCGAGACCAACCCGGAGGATCCCGAGCGCATCGCGGCGTTCGTGGAGAAGCCGACCCAGACCCCCGGGCTGCCGGATGCGCCGGACCAGATCCTCGCGTCCATGGGCAATTACATCTTCACCGCCGACGCTCTCGTCGAGGCCGTGAGCCGCGACGCCGAGGACCCGGAGTCCGCGCACGACATGGGCGGCGACGTCGTCCCCTATTTCGTCTCCCGCGGCAGCGCCGGCGTCTACGACTTCATCCGCAACGACGTCCCGGGGTCCACGGACCGCGACCGCGACTACTGGCGCGATGTGGGCACGATCGACTCGTTCTACGACGCCCACATGGACCTCATCTCGATCCACCCGGTCTTCAACCTCTACAACGAGCAGTGGCCGGTGTTCGCCGGCGTCCGGAACGTGCCGCCGGCCAAGTTCGTCCATGCCGGCGCGGGGCGCGTGGGCACGGCGGTCGACTCGATCGTCTCCCCGGGCGTCGTCGTCTCGGGAGCCCAGGTCGCCAACTCGGTGCTGTCCCCGGGCGTGAACCTCCACTCGTGGTCCTCGGTCTCGGACTCGGTGCTGATGGACGACGTCATCGTCGGGCGCCACTGCCAGGTGCATCGGGCGATCATCGACAAGGGCGTGGTGATCCCGCCGCGCACGCAGATCGGTCTGAATCCCGATCTCGACCGCAGGCGCGGGTTCACGGTCACGGAGTCGGGCATCACGGTGGTCGGGAAGAACACCGTCATCGATTCCCTGTGACGGTCCGGGAGGCGCCGTCCGCGGACGGCGGCGCGGGGAGCGCGCCCGTCGGCCTGCTGGTCTCCGATGTCGACTCGACCTTCCTCACGCAGGAGGTGATCGAGCTGGTCGCCGACCGTGCGGGCACCCGGGCGCAGGTCCAGGACGTCACCGAGCGGGCGATGCGCGGCGAGCTCGACTTCGCGCAGTCGCTGCACGCGCGCGTCGCCACCCTCGCGGGCCTGTCGGAGGACGTCCTCGCCGACGTCCGAGGGGAGCTGGTCCCGACGCCGGGGGCGATCGAGCTGTTCACCCGCGCCCGCGAGGCCGGCTGGGTCACCGCGCTCGTCTCGGGCGGCTTCCACGAGGTGATCGACCCGCTCGCGCGCAGCGTCGGGGTCTCGCACGTGCTGGCCAATCGCTTCGAGGTCGCTGACGGCCGCCTCACGGGGCGCGTCGCGGGGCCGGTCGTGGACCGGGCGGCGAAGGCGCGGACGCTGCGCGAGCTCGCGCAGCGGCACGGGATCGAGAGGGGCGCCACGGTCGCCATGGGCGACGGGGCCAATGACATCGACATGGTCACGGCCGCGGGGACCGGGATCGCCTTCCGCCCCAAGCCCGCCCTGCGCGAGGTCGCGGACGTGGTCCTCGAGGGACCGAGCCTGCTCGATGCCTGGCCGGTGCTCGAGCGCATCGCCGTCCGCTGACCGACCGGTATGACGGTGCCCGCCGCCCCGAGACCGGGACGACGGGCGCCGAGACCGCCGCGCGTCAGCTGCGGACGATGGTGTGGAGGGTCAGCGAGTCCTCGTCGAGCTCATCCCAGGAGCCGAGCGGACCGGTGAGGACGCACATCGAACCCGTGGAGATGCCGATCCGGGCCTGGGCGAGGGCGCCGGAGTCCGAGTCCTCGTCGGCCAGGAGATGGCCGAGCATCGACATGGCGGGCTCGTGGCCGACGACGAGGACGACGCGGTCCTCGTCCGGGAGCTCCCGGAGAGCCTGGACGGTCTCGTGGGCGCCGCCCTCGTAGAGGCCGTCGACGATGTCGACGCGCGCGTCGAGCTCGGGCATGGCGGAGGCGAGGGCCTCGAAGGTCTGGCGGGTGCGCGCGGCCGGGGAGACGAGCACGCGGGACGGTCGCACGCCCTGGGCGCGGAGGTAGTCGCCGATGAGGCGGGCCTGCTGGCGGCCGCGCTCCGTGAGATCCCGATCGATGTCCTGCTCCCCCATCCCCTCGGCCTTGCCGTGGCGCAGGAGGAGCAGCATGCGACTGTCAGGGTCGGAAGATGACATGGGTTCAGTGTCCCATGCCCAGGCCGCCGTCGACGGGGATCACGGCCCCGGAGACGTAGGCGGCGTCGTCGCTCGCGAGGAAGGCGACCACGCGCGCGACCTCGGACGGATCGGCGAAGCGTCCGGCGGGGATCGCGGAGCGGTACTGCTGCTGGAGGTCCTCGGGCAGCTGCGCGGTCATGTCGGTGTCGATGTATCCCGGGGCCACGACGTTGGCGGTGATGCCGCGGCTGCCGAGCTCGCGGGTCACCGAGCGGGCGATGCCCACGAGGCCGGACTTCGAGGCCGCGTAGTTGACCTGGCCGGGCGAGCCGTAGAGCCCGACGACCGAGGAGATGAGGACGATGCGTCCCTTCTTCTTGCGCATCATGCCCTTGATGGCGCGGCGCACGGTGCGGAACGAGCCCGTGAGGTTGGTGTCGACGACCTTCTCGAAGGACTCGTCGCTCATCCGCAGCAGCAGCTGGTCGTCGGTGATCCCGGCGTTGGCCACGAGGACCTCGACGGGCCCGTGGGCCTTCTCGACCTCGGCGAAGGCGGCATCCAGCGAGGCGGGGTCCGTGATGTCGGCCGCGACCGTGAGCGCGCCCTCGGGCCCGTCGGAGCCCGAGCGGCTGGTGACGGCCACCGCGTCGCCGCGCGCGATGAACTCCTCGGCGATGGCGCGGCCGGTGCCGCGGTTGCCTCCGGTGATGAGAACGCTGCGGGGCTCGGGGGCGGGGAGGTTCATGCGGACGTGCTCCTAGCTGTGTGGACTGCGGCGCACCGGCGCTGCGGCGCCATGGGGAGGACTCCCCATGGCCGGATGCGGCAGGAGCCGGTGCGGACGGTGTGCTCTACGATACGGTCTGGGAACCTCCCACCGCTCAGGCACTCCGTGACGGCAGCCGGTCTCGTCGCGGACCCCGAGCTCACCGCACACCTCACGGGGAGATCGCCGCCATGGCCTACCGCTTCAATCCGCCGCCCAACTGGCCCGTCGACGAGCCCGGATGGACCCCGCCGCCCGGATGGCAGCCGGATCCCTCGTGGGGTCCCGCGCCGGACGGCTGGAACTTCTGGGTGGAGGATGCGGCGGAGCCGTCCGCGTCTGCAGGCCACCCCGCGCAGGACGAGGCCTCCGCACCGGCGGCCGAGGGCGACGCCGCCCTGGCCGCGGGCGCGGATGACGACGAGACCCGCATGGTCTCCACCCAGGACGACCTCCCTGCCGCCGCGCCGACGGGCGACGCGGAGCAGGACGAGACCCGCGTGGTCGATTCCGCCGAGCGCGATGCCGCCGCGGATGTCGCGGGAGATCCCGCCGCGGGGGCGACCGAGGACGCGCCGTCCGCCCCGTCCTTCGGCTCCGAGCCCCAGGCCGCCGCCGATGCGCCCGAGACGGAGGAGTTCCCCGGCCGCGATCTCGACTCCGATCTGCAGACCGCCGCGCCGTACGAGTCCGCGGCTCCGGTCGACCAGCAGACCCCGGCGCCGTCCTATGGATCCTCCCCCGCTGTCGACTCCGGCCAGGCCCCGGCCTACGGCAGCGCCGATCAGCCGGGCTACGCGGCGGACGGCTACGGGCAGAGCCCCTCGAGCTACCCCTCGGCCGACGGCTACGGCTCGGCGAACTCCTACGGCACGGGCGACTACCCGCAGGCCGCATCCCCGGCCGCCTTCGGCTCCCCGGCCGAGCAGGGGTCGTGGCAGGCCGCGCCTGCAGGCGGCGGCCCGGACAAGCCGCAGAAGGGGCTCCTGGCCCGCTTCTGGTGGGTCGGCTGCATCCTGCTGGCCATCCTCGCCCTCATCCTGGGGCTCATCGGCTTCGCGGCCGTCAAGGCGATGGGCGGCAAGGACGACCCGTCGCCGTCGGTCTCCGGCACGACCACCACGGCGCCGACGACCACGGACCCGGCCACCACCGATCCCGCCACGACGGATCCGGCGACGACCGATCCCGCGACCACCCCCGTCGCCCAGCCGACCATCGACCCGGCGGCCGTCGCGCAGCCGGTCCAGAGCTCGCAGGGCAAGGGCACGGTCGCGGTCGAGATGAAGTGGCAGACGGCCGACCAGCTCCCCTCGGAGCACGGCGGCACGATCAGCCCGGGGACCAACCCCGAGTACCTCGTGGTGGTCGCCAAGGTCACCACCGATGAGGGCGAGCTGAACACCAACCCGTTCAACTTCGCGGTCGTGACGCCGTATGGCGGGGCCGTCGACCCGGCCACCGAGACCTTCGGGCTCAAGGACTCCGGCATCGGCATCGGCGACGACTCCGTCACCGCCGGCAATGAGCAGACCATCAGGATGGTCTTCGACATCGCCAAGAACCCCGGCCTGAAGGTCCAGTACGACACCTACGACAACCAGTACTCCTGGGACGTGCCGGTGTGACCAAGGCGTTCAACCCGCCGCCCCACTGGCCGGAGCCGCCCCGCCCGGGGTGGGCTCCGCCCAGCGGCTGGCGGCCCGATCGCTCCTGGGGAGAGGTCCCCTCCGGGTGGCGGCTGTGGAGCGGCGGCTCCGCGGCCGTCCCCGGGCCCGCGCCGCTGGCCGAGTCCGAGGACGTCCCGGCCAGCGGCGTCCCCGTGCTCCGCGTCCGCGACGAGTACCCCGTGTCCGTCGTGCAGCCGGGCGCGCTCACCCGTCATGAGGTGGATGACGATCTCCACGGCTTCGATCCGGAGCCGCCCCGCCGCGAGCGGCCGCGGCTGCGCCTGGCCCTGCGGATCACCGCCGCGCTGCTCGGCCTGCTCGTGACCGCAGCCACCGCCTACCTCTTCGTGCGGCTCGTCGCGTTCGCCCGGGAGGACCTGCCCGCCCAGTCCCTCGCGCCGACCGCCGTGTCCGCCGCCCCGCTCGTCCCGACCTCCGCCGGGGCCGGCGGAGGCGACCGGCCGCTGTGACGCACCTGCTGGGTCCCGGCCCCGCGGGCGCCGGGCATCGGCCCGTCTCCCGGCCCGCTCCCCTGGCCCGCAGCGAGGACGTCGCGCGGCGCCGCCGGGTCTACACGATCCAGATGACCGTCCGCATGGCCTGTTTCCTCGCCATGCCCTTCCTCCCGGGCTGGTGGAAGCTCGCCGCCCTCGTCGGCGCGCTCGTCCTCCCCTACGTCGCGGTGCTCATGGCCAACGACCCGGACCTCGACGGCAGTGCCGAGCGCTCCCGCCCGTGGCGCGACGCCCTGCTGCTCGACGTGCTCGACCGAGCCGTCGGGTCCGAGGCGGATCACGCGGGGCGCCGCCGGGTCTACACGATCCAGATGACCGTCCGCATGGCCTGTTTCCTCGC
>NZ_FWFG01000095.1 GCF_900163655.1 Brachybacterium nesterenkovii
GAGGGCAGCGAAAAAAGGAGCCAGCCCCGCCGGGACGCCTTCAGTCTGGTACTGACGCGAAAAAAGCCGAGGCTGACCCCAGGATCGAGTTCGCCCTACGCAGCTCACGCACTTCCTTCTCCAGCTCGACCAGGCGCTGGGACTCGCTGGTCGTGGTCCCTCGACGGTGCCCCTCGTCAACCTCGGCCTGCACGACCCAGTTCCTCAGAGTCTCAGGATTGATCCCGAGCTGCTCGCCCACACGGCGAAACGTTCCCGACCTCGTCGATGGATCGCGCCGTGACTGAACTGCCATCCTCGTGACTCTCTCCCGAAGCTCGTCGGGGTACTTCCCCGGCGCTACCATGCTCCTCATCCTCCCGAGGATTCAGAGCCTCCACCAGACCCGGGGCGAGTCAAGCCGCCGTTCGCCCCATCACGGTCGACCTGGAGGGTGGACAGGGCGCGGCGGGCGTCCGAGATGTTGAGCAATCCCGGCTGAGCCTTGTCCAGCGGCTCGGCGTGGGCCGCCGGCAGACCGATCGTGGGCACCAGTGCGATGCAGAGGATCAGCGCGAGGCGCGAGACCCAGAGCTGGTACGAAGAAGGGTGAGAGCCCGATGGGGGCAGAGTCGTCCAACGCGACATGGAGGAGGCTCCTCGGAGGAAGGGGAACGTGGCCAGACGGCTGTCCAGATTCTAGGATTCAGTACCGACATCCGAAGGGACCTTCCGCGGCACGCAGCGACGAGTCCGCACACGCCCGCGACGCCCCAGCCTGCTCTACCCTCGCCCCATGACCGACCCCGCCGACCTGCCCCGCTTCGTACCGCTCGAGCACGTCCAGCAGGAGCTCTCGATCTCGTACCTGCAGGCGCTCCAGCTCGTCCGCTCAGGGGAGCTGAGGGCGATCCAGGTCGGCGGCCGGAAGCAGTGGAGGGTCGCGCTCTCGGCGCTCGAGGAGTACATCGCCGCGCGCTACGCGGAGACCGCGGCGATGGTCGAGACGGAGGCGGACGAGGGCTGAGCGGCGGATGCCGACGAGAAGTCCGATCACGGCGCTGCCGCTCTCTGAGACTGCCGCAACGGGCTGATAACCAGCACTCCAAGCGGCTGTGCCATAATCGCACACATGGCTACCGTCACCCCGCAGCAGCTCGGTGAGCGCATCCAGGAGCAGCGCATCCGGCGCGGCTTCTCCCAGAGTGAGCTCGCTGACCTCGTCTCGCTCGAGCGCTCCGTCATCAGCAAGCTCGAGAGCGGGCAGCGGCGGGTCTCAGCGCTCGAGCTGTCGGATATCGCTGAGGCTCTCAGTGTGCGGATGGCGGTCTTCTTCGAGGAGCCGACGCCGGCGCTTGTCGCCCATCGCTCCTCGCAGGGCCTGGACACGGCGGACACGACGATCGACGCGCTGCTTGCAGATCTGGCCGACGAGGTGGAGTTCGTCCAGAGCCTCGGTGCGCTCACGCTGCCCTCAGCCGAGGGTCACTGGCCCGTCCCGTCCTCCCGGAAGGACGCGGAGCAACTGGCTGTGCAGGTGCGGTCGCAGCTCGGGGTCGAGCCGGGTGCTCCGCTGCTGGATCTGCCGCGCCGCTTCGCCGAGCTCGGACTTCTGGTGATGAGCCGTGACCTCGGCCAGGACGTCGCCGATGCCGGCACGATCCTCCTGCGCCAGGGCGGGGTCACGCTCGTCAACAGCGGCATGAAGCTGGGCCGTCGCCGTCTCGCCGCCGCTCACGAGCTCGGCCACTACCTGGTCGGCGACCAGTACACGGTGGACTACCGGGTGAGCGAGGGGCGAGGCGACGTCGAGTCTCGGCTCGACGCGTTCGCCCGCGCACTGCTCCTGCCGGCGGCATCGGTCACGTCTGACTGGAAGCGCCTTGCTGAGCGCTCTGGGGTGCGTGCGGCCGCGGTGATCCTCGCGAGCCGGTACCGCGTGGACATGTCGACGCTCGCCCGGCGACTGTCGGACGTCGAAATCGTGGACTCGTCCGAGGCCGCTCAGGTCCGGAACACCGTCACCACCCGCACGGACATGATCGAGTACGACGCGTTCCTCGCGGATGACGAGCTCGCGGGCACCACACAGCCGGCCATCTTTCAGCGCGCGGTGCTGCGCCTGGTCCGCGACCAGAAGATCAGCCCGGAACGAGCTGTGCAGCTCCTCTGGGACCTGGTGGATCAGTCTGAGCTCCCGGCCCCGGCGCAGCGAGACGAGAACGAGATCTGGCGGTTCACCTCATGAGCGACCGCACGGTCTGGGTGTTCGACACCGGGCCGCTGCGGCACTTCGCGAGGAACGGCTGGGTTGGCGTGCTGAAGTTTCTCGCGCAGAAGAACGACGCCGAGGTCGTCATCCCACTCTCCGTGAGAAGGGAACTGGAGGAGCAGCGCGCGACGATCCCAGAGTTGGTGCTGGTTCTCGATGCTGACTGGATCCGGGTCGACCGCTTGGATGACCTGAGCGAGAGCGCGGCGTTCGCGAGGTATGAGAAGAGGCTCGCTGTCGGTCGGCAGAACCTCGGGGAGTGCGGCGTGCTCGCACTCGGCTCCGTGCACGGCTACACCGTGATCCTCGACGACTCGACGCCGCGAGCCATCGGTGAAGAGGAAGGGATGAAGGTTGAGGTGACCCTAACCCTGCTGTGCCAAGCCATCCGAGAGAAGCAACTAACCTTCTCGATGGTGGAGGCACTGGCTGACGACCTGCTCGCGGGGGAGTACTTCCTGCCCTTCAAGAAGGGCGGGTTCCGCATGTGGGCGCTTGAAGAGGGTGCCCTGGATTGGGATGACGTCTGAGCGGACTCGTGGGTGGGCTGACCCCGTTTTGTAGGTCCGGTGGTTCTGGGAGTCGTCCTGTCGCCCGT
>NZ_FWFG01000035.1 GCF_900163655.1 Brachybacterium nesterenkovii
ACGTTGTGCACGCCTCCTGCGGCGCACGCCCGCGGGGGTTGCGGGGGTGCGGCGCAGGAGGCGTGCACAACGTGGACTGTCACGTCCGCTCACCTGCGCATGTGCGGGCGACCGGACGCTGGAGTCCATGTTCTGCTCGCGACCGCCGGATCTCGGCGGACGGGGTGCCCAGCGTGCGTGCAGGTCCGCGCTGGATCCAGCCAAACGGTCCCGGTCATCGACGACTCCGAGGCACGTGCGGGGTGAGCCGCGGGACCGCCCGTTGCGCATGCCGCGCCATCGGTCCGGTTGGCGGAGGACGCCGAGGCTCGATCTCTCCCCAACGGCGCGTCATCCACTGCGGACAGGCAGGCCTTCCGCCACACGTGCTGCCCGCAGACCGTTGCTCCATGGATCCAGCCCGATCGCGCCATCGCCTCCATGTCCTCCGGACGTCTGATCTCCATGCCGAGGGCGTGAGCCGGCGGGAACGGGAGCGGCTCGTGACGTCCGGCCGCCTCGTCCGTCTGGGGAGATCCTGGTACGGCTCCGCCCTGACGCCACCGGATGTCGCGGCGTCGCTCGCGAGCGGGCACCGTCTGACCTGCGTGTCTGCCCTCGGCCATCACGGGCTGTGGGTGCCGCTTCATCATGGGCGGCACGAGGTGGGGCTGCGGGGGGCCCGAAGGGCGAACAGCCGCGCCGAGTGATCGACGGGCGCGAGCATCGTTCTCGGGCGCTGGAGTCGGGATGGGCGCCGGGACTGCGACAGGGCCCGGCCGCATTCGGGCGGGCGAGGCCGTGCGCGATCACGGGTTCGTCCGGGTGTGGCCGGACGACGGGCCGATCATGCCGCCGCGGATCGCGCTGGAGCATGCAGCTCGGTGCCTGAGCGTCGAGGACCTCGCGATCCTGCTCGAGTCGGCCGCGAACACGCGGCTGCTGTCCGTGGGCGAGATCGACGCGCTCGTGGCGACGTTTCCCGTGAAGACGCGTCGAGCCGTCGGCGAGGTGGTGCCGTGGGCGCAGTCAGGCACGGAGACCCGCGTGCGCCGATTCCTTCAGCGCTCGGGGGTGACGGTGCCCCCGCAGGCCGGACTGCTCCCCGACGAGCGCATGGACATGGTGGTGGGCGAGTTGCTCGTGATCGAGTGCGACAGCCACGGTCACCATGAGGATCCGCGCGCCTATAAGAATGATCGCCGGCGCGATCAGCAGCTGCTGCTGCTCGGCTACCGGGTGCTGCGCCTGACCTGGGAGGACGTGATGCTGAACTGGCCCCGCACACAGGAGCTGCTGCGGCGGATCATCGCGCTCGAGCTGCACCGGGCACCGCGAAATCGGCGGGGCCTCGCGGGCAGGTGAGCACAAGGTGGTCTGTGGCGTCCGGTCGTCTGCACATACGCAGGTCAGAGGACGTCAGAGTCCATGTTGTGTACGGCATTGCGGGGCGGCGCGGCAACGTGGACTGCGCGGCCCCGGGGGGCCGTGCCCCGGCGGTCAGACCTCGTCGCCGCTCGTGATGGCCGTGGCCTCCTCCTCGGCGGAGAGGTGCGGCCGGGTCACGCGGTGCAGGGTGCCGCGCCCCGTCAGCAGGATCACGATCCCGACCGCGATGGCGAGCGCCGCCACGAGGTAGGGCACGGGCGCCCCGAGCGCGGCGGCGATCGGGCCCGCGACGGCGGCGGACACGGCGCCACCGAAGAAGCGCACGCCCGAGTACGCCGAGCTCGCGACCGAGCGGGGCAGAGCGGTGGCCTCCATGACCGTCTCGGTGAGCGCGGTGTTCATGATGCCCTGGAGCAGGCCGCCGGCGATGATCACGACCACCATCGCTGCGAGCGACGACTGCAGCGCGGCCATGAGGAGCATGACCGCGATGAGACCGGCCATCGTCGCCACGAGCGTGCGGACGAGTCCGAGCGCGCGCGTGAGGATGGGCGCCCCGACCACGGACGTGAGCGCGAGACCGAGCCCCCAGCCGAAGAACACCCAGCCGATGCCCATCGCGCCGAGCTCGCGTCCGTGCGCGGCGGCCGCCGCGGACAGGGGGAACGGGGAGTAGGCGAGCAGCGTGAAGAACGAGAAGTTGTAGAACACGGCGGTGCACGCGAGGGTGCGCAGGGCGGGGTCGCCGAGGGCGCGGAGCGCCGCGGTCGGCTCGACCGGCGCGGGCTTGGCCGCGCTGCGCGGCAGGAGCGCCATGATCGCGATGAACCCCAGCGCCATGAGCACCGCGGTCCCTGCGAAGGGCGCCCGCCAGGTCCACGAGCCCAGCAGGCCCCCGAGGAGGGGCCCGAAGGCCATGCCGATGCCGAGCGCCGTCTCGTACAGCATGATGGCGCCCGCGCTCGACCCGGCGGAGGCGCCCACGATCGCGGCCAGCGCGGTCGAGATGAACAGTGCGTTGCCCAGGCCCCAGCCGCCGCGCAGGGCGATGATCTCGTCGACGCTCGTCCCGGCCGCCGCGAGCCCCGCGAACACGATGATGAGCGCGAGGCCCACCAGGAGCGTCGTCCGGGTCCCCATGCGCGAGGCGATCCAGCTCGTGAACAGCATCGCGATGGCCGTGATGAAGAGGTAGCTCGTGAACAGGAGCATCGCCTGGGTGGGGCTCGCGTGGAGCTCCTCCGAGATCGCCGGGAGGATCGGGTCCACGAGCCCGATGCCCATGAACGAGACCGTCGCAGCGAACGCGATCGCCCACACCGAGCGCGGCTGGTGGAACGCGGCGGCCATCGAGGGACGTCCGTGGGTGGCGGCAGCGGACGCGTCAGCAGCGGGCGCGTTCGTCGCAGCGGCCGATGCCGCCTGCGTGCTCGGCGACGCACCGGTGGTGGTCGAGCCCGTGCCGGATGGTCCCATGGGGGAGTCGCCGGCGGCGGAGGTGGGGGTGTCTGCGGGGGCGGTGGAGGCGGTGGACATACGGGGGCGGTCTGCCTTTCGTCGGTGCGCGTGGCGAGGTTGGTCTCGGGTGGCGGGATGGATCTCGGGTCGCCGGGCCCGGCTCAGCGGGCCCGTACGCGTCACGGATTCGGCGTCAGCGGTCGTCGGCCCGCGGGCGAGCGGGAACCCCCTCGTCCGAGCCGGCAGCGGTGGGCGCGGCGGCGGGGATGCGCCGGGGCGCGGAGTCGGCCTCCGCGAGCAGGCGGTCGAGGAGATCGACGGCGTCGGCGAGGGTCGCGCGCTCGGCGGCGTCCAGGCCGGCCAGCAGGCCCTCGACCTCGTCGCCCACCTGCGTGCGCCATGCGGTGAGGCGCTCGGAGCCGAGCTCGGTGAGGCTCACGAGCGAGGAGCGGGAGTCCGACGGGTCGGTCCGACGCCGCACCAGGCCGAGCTCCTCGAGGCGCTGGACCACGGTGGTGGTGGTCGGGCGCGTGACGTTCTCGAGGGCGGCGATGGCGCTGATGCTCAGCTCGCCGTGCTGGTCGATCGCGGCGGCGACGCGCCAGGTCACGGAGGACACGCCGACGTCGGCGCGGCGGGCCGCGAGGCGCGCGAAACGGCTGCACGCGAGCGTGAGGTCGAGGGGGAGGTATCCGGGCACCGGCCGAATATAGTTCGTATTCCTAACTGTCTGCAACGTCGGTCTCCGCCTGCGGGCGGCCGAGCCGCTGGTCGCATCCCCGTCGTACTCTCGTGCAATGAATGCCTCCTCCTCTCCGCCGCCCGCATCGCGCGCACCCTCCCCGCGCTCGTCGGACGGCTCCCCCCGCACAGGACGACCCGTGCCCGACCCCAGCGCGACGGCGCCGGATCCCGCCTCGCGCCTCCCCGACGAGCACACGCTCGCCCGTTCCCTCGGGCACGGGCAGATGGCCATGATCGCGATGGGCTCCGCGCTGGGCACGGGCCTGTTCCTCGGCTCCGGCGGCGCGATCGCGCTCGCCGGCCCCGCCGTCATCGTGTGCTTCGCCGCCGGGTCCCTGATCGCCGCCTGCATCGCCCTGTGCATGGGGGAGATGGCCTCGCGCCACCCGGTGCGCGGCGGCTTCGGCACCCTCGCGGCCCACTACCTCTCCCCATTCTGGGGTTACCTGACGCGCTGGCTGTACTGGATCGTCACGGTCGCGGTGACGGGCACCGAGCTCGTGGCCTGCGCCGCCTACCTGCAGTACTGGGCCCCCAAGGACGCCGCCGGGAAGCCGGTCCTCGATCTGTGGGTCGGCATCCTGATCTTCGCCGCGATCATCCTGGTCATCAACGTGACCAGCGTCGGCTCCTTCGGGGCGATCGAGTTCGTGCTCTCGAGCATCAAGGTGATCGCGGTGCTCCTGTTCATCCTCGTGGGCCTGTTCCTCGTGTTCTTCGGCCTGCCGAGCGCGCCTGCGCCGGGCCTGGCGAACCTCACGGCCGACGGCGGTTTCGCCCCCAACGGCTGGGGCGCGGTCTGGGTCGCGATGTGGGTGGTCATGTTCAGCTTCGGCGGCATCGAGCTGCTGTCGGTGACCGCGGCGGAGGCCAAGGACCCGTCGACGTCGATCCGCACGGCGGCGCGCACGACGGTGATCCGCCTGGCCTTCTTCTACATCCTCGCGATCACCGTGGTCGTGGCCCTGGTCCCGTGGAAGGTGGCCTCCGGCACCGGCGACGACCTGCAGATGAGCCCGTTCGTCATGGTCTTCGACCGCCTGGGGGTCCCCGGCGCCGCGAGCATCACCAACCTGCTCGTGCTCATCGCGGCCCTCTCCGCGGCCAATGCGAACCTGTACGCGGGCAGCCGCATGCTGCAGTCGCTCGCGACCGACGGCATGGCTCCCCGGTTCTTCCGGACCCTGTCGGCCCGGCGCGTCCCGTCCCGCGCGATCCTCGTCTCGAGCGCCGGCATCGTGCTGGCGGCCGTCCTCGCCTTCACGGGGGTGGCCGGGGTGTTCGGCTACATGATGAGCCTCGTGATGTTCTCGGTGCTCCTGGTGTGGGCGCTGATCCTCATCACCTACGTCGTCTACCACCGGCGCCGTGACGGCCTCGAGGTCTTCCGGGCGCCCGGTGGCGTCGTCACCGCGGTGGTCGGGCTGGTGGGCGTGATCGCCGTGTTCGCGACGGTCGCGGTCGTGCCCGAGATGCGCCTGGCGGCAATGGTCGGCGTCCCGGCCGTGCTCGTCGCGGTGGTCCTGTACCTGGCCGTGGTGCGGCGGCGCATGGACGTCTCCGCGATCGAGGAGGCCTTCGCGGAGGCCGACGCCATGCGGACCCGCGGCGCCTGAGCGGCGCCGGGGTGCCTGAAGCTCCCGGAGAGTTCCTCGGGGACCCCTGACGTCCGCACGCGCTGCTCCGACGGGTACGCTGGCACCCGCGTTGCGACCGCGTCGGGCCCAGTTCGGTCCCGCAGCGTCGTGCCCCGGATGCGGCCCGCGGGCCGCATCGATGTCCTGTCGGTCGGCGGAAGAGGCGACATGCTCGGAGCAGCGGTTCTCGGCGCGCCGCTGCGCGCGCTCGCCGTCCCGACGCTCCTGTGCGCCTCCGCCCTGGCCCTCGCCGGCTGCGATCCCCAGCCCGTCGACAGCTCCTCGTCCCGCTCCGCCGCAGTCGGCACGGAGGCTCCGACGGCATCGGCGTCCGTGGTCCCGACGCCGACCAGCGACACGTCCTCGACCGGGATGCGGATCCCGACCGTGGAGGTCGCGAGCGGGCTGCCCGAGGGGCTCGGTCCCGATCCCGCGTCCCCCGTCGTCCCCGAGGCCACGCTGGTCACTCTGCTGTCCGAGCGCCTCACCGACTCGATCTCGGGAACGCTGCGGACGGTCGTGTGCGACGGCGACCTCGAGCCCGGCGGTGCGGATCAGGTCACCTGCCGCGCCACCACTGACTCCGCAGGCGGGACCACGGACTGGCTCGCGTATGCGACGCACACCGTGGGCGGGCAGCCCGCGGTGCTGTGGCTGCAGGGGGACGCGCTCGCGCCCGAGTTCATGGCGCTCCTGGCCGCTCCCGGCGTGACGGTCTCCGCGATCTCGATCGGCCCGGGTTACGGCGGCGACCCCCTCGATGCGGCAACGGTCCGCACCGATGCCGAGCGCGTCCTCGGTGAGGAGGGGGCGGCGGCTGTGCTGAGCGGCTGCGAAGGAACGCTCGACTTCGATGTCTTCGAGCCGGTGGCCTGCACGGGGACGGCCGCGGGTGCGCCGATCCGGGCGCTCGTGCTGCCGGGGAAGATTCTCGGCGGCGACCCCGGACTCATCGTCCTGACGCAGCCCGCCTGATCCGGGGCCGCACTGCCGGGTCGTGCCGGAGACCGGTCGACGGAGTGTGCGCAAGAGCACGGCGGACCGAGTTGGGGCGCGGGCACGGATGCGGCTACAGTGGGGGAACCTTCGGCCTCGGTGTGCTGGACACCCGGTGTCGGAGCTTCGCGCGAGTGGCGGAATAGGCAGACGCGCACGGTTCAGGTCCGTGTGCCCGAAAGGGCGTGGGGGTTCAACTCCCCCCTCGCGCACGCGAAGGTGGTCCGGGAAACCGAGGCCGTAGCAGTCAGGAGACCCCCGACCGGAGAGATCCGGGGCGGGGGTCTCCTGCTGTCCGGGACGGCCCGGTCGCCTCAGGGGAACTCGGGCAGTCCGCTGGCGGCAGTGGTCCCGCCGTCGACGGGGAGGATGGCGCCGGTGATGAAGCGGGCATCGTCGCTGGCCAGGAAGGCGACGGCGGCAGCGATGTCCTCGGGCGTCCCGTGACCGGGGAGGGCCTGGCGCTCGGCCATGGCGCGCAGCCACCCGCTGACGGGCTCGCCATCGGCGATCTCGTCGGCGACGGTCAGAGCGGGGGCGACTGCGTTGGCGCGGACCCCGAACTCGCCGAGCTCGACCGCGAGAGAGCGCGTCAGGTTCACCACCGCTCCCTTCGCCGCATTGTGGGCTGCCGTGCCCCGATCGCCCCCGAGTCCGCTGATGGAGGCGGTGTTGACGATGCTCCCTCGGCTTCGCTTGAGGTGGGGGAGGACGGCCTGGGCGCCGAGGAAGACGCTGTCGACGTTGGTGGACATCTGGTGCTGCCAGGCCGCGCTGCTGAGCTCGTCGAAGCGCTGGACGTGCCCGGTGCCGGCGTTGAAGACGAGGACGTCGAGCCCGCCGAAGCGGTCGACGGCCGCGCGGACCGCGGCCTCGAGGTCGTCACGTGCGGTGACGTCCGCGGTGACCGCCAGAGCTCGCGTGGAGCCGAGGTCCTCCACCAGGGCGTCCAGGCGGCCGCGACGGCGCCCGAGCGCGACGATGTTCGCGCCTTCTGCCGACAGGCGACGGGAGATCGCGCCGCCGATCCAGCCGGTGGCGCCGGTGACGAGGACCGTGCGGCCGGTGAAACGGCGGCCGTCGCCGGACGGCCCGGTGACCGGGGCGGCAGGCATGGAGGCTACTCGCATCAGTCGGTGAGGGTGAAGCCGAGGCTGGTGGCCCCGCGGACGGCGTGGGGGGCGGGACCGTCTACCGTCACTTCCCCACCAAGGATGCCCTCGTCTCCGCCCTGTTCGCCGCCGAGCTCGACGCCGAGATCGCCCGCTCCCGTTCGGCGGCGCAGAGCGACGACGCCTGGGCTGCGCTGCTCGGCTATCTCGACGAGACGCTGCGACGGCAGGCCGCCAACCGGGGCCTGCGCGCCCTTCTGTGCCCGTCCGGATCCGCCTTCCCCTCGGTGCAGGAGTGCAGGGCCGTGGTCGACCCCCATCTGGAGATCCTCATCGACCGCGCCCGCAGCCAGGGTGCGCTGCGCGCGGACGCCACCGCCCGCGATATCACCCTTCTCCAGGTCGCGCTCGTCGGCATCATGGACGCGACCCCCGGCGACCCCGATGCCTATCGACGCCATCTGGCCGTCCATCTCGACGGCCTGCGGAAGAGGGGAGCTGGTGAGTAGAGCGTCGTGACCCGCCGGCCGGCAGTGTCCCGCCGGTCCCTCGCCGCACCGCGTAGCCTCGAGCCATGACCACGATGCTCTCGCCCATCCTCGCCTTCTGCGCCGCGGGCGCCCTCGCCGTGGCCGCGACCGTGGCTCTCGGCGCGTTCCTGGCCAAGCGGCACAACCGGGCGATGGCCGAGCAGACGCTGCGCGAGATCCAGGACGACGGGAGCGGGCGAGACGCGGGTCCGGACCAGGCGGCCGGGAGGGATCAGCGGAGCGGTGCCGAGGGGCCGACCCGCGACTGACGGCGCCAGATGCCGCAGGGCATCGCCGGAGTCCGGTGGGGGCTGCCGCCGAGGACTCCTTCCCTGATGCCCGCCTCCGATGCCCGGCGCGGGCGTCAGGCCCGATCCGCTAGCAGGTCCTGGTGCTCGGGGTGGCGCTCGATGTACGAGGCGACGAAGGGGCAGACGGGGTCGATCCGTAGCCCGCGGGCGCGGATGTCGTCGAGCGCGTACCGCACGAGCGCGGATCCCACGCCGCGGCCTCCGTGCTCGGGCAGCACGACGGTGTGGGGGATCGCGACGACGTCCCCGCTGCGGTGGTGGTCTGCCCAGCCGGCGAGCTCGCCGTCGATGCGCGCCTCGTAGCGCGAGGCCTCCGGCGCGTCCGTGATCTCCACGGCGGGCCCCTGCTGCGTCTGCGTCTGCGCGTCCACGCCGATCCTCCTGCGTTCCGATGCTCCCGATCCCGGTCCTCCGAGGATCGGAGCCCAGGCTATGCGCTGTGCCGGCGGTGGCGCCCGTGCTCGCCGCGGGGTGGTCGCTGCCGCGGTGCGTCGCCGTGACCTGCGGTGCCTCGTCCGGTTAGTGTCGTTCGTGCCTGGACCGCGCCGCGCCCAGGGAGGGGGCGCGGCCGCCGTGCCCCACCACATCGCCCAGCCCGCTCGGCTGCGCGCCCCGGCCCCGGCGCCTCTGGACCGTCGTCGCCTGCCCGCGGCGCCCGTGACCGCCCGCCGTCCCATCGCTCGGAGACCAGTGACCCGCACAGTCCGCAGACCTCGACGCCCGGCGCCTCGCCTGCGGCGTCCGGCGCCCCGCCTGCGGCGCTCGGCGCACGGCCCGCGTCCAGCACCCGGCCTGAGCTCTGTGCCCGGCTCGAACCCTGCACCCGGCTCGAGCCCTGCATCCGGCCCGCGGCCCGTGTCCGGCCGGCGTCCGACGTCCGGCTCGCGCCCGGCGCCGCTCGCGCTCGCCCTCGCCGGGCTCCTGGTCCTCGCCCTCGTCCTCGGGGGAGCGGCCGGGGTCCGCTGGCTGCGCCACGACGCTGGCGAGCCGGCGGCCGCCCCGCCCGTCCGGAACGTGACCGCCGACTGGAACGGTCCGCGGGTCGCGGTGATCCAGCAGGTCGTGGGCACGTGGCGCACCGGGCACGAGGCCACGATGGACCAGCCGACCATCGACGCCGTCACGCAGTGGCAGAAGGACCATTCCCTCCCCGCCACGGGGGTGGTCGACGCGGCGACGTGGACCGCGATGGACACGGGCCGCCCCTGGACGATCGACGAGTGGACCGCCCCCTCGCGCGTCCCCGCGGACGCGAGCCGCGACGAGCGGATCGACGCGATGATCGCCTTCGCGACGGAGCAGGAGGGCAGCCCGTACCTGTGGGGCGGCGCGGGCCCGCCGGATCTGGGCTTCGACTGCTCGGGGCTGACGCTGCAGGCCATGCGCGCCGGAGGCCTGGACCCCGGCATCGACGCGGTCAAGCACGCCTCGCCGGGCTGGCTGACCACGCACTACCTGCTCGAGGACCCGCGGTTCACGCATGTGCCGCGCAGCGAGCTCGAGCGCGGGGACTGGGTGTTCTACGCCGATGAGCAGGGGGAGCTGCGGCACATGGCCCTCTACCTCGGCGACGGGACGATGGTCGACAGCTACGGGTCCGGTGTCCACGTGCGCACCTACCGGGAGAAGATCGGCACGAAGCGCTTCGCGATGGACACCCTCGTGCGCCCCTTCCCCTGAGCCGGATCGGCGGATCTCTCCGCGCCTGCGTGTGCTCTTGCCCACGCGCACCGTACGAAGGAAGGGCCCTTCCTCTTCTCGAAAGGTCGTCATGACGAACCCGTACGGCTCCTCGGCTCCCGAGCCGCCCAGCGCTCCCGGCTTCGGCCAGCCCGCCTCCTCCGGTTCCCCCGTTCCGCCGCCCGCTCCGGGCGGCCCCGGTGCACCGTCGGCCGGATCCAGCGCCCCGCAGTACGGCGGCGGCACGGGGATGCCCCCGGCCGAGCCGCCGAAGAAGCGCTGGCCGCTGTTCGTCGGCATCGGCTGCGGCTGCCTCGCGCTGCTGGCGATCGGTGCGCTGGTCCTCGCGCTCGGCCTCGGCGCCCTCGGCGGCCCTGGTGAGGAGGACCCGACGACCACGGATACGACGACCACGGCGGATCAGACCACCACGGACCCGGCGACGACGGATCCGGCCACGACGGATCCCGCGACAACGGATCCGGCCACGACCGACCCCGCCACGACGGATCCGGCCACGACGGATCCGGCCACGACGCCCGCCGCGACGGGCCCGGTCTCGCAGGAGGAGGCCGACGCTTCCAAGCAGCGCGCCTACGACTTCATCATGGCCGTCGACAGCGGTGACTACGAGACCGCGTGCGGCATGATGCTCAACCCGCTCACCCAGGAGCCGATGACCGACCCGACGATGATCTCGGGCTGCGCAGAGGGCATGCGCGGCGAGCAGCAGCAGACCGGTCAGCTCGCCGGCCTCACCGTCGACATGCTGGAGGCTCGCCCCAACGACGACGGCACGGTGACCATCTCGGTCGCCGGCACGGACTTCCCGTACAACATGCGCAAGGCCTCCGACGGCCAGTGGTACTTCGACGTGCCGATCGACTGACCCCCGCATGACCGCTCGGGCGACCGAGCGCCCCCGGAGCGGGTCCCGCCAGGCGGCGGGGCCCGCTCCGTCGTTCCCGGGCAGGGCGATACTGGATCCCATGCCTGCACCCGAGACGAACCTGTGGCGCACCGTCGTCGCCCGCAACCCCGATCACTCCCGCAGCTTCGCCCAGCGCTGGCGCACGATGGCGGCGCAGGGGATCGACATCGACGGCGAGGCCCGTCTGATCGACGCGATGGCCGAGCGCGGCAGCCGGATCCTCGACGCCGGCTGCGGGACGGGTCGCACGGGCGGTCGTCTCGCGGCGGCGGGGCACCGCGTCGTGGGCATCGACCTCGATGAGCACCTGATCTCGGTGGCGCGCGAGGAGCATCCGGGTGCCCGCTGGGAGGTCGGTGACCTCGCGGAGATGGATCTGCGCGACGAGGAGGGCGACCGTCTCCTGTTCGACCTGGTCGTCTGCGCGGGCAACGTGGTCACGTTCCTCGCCGGCTCCGAGCGTGTGCCCTCGCTGCGGGCCATGGCCGAGCACATGGCGCCCGGCGCTCGTGCGGTGATCGGCTTCCAGACCGCCCGCGGCTACAGCCCCGCGGAGTTCGCGGCCGACGCCGAGGCGGCCGGGCTGCGGATCTCGCAGCGCTTCGCGGGCTGGCACCTCGAGGAGTGGGCCGAGGGCGGCGACTACCTGCTGGCGGTGCTCCTCGGCGCCTGAGCCGAGGACGCCGACGAGCACGACCGGGCTCCCCAGGCGCCTTCCGGCGGAGCGCGCGGTTTTGCACCGGCGGACTGCAGGGGGCGATCCGGCGTTAGTGCAGGAGCTTCAGCCCGATCACGCCGCCGATGATCGCCGCGAGGCACACGCCCTTGGCGACGGACGCGGACTCCGTACCGGTCGCCATCGCGACAACGACCGTGAGCGCCGCCCCGATCCCCACCCAGACGGCGTACGAGGTGCCGACCGGCAGCTCCTTCATCGCGTACCCCAGGCCGATCATGGAGGCGATCATCGCGACGACGAAGACGATCGAGGGGCCGAGCCGGGTGAGCACATCGGAGCGGCCCAGCGCCGTGGCCCATACCGCTTCGAGGACACCGGACAGGACGAGGACGAGCCAGGACATGCGGACCTCCCGCGCGCCGTCTTGTCGCTGACCGGGTACGGCGCCCTGGTCCGGGAACCCGCTCGCCGGGCTCGGCGCGAGTGTCCCAGAGCAGGCCCGGGGCGGCAACACGACCGCCCGCGCTAGGGTCGAGGCCATGGACGAGCCCGAGACGACCCCCGCCGCCCCGCAGTCCGACTCCGTCGGCGACCTCGGCGGCCCCGCGGCCCCCGTCGTGCGCGTCGAGCGGGCGACCGAGGGCATCGACCCGGCCGCCGAGCGCTGGACCCGGCCGCCCCGCGAGGGCGACCGCATCGCGGTGCTGCTGCACGGCCTCGGCTCGAACGAGGACGACCTCTTCTCCTTCGCCCGCTTCCTCCCGCGGGACCTCGTGCTCGTGTCCCTGCGAGGGATCTTCTCCTACGGCCCCGGCTGGGCCTGGCTCGACTTCCCGATCGACCCGCGGGACCGGGAGAAGCTGACCGCATCGGCTGCGGCGATCGAGGAGTGGGCCGCCGCCCAGGCGGGCACCGTGGTCGGCGCGATCGGGTTCTCGCAGGGCGCGATCCTCACCTACGAGCTGCTGCGGCGCCGCGTGCTGCCGCTGGAGTGGATCGCCCCGCTGTCCGGGGCGCCCTTCCCCGGTGCGCTGCCGGGCGATGCGGAGCTCGCCGCCGACCCCATCCCTGCGTTCTGGGGCCACGGCGGCGCCGATCCGCTGTTCGGCCCGGAGGTCGGAGAGCTCACGCGCGCGTGGATGCGCGAGCACACGGTCCTCACCGAGGAGCTGTCTCCGGCGCTCGGGCACGGGGTCGACGAGCAGGTGCTCGGCGCCCTCATCGGCTTCGTCGAGGCACAGGAGGCACACGAGGCGCAGCAGGCCTGAGAGGAGCCGCGGGCCGCGGTCCGCCCCGTCTCAGGCCAGGTCGGCCAGCGCCTCGAAACGCGTTAGGCGCTCGCGGTAGTGGTCCGCGCGGCCCGCGACGGGCTCGACGAGGCGCAGCACCGGCGCCGGGGCCGCGTCCGTGCCGGGCACCTGCTCGAGCGCCAGCAGCGCGGAGCCGCGCATGGTGGAGCGGGAGACGTCGACGTGCTCGACGGGGGCATCGAGGGCGTCGGCCAGGATCTGCAGCCACGAGGGCACGAAGCCGGTCATGCCGCCGGACAGGGCGATGCGGCGCGGCGCCCCGCCGATCTCTTGCAGCTGGTCGGCGATGCGCAGGAACGACAGCGCGAGGCCCTCTATCGAGCCGCGCAGCAGCTCCTCGGGCGTGGTCGCCGCGGAGACCCCGGCGTAGATCGCCCGGGCGCCGTCGCGCCACTTGGTGCCGCGCTCACCGGACAGGAACGGGACCACCAGGGGCGTGTCCGCGGAGGGCGCCGCGGTCAGCAGCTCCTCGATGCCGGGGCCCGCGAACAGCTCGTCGGGCACCCCGAACGTCGTGCGGGCGAAGTCGAGCGCGCGGCCGCAGTCGCTCATCGCCGAGCCCACGAGGGTGCGCCGGGCGTCGACCCGGTAGGCCCACAGGCCCGTGGGCAGGCGGGGGACGTCGGTGTCCAGGAGCACGCGGATCGCCCCGGACGTCGCCGTGGAGATGCCCCAGGCGTCCTCGCCGGTCGCGCCGATGCCGATGTTCGCGGCCAGGCCGTCGCCGATCACCGGCACCCAGCGGGCGCCGGCGAGCTGCGGGAAGCGGGCGGCCAGCGGGGTACCGGCGAGCGAGGGGCCCTCGGCCGGATCCGTCGGGGCGCCGAGCTTCTCGGCGTCGATGCCCGCGGCCTCGAGCAGCCGCGGCTCGTACGCCCCGGTGCGGCGCTCGAGCATGCCGCCCCAGGCGGCGGCCGCGGTCCCCAGCACGGGGGTGCCGAGCATGCGGTGGGCCACGAACTCGCCGAGGGCCATGAAACGGGCGGCCCGGCTGAAGACATCGGGCTCGGTCTCCCGCAGCCAGCGCAGGCGCGGCGCGAGGTAGGAGGAGTGCATGCGCGCGCCCGTCGCGTCGTGCAGCTCGGCGAGGGTCTCCTCCCCGAGCTCTGTGCGCAGCGCGGCGGACTGCTGCCGGCAGCGGGTGTCGGCGTACGTGATGCACGGGGTCAGGGGCTCGCCCGCGGCGTCGACCACCACGAGGGACGAGGCGAACGTGTCCACGCCGATCGCCGCGACCGGCTCGGCGAAGCCGCCGAGCACCGCCCCGATCGCGACCGTCAGCTCGTCGACGATCTGATCGGCGTCGATGGTGGAGGTGCCGTCGGGCGCGCTCGTGAACACGTGCTCGACCTTGTGGTGGCGGCGGCCCACCTCACGGCCGGAGGCGTCGTAGATCGCGGCCCGGGAGCCTCCCGAGCCGACGTCGAGACCCAGGACGTAGGGGCCTGCGGCCTCCTCGGCGGGGATGGAGAAGCGGGGTGACACGCGGCGGCCTCCTTGCGCGGGCGGTGGGGGATCCGGTCCGATCCGTCCCCTGAGCCTACTGAGGCGCGCCGGATCCCCGCTCCGGTCGCCGCGTGTTGTCCCGGCGGCGCACCGCGGCACGGCGTCCGCCCCGGGGCGCCGCGCGGCGCCGCGGGCGTCACGGCATGGGCGTGCCCCCATTGACCACGAGGGTCTCGCCGACGACGTAGCTGGACTCGGGGCTCGTGAGGAACACGTACGCGGGCGCGAGCTCGGTCGGCTGGCCCGCGCGGCCCAGAGGCGTGGACTTCCCGAACTCCGGCAGCTTCTCCTTGGGCTGGCCGTCGGACACCTGCAGGGGCGTCCAGATCGGTCCGGGCGCCACCGCGTTCACACGGATCCCCCGCGGGGCCAGCTGCTGGCCCAGGCCCTTGGAGAAGTTGTTGATCGCGGCCTTCGTCGCGGCGTAGTCCAGCAGGTTGGGCGACGGGTCGTAGGCCTGCACCGACGTGGTGTTGATGATCGACGCACCCGGCTCCAGGTGGGCGAGAGCGGCCTTGACGATGCGGAACATCGCGATGATGTTGACGTCGAACGTCGTGGTCAGCTGCTCGTCGGAGAGGTCTTCGATGTCGTCGACGGAGATCTGCTTGCCCGCGTTGTTGACGACGATGTCGAGGCCGCCGAGGGCCTCGGCCGCCTGACCGGGCAGCTGCTCGCACACGGAGCGCTCGGACAGGTCGCCCGGCAGCAGCACGACGGTGCGGCCCTCGGCCTCGCCGATGCGCTGGACGCGCTCGGCGTCGCGCTGCTCGTCGGGCAGGTAGTTCAGCGCGACATCGGCGCCCTCGCGGAGGAACGCGATCGCGACGGCCGCGCCGATCCCGGAGTCGGCCCCGGTGATCAGGGCACGGCGACACTCCAGGCGGCCGGTGCCGCGGTAGGAGCGCTCGCCGATGTCCGCCGTCGGCTCCAGCTCGACGTCGAGGCCGGGCTCGGGCTGATCCTGCGACGCGGGCGGGGTGATGCTCGGGTAGCGGGTGACGGGGTCCTGCACCGTGAGCTGGTCGGTCGCGGTGGTGCGGGCGTCCTGCTGGTCGGCCATGGCGTCTCCTCTGCGACGGGTCGGGACGCGCCGCCGACGCGGCGCGCGGTCCCTCCCATCATGGGTGCGGACGCGGAGCAGCGGCAATGATCGACGACCAGGCGGTCCGGGCGCGGCCGAGCAGTGCGGGCACGGCTGAGCAGTGCGGGAATCGCCGACCACCGCCCGCACACGTGCGGGCCCTCAGCCCGCGGTCTCCCGCGGGTGCGCAGCCAACGGCGCCCCCTGAGGGCTGACTCCGAGACCCTCCCGCAGCCCCTCAGTCCGCGACGCCCCCGAACCGCGCGAGCGGCAGGGACGGCGGCGTCGCGGCAGGGCGCTCCTCGAGCCGTGCCAGCGCCTCCGCGATGCCCCGATCCAGCTGCGGGTCCTCGCCCGTGACCCACGCGCTGGGCGGGAACGGCACCTCGATGTCCGGTTCCACGCCGTAGTTCTCGATCGACCAGTCCACGCCCTCGTACCAGCTGGCGTACTTGGGCTGGGTGATCGGCGTGCCGTCGACCAGGTCGAAGCGGCCGTCGATGCCGATCACCCCGCCCCACGTGCGGGTGCCGATCACGGGGCCGATGCCCATCGCCTTCGCGACGGCGCAGACGATGTCCCCGTCGGATCCCGCCTCCTGATTGGTCACGAGCACGACCGGCCCCCGCGGGGCGAAGGCGGGGTAGGTGTACGGATCGTCGTGGCGCGGGTACGTCCACGAGAGCACGCGGCGCGCCAGGCGATCCGTGACGAGCTGAGAGGTGTGGCCGCCGCTGTTGTAGCGGACGTCGACGACGATCCCCTCTGCCGCGCTCGCCCGCCGCAGGTCGCGGTGCATCTGCGCCCACCCGCTCGAGACCATGTCGGGGATGTGGAGGTAGCCGAGACGGCCTCCCGAGCGCGCGGCGACGCGCTCGCGCCGCGAGGCCACCCAGTCCTGGTAGCGCAGCTGCGTGTCATCGGCCAGGGGTACGACGACCACGCGGCGTCGGGAGCCGTCGCGCTCGAGCACGATCTCCGTGGGCCGGTCCGCCGTCCCCACCAGCAGCGGATGGGGCCCGGCCGCGGGATCCACCGCGCGGCCGTCGATCTGCACGATCGCATCGCCGGCCCGCGCCGCGACGCCCGGCGCCCGCAGCGGGGAGCGGGCTCCGGGATCGGTGGACTCGCCGCGCAGGACGCGGGTCAGCACCCAGCGGTCCCCCTGCCGTTCGAGGTCCGCGCCGAGCATGCCCGGGGTCGCCGGATGCTCCGGGGTCCACGGCTCGGGCAGCACGTAGGCGTGGCTCGTGCCGAGCTCGGCGATGACCTCCCACATCATGTCGACGAAGTCGTCCTCGGAGACCGTGCGGTCCACGGTCTCGTCGTACCAGGAGGTCATGGCGTGCCAGTCCTGGCCGTCCATGTCCTCGCGCCAGTACTGCTGGGCCATGATCCGGTAGCCGTCCCAGAGCATCCCACGGCGCTCCGCGATCGGGTCGACCTCGAGACGCAGACGGTCCAGGTCGACGACGACCCGGGCCGCATCGTCGTCCTCCACGCGGCGGTCGGCGGGGATCTGCGCGACGGTGCGGCCCCGGCGGATCACCAGCTGGGCGCCGTCGCCGGAGACGCGCACGTCGTCGACCCCCTCGGCGAGCGTGACGAGCCGTCGATCGGCCAGATGCCACAGCTCGAGCACCGGCCCGGGCTCCTCGCCCTCGACCCCTGCCCGGGTGGCCCCCAGGGCCGTGGCCTGCGGGTGCCGGAGCCACACGAATCCGACGGCGACGGGGGTCAGGCGGTTGAAGCGGCCCGACGGGACGGGGAAGGGCACCATGCGGTCCTCGATGCCGTCGAGCTCGAGATCGGTGCGCGGGGGAGCGGACGCATCCTGCGCCCCCGCGGCGGTCGACGCCGTCGCGGGATCGGCCGTCGCCTGCCCGGTCCCAGGGCGCTCGGTCCCGGGACGGTCGGTCTCGGTCGCCCGGCCCGGATCGCCGACGCGCGTCGCACCGGCCTCCCGCGCCCGGGCCTCCTCCTCACCGCCCGCGGAGGCCCAGCCGTCGGGTTCGGGCCCGAAGGGATCGCGCGTCTCCGGTCGCAGCGGGATGAGATGCGGGCGCTGGGCGTTGACGAACGCGAGGTCGAAGACCATGTCGTCGTAGGCGGTCTCGAACGTGCGGGCGGAGACGAGCGCGAGGTGGCGGCCGTCGGCGCTGAACACGGGCTGATCGTCGTGCACCGTGCCGTCGGTGATCGCGCTGGCCTCCGGTTCCTCGGCGTCGACGAGAGCGACCATGATGCGCGCGAGGAAATCGTCGACGGGCTGCGACCAGGCGAGCACGCGGGAGTCCGGCGACCAGGCCAGGTGGCGCACCTCCCCGCCCCGGGAACGCGCGAGCTCTCGGACGCTCCCGAGAGCGGGCGGCGTCTCAGCGTCACCGCCTGAGGTCACCGCCGCGCCGCTGCCGGGCCCGGCCTCGTCCGCGGCCTCATCGGCCCTCTGCGGCGTGCGTGCAGGGTCGGCGACACCCGTGAGCGTCGCCAGGCGCACCGTGCCGTCGTGGCAGGACAGCGCGATGCGCGAGCCGTCGGGGGAGGGGATCGCGTGGAGGATCCGCCCGACGTTCCCGAGGTCGAGACGGATCTCGTCCCCGCCCGCATCCAGCCGGCGGAGCCCCAGGACGTCGGATCCCACCGTGCCGTCCGTGCGATCGTGCCCGGCGTCCGCGTCGGTGACGAAGAGGGCGTACGGGCTGCGCCCGAGGGGCGCCGCCTCGCGAACACGCACCCCCGCGCCCCCCGACAGCAGGCGCGAGGGCCCGCCGCGGTGCGTCAGGACGTGCGCGCTGCCGCGCCACTCGACCACGCTGGCACGCGCATCGTGCGTGGGCCGCAGGGCGATGAGGTTCTCGCGCGGATCCGCGGGAGCCGGTCGGCGCGCCGCGGCGACTCCGGCGGTCGCGACCGGGATCTCGACGGGATCGGCGTCGAGGGAGTCCATCGCGAACAGGCGCCCGCGGGAGGTGAAGACGATGCGCTCGCCGTCGCTCGCGGGCTCCCGCAGATACCCGGTCGCGCTGGTCAGGTGCGTGTGCACGCGCAGGTCCGAGCCGTCCAGGGCCACCGACCACAGGTTCGCGGTGGCACGGTCGGTGCGCGCGGCGCCCTCGCCCGGCGTGTCCGAGGCGAAGACGAAGCGGTCATCGAGGAAGAACCCCCGCCACTTGGGTGCGAGCAGGTCGTCGCGCAGCGGCTCCCAGGTGCGTGCGGCATGGCGCTCCGCCGGAGCATCGAGCGGGACGTCCTCGCAAGAGATCCACAGCCGCGGTGCGGTCCCGCCCTGGTAGTGCTTCCAGTTCGAGATGTCGCGCCGCCACATCGTCGTGACGACGGTCGTGCCCGACGGGTGGAACGCGACCTCGCTCGCCCTCCCCAGCGGCAGCAGTCGGGCCCCGCCGGCCAGATCCAGCGCCCACAGCTGGGCGTCG
This sequence comes from Brachybacterium nesterenkovii, assembly GCF_900163655.1. GTDB lineage: Bacteria > Actinomycetota > Actinomycetes > Actinomycetales > Dermabacteraceae > Brachybacterium > Brachybacterium nesterenkovii. The sequence goes on from NZ_FWFG01000035.1 coordinate 18,781, forward strand.
CGCCCGCTGAGACGGGCCCCGTGGCCCGTGGTCACCAGCACCCGTCCGTCATCGAGCCACCCGGCGACGCGCGTGTGCCGGTTGCCCCAGAACGTGAGGCGGCGCGGCGCTGCCGACCCGTCGAGGGGGACGACATGCACTTCCCGCTGCCCCGTCAGCAGGCTCGTGAAGGCGACGAGGGCGCCGTCCGGGGAGATCCGCGGGTAGGCGACCGGGGCGGCGTCATCGGTCAGGCGCCACGCGCGCCCGCCTGCGTACGGGGCCGCCCAGACATCGTCCGCAGCGCAGAAGACCACGTGGTCCCCGCGCACATCGGGGTAGCGGATGTAGCTGGCAGCGGCGGGTGATGACATGCGTCTCACCCTAGGCCCGGGGTCCGACGAACGAGCGGAGCCGGGCCGGGGAGGGGGCGCGCGGCGGAACCTTTCGGCCCGGTGTCAGCCGGCCGTCGGCAGCATCTGCGCGCGGGCGTCCGAGCTCGGGACCACCTCGCGGGCGAAGGGGAAGCACGTGACCGGGATCAGCTTGATGTTCGCCCAGGCCAGCGGGAGGCCGATGATCGTCGCGGCCTGCGCGAACGCCGTGATCATGTGACCCAGCGCGAGCCACCAGCCCGCGATGACGAACCAGATCACGTTGCCGATCGCGCTCATCGCCCCGGCGCGGCCCGGGACCACGCGCACCTCGCGGCCGAACGGCCAGGCGACAAAGCCCGCGATCCGGAACGACGCGAGGCCGAAGGGGATCGTGACGATGAAGATGCAGGCCAGGACGCCCGCGACGATGTAGCCGAGGAACAGCGACCAGCCGGCGGTGAGGAACCAGATGATGTTCAGGATCAGAGACAGGAGAGTGCGCATCCCTCGAGCGTAGGCCCGGCGCCTGCGCCCGTGCAGGGACTCGGCGTCAGCGCGACTCCTGACCCGCCTCGTAGGCGGCGATCTCCGCGAGCTTGGCGCCGTACGCGCTCGCCGGATCGTGGCGGGCGTCGAGCCAGACGTCGACCAGGGCGCAGGCGGCGACCGGGGCGATCACGTTCTGCCCCATGCACAGGATCTGGGCGTCGTAGTTCTCGACCGCGCCGCGCACGGTCACGAGGTCGTGGGCGGTCGCGGCGCGCACCCCCGGGACCTTGCTCGCGGCGATCGCGGTGCCGATGCCGGTTCCGCAGATCACGATCGCTCGATCGCCGGTGCCGTCGGCGATGGCGTGCGCCGCTCGGAAGGAGACATCGGGGTAGGTGATGTCGGCTGTCGAGAGGTCGGTGACGGACTCGACCCGCGAGTCGGCTCGGAGGTGCTCCAGGACGACGTCCTTGAGGGCGGCGCCGTTGGCCGGCGCGCCGATGACGATGCGCAAGGGGGCCTCCCCGGTGCGGACGACGCGCGCGTCCAGCATCGTCCTCGACCCTACGTGGGGCAGGGCGCCGGGCGCACCCGGTTGCGGCAGAGCGGCCCGGCGCTGCCGTCGGTCGCGAGCTCCGCACCACATCGGACTGCGGGCCCGGCAGCGTCAGCCCTCGATCATGCCGCCGAGCGCGCCCGCGATGTAGGGCACGAGCCAGATCGCCCAGACGATGACGGACAGGCGGTGGAACGTCGCGAGCTCGGCCGGACGGTTCCGCAGCAGGACGATCACCGCCCACGCGGCGTGGAACAGCATGAGGAGCAGGGCGATCGCTCCCGTCACCATCATCAGCGAGGTGAGGGGACCGGACTGGGTGGAGAGGCCGGACTCCTGGATGCGACCCATCAGGACGGTGCCGGTCGTGTCGCAGGCGAGACCGGCCAGGAACATCACCGCATGCCAGGGGCGCAGCGTGCGCTGGCGGTGCTCGGCCCACACGCCCACGGTGTAGAGGACGAGAGCGGCGGTGATGAAGAGGATCGCGAAGAGGGTCATGGGTGTCAGCGTAGGTTTCTGACGGAGTGTCGTCACGATGATGACGGAGCGTCAGAACGTGATGTGCGACGTGGCGTGGAGGATCAACGGCGATGCAGCGATGCGGCGGACCGGCAGCGGGGGAGGGATGGGAGGGGTGGGCCTTCGGTCCGGTGCACTCGTGCGCGAGATCGGCCGTAGGACCGGCCCTGACACGGGGGCAGCCGTCCAGAATCTGCAGCGCAGCGGCAGCTGCTCCGCACTATCCGGGGCAGATGCCGTCCCGGTGCAGAATCTGGACAGCTCGGCAGGAGAAAGCGCCGCCGCCCGAGACGGGCGACGGCGCTTGTCGTGCGGGGATCGACGCGGCGAACGGTGTGGGGCAGGCGGGGAGCGGTCGGTCTCTGCCGCCGGCTGGTTCCTCGCCGCCGGCTCCGGCCTCCGAGTTCGTCGATCAGCGGTGCTGTCTGACTGCTCTCCTCCCCGTCGACCTCCGCCGCCGGCTGGTTCCTCGCCGCCGGCTCCGGCCTCCGAGTTCGTCGATCAGTCCTCGGGCCCCGCTTGCACGGGCGCGGCCTCCACGTTGATCTGCCACAGCACCCCGAAGCGATCCTTCGCCTGCCCGTAGTGCGCACCCCACGGCGCCTGCTCGAAGGGCATCGCGACCTCGCCGCCGGCGCTCGCGATCCTCTCGATCAGCTCCCGACCGGCCTCGACGGTCGCAGGCTGCAGGATGAAGGAGTGGACGCCGCAGTCCAGCGGTGCGGGCGACGCCTGGCCGATCGCGTCGCCCCCGGCGATGTTCACGAGGCCGCCGTGCAGGTGCGCATGCGCGACCGCGCCCTCGGGCGGCGTGAACGGGAATCCGGAGGTGTCCATCGCGTCGTACGACATGAGGTCGAGGTCGCCGCCGAAGAGCTCGTGCCAGTGCTCGAGCACCTCCGCCGCATTGCCGGGGAAGTTGATGTAGGGGGCGAACGAGGGGTACTGGGCCATGGTGTCCTCCACGGGTCCGGGCGGCCGACGGCCGCGCTCGCGCCCATCATCGCAAGGAGCATCGCCGGGCGACCGGACCGCGAGGCGGCGTCCGGATTCTGAAGTCTCGTGACGTCTCCTTCGCGCAATCCGAAGCAGATGTCGTCCCACGGCAGATTCTGGACGGTCCGGCTCTCAGGTGCGCGTCCGGGGTGCCCGATGGTCGCCGCGCCGGACCATCGCCAGCAGCACCTGCGAGGTCCGATCCCAGTCGAGCACGACCTGCTCCCAGGTGAGCCGGACCGGGATGTATCCGAGCTCCCGCAGCCGCAGGTCCCGCTGTCGATCTCGGTGGAACTGCTCGGTGCCGGCGTGGAACGCGACGCTGTCGCACTCGATCACCAGGCGCTCGCCGACGACCATGTCCACGTGCCCCACCCCGGGGATGAGGACCTGGGGACGGACCGCGATCCCCCGGCGCTCCAGGAAGCGGCGGACGATCGTCTCCGTGCCGGATTCGGCTGTCGCAGAGAGAGGGAAGATCGCCGCCCGGTGCCGCGCGGAGAGGCCCGCGGCGACCTCATGGACCTCGGCCGCAGTGATGAGCCGCAGGTGGAGGGCTGATTCCAGGACGATCGCGGCCCCCGTGGCATCGAGACAGCGAAGCGCGTGGGTCAGCGCGTCCATCAGGGGCAGGATCGGGGCGTCCACGGGCCACGCCGTCGGCGGCGGATCGTGGAGCAGAATGCCCTGCCCGACAGCGCGTCCGCGGTCGGCGCGACGTCCGGTGCGGAGTGCGGCCTCGTGCGAGTGCGGCGACACCGGAGCCCAGATCCCGTGCAGGCGGAGCGCGCTGATGCAGGTCAGGCGATGGCCGCGGCGCAGGGCGGAGAGAGCTTCCTCGGGCGCGCCCGCCGTGGCGTACCAGCCGTGGGCGATGCGCCGCATCCGGCCGTCACGAAGGAGCAGCCCGAGCTGGCGCTTCCCGATGCCGCTGGCCGTCAGCTGCCGACGCGATCGGATGTGCAGCTCGGGCGACCGCATCGGCACGGGCGCGGCGGGTTTGGACATGGAGGCATCGTGCGGGACATCCCTGCAGCACCGGTGCTGCAGCGGCTGGCCTGTGGACAGGTCGGCTCTGGGGAGGAAGCGAGGAAAGTGCTTGTGCGGGGACAGGGACGAGTGCAAGGACGAGGGAGTGCGGTGCTGAGCGGAGCCCGGGGCAACGGAGCAGGGGGCCCCGTCCAGAAAATGCAGTGACACAGCATGTGCTCCGCACTATCCGGGGCAGATGCCGCCTCACTGCATTCTGTGGACAGGCGGGCCGTGGGGCGCGGAGGGGTCGGTGGCCCGGGCGGCGCACGACGGGACAGGCGGGCGGACCGGCGCAGGGGGACCGGTAGATCAGCCGGCGCACGACGAGAGCGGGGCGCCCCTGCTGTGCACAGGAGCACCCCGCTCGGGTCGGTGCGATGCCGCGGCGGGGCTGCGGGGCGGCTGAACCGCCCGCCTCCGCCCCGCCGCCGGGGTCACTCGTCCTCGGTGGACTCCGCGGGACGCTGGCCCAGCTCGGCGTCCAGGCGCAGCAGCCCGGAGCCGTCGTCGCCGATCAGCTCGAGGCGGCCCAGGATCTCCGAGGCGGTGGCCTCCTCCTCGATCTGCTCGTCGACGAACCAGTTCAGCAGCGGGCGAGCGTTGTAGTCGCCCTCCTTGTCGGCGCTGCGGTACAGCTCGCGGATGGCCTCGGAGACCTTCTGCTCGTGCGCGAGGGCCGCGGCGAAGACCTCCTTCATCGACAGGCCCGAGGGCACCTCCGGCGCGGCGATCGCGCCGATGCGGGCCTGGCCGTCGCGGTCCACGACGTGGTCGATGAACTTGTTGGCGTGGACGATCTCCTCGTCGGCCTGGTGGCGCAGCCAGGCGGCGATGCCCGGGAGATCCTGCTGATCGGCCTCGATGGCCAGCTGGCGGTAGACGATCGACGCCTCGAACTCGAGGGTGATCTGCTCGTTGAACTTCTTCTCCAGGTCGGTGCTCAGCTTCATGCTCCAACCATAACCTCGGGTGCGTGGTCCTGGCCATGGTGCGCGACGGGGAGCGACCGGTCGGTTCGGGTGATAGATCCGCAATGCCGGGATGCTCGGATGCCGGGCTGCCCGCAGTCGTCGTGCCGGAGGCCGGCCTCGCCGGACCGTCCGGGCGCGGTGCCGGTCTGCTGCCGTCAGCGGTCAGCAGCCCGTCGGCTCGCATGCCCGGGCGAGAGCCACCAGCTCCCGCAGGACGCTGAGGTCCACGTCTTTCAGCCCGTTGACGTACACGCAGCCCGCGCCGGTGCGGTGCTTCCCCAAGCCAGCCAGCAGCTCGGCGGCGCCCGGTGCGCTCTGCAGCCCGTACAGGGAGATCGCGGCCGTGCGTGGGGAGAAGCCGACGATGAACCAGTCGGCCGAGCTGCGGCCTGTCGCCGAGGTGTGCGGGAAGGAGCCGTAGCCGATCATCGACGGCCCCCACATGACGGACGGCTCACCGGTGACCTCCTCGAACAGTGTCAAGAGCGCCGCGCCCTCGCTCCGGCGCCGCGACGACGGGAGCGCGGCGCAGTAGGCGACGGGATCGGCGTCGGTGGGGCGGGTCTTCGGGGTGGAGGCCATGCGGCGAGGCTACGGCGCGGTGGGAGGAACCTCCACGGCGCGGCCCCACGCGCGGCGGGCGGACGGGGCCCCTCCACCGTGCGGGAGCATCCGGGGTGGTGCCGGATCCGTTCGTCGGAGGCCCGTCCTAGCATGACGGCATGGCATCGCAGCCCCCGCCCCGCACCGGGGCGCGAGCGTGCCCGCCCGTTGGAGCCGAGGCACGCTCTCCGGCTGGGGCCGAGGCACGCCCGCCTGCGGGAGCCGAGGCGTGCCCGCCGGCTGGAGCCGAGGCGCGCCCGATCGCCGGGATCGGCCCCGGACCCCGGCCGGTGCGGCGACGCCGGGCGCCGCGGACCGCCCTGGCCCTTCTGCTGGTCGTCGGTGCGCTCGGGCTGACCGGCTGCGAGGTCGCCGAGCCGGACCAGTGGCGCTTCGACGGCGACCCGCTGCTGCAGGCCGACGAGGACCTGGCCTCCATCACCGACGCATGGCGCGAGCACCTGCAGGCGACCGACCGCCTGCGCATCGTGCCCGAGAGCGCCGCCTGCTACTTCACGATCGAGGCGCCGCGGACGGTGACCGACCAGGTCGCGTGCGGCCCCGCTCTCGCCGCGGACGGCCGCACGGTGTTCGAGCGCGCGCGTATCGGCTCGTTCTACGAGCGTGACGGGAAGGTGGCCCTCGGCCTCATCGAGGCGCCCCAGAAGGCCTTCACCCCGATCCCGCGGGACGAGGCGGGGACCCCGGTCGCGGCCGACGGCACCCTGATCGTCACCGATGAGGACGTCACGCCTCCCGCGCTCCCGGGGCTCGCGACGGGGCGGGTCGAGCGCCTGCCCTCCTCGCCCACGGACCTCGAGCTGATGGGCACGATCATGGACGACACGCTCGCGCAGGACGAGGGCCGTCGGCAGCTCCCCGTGAGCGAGTCCACGGTGGTCGCGAGCTTCGCGGTCGCCGATCCCGCGCACGACAGCGCGATCCGGTGGGCCGCGCCCGCGGGAACGCACCTGGTGGTCGTGAGCGTCATGCCGTACCTGGGGGTCGCGGCCCTCGCGCAGAAGGATCTGACCGTCACGATCCGGCCCGGGGCATCGGCCGAACCGGTGGTCGTCGACCTCGCGGCCCCTCCTCCCGACGACGGCACGGGTGCGGCGTCATCCAGCGACGCCGCGCCGTCGACCGGGCCTTCCGACGGGGGAGCGTCGTCCGACGGGGGAGGGGCTTCCGACGCCAGGGGCGCCGGGGCCGATCCGGGCGACCTCCTGCTGACGATGTCGGAGGTCGACCCCGCGACGGGCGAGGTCATCGCGGTCAGCGGCCCGGCGCTCGCCCGCTACGTCATGGCGGTCCCGGATGGCGAGCACGCGCGCCTGGAGCTGACCGACGGCGTGCACCATGCGGGCGCGAGCTCTGAGCCGGGGGATGCGACGTCGGACTTCCCGCGGGTCCACCAGGTCATGAGCTACGGCGCGCACGATCTGTTCCCGGACTCCACCGCGGCGGACTCCAGTGCGCCGAACCCCGGCGCGACGGGCGCCAGCGGATCGCTCACCGTCTCCGCGAGCGGAACGGTGCACGAGCCCGAGACGGAGGGCGGGCCGCGGGCGCTGTCGCTGCCCTTCGAGGTCTTCTCGAGCGAGACCTCCGTCTACCCCGGGCCCGTGTCCTGGATCGACGGCGGCACCCCCACGGCGGTGTACACGAGCATCGATGCCGAGCTGACGGACGTCGAGCTCACGGTCGACCAGCAGCCCGTGCCGACCGCGATCGACACGCATCAGGCGCCGTCTCAGGACTCGTCGACGGCCCGGGCGGGTCTGCTGGCGGCCGAGCTGCCGTCGGCGACGGACGGGATCATCGAGCTGACGGGGACCGTCCGGGTGACCCTGTCGGCACCGCATCAGATCGACCCGGCGGTGGCGACCACGGTCCCGCCCACGACCGTCCTCGAGCTGCCCGTCACCGAGACGTTCCTGGTCGATGAGTCGACGACGGAGGGACCGCGGGCCTGGTGAGCGCCCCGGAGACGTGATGTGCGTCGCGTCCGGGCGGATGCCCCGGACCCGCCATCGACGTGAATCGCCTCTGACGTGCGCATCGGCCGCTCCACCGCCCGGATCGCGGGGCGGCCGTCCGGTCCGCGGGACGAACGTGCCTTCGCTCCCGGGCGTCGGGTCCGTACCCTGGCCCCGCACCCCGCTGCGCCCGCCTCACCGGTGGGCGCTCGCGTCCCGTCCGACGAGAGGCACCCCATGCTCGACGCCGCCCTGCAGTCCACCTATGACGAGGTCATGCGCCGCAACCCCGGCGAGCCCGAGTTCCGGCAGGCCGTCCACGAGGTCTTCGAGTCGCTGGAGGTGCTCCAGGAGCGTCAGCCCGAGTACAACGACGCCGGCATCATCACCCGCCTGTGCGAGCCCGAGCGCCAGATCATCTTCCGTGTCCCGTGGGTCGACGACCAGGGGACGGTCCAGGTCAATCGCGGCTTCCGCGTCGAGTACAACTCGGCGCTGGGCCCCTACAAGGGCGGCCTGCGCTTCCACCCGAGCGTGAACCTCGGGATCGTGAAGTTCCTCGGCTTCGAGCAGATCTTCAAGAACTCGCTGACCGGCCTTCCCATCGGCGGCGGCAAGGGCGGCTCCGACTTCGACCCGCACGGCCGTTCCGACGGCGAGGTCATGCGCTTCTGCCAGTCGTTCATGACGGAGCTGCACCGCCACATCGGCGAGTACACCGACGTCCCCGCGGGCGACATCGGCGTGGGCGCCCGCGAGATCGGCTTCCTGTTCGGGCAGTTCAAGCGCCTGACCAACCGCTACGAGGCGGGCGTGCTGACGGGCAAGGGCCTGGACTGGGGCGGCTCGCTCGTGCGCAAGGAGGCCACCGGCTACGGCTCGGCGATCTTCGCCGACGAGATGCTCAAGGCCCGCGACTCCGGCTTCGAGGGCCGCCGCGTGGGCGTCTCGGGCTCCGGCAACGTCGCCATCTACTCGATCGAGAAGGCGCAGCAGCTCGGCGGCATCCCCGTCACGGCCTCGGACTCCTCCGGCTACGTCGTGGACGAGGACGGCATCGACCTGGACCTGCTCAAGCAGATCAAGGAGGTCGAGCGCGGCCGCATCTCCGTCTACGCCGAGCGCCGCGGCGGCAATGCCCGCTTCGTCGCCGGCGGCAGCGTCTGGGACGTGCCCGTCGCGATCGCCCTGCCCTCGGCCACCCAGAACGAGCTCGACGAGAAGGCCGCGAAGACCCTCGTCGCTAACGGTGTCGAGGCCGTCTCCGAGGGCGCGAACATGCCCTGCACCCCCGAGGCCGTCGCCCTCTTCCGCGAGGCCGGCGTCGCCTTCGGCCCCGGCAAGGCGGCCAACGCGGGCGGCGTGGCCACCTCGGCCCTCGAGATGCAGCAGAACGCCTCGCGCGACACCTGGACCTTCGAGTACACCGAGGAGCGCCTCACGCAGATCATGCGCGGCATCCACGCCACCTGCCTCGAGACCGCCGAGGAGTTCGACCGCCCCGGCGACTACGTCGTGGGCGCCAACGTCGCGGGCTTCCGCAAGGTCGCCGACGCGATGATGGCCTTCGGCGTCATCTGACGGATCCGATCCGACGCACTCCGCCGGGGGATATCCCGGTGGTCGCGGCGCTCGGGCGACGGGAGGATCGGGGCATGACCCCTCCTCCTGCCGCCGGGGCCCCGCGCCACGTTTCGGCTCCCCTCGTGCTCGCCGCCGTCGCGGGCATCGTCCATGGCGCGTTCAGCCTGTACTGGGCCGCCGACGGCGACTGGCTGCTGGCGACGGTCGGGCAGCGGATGATCGAGGAGTTCGCCGACGCCCGCTGGTTGCTCGTGCCGGTCGGTCTTGTGAAGGTCACCGCGGCTCTCGCTCCAGCGATGCTTGCCGCGACGGGGTGGCCGCTGCGACGCCTGTCCCGCCTCGTGTGCTGGGCCGGTGCCACTGTGCTGCTGGCGTGGGGCGGCGCCGGGATGGTGATCGCCCAGCTGGTGCTCGCGGGGGCGATCGACGGCGGCGACGGGTTCGACCGGATGGGGATGATCGGCCACGCCTGGCTGTGGGACCCTCTGTTCGTGCTGTGGGGCGCTGCGCTCGTGGTCGGGCTGGTGCGGACGCGGGGAAGCGTCAGAGGCTGACCGCCACGACCCGGACCCCCAGGTGCGCCGCGAGCGTCCCCTCCAGCACGGGCAGGACCTCCCGGTGCAGCGGGTCGCCGTCGGCGGCGCGGCGCGTGACGTGCAGGAGCATCGCCGTGCGCTCATAGGCCACCCAGGCGTCGCGGCGGCGCAGCAGCGCGTCGGCGTCGAGGTCGAGCGCGGGATCCAGCTCCCGTGCGGCGCGCACGTACTCCGTGCTGAACGCGTCGAGGTCAGCGCGGGGCATGGGCACGTACCAGGGGCCGCCGTGGACGGGCCCGCCGATGATCGCCAGGTCCCGGGCCCGATCATCCGTCCGCGCCCACTCGAAATCGATGTAATGACAGGTCAAGTCGTCATCACTGCCTGTCCACACGACGTTCGTCGCGACCAGGTCCCCGTGGCTCAGGGCGAAGTCCCGTACGCCGGTGCAGGCGCTCTCCGCCTCTGCGCACACGGCGCGCGCCGCCTCCATGAGCGCGGCATGCCGCGCGCATACGTCGGGCGCGTTCTCGCGCCACCACGCGAACGCCCCGTCGATCTCGCCGAGCATCGACAGCGGCTGCGTGGTCAGCCCGGCTGCGGGATCGGGCCCCGCGGCGATCTGCCCGCGGCCCGGCCACGGCCGGGCGTGCATCGCCGCGAGCGTCCGTGCGTGCACCAGCAGGTGCTCGCGCGTCCACGCCGACGGGTCGAGCACCCGGCCCGGCAGATGCGTGGTGATGACGGCGGGCCGGCCGATGGGGCTGGTCGCCGGATCGGTGTGGAGGGCCAGCGGGGCGGGGCCGATGCCGGGGGGCAGCTGCGCGAGGGCCGGCAGCTCCTGTCCGAGCTGTTCGGGCAGGTCCTCGACAGCCCGCCAGGGGACCCGCACGGCGATCGCTGTGGCGGAGACCTCCTCCGCGGGCGCCAGGCGCCACACCACGAAGGACTCGCCGCGGCCGGAGACCTCGACGGTCGCCGGGCCGCCTGGACCCGAGGCCGGCACGAGCGTCCCCGCGCGCCAGGCGGCGAGGACGCGCTCGCCGATCTCGGGGGAGGCGGGGTCGGCGGGAGTTGCTGCGGATGACGTGGTCATGCGGCCTCCCAGGGCTCGACCGTGCCGGGGACCGCGCGCAGCAGCGGGTGCGCCGCCGGTGCCGCACCGGGCGGCGGCAGGTGCGGCTCGTGCTCGGGCGCCCGGGCGCGGACCTTGGCGCGCAGGTGCTCGAGCTCGTGCGCGAGCTGGCCGCTGGTCACCGGGATCGGCGCGACATCGGACACCGCGGCCGGTCGGCGGATGCGCGACGGGTCGAAGCGGTAGCCGCGCTCCGTCGCCTCGGCGCGCAGGGCGCCGAGGTAGGCGCCGGTCGCGTCCATCGGCGCGGCGTGCGCGCGGAAGCGCCGCAGCTGCGGGTGATGCCTGTAGCCGCGGGTCTCGTCAGCCAGGACCTTCTGCGCGAGGAGGCCCTCGCGCCAGCATGCGACGAGCGCCGCGCGATCGAGCATCGAGGGGTGCAGGCTCCACAGTCGCATGCCCTTATCCTCCCAGAGCCCGAGGCTCCTCCGCTCACCCCGCGAGCACCTCGTCGACGCCCACCACATCCAGCCCGTGCGCTTCGGCCACGCCCGCGTGGGTGAGCCTCCCGTCGTGCGCGGACAGCCCCTTCGCGAGCGCCGCATCACCGCGCAGCGCGTCCTCCCACCCCTCGCGGGCGAGCTTCAGGACGTAGGGCAGCGTCGCGTTCGTCAGCGCCGCGGTCGCGGTCACCGGCACCGATCCGGGCATGTTCGCCACGCAGTAGTACGTCGCGTCGTGCACGGAGAACGTCGGGTCCGCGTGCGTGGTGGGCCGCGAGCCCTCGAAGCAGCCGCCCTGGTCGATCGCCACGTCCACCAGCACCGAGCCGGGCCGCATGGTCGCGACCATCTCGTCGGTCACGAGCTTGGGCGCCCGCGTGCCGGGGATCAGGACGGATCCGATCACCACATCGGCCTGCGCCACCTGCTCGGCGAGGTCCAGCGCGGTGGAGTACCGGGTGAGGATGTCGCCGTTGTGGACGGTGGCGATCTGGCCCAGCCGGGCCAGGTTCACGTCCATCACGGTCACGTCCGCGTGCAGGCCGCGGGCCATGATCGCCGCCTGCTCGCCCACCATCCCGCCGCCGACCACCAGGACCCGCGCCTCGCGCGTGCCCGGGACACCGCCCATGAGCACGCCCGAGCCGCCGATCGGCTTCATGAGGTGGTAGGCGGCCACCTGCGTCGCCAGGCGCCCGGCGATCGCGCTCATCGGCGCCAGCAGCGGCAGCGAGCGGTCGGGCAGCTGCACCGTCTCGTACGCGATCGCCGTGGTGCCCGAGGCCAGCAGGGCGTCGGTGAGGGCGCGGTCGGCTGCGAGGTGCAGGTAGGTGAACAGCACCTGGTCGCGGCGCAGGAGGGCGTGCTCGGGCCCCACCGGCTCCTTCACCTTGACGATCATCTCCGCCGTGCCCCAGACGTCCTCGGCGCTCGGGGCGATGCGCGCGCCGGCGGCCTCGTAGTCGGCATCGGCGATGCCGGCGCCGACGCCGGCCTCCGTCTCGACGACCACCTCGTGGCCGGCGGCGACCAGCTCGTGGACACCTGCGGCCGTGAGGCCGACGCGGAACTCGTTGTCCTTGATCTCGCGGGGGATCCCGATCAGCATGGCGCTCCTCCAGACGGGTGCGGGGGCTCGAGGAGACCGGGTCGGCCTCCGGCGGATCTGCGGCGCATCGGCACTGACGCTTCCGGCCAGTGTAGGGGGAGCGTATCGATCGCCCACGACCTGGGCGGACTCTTCCCCTGAAACGACGCGGCGTGCGCATAATGGCGGCACGACCCCTGCCCCTGTTGATCCTGCCCCCGACGATGAGGGAGGAGCGGCGCATGACCGCACACCGGCCGGACCTCACCGATTCGCCTCCCGTCCCCGTGTACGTCCTCTCGGACTCCACGGGCATCAGCGCGGAGACGATGGCCAGCGCCCTGCTGCTGCAGTTCCCGGCGGTGACCTTCGAACGCCATGTGCTGCCGTTCATCACCACCGTGGACGAGGCCCGCGCCGTCGTCGAGCGCATCGACGCGGACTCCCGGGGCCCGGCCCAGCCGCTCGTGTTCATGACGGTCGTCGACGAGACCGTCCGCGCCGAGCTGCGGCGCTGCGCGGTCCCGACCATCGACTTCGTGGGCGACCACATGCCCGTGATCGAGAAGGCCCTGGGCCGCCACGGCGACCACCGCATCGCCGCCCTCCACGGCACCGGCGACCAGAGGCGCTACAACCGGCGGATGGCCGCGGTCGAGTTCGCGATCGAGCACGACGACGGGCAGAGCCTGCGCGCCCTGGAGAAGGCGGACCTCGTGCTCATCGCCCCCTCGCGCTGCGGCAAGACCCCGACCAGCATGTTCCTGGCCCTCCAGCACGGCCTGTTCGTGGCCAACTACCCCCTGATCGACGAGGACCTCGAGGTCGACGACCTGCCGCGCCCCCTGACGGAGCTGCGCGATCGCTGCTTCGGTCTCGTCTCCTCCCCCCAGCGCCTGCACGAGGTCCGCTCCGAGCGCCGCCCCGGCTCCCGGTACGCCTCCGAGCAGCAGGTCGTCTGGGAGCTGACGCGGGCGCAGCGCATGTACCGCCGTCACACGATCCCCTTCGTCGACACCTCCACCCGATCCGTCGAGGAGATCGCCACGATCATTCTCCAGAAGTTCCCGCGCGCGGGATCGAGCACAGACAAGGACGTCTCATGAGCACCAACATCAAGCACTTCTCCGAGCTCGGCATGGGCGATGTCGAGGTCGTCGGCGGCAAGAACGCCTCCCTCGGGGAGATGGTCTCGAACCTGACCGACCTGGGTGTGAGCGTCCCCGACGGCTTCGCGACGACCGCGGAGGCCTACCGCCGCTTCCTCGGCGAGACGGGGCTGGCCGACCGCATCAATGCCCGCCTCGCCGACCTCGACACCGATGACACGATCGAGCTGGCCGCCGCGGGCCGGGAGATCCGCGACCTCGTGATCGCCCAGCCCTTCCCCGCCGACCTCGAGGAGGAGATCCGCGCGGCCTACGAGGAGCTCGCTGAGGGCAGCGGCGCGGAGGCGTCGTTCGCGGTGCGCTCCTCGGCCACGGCCGAGGACCTCCCGGACGCCTCCTTCGCGGGCCAGCAGGAGACGTTCTTGAACGTGCGCGGCATCGACGCGGTGCTGCAGGCCATCCGCGAGGTCTTCGCGTCCCTCTACAACGACCGCGCGATCGCCTACCGGGTGCACCACTCGTTCGAGCACGCGGCGGTCGCGCTGTCGGCCGGCGTGCAGAAGATGGTGCGCTCGGACATCGGCGCCAGCGGCGTCATGTTCACGATGGACACCGAGTCCGGCTTCGACGGCGCCGTGTTCATCACCAGCGCCTACGGCCTGGGCGAGGGCGTGGTGCAGGGCGCCGTGAACCCCGACGAGTTCTACGTCCGCAAGGACTCGCTGAAGGCCGGACGGCCCGCGATCCTGCGCCGCACGGTGGGCGAGAAGGCCACCAAGATGACGTACACCGAGGACGCGACGGTCGGGCGGACCACGGCGTTCGTGCCCGTCGACGAGGCCGAGCAGCGGGTCCTGTCGCTGCGCGACGAGCAGGTCGAGGAGCTCGCCCGCCACGCCCTCGTCATCGAGGAGCACTACGGGCGCCCGATGGATATCGAGTGGGGCCTCGACGGCGCCGACGGGAAGGTCTACGTGCTGCAGGCCCGCCCGGAGACGGTGCAGTCGCGCGCGACGGGCAGCGTGGAGAAGTTCCGCATGGCCGAGCTCGGTGAGGTGCTCATCGAGGGCCGCGCGATCGGCCAGCGCATCGGCGCCGGGACGGTCCGGGTGCTGCGCTCGATCGACGAGATGCACGACTTCGTCCCCGGGGACGTGCTGGTGGCGGACATGACCGACCCCGACTGGGAGCCGATCATGAAGCGCGCCGCCGCGATCGTCACCAACCGCGGCGGCCGCACCTGCCACGCGGCGATCATCGCCCGCGAGCTCGGCGTCCCCGCCGTCGTCGGCACGGGCACGGCCACCAAGGATCTGGCCGACGGGCGCGAGGTGACGGTCTCCGCCGCCGAGGGCGACACCGGCTACGTGTACGACGGGCTGCTGGACTTCACCCGGACCTCCACGGACGTCGACGAGATGCCCGAGCTGCCCGTGAAGATCATGATGAACGTCGGCGCGCCCGAGCAGGCCTTCGGCCTCTCCCGCATCCCCAACGAGGGCGTGGGGCTCGCGCGCCTGGAGTTCATCATCAACCGCCAGATCGGCATCCACCCGCGCGCGCTCCTCGAGCTCGAGAGCCTCGAGGACGCCGCCCTGCGCGAGCGCATCGAGCACATGACCGCCGCCTACCCCTCGCCGCGCGAATACTTCGTCTCCCGCGTGACCGAGGGCGTCGCGACGATCGCCGCGGCCTTCCACCCCAAGCCCGTGATCGTCCGCATGAGCGACTTCAAGTCCAACGAGTACGCGAACCTCGTGGCCGGCCCGCTGTTCGAGCCGGAGGAGGAGAACCCGATGATCGGGTACCGCGGCGCCGCGCGGTACGTCTCGCCGGACTTCGCGGAGTGCTTCGCGATGGAGTGCGAGGCCATGAAGAGGGTGCGCGACGACATGGGGCTGACGAACGTGAAGCTCATGATCCCGTTCGTCCGCACGCCCGAGCAGGGCGCCGAGGTGATCGAGCTGATGGCCTCCCACGGCCTGGTGCGCGGCGAGAACGGCCTGGAGATCGTGATGATGTGCGAGCTGCCGTCGAACGCCGCGATCCCGGAGGCCTTCCTCGAGCACTTCGACGGCTTCTCGATCGGCAGCAACGACATGACGCAGCTGACGCTGGGCCTGGACCGCGACAGCTCCCTCGTGGCCGAGGACTTCGACGAGCGCAACCCGGCGGTGCTGTTCATGCTCGAGCGGGCCATCGAGGCCTGCCGTGCCCAGGGCAAGTACGTGGGCATCTGCGGGCAGGGCCCGTCGGACCACCCGGATCTCGCCGCCTGGCTGCTGGACAAGCAGATCGCGTCGATGTCGCTGAACCCCGACACGGTGGTGGAGACCTGGCTGGCGCTCGCGAAGCAGAGCAGCGCGTCCTGACCGCGGAGGACCTCACCGCTCGAGTCTGACCGCGGGGGCCGGGAGCCGATGCTCCCGGCCCCCGTCGTGCTCATAGGATCCAGGGCATGGGTTCTGTGCTGCTCGCCGCCGTGATCGGACTCGCCGTGGGCGTGGTGGTCGGTGCTCTCGGCGCGGGCGGCGGGATCCTCGCGGTCCCCGTGCTCGTGCTCCTGCTGGGCCAGGATCCGCACGCGGCGACGGCGTCGTCGCTGGTCATCGTGCTGCTGACGGCGCTCGCGAGCCTCGTCCACCGGGCCCGGACGCGGGAGGTCGCCTGGCGTCAGGGCCTCGTTTTCGCCCTGTGCACGACGATCGGCGGGGTCGCGGGCTCGCGCGCCTCGGTGCTGGTCGACGGCGATGTTCTGCTGGCCGCCTTCTCGCTGCTGCTGGGGTCGGTCTGCGTGGCGATGGCGCGGCAGGGGCTGGCGGCGCGACGGGCCGAGGACGCCGCTGCGGAGCCCGTTGCGGAGCCGACCGATGAGCCCGTGGCCGATCCGGAGGAGTTCGACCTCGCGGCCGACGCCACCGACCCCTCCCGCACCCGGGGACGTGCTCCGTCGACGACCGTGCTGGTCCTCGCTGCGACCGTGACGGGCCTACTCACGGGCTTCTTCGGGGTGGGCGGCGGCTTCGTCGTCGTCCCCATCCTGGTGCTGGCGCTGGGCATGGGGCCGCGGCGGGCTGCGGGCACGTCGCTGCTGGTCATGATCGTGGCGAGCCTCGTCGGCCTGGTCTCCCGCGTCGACATCCTCGGGACGCTCGACTGGGCGGTGACGCTCGCGTTCGCGGCCGGGTCGATGGCGGGCGGACTGCTGGGAGGCCCGCTCTCGGCGCGGGCCCGGGCGTCGACGCTCACGCTCGCCTTCGCGTCCCTGCTGGGCGCGGTCGCGGCGGTGACGGCGGGCAGCATCGTCCTCTAGTTGAGAACGATCCTCAGCAACTGCTACGGTCCCCGCATGAGCTACATGGGAACCGTTCGCAATAATGGTGGCCTGTCGGCCGCCCTCCTCCTCTCCGGAGCCCTCGCCCTCACCGCGTGCGGCGGCCCGGCCGCGACCGACGGCGTGAGCGACGGGGGAGGCGCCGAGACCGTCTCCGCGGCCCCGGAGCGCACCGAGGTCGGCGCCCTGACCCCGCGCATCGTGCTGGCCCACGACACGGGCGTGGTCGTCCTCGACTCCGCCGACGGCTCGGAGCTCGCCGACGTGCCCGTGAAGGGCTATGCGCGCCTGGGCCATGCCGGCGACGGCCGCCACGTGATGGTCGCGGCCTCCGGCGGCTTCACCGCCCTGGACACCGGCCTCATCGAGAAGGCTCACGGCGACCACTCCCACTTCTTCACGCAGGAGCCCGTCCTCACGAAGGCCACCGTGAAGGGCGAGGAGCCCGGGCACGTCGTCCCCCACGGCGAGAGGACCGCCCTGTTCGACGACGGCACGGGGCAGATGACCGTCTTCGATCCGGCCGCGCTCGCCGAGGGCACCCTCGGGGAGACCGCGAGGACGAAGACCTCCGCCCCGCACCACGGTGTCGCGGTGCCGCTGTCCGACGGCTCGCTCCTGCACACCGAGGGCACCGAGGACGAACGGCACAGCGTTGTCGTCCAGGACGCCTCCGGGACGGAGATCGCCCGCACCGACGAGTGCCCCGGCGTGCACGGCGAGGCCGCCGCCCAGCCGACCGCAAACGGCGACGTCGTCGCCATCGGCTGCACCGACGGACCCGTCGTCTACCGCGACGGCGCCTTCCACAAGTACGCCCCGATCCCCGGCCACGAGCGCTCCGGCAACCTCCAGGGCGTCGAGTCCTCGTCCGTCGTCCTCATGGACGGCGAGCCCGTGACCGACGGCGGCGACGCCCGCGGCTCGACCACCATCGGCCTGCTCGACACCGCGACGGACGGGCCGGTCAAGACCGTCGACCTGGGCTCGGCCTACTGGTTCCGCTCGCTGGACCGCGGACCCGACGGCGAGGCCCTCGTGCTCACCGAGGACGGCGAGCTCAACATCATCGACCCGGCCACCGGGCAGATGAAGCACGAGGTCAAGGCCACCGAGCCGTGGACCGAGCCCGAGGACTGGCAGGAGCCGGCGCCCATGCTCGCCGTCGCCGACGGCACCGCCTTCGTGGCCGACCCGCAGCACAAGAAGCTCGCGATGATCGACATCGCCAGCGGGGAGACCTACCGCACGCTCGACCTGCCCGTGATCCCCCACGAGATCCAGGTGACGACGGGCTCGCCGTCGGGCGAGATGCACGTCGGCGAGGCCGGTGCGTCCGACGCGGGCGGCGAGCACGAGGGCCACGAGCACGAGGGCCACGATCACGAGGGTCATGACCACGAGGGCGAGGGCCACGCCCACTGATCGGCCCGACGAGCCGCGGAGGGTCGGAGCGCACCGGGGGCGCGGCCCGGCCCTTCGCTCCGTCCGGGGGTCAGGAGCCGATAACCTCCGCCGCGTCCGCGAGCGCGATCTGCGGAGGGAACAGCCCCATCACGTGCAGCGCGGCCCGGCCGTTCTCGGCGGTGGAGGCCGCGCACGCGTCGCGCACCACGGTCGCGCGCATCCCGGCATCGGCGGCCGCGAGCGCCGTCGTGATCACGCAGCAGTCGGTCGAGACGCCCGCGAGCAGCAGGTGGGCGTCGGGCCCGACGGCGGCGGCGAGCTGGGCGCCCCACTTGCCGAAGGTCGGCTCGTCGATGGTCGGGTGCGCCGAGAGGCCGCGCGCCTCGTCGACCAGTGCGTACAGCGGATCGGAGGCGGAGACGTCCGCGAAGGGCCACGCCCGGAAGTAGTCGCCCCACGCGGTCGCGCGGTCCGCGGTGGGCAGCCACCGCGTCACGAGCGTGCGCTCAGGGCCCACATGCGCGGCGAGCTCCCGGATGCGCTCCATCGCGGCCGGGAAGAACGGCGAGGCCCAGTCGCTGCCCGGGTCGGCGAAGATCCGCTGGGGATCGATGACGACGAGCCGGACGGGCCGGCCCTCGTCGAAGCGGTCGCGGTCCTCAGTCACGGCTCCTCAGTCCCTCCTCCTGCGCGCGGATCCGCCTGCGCCGCGCGATCGCGGTGACGGCGAAGCCGAGCACGAGCGCGAGCAGCACGCCCAGGTTCGAGTAGGCCCACGGGCCGTCCCAGTAGGCGCCCGCGGGATCGGCCACGTGCGTGCCCAGGCCCAGGGGCTCGAGCAGGTAGCCCTGCCAGTTGTTCCACGGCGCCTCGGCCGCGTACGTGTTGACCACCAGGCCCCAGCCGAGGACGGAGGCGATGAGCATCGTCGCCACGGAGATCCAGTCGACGGATCCGTAGCGGCCGCGGGCGTCGAACAGCGCGGCCTCGTCGTAGTCCGTGCGGCGGGTCAGGACGTCGGCGATGAGGATCCCGGCCCACGCCGCCACCGGCACGCCCAGCGTGATGAGGAAGCTCTGGAACGGGCCGATGAAGCTGGTCGCGAAGAACACCACCCAGATGGTGCCCGCGGTCAGGATCGCCCCGTCGATGAAGGCCGCGAGCGGCCGGGGGATGCGGATGCCCAGGCTCAGCAGCGTCAGGCCCGAGGAGTAGATGCCGTTGACGGCGCCCGAGACGAGGGTCAGCACGGCCACGATCCAGAACGGCACGAGCGCCCAGATCGGCAGCAGCGTCACCAGGGTGCCGACGGGGTCCGTGGAGATCCGGTCCATCACCTTCGCGTCGGAGCCGGCGAGCAGCAGCCCGAAGACCACCAGGATCACCGGGGCCGCGGAGCCGCCGATCGTGTTCCAGGCGACGATCGCGCCGTCGGACGCGGTGCGCTTCTGGTAGCGCGACCAGTCGGCGGAGATGTTGATCCAGCCCAGCCCGAAGCCCGTCATCACCATCACGAGCGCGCCGATCATCTGCTGCGGCGTGCCCGAGGGGAGCGCGGCGACGGCCTCCCAGTCGATGTGGGGAATGGTCAGGAGCATGAACAGCACGGTCATCGCGCCCGTCGCCCACGTCAGGACCGACTGGATGCGCATGATCGTGTGATAGCCCAGGACGGAGGCGACCACGATGATCGCGGCGATGATGAGCGTCGCGATGACCAGCACCGCCGTGCCGGACGACAGCCCGAGCGCCTGCAGCACGGTGGCCGTCGCGAGCACCGCGGAGATCGCCAGCATCGTCTCCCAGCCGATCGAGGTGAGCCACGAGACGACACCGGGCAGCTTCTGCCCCGTCACGCCGAACGCGGCGCGCGAGAGCACCATCGTCGGCGCGCTCCCGCGCTTGCCGGCGATCGCGACCAGTCCGCACAGCGCGAAGCTGATGACGATGCCGATCACGGCGACGATGCTCGCCTGCCAGAACGAGATGCCCGCCTGCAGCAGGTAGGCGCCGTAGCTCATGCCGAACACGGACACGTTCGCGGCGAACCACGGCCAGAACAGGTCGCGCGGCCGGGCGGTGCGCTCGGACTCGGCGATGATCTCGATGCCGGTGGTCTCGACGAGGGTGCCGGGGCGGTCTTCGCGGTCGCCGCGCGAGGAGCCGGGGCTGCGAGAGGAGGACGACGAGGGCGGGGGGACGGACGACATGGTCGCCTCCGTGGGGGTTCAGCGGGGAGGGGTGGCCTTACCGTACCTGGCCGTCGGCGACGACACCGGGCGGCTCACGCCGCTACCGTGGCCCCATGGACGCGAACGCCCTGACCGCCGCGGCCGCCGCTCGTACCGAGGAGCTCCCGGGCGCGCAGCTGACCCATCCCTTCGGCCCGGACTGGGACGTGTACAAGGTGCGCGGCAAGGTGTTCATGCTGATCACGGAGATCACCGGGGAGCCGATGGCGACGGTGAAGTCCGACCCTGCCGACTCGCGCGCGCTGCGCGAGGCCTACGACGACATCTCGCCCGGCTACCACATGAACAAGAAGCACTGGATCACGATGACCGGAGGCGGGCGGCTCGACGGGCAGATGGTCGCGGACCTCGTCACCGAGTCGTATCTGCTGGTGGTCGAGAAGCTCCCGCGTGCTCAGCGCCCGGTGGACCCGGCGACGTTCGGGCAGGACGGGTCGAGCGAGCAGGACGCGGCGAACGGGTAAGACGCGGAGGACTCCCGGGGAGGGACGGAGCGTGAGGCGCCGGGCGACCGCCGCAGGCCCTGAGATCGCTGTCGTGTGCGCCCCCCGTCGTGCGTGCGGGGTCCCGCGGGAGGTGTCGCGAGCGATCGGAGGCTGATATCCCGGACGGGTGACCGTCCCGCCCGCTCCAGCCCCGTCGCCATCGTCCGATCCCTCGTCGGCCCGGCCGGACGCCTCGCCGCCCCGACCCGCACCCGCCGGGTCAGCGCACCCCCATCCCCTCACCGTCCTCCGCGGGGCCCACCCGCGCCGCCTGCTGCGCCTGGGCCCCGGACTCGCCGACCACATCCCCTCCTTCCGGATCGCAATGGGCGTGGCCGGGCCGCTCGCCGTGCTGCTGGCGATGGGCCATCCGGCCTGGACGCTCTACGGCTCCTTCGGCGCGTTCACCGGCATCTACTCCCGCTATGAGCCGACGCGGCTGCGCTTCCGACGGCAGAGTCTGATCGGGCTGATCCTCACGATCTGCGTGAGCGTTGGCGCTCTCGTCGCGCAGACGGCCGCGACCTGGCCGACCGGACCGGCGGAGGCCCTGCGCCTGGTCGTCCCCGCCCTGCTCGCGGCCGGGTGCGCGACGGTCGTGACGGCTCGCGGGCTGCGGCCGGGCGGGGCGCTGTTCCCGCTGTTCGGGGTAGGGGCGGTGTCGACGGCGCCCCCGAGCGCGAGCGTCGCCACGGCCGCCCTGGTCGCGGGCCTGAGCGCCGCCTGGTGCGTGCTGCTGGGGCTGGCGGGCCACTACCTGGGCGAGCGCCACCCCGACGCGGATGTGCCCGACGCCCCGCGGGTGCGCCCAGCTCAGCTGGCTGGGGAGTTCGCGCGATACGCGGTCGCGGCGCTCGTCGCCGGGCTGCTGGGGTCGATGACCGGGCTCATGTCCCCGTACTGGGCGCAGGTCGCGGCGGTCGTGCCGCTGTCGGCGGTGCGCCGCGATGCGCAGATCGAGCGCGGTCTGCACCGCGTGATCGGGACGGCGGCCGGGGTGGTCGTCACCGCGTTCCTGCTCTCGTTCCCCGCGCAGCCGTGGCAGCTGGCCGTGTGGGTGGTGCTGCTGCAGTTCCTCACCGAGATGTTCGTGCTGCGCAACTATGTGCTGTCGCTGCTGTTCGTCACGCCGATGGCGCTGCTGATGGTGCAGCTGGGGCATCCGCTGCCGGCGGTGCCGCTGCTGCAGGCCCGGGTGATCGAGACGGTCATCGGCGTCGCGGTCGCGCTCGCCGTCGTGCTGGCGGGCGGCGCGTGGTCGCGGTGGCGGCGGCGTCGGACGGCCGGGCCCGATACGGTGGCCTGAGAGGGCGCGGAAGCGGGAGAGTTCCGGTGACGACGCGGGCGAGCTGAGACCCGGCGACCCTGATGCCGCGCGGGAGGGGAGGCGCCATGAGGAACCGGACGATCGCGACCGTGATCGTGCTGCCGATCGTCCTGTCCGTCCTGCTCACGTGGGGGATCGTGCGCTCGGACGCGACGATGATCGCGAGCGGGGCGGCCGGGCTCGCGGCGACGATCGGCCTCGGCTGGTTCTCCCTGCGCCGCGGACGGCACGTGCCGCTCGAGCGGGCGCGGGCGCTCGCCGCCGATGATGGCGCGGCGATCGTGCTGTGGAAGCCCGGCTGCGGGTACTGCGAGGTCCTGCTGCACCGCCTGCGCCGCCGCGACGATATCGCCTGGGTGAACGTGTGGGCCGACGATGAGGCGAATGCCCTGGTGCGGTCCGTGAACGGCGGGGACGAGCTCACCCCTACCGTGCTCGTCGGGGAGATGGTGCTGCGCAATCCGTCGGCCGCGGAGCTGGCCGCGGTGCTCGACGGGCGCTCTGGCGTGCTCCGACCCGCGGGCTGAGAGAGCGCTCGGGGAGACCCCAGCGCGCCTCCAGCGGGAGCCTCCTCAGCGGATCTCCAGGGGGAGTCGTCATGGAGCCCCCTCGGCGAGCCTCCTCGGTGGCCCGGGCGGGGCGCGTCGCGACGGCCCGGACGGGGTGAGCCTCTGTGGCCCGGACGGGAGGGAGCGCGACGGCCCGAGCGAGGTGAGCCGCGACGGCCCGGACGGGGTGAGCCACAGCGGCCCGCATGGGGCGCGTCGCGTTTCCTCCACAATCACAGTTGTCCACAGTGCAGAGTGGCGATGACCTGCGGGCTTCGTTCGTCAGACCCCCTCCGTAGCGTGGTCTCATCAGTCGAGGACGGGCCATCGGGGCCGGTTCTCGCAGGGCGGTCCTCGCAGGCCGTCCTGATGGGACCGATCGCGGGAGGAGGTGACGGGAATGGGGCTGTCGACGGGACGATCGTTCGAGGAGTGGCTGGAGGAGCGGGACGGGGCGCGGAATGGGCCGCGCGGCCGTCGCCGGAGCGCGCGGGCGGATGGGAGCGGGCGGGCGGACGGGAACGGCGCTGATCTGATGGGCACGAGCACTTCGGCCTCGGCGGCCACGAGCGGCACTGCCGCGCCGGATGGCGCTGTCGTCGGCGCCGCGGAGTCCGCCCGCCAGGCCGCCGCGCTGCTGGATCGGGCGCGCGAGCTCATCCGCCTGGCCGACGCGCTCCTCGCCCCGCTGCCGCGCCTGACCGCGACCGATGCCGGAGTGCGCGGCGGCAGAACAGACGACGACGGAGGTCACGCCGACGGCGCGCTGCATGACGAGGACGCCCTCGTGACCTGCGTCGAGGTGGCCGAGCGGATCGCCGCGGTGGCGAGCTCCGCCCAACGCCGGGCCTCCGTCGCCTACCGCGCCTCACGGATCGCGGCCCAGCGTGCGGCCGGTGTCGCCGCGCGCGACCTCGGCCGCGGGGTGGCCGAGGAGATCGCCCTGGCCCGGCGCATCACGCCCACCGCGGCGTCGAACCAGATCGCCCTGGGCCGTGTGATCGTCGAGTCCCTGCCGTGCACCGAGTCCCTGCTCGCCGCCGGGGAGATCAGCGCATGGGCGGCCGATGAGGTCGCCAAGGCCGTCATCACCCTGTCCGACGCCGATCGCGCCCGCGTGGATGCGGACCTCGCCCCGCGCCTGCCCGAGGTCACCGCCCGTCGGGCCGGTGCCCTCGCCCGGGCTCGCGCCGCCGAGCTCGACCAGGAGGCCGCCCTGGCGCGGATGCGCCGCGAGGTCGACCAGCGGGCTGTGACCATCCGCCCGGTGAGCGATGTGCTCGTGCGCGTCTCGGCGCTGCTGCCGACGGCGCAGGGCGTGGCCGTGTATGCCGCGCTGGACCGGACGGCCCGTGGCGCCCGCGCGCAGGGTGATGAGCGCAGCCGTGGCCAGCACATGGCCGACACCCTCTTCTCCCGCGTCACCGGTCTCGAGAGGGTCGAGCACGCGGACGTGGAGGTGCAGCTGCTCATGACCGACCGGGCGCTGCTCGGCGGCGGTGCGGACACTGCATGGCTCGACGGTCACCCGCTGCCGGCGCAGATCGCGCGCCACCTGGTGCTCGGGGGAGAGCCAGGCTGTGCGGGTGCGGGTGCGGGTGCGGGTGCGGGTGCGGGTGCGGATGGGGATACGGATGGGGGTGCGGGTGCCGCGACGGCGGGGAAGGACCGGGATCCGGTCGGCGGAGCGGGAATCCCTGCCTCGTCCAGCTGCGGAACGACCACCCCGCCCGACGTGCGGCGCTTCATCCGCCGTCTCTACACCGACCCCGACACCGGTGCGCTCCGCGACGCCGATACCCGCCGCCGCCTCTTCACCGGTGCTGTCCGGTCGCACGTGCTCCTGCGGGACCGCCACTGCCGCGGCCCCTGGTGCGACGGCGCCATCGCCCACGTCCACCACGTGCAGGGCTGGGCGGAGGGCGGCGACACCACCGCTGACAACGGCGTGGGCACCTGCGCGCGTCTCAACCTCGCCGTCGAGATGCCCGGATGGAGCACGGCGAGCGAAGCGGACGGGACGCTGCGGATCACCACGCCCACGGGGCGGGAGCACCGGTCTCCACCGCCGCCGCTGCGTCAGCCGGACGCGGAGCCGCCGTGATGAACGCGGCGGTGGATCACTCCCCGCCGTCTCCGGACGGGGAGCCGTCCATGGAGTCCGATTCCTCGTCGTCGTGCTCCACGACCGGGATGAGCGCGATGAGCACGCCCAGCAGAGTCTCCGGTGAGACCGCGGACAGGCCGTGCTCGGTGCGCTCGACGCCCGCAGCGTCCGGCCCGGTCTCCTCCGCGGGGGCCGTGTCGATGCGCCCGTTGTCGAGGACCTGCATGCGGCCTTCCGAAGCGACGATCGTGGCCTGCGACCCCTCGCCGATCCCGAGCGACGTGACGATCGCCAGCGATCGCGCTCCGGGGAACAGATCCAGCCGGTCCGCCTCGCCAGTCGGCAGCGTGATGGTCTCGATCTCGCCGTCCTCGCTGGCGTCCTCGAACGGGTCGACGAACCGGGCCAGTCGGCTCGGCACGTCATCGAGAGCAGGGACCGAGAAATGGTGGAACCCGTCGATCGACACGTACTCCTCGAGGACCCCGCCGGCCGGGAACATGTACTCCGCCAGCACCGTCGTGCCGCCGGCGAGAGTGCGCTGGACGATCACCAGCGCTTCCGGGATCCGCCGCAGGGTCAGCACACCGGCGAGACTGCGGCCCAGCTGCAGCGGACGCAGCTCCCCCGCGCCCGTGATGATGTCGCCCTCGGGCTCCTCCGTCTCCTCGTCCTCGCCGCGGGGACGAGCCAGGCGCCGTGCGGCGAGCGAGCGGACGGCAGCGGCGCATGAGCTGGTGCGGTCGACGCCGCTCCGGCTCAGGAAGGGGTCGCCGAGCACGGCATTCGCGGAGGGGCCGTCGATCCCCGCGAGCTCCTCGTCGGTCAGGATCATGAGCACGTCGGCGTCCTCGGCCGCTGTGCTGAGCACCTCCATCGCACCCAGCATGTCGCGCTCGGTGATGGGGAAGGCCAGCTCGGACGGGTCGATGTCCGACTCGGAGGGGCCGCTGTCGGACATGGTCGCGGAGGTCATGCGTCTCAGTCTCCGGGTGATCGGGGCGGAGGGAAGGAGGTGGGAGGCGACAGGCTGGCGAACTCTCGTCGTCGGCCCCCATCTGGGATGACGGCTCGGCTGGCCGGGCGGGGCGATGACCGGTGGCCTGTGTGGAGCGACGGCTCGGCTGGC
This sequence comes from Brachybacterium nesterenkovii, assembly GCF_900163655.1. GTDB lineage: Bacteria > Actinomycetota > Actinomycetes > Actinomycetales > Dermabacteraceae > Brachybacterium > Brachybacterium nesterenkovii. The sequence goes on from NZ_FWFG01000035.1 coordinate 44,768, forward strand.
CGGGCGGGGCGATGACCGGTGGCCTGTGTGGAGCGACGGCTCGGCCGGCCCGGTGGGGAGACCGCTCGGCTGCCCAGGCGGGGCGATGACCGGTGGGCCGCCAGGTGAGGCTGTCAGCCGAAGATCTTGTCGAGAGCGCCCTTGGCGCCGTTCGCCAGGTTGCGGGCCCCCTCGCCAGCGGCCTCGAAGCCGTCGGTGACGGCGCTCTTGGCGGTGCTGACCCCGTCGGTGAGAGCGTCCTTCGCCGTGTTGTAACCGGTGGACACGATGTCCTTCGTGCCGTCGAGGGCGGTGCTGGCGAAGTCCTTCGCCCCGTCCCACACCTTGCCCGCGGTCTCCTGGATCTGGGGCCAGTCGTCGACCACCATCTTGCCGACGTCCGCGACGGCGGCACCGGCGACGATCACGGCGCCGGCCGCGGCGATGGGCGCGCCGGCGACGGCCCCGATACCGGTGGCGGACATGGCCGCGCCGGCCAGCATCATCGTGCCGCCGAGCGCGGTCGCACCGCCCGTCGCCGTATGGAACATGTCGCCCTTCTGGTACGACGTGATCGCCTGGTGGAGGCCGAAGCCGATATCCAGCCCGGGAATGGCACGGCCCACCCACGGGGCCGCCTTCGCCAGGAACGGGGCCACCTTCGCCAGACGCTTGGAGTTCTGCAGCGCTTCATCGAGTCCCTCGAAGAAGTTCTTCGGACCGAAGCCCTGAGGGATCCCGAGCTTCCCGGCCAGCCCCTTGGCGAACTCGGCGAACTCCTTGCCGGGCTTGAAGATGGTGTCGGCGATCCCCTTCCGGAACGCCTCCTCCGCCTTCACGACGTCGTGCAGATTCTCGGCCAGGTTCATGCCCGTGAAGAAGTTGCCGTACTGCTTGGCGATGTCCCAGACCTTCTTGCCCTTGTTGAACAGGCCCTGGAGCTTGGCGTACAGGACCCCTTGCTGACGCTGCTGGTTCCACCAGTCCGCGACCATCTGCTTGAGCATCTCCGCGATGACCGACGCCTTGGACGGACCGCTTCCCCCCCCCTCGCCGCCCGGGCCGCTGCCTTCGCTGCCGGGTTCGGAGGTCGTGTCCTGCTCCTCGGCCTGCGCATCGAGGTCGCCGCCCCAGCGCTCGAGCACGCTCGCGTTGTCGGCGAACTTCGAGGACGCCTCGCTGGACCAGCGGGCGCGGAACGCATCGGCGTCCGGACCCTTCCACATGCCCTCGTCCATCACGATCGGCTCGAGCCGGCTGCGGAGGTCCTCGATCGTGCGCGCGCGGTCGCGCAGCAGGTCTGCGTGCGCCCGCAGCTTCTCGGTGTCTGCACCCATGAAGGTGTTCATGTCCGCCCCTGATGTGTGGTCCCGCCCGTGGTGTGCCATGGCCGGGCGGGGCGATAGGGCGCGTGGAGGGACGCCGGATCGCACGTCGTCGCGGCCGATGCCATCGACGCTAGGAGGCGGTGGGGACGCTGAGGATGGGGAGAACTCCCCATGCGGTGGTCGCGCGTGCGTGGAGATCCGGGAGGACACGGGATGTTCATCGCCATACAGGGTGGAGTTCACCGATCGGGCGGCCGGGTGCCATGCGGCGCCGGGCCCGTCGGCGGTGGACTGGCTAGCCTGGCGCCATGGCCCATTCGACGGCGTTGCGGACGATGACGGAGGAGGCCCTCGCGCACAGGGAGACCGAGAGCGCGCGCTGGATCGGCATCGCGCGACGGGTGCTCGAGCCGGAGGAGCGTGTTCTGGCCTGCGTGGGCGGCTCGACCCGGTCGGAGAGCGAGCCGGTGCTCGTCGTGACGGACCGGAGAGTGCTCGTGGCCGAGGAGCGGCTGTTCGGGCGGTGGCGGGCTCGAGCCGAGCTGACGGCCGCCGACGTGCTCGGGGCCGATGTCGTGCCGACACGGCTCGCGCAGAGCGTTCGCGTCCATGGCAGGAACGGGCAGGTCGTGGAGCTGCGCACCGGGGAGAAGGTTTTCGCGCAGCGGCTCGTGGACCTGGTGAACCGCCTGGTCGCCGACGGGCGGGCACGCCGATGTGCGGCTGCTGACACCCGTCTCCGCGCGCTCATGACACCCGTCATGGGCTCGCCGACGCCCGCATTCCTAGCCTGGAGGCATCGTCGACGGGATGACGTCGACGACCAGACGACAGGACGATCCGCCGCCGGTGGCAGGGCCGCCGCGGCGGAGGGGGAGCGAGGGGAACGACATGGACGACCGGACGAACACGTACGAGCCAGATACCGCGTACGAGCCAGATACCGCGTACGAGCCAGACGCCGCGTACAGGCCCGACACCGCATACGGTCCCGACGCCGCTGACGGCCGCGGCACCGGGTACGACACGAACGCGCAGCGCGGGGCGGGCCCGGGGTACGCCGCCCCGGACCCTCGCGCCGAGCTGCGGCAGCGGGCGATCACGCGCCTCGAGGAGCGGCGCGGCTTCTGGGCGCACCTGCTCTCCTACCTCGCCGTGAACGCGCTGCTGGTGTTCCTGTGGTGGTCGGGGGACCGAGGCTTCTTCTGGCCGATCTTCCCGATCCTCTTCTGGGGCATCGGGATCGCCTCCCACGGCATCAGCTGCTTCGGACCGGGGGCGACGGAGGAGCGCATCGAGCGGGAGATGCGGCGGCTCGAGGGCCGCTGAGCGGGTCCGGCCCGTCCCGTCAGGCCGAGCGCGTCCCGGTGAGCCTTCCGCGGGCGGTGACGCGCCCGGCGAGCATCGGAACGAGCTTGGTCAGGTCGCTCCCGGGCGGCGGCGTGATCGGGGTGTCGATCGCGACGATGTGGACCACGTACCGGTGCGCCCCGTGGCCGGGCAGCGGTCGCGGCGCGATGTAGCCGCGGCGTCCGCGGTAGTCCTTCAGCCAGGTCAGGGCCGGGTTGTCCCGGGAGAACCAGCCTTCGGGCAGGGCGCCCTCGGCGCCCGTCGCCTCGAGCACGGCCGCCGCGAGGATCCCGGTGTGCCGTGCGGAGGGATGGTCGAGGTCCTCGAGGACGATCAGCAGGCGACGCGTCCCGGTGGGCACGCCGTCCCAGGCCAGGGCGGGGGAGATGCTCTCGCCGATCCCGGGCCCGCAGTGGCGCGCGGGGATCTCCTGCCCGTCGGCGAAGGCGGGGGAGGTCACGAGGATCGTCGTCGGGGCGTCGAGCTCCGGGCGGTGCGCGATCGAGCGCGCATCCCCGGCGCGGCGGGACCGCAGGGCCGAGCCCAGCGGGGTGAGCGCCGACGTGACGGCGCGTCCGGCACCGTCCTGCGCGCGTGCCGCGGCCTGCCGCAGCTCCTCGGCCGTGGAGCGGCGCAGGGACGAATGCTTCACAGCAGGCCGATCCGGGTGAACGCCTCGACGAGCCCGTGCCGGGAGGGGCCCGGCACGATGATGTCGGCGGGCGCGAGGACCGGGGCGGGGGAGCCCTCGATGCCGATGGCCGTGCCGACGGCCTCGAGCATCCCCACATCGTTCATGCCATCGCCCGCCCCGACCGTGTCGGCGATGTCGATGCCCAGGTGGCGGGCCACGAGCGCGACGCCGTCGGCCTTGTCGATCCGTGCGTTCTGCAGCTCGCCCGAGCGCGCGGCGTCGCCGGTGATCGAGTTGGGCAGGGCCCGCAGGCCCGGGCCGACGAGCTCGGCCAGCTCGCGGATGCCCGCCGGCGAGTCCCAGATGGAGATCTTCGCGAAGGAGCAGCCGGCGAGGTCGTCGGGGACCGTGAGGGCGTCGATGATCATGCGCGTGCCGGCGGCGGCCGGGGAGTCCGGATCGGCCGATCCCAGCAGCGAGGTCAGGCGCGTGCGCAGCAGGTCCATCGCCCGCTCCGGCACGTTCATCGCCTCGGGCGACTCGAGGCAGTAGGCGGCGCCGTGCTCCTCGAGCACCGCGACGGCGCGGCGGGCGGTCTCAGGGTCGATCCGCTCGTCGCACAGCGTCTGCCCGTCGATGTCGACGCGCGCGCCCGCGGAGGTGACGAGGCCGTCGAAGGTCCCGGCGAGCTCGGGCGGGAGGATCGCCAGCGGACGCCCCGTGCACAGCAGCACGTGATGCCCGTTGGCGCGCACCGCCTGGACGGCCTCGGCGTGGGCGGCGGGGACGGCGCCGTGGTCGGCGTAGGTGCCGTCGAAGTCGAGGAAGACAGCACAGCGTCGAGGGGGCTCGGGGCGGGTCTGGTCGGGACGGGAAAACGCGTCGGTCATGCCCTCATCGTCTCAGGTCGTCGGCGCGCTCGACCACGCGGCGGGCCGTGACGAGGGTCTGCGTGGTGTAGCTGTCGCCGAACAGGACCACATGCGCCAGCAGCCCGAACAGCACGTGGGCGGGCAGGTCGAGCCGCCACGACGACGGCATCGGGTGGGCCTGCTCGTAGGCGTCGAGGATGGTCTCGAGGTGCGGGGCGCCGAAGAGGGCGAGCATCGCGAGGTCCTCGAGGCGGTGGCCGCCGTGCGCGGAGGGGTCGATGAGCACGGCCCCGCCCGCGGTCCACAGGACGTTCCCGCTCCACAGGTCCCCGTGGACGCGGGAGGGCCGCTCGACGCCCTGCCCGGCGATGCCGTCGAAGGCGCCGGAGGCGATCGCGGCGATGGCGTCCTCGAGCGTTGCCGTGCCGTCGGGGCCGAGGGTGGGGGCCGCCCTCTCCGCGAGCGGGCGCAGGCGGTCCTCGGCGAGGAACGTCCCACAGCGCTCATGGCTGCGGGCGGGCACGTCGAACGGCTCCTCGAGCGGGCCGAACCAGGACGTGTCCGACGGGGACCAGCCGAAGGCGGGCGCTCCCGCGTCGTGGAGACGGGCGAGGCCGGCGCCGAAGGCCGTCGCGTGCTCGGGCGCGGGCCGGTCCGGGACCAGGCGCTCGAGCGTCAGGGACTCGTCGGCGACGTCGAGGACCCGGACGACGGGCACGGCACCCGGCTCGGCGAGCCAGCGCAGGCCCGCGGCCTCGGCGGCGAAGAAGCCGGGAGCGGCCCCGGGACGGGACTTCACGTGCACGGCGGTCGCGGGATCGTCGGGAGTCATGCCTCCACGGTATGCCCGGTGCTGTGTTCGGCAGGGCGGGCGGCGCGCACCCGCACGGGATGCTCACACCGCGGGTGTCGCGAAGCCCCCGTTGGACAGCAGCAGCTGGCCGCGGATCCACGCGCCGCGCTCGGAGAGCAGGAATCGCACCAGATCCGTGACGGTCTCGGGTCCGCCGAGCTCGCCGCAGGGCGTCTGCGCCGCACCGGCCGCGCGGATCTCGTCGTCCATCCAGCCGGTGTCGATGGGGCCGGGGTTGATGACGTTGGTGCGGATCCCGCGGTCGGCCAGCTCATGCGTGCCCGCGAGGATCAGGCGGTCCAGGGCGCCCTTGGTGGCGCCGTAGGGGAGGTTGTGCACGGTGTGGTCGCTGGTCAGGGCGATGATCGCGCCGCCGGGAGTGTCGGTGCCGGGCTCGACCTGCTCGGCGAAGGCCTTCTCCAGCAGCCAGCTCGCGCGGACGTTCACCGCGTAGTGGCGGTCGAAGCTCTCGACGGTCGTGTCCAGGATCGAGGAGTCCACGCTCTCGCAGTGGCTCAGGACCAGTGCGCCGAGGGGGCCGAGCGCCGCGCGGGCCCGCTCGACGATCCGCGGCGGCACCTCGGGGTCGGCGAGGTCGCCGGGCAGCAACTCGACGCGACGGCCCGTCTCCCGCAGCTCGGCGGCCAGCTCCTGGACGTCGGGGCGCTCGCCGTGGACGCGCTCGTCGTAGTCGGGGGAGTACGACAGCGCCAGGTCGAAGCCGTCGGCGGCCAGGCCCCGGGCGATCGCGGCGCCGATCCCGCGACGGCGGCCGACGCCGGTGACGAGGGCGGCGCGGGGGAGGGCCGGCCCGGTCCGCGCGGCGTCGGATGCTGCGGTGCCGTGGGTCTCGGTGGCAGGACGGGAGTGCGCGAGGTGCATGTCCTCGACGCTAGGACGTGCACGAGCGGCGGGGCAACGGAGTTCCAGCTGCCCCGCCGACTCCGCAGCTGCCCCGCCGACTCCGCAGCTGGCCCGCCGACTGCTCAGGCCGCCGCGAGCTGCCCCTCGCGCACGCCGTCGCCCGCCGCGTCGGGCCGGAACGGCTCGCGGGCCGAGGCGTCGTAGGCGGCGCGGTCGAGGATCTTCTCGCGCTGGGCCACGATCACGGCCACGAGCGCCTGCCCCGTGACGTTCAGGGCCGTGCGGCCCATGTCGAGGATCGGGTCGATCGCCAGCAGCAGGCCGACGCCCTCGAGCGGGAGGCCCAGGGTGGACAGCGTGAGGGTGAGCATCACGGTGGCGCCGGTCATGCCGGCGGTCGCGGCCGAGCCCAGCACGGACACGAGCACGATCAGCAGGTACTGCATGATGCTGAGGTCGATGCCGAAGAAGTTGGCGACGAAGATCGCGGCGAGAGCCGGGTAGATCGCTGCGCAGCCGTCCATCTTGGTGGTCGCGCCCAGCGGGATCGCGAACGACGCGTAGTGGCGCGGCACGCCCATGCGCTCGGTGACCGTCTGGGTCATCGGCATGGTGCCCATCGAGGAGCGCGAGACGAAGCCGAGCGAGGTGGCGGGCCAGACGCCGCGGGCGAAGGACCGGATGCTGAGCCCGTTGAGCTTCAGCAGCACCGGGTAGACCACGAAGGCGACGAGGATCAGGCCGATGTAGATATCGGCCACGAACCAGCCGAGGCTGCCGATCGCGTCCCAGCCGTAGGAGGCGACGGCGTAGCCGAGCAGGCCGACGGTGCCCAGCGGGGCGAGGCGGATGACCCACCACAGGAGCTTCTGGACCACGGCGAGCAGGGAGTCGACGACGTCGAGGAACGGCTCGGCCTTCGCGCCGACGGAGAGCACGGCGATGCCGGTGGCGATCGCGATGACGAGGATCTGCAGCGTGTTGAAGCCGAGCGACACGGTGCCGTCGTCGTGGGGGCTCGCGCTGATGCCGAGGAAGTTCGAGGGGACCAGGCCGACGAGGAAGTCGAGCCACGTGCCCTGGGAGTCGGGGGCGGCGGCGCTGGAGGCGTCGACGCTGGCGCGGGAGCCGGGGCTCGTGAGGGCGCCGAGGGCGATGCCGATGCTCACGGCGATGGCCGAGGTGATGGCGAACCACAGGAGGGTCTGGCCCGCGAGGCGCGCGGCGTTGGTGACGTTGCGGAGGTTCGCGATGGAGGACACGATCGCGAGGAACACGAGCGGCGGGACAAGCGCCTTGAGCAGCGTGACGAAGGCGCTGCCGATGGTGTCGAGCGTCGTGACCAGCCAGTTCGCCCCCTCGGGGCCGGAGCCCGGACCCATCGCGGAGGCCACGAGGCCCAGGACGATGCCGAGGACGAGGCCGGCGAGGACCTGGACGCCGAAGGGGATGCGGACGAACGGATTGCGCGACGGTGCGGGGGCCGGTGCGGTGCTGGGTGCGGGGGAAGGGGTCTGCGTGCTCACCCTGCGATGCTAGAAGTCTCAACTTATGGCCGCAATAGCCTGGCCTTGCGGAGAGGCTGGGCTCACACGAAGGCCCCCGGCGCCGCCGCGAGGGCGGGCCGGGGGCCGGAGCGGGGCCGGCTGGAACAGCCCCGGGGTCGGGCGGCCCCTCGGTCGGGCGGCGCCGCGGCGGCCGGCCCGGAGTGGACATCCGCGGGCGCGATGCGGGTCGCTGGCGACGTCCCGCGCCGCGCCCGGCGGACGGATCGGGGGGTCAGGCGGGGAGCTTGCCGAAGACGTACAGGTAGCCGCCGTCCGCGTTGCGGGAGACGCCCACCCAGGTGCCCGAGACGGACGTGCCGCGGATGGTCCCGCGCACGCGCGCCCGGATGCGGTGGCCGCCGTCGACGAGCTTGACCTGGTCGACCGTGACCTTGAAGCGCGGGCCCTCCTCGCTGAAGGAGAAGTGGATCGCGTTGTACAGCAGCTCCTCCGCCATCGCCGGGGTCATCTGCTCGATCGTGTCGATCGGGGCGAGGTCCGCGACGATCGGGGTCTTCGCGGGGAGGCGGCGCGTGGTGGTCTCGCGGCCGTCGACGGTGACGATCAGGGCGCGGACCTTCGGGTTCGCCGTGCGGACGAGGTCCAGGTGCGCGGCGATCCGGGTGCCGCGATCGCCGACGAGGGTGGCGGGGGTGGCGGCATAGTCCAGGCGCACCGACCGGGCGACCTTGACGGTGAAGCTCTCGCCCGGGTGATCGACGTCCTCGAACGTCACGATGCCCTCGCACTCGTTGAGACGCTTCTGGCTGAGCTTGGAGATCGCGCCGTACTCGCGCAGCTCCGTGTAGGAGTCGATGTAGCCCTGCAGCTCGTTCTGCCGCGGGGCGTCGAAGATCGTGCCCTTCCACGAGGTGGGGAGCGTGAGGCCCGTCGTCGCCTTCGCGCGCTTGGTGCTCTTCTTGCGCTTGGTGGGGGCGGCGAGGGCGGAAGCGGTGGAGGCGGCGATGCCGGTGCCACCGGCGAGGAGGGCGATCGAGCCGATGAGGGCGGTGCGGCGGGAGACGGGAGCGGTGGTGGTCATGGCGGCTCTCCTAGGAGCTCGGAGGAACGAGGGATGGTGCGACGGGAGGACTGGAAGGTCTGGCGGGTTCGGCGTCGACCTCAGACCCCAGAGGCGTTTGCCGAACCCATGACCATTTTTACCATCGCTTTACCCTTGGGAGCCCCGACTTCCGGTCCTGGCGGGCAGCGGATTCCCCGGAGTTCTCCCGGATGGGATGAAGCGGGTCGTCGGGGTGCAGGTCCCAGGTGTCTGTGCCGCCCCCGCGGGCGATCGGTTCCCGGCCGGAGGTGGTCGATCGGCGGGTTCCTGCCCCGCATGCGCAGCGCGACCGGTCAGAAGCGCGCGACCGCCGTGCTCACGGCCTCGTCGATCAGCCGCGCCGCCGTCCGCGCCGTCCGGGCGTCGATGTCGAACGACGGGTTCAGCTCCACTACGTCTGCGAGCACCAGCTTCCCGGTGCCCGCCGCGGCCCGCACCGCTGCGGTCACCAGCGCCGGGGCGACGCCCAGGCCCGCCGGGGCGGAGACGCCCGGAGCGACCGAGGCCGGCAGGAGATCCAGGTCGATCGTCAGGTACAGGATGTCGAGGTCGCCAGCGAAGTCCTCCACGAAGCCGGCGATGCCCGCCGCCCCCGCCTGGGCGCACTCGAGATCCGTCATCCAGCGCACCCCCAGCTCGCGGGCGGTCGCGAACAGCGCCCCCGTGTTCGAGGGCTCGGAGATCCCGACGACGGCGTAGGCCAGGGAGCGACCCGCCGCGGCCTCCGCCTCGGCCATCTGCAAGAACGGCGTGCCCGAGGTCGGACGCTCCTCCCGACGCAGATCGAAATGGGCATCCAGGTTCAGCACGCCCCAGCGCGGGACGCGGCCCTGGTCGTCGGCGGCCATGCGGGAGGCGCCGAGCAGCCCGCCGTACGAGGCCCAGGCCGTCTCGTGCCCGCCGCCCAGCACCACGGCCAGGCGGCAGCCCGGGGCATCGAGCGCCGCGGAGATCGCCGCCGAGGCCGCGGCTTGCCCGCCCTCGAGGTCCTCGCCGGCGGTCGCGGTGTCCCCGTGGTCGACGAGCCCGACCTCGCCCGCGGCGAGGCGGCCGTGCAGGGCGAGCGGGGAGAGGGCCCGGCGCAGGGCCGTCGGCCCCTCCGCGGCGCCCGTGCGCCCCCGGTTGCGGCGCACGCCCTCATCGGAGGAGAAGCCGAGGACCGCCACGTGGTCGGCGGGACCATCGGCCTGCCGGATCGCCTGGTGCCACCGCGCGTGCTCGGGCCCGTCGCCGTCATGGCGTCCGGACCACGCCGGGGCGTCGGAGGAGATGTTGGAGGGGGCGTCGGTCGATGCGGCGCGGGCGGTGGGCTGCGTGGTCACGAGGGCTCCTGCTGACGGGGCGGACGGCGCGGATGCGACCGGGGAGCACGCTCCCGCCCCGCTGCTGCGGACCGGGCGGCCGCCCGACTGGCATCCTGGCCTCATCATGGCACCGACCACCCCCAAGGCACCCGCGGCCGACGCCGCCCTGCGCGTGCTCTCCCATCTCGCGGCCCAGCGCGGCCCCGTCGCCGCCTCCCGTATCGCCGCGGACCTCGAGCTGCCGCGCTCGACCACCTACGACCTGCTCTCTGCGCTGGTGGACCGCGGCTTCGCCCTCCACCTGCCCGAGGAGCGGCGGTACACCGTCGGCCCCGCCGCCTACGAGATCTCCGCTGGCTACCTGCGGCATGCGCCGCTCGCCCGGATCGGCCGACGCGCCGTCGAGCGCATGGTCGACGCCACCGGGGAATCCGGGCACCTGGCCGTCCTCCACGGCCGTCACGTGCTCTACCTCGTCGAGGAGCGCGCCCGCATGCGCCCCTCCCTCGTGACCGACATCGGCGTGCGGATCCCCGCGCACCTCACCGCCACCGGGCGCGCGATGCTCGCCGCCCTCCCGCCCGCGCAGCTGAGGGCGCTCTACCCGCGCGGCACCCAGCTCGAGCGCCGCCACGACGATGCCGGCCCCGAGGACCCCGCCGCGCTGCGGCGCCTGCTGGCCGACGTCGCCCGCGACGGCATCGCCCGCGAGGACGGCGAGGTCACCCCCGGGTTCGTGTCCGTCGCCGCGGCCGTCCGCGACAGCGCCGGCTGGCCGACGGCCGCCCTCGCCCTCACCTGGCGCGAGGGGACCCTGGACGCCCCCGGGGAGACGGCGTGCATCGCCGTTGTCCGCCGCGAGGCCCAGGCTGTCGCGACCGCGCTCGGCGGCCGGGCGAGCTGAGGGGGCTGGGAGCTCCTGACCTGCGGCTCGGCCGCTCAGCGCTCGCCGATGGGCAGCGCCTCCGCGAGCTCCTGCATCCAGGGGCCGATGTCCCAGCCCTGCTCGGCCACCCAGGCATCGTCGAAGTACGTCTGCGTGTAGCGCTCGCCCGAGTCGCACAGCAGCGTGACGATGCTGGCCGTCTCGCCGCGCTCGCGCATCTCGGCGATCAGCCGCGCGCAGGCCACGATGTTCGTGCCCGTCGAGGCGCCCACCCGTCGGCCCAGCCGCGCGGAGAGGAAGCGCGCGCCCGCGACCGATGCGGCATCCGGCACGCGCATCATGCGGTCCACGACCCCGGGGACGAAGCTCGGCTCCACGCGCGGACGCCCGATGCCCTCGATCCGCGAGCTCGCCGTCGTCGTCACCGAGCGGTCCTGGGCGACCCAGCCCTCGAAGAACGCCGAGCCCTCGATATCGGCCAGGCACAGGCGCGTGTCCATCCGCTGATAGCGCAGGAAGCGGCCCAGCGTCGCGCTCGTCCCGCCCGTGCCCGCGCCCACGACCATCCAGCGGGGGACCGGGTGGGGCTCCTCGGCCATCTGCTCGACGATCGAGCGGGCGATCGAGTTGTGGCCGCGCCAGTCCGTCGCCCGCTCCGCGAACGTGAACTGGTCCAGGAACAGCCCGCCCGTCTCCTCCGCCAGGCGTCGGGACTCCGCGCACATCTGCTCGGCCGAGTCGACCCCGTGGCAGCGGCCGCCCTCGGCCTCGATGAGGGCGATCTTCGCGGCGCTCGTGGTCTTGGGCATGACCGCCACGAACGGCAGATCCAGCATCCGCGCCACGTGCGCCTCGGAGACCGCGGTCGACCCCGAGGACGCCTCGATGATCGTCGTGTCCGGGCCGATCCAACCGTTGACCAGCGCATACATGAACAGCGAACGCGCCAGGCGGTGCTTCAGCGAGCCCGTCACGTGGGTCGACTCGTCCTTGAGGTACAGGTCGATGCCCCAGGCGGCGGGCAGGTCCAGGCGCAGCAGGTGGGTGTCCGCACTGCGGCGGGCATCGGCGTCCAGACGGCGCACGCGCTCGGCCACCCAGGCGCGCAGCGCGGGATCGGAGCGGTCGACGTCCTCGACCGCGCTCAGCAGGCCGCTGTCGCGTTCACCGTGCACGGAAGGTCACCTCCACCTCGACCGGGACGCCCAGGGGGAGGGCCGCGACGCCCACGGCGCTGCGGGCGTGGATGCCCGCCTCGCCGAAGACCTCGCCCAGCAGCTCGCTCGCGCCGTTGAGCACGAGGGCCTGGTCGGTGAACGACGGATCCGAGTTCACGAAGCCCGTCACCTTCACCACGCCCGCGAGGGCGTCGACATCTCCCGCGACCGCGGCGGCCGCCGCGATCGCGTTGAGCGCGCACTGACGGGCCGCGGCGGCCGCGTCCTGCGTCGACAGCTCCGCGCCGGCGCGGCCGACCGCGACCGGGGCGCCGTCGCGCAGGGGCAGCTGGCCGGAGGTGAGGATGTGCTCGCCGTCGCGGACCGCGGGGCGGTAGGCGCCCAGCGGCGTGGCGACCGCGGGGAGGGCTTCGCCGAGGCGCTCGAGCGCCTGCGAGGGGAGCGGGGCGGGGGCGGTGGGCTGCTCGGCGCTGGTGCCGGGCTTCTCGGGGGTGTTCTGCGAGGTGCTCATGGGAGTCCTTCCGTCGGCGGGATGCAGGGGCGTGCGGAGCTCCGGGGGGCGAGTGACCGCTCCTGCCGATCGTGCCAGGTCGCGGCGCCGAGCGGGGGCGACGCGCGCCGGGATGAGCCGGCCGAGCTGCCGTGATGGGGCGGGTGCTGCGGCCGGTGCGCACCGGCGGGCGCGCACGGCGATGGCGTGCGCTCTGGCGGCGGTGCCCGCAGCGCTGTCACGATGGAGGCATGAACGCCGATGCCGCCCCGCGCTCCGATGCCGTGACGCGCCGGCCGTCGGTGTCCCTGCGCGTGATCTCCGAGGCCGACGCCCCCGTGCTCTCCCGCCTCGAGACCGCCAACCGCGAGCACCTGCTGATCGGCGCCCCCGAGCGCAGCGACGAGTGGATGAGCGTCGAGGGGCAGCGCGCGGCGATCCGCGCGGTGCGGGCCGAGCTCGACGCCGGGCGCTGCGCCCCGCTGGTCATCGTCGCCGACGGCGCGGTGGTCGGGCGGTTGTCCCTGAACGGAATCGTCCGCGGCCCCCTGCTCAGCGCGAGCCTGGGCTACTGGGTCAGCGCGCACGCGTGCGGCCGCGGCATCGCGACGGCCGCCGTCCGCCTGGCGATCGACGCGGCCTTCGGCCCCGTGGGCCTGCACCGGCTCGAGGCCTCGGTGCAGGTGGGCAACCAGGCGTCGCTGCGGGTGCTCGAGAAGTGCGGCTTCGCCCAGTACGGCCTCGCACCGCGGTACCTGCGTCTCGGCGGTGCGTGGCGGGACTGCGTGATGCTGCAGCTGCTGGACCCGGCCGATACCGCGGAGTGAGCGGGATCGGTCATCGTCCGGTATCCCGGACAGGTATCCCCTCCCAGCCCTGTCTGCGCCTGCGGGCGCGTGATTGCCTGGGCTCACAGCGACAGCGCTCCTGGCATCGACGCCTGCACACCCCGAGGAGAACCCCATGGCCCTGCCCGGCTCCCGCCCCGTCCGCGCCCCCCGCGGCACCGACATCACCGCGAAGTCCTGGCAGACCGAGGCGCCGCTGCGGATGCTCCAGAACAACCTCGACCCCGAGGTCGCCGAGCGCCCGGACGACCTCGTCGTCTACGGCGGCACCGGCCGCGCCGCCCGCTCCTGGGAGGCGTTCGACGCGATCCTCGCCTCCCTGCGCGACCTCGAGGCCGACGAGACGCTGCTGGTGCAGTCCGGCAAGCCCGTGGGCATCCTCCGCACCCACGAGTGGGCCCCGCGCGTGCTCATCGCCAACTCCAACCTGGTGGGCGACTGGGCCACCTGGCCCGAGTTCCGGCGCCTCGAGGCCGAGGGCCTCATGATGTACGGCCAGATGACCGCCGGGTCCTGGATCTACATCGCCACCCAGGGCATCCTCCAGGGTACATACGAGACCTTCGCCGCGGTCGGCAGGAAGCGCTTCGGCGGCAGCCTGAAGGGCACCATCACGCTCACCGGCGGCTGCGGCGGCATGGGCGGCGCCCAGCCCCTGGCCGTGACCCTCAACGACGGCGTGTGCCTCATCGCCGAGGTCGACCGCTCCCGCCTGGAGCGCCGCGTCGCCAAGCGCTACCTCGACGAGATCGCCGACGACCTGGACGATGCCATCGCCCGGGCCAACGCTGCGAAGGAGCAGGGACGCGGCCTGTCGATCGGCATCGTCGGCAATGCGGCGGACGTCTTCCCCGCGCTGCTGGAGCGCCACCGCGCCGGGGACATACGGATCGACGTCGTCACCGACCAGACCAGCGCCCACGACCCGCTGAGCTACCTGCCCTCCGAGATCAGCGTCGAGGAGTGGCAGCGAGAGGCCCAGGCCGATGCCGAGGGCTTCACCAAGAAATCCCGCGAGTCGATGGCCCGCCAGGTCCAGGCGATGGTCGAGTTCCAGGACGAAGGGGCCGAGGTGTTCGACTACGGCAACTCGATCCGCGACGAGGCCCGTCACGCCGGCTACGACCGCGCCTTCGCCTTCCCCGGCTTCGTCCCCGCCTACATCCGCCCCCTGTTCTGCGAGGGCCTGGGCCCGTTCCGCTGGGTCGCGCTGTCCGGCGACCCGGAGGACATCAAGGTCACCGATGCGGCGCTCAAGGAGCTGTTCCCCGAGAACGAGCACCTGCACCGCTGGCTGGACGCCGCCGAGGAGTTCGTCGAGTTCGAAGGCCTGCCCGCGCGCATCTGCTGGCTCGGGTACGGCGAGCGGGAGAAGGCCGGGAAGCTGTTCAACGACCTCGTGCGCGACGGCAAGGTGTCGGCGCCCATCGTCATCGGCCGCGACCACCTCGACTCCGGCTCCGTGGCTTCGCCCTATCGCGAGACCGAGGCGATGCTCGACGGCTCCGACGCGATCGCCGACTGGCCGCTGCTGAACGCCCTGACCTCGACCAGCTCCGGCGCGACGTGGGTGTCGATCCACCATGGCGGCGGCGTCGGCATCGGCCGCTCCATCCACGCCGGGCAGGTGGGCGTGGCCGACGGCACCGAGCTGGCCGAGCGCAAGCTGGTGCGTCTGCTGTCGAACGATCCGGCGATGGGCGTGATCCGGCACGTCGACGCCGGATACGGCCGGGCCGCGGAGGTGGCCGCCGAGCGCGGTGTGCGGGTGCCGATGGAGCCGACGGTGCGGGATGCCGACGACGCCGATGCGGCCCAGGCCGCGGCGCTCGAGCGGTCGCGGACGCGCTGAGCGCCATGACCGCTGCCCCTGCCTCCACCCTCCTGACCGGCATCTCCGAGCTGTGGACCCTGGACCCGGCGCTCGATGACCCGGCGCTCGGCGATCCGGCGCTCGGTGGCACTGCCCGCGCCGCGAGCGACGGCCAGATCATCCGCGACGCCGCCCTCGTGATCGAGGACGGCCGCGTCGCCTGGACCGGGCCCGCCGCGCAGGCTCCCGACGCGGATGCGCGCGAGGACCTCGGCGGACGGGCGGTGCTGCCCGGCTGGGTGGATTCCCACAGCCACCTGATCTTCGACGGGGACCGCTCCGCCGAGTTCGAGGCCCGTATGGCCGGCGAGGCCTACGCGGCCGGCGGCATCCAGGTGACGACCGATGCGACGCGGGCCGCCGCCGACGAGCGCCTGCTCGAGCTCGTGACCGCGCGCGCCCGGGCCGCCGCCGCGGGCGGCACCACCTGCCTGGAGACGAAGACGGGCTACGGCCTGACCGTGGCCGAGGAGCAGCGAGCCGCCCGGCTGGCCGCGCGTCTGGTGGCCGACGGCGTGCTCGACGAGGTCACGTTCCTGGGTGCGCACCTCGTGCCCGCCGAGTTCGACGGCCAGGACGGGCGACCTGGCGCGGCTGAGTACGTCGACCTCGTGGCCGGGGAGATGCTCGAGGCCGTCGCCCCGCACGTGCGCTGGATCGACGTGTTCTGCGAGACCGGCGCGTTCACGCCCGAGCAGTCCGCGCGCGTGCTGCGCGCCGGCGCCGCGGCGGGCCTGGGCCTGCGGGTCCACGGCAACCAGCTGGGGGAGTCCGGCGGGGTGGCGCTGGCCTGCGAGCTGGGCGCCGCGAGCGTCGACCACGTGAACTTCCTGGCCGCGTCGGATGTCGACGCTCTCGCCGCGACCGCAGAGCGGCCCGTGCAGCAGGACGGCTCCGGGCGCTGGGGCGACGGCCGTCTCGCGGTCGATGCCGGCCCCACCGTCGCGACCGTCCTGCCCGCCTGCGACCTCTCGACCCGCGCGCCGCTGGCCCCGGCCCGGCGCCTGCTCAACGCCGGGGCGCAGATCGCGATCGCCTCGAACTGCAACCCCGGCACCAGCTATACGTCGTCGATGAGCTTCTGCGTGGGCACCGCCGTGCTGCAGATGCGCCTGAGCCTGGCCGAGGCGATCCGTGCCGCCACCCGCGGCGGTGCCCTCGCGCTGCGTCGCGCCGACGCGGGCCACCTCGGCGTCGGCGCCCGGGCCGACCTGCACGTGCTGGACACTCCGCACGCGATCGACCTCGCGTACCGGCCCGGCATGCCGCTCACGCACCGGGTGCTGCGGGCGGGGGAGCGGGTCGCGTGAGGTGAGGGCAGAGCGGGCTGTAAGCATCACTTAGGTGCTAAGTGAGGCTATGCGTGCCTGGAGAACTCGCCTGATCGCTCCCGGGAGCTCTGAGGATGTGCCCTGGAACCCCGGGCCCTACGATGCTGGGACCGGTCCAGCGCTGTGCCCCTCCTGCCGGAAGGACTGTCGATGATGACGCCCCACCCCGCCCCTGACGGACCCTCTGACCGCCGCGGAGAACGGACCGCCGCCCCGTACGGCGGCTCCATAGAGGACACCGCTCGCCTGATCGCCGATGGGGAGATCCATCCCGGTGCCCCTCGCAGCGTGCCCGTCCCCGGCCGGTGGCGTTTCGTCGTCTACAGCCTGCTGGGCATCGCCATGTTCTTCGTGTCCGTCGAAATCGGGGGTAAGTCCACGATCCTCGTCGACCACGTCCTGACCGCCGTGCGCTGGGCCCTCGGCCCGGCCGTCCCGTGGGTGGTCCTGGCCCTCGTCGTGCTCGGCACCGTGCGGCCATTCGTCACCGGCAGCTGGAGGGCGAGCGCCCTGCGTACCGTCTTCGCGCTGGCGAACATCGTCGGCCTCGTCATCGCCGTCCTGTTCTGCCTGGGACGCTTCCCCGGTCCGCTCGCCGATCCCGCCATCGGCCCCTTCCTGTGGGAGAAGCTCGCCATCCCGGTCGGCCTGATCGTGCCCGTGGGCGCCGTCTTCCTCGCGCTGCTCATCGGCTACGGGCTCATGGAGTTCATCGGCGTGTTCGTGCAGCCGATCATGCGGCCCCTGTGGCGCGTGCCCGGCCGCGCCGCCGTCGACGCCGTCGCCTCGTTCGTCGGCTCCTACTCCCTCGCCCTGCTCATCACCGACCGCGTCTACCGCGAGGGCCGCTACACCTCCCGCGAGGCCGCGATCATCGCCACCGGCTTCTCGACCGTCTCGGCCACGTTCATGATCATCGTCGCCAAGACCCTCGGCCTCATGGATCACTGGAACCTCTACTTCTTCCTCACCCTCGCGATCACCTTCGCCGTCACCGCGATCACCGTGCGCATCCCGCCGCTGCGGTCCATCCCCGAGGACACCTTCGAGGGCGTCGCGCACGTTCCGGAGCCTCAGGTTACGAGCGGGCGGATGCGCGCCGCCTGGGGCGAGGCCATGGACACCCTGGCCAAGGCCCCGAGCCTGGCCCGCGGCACATGGGACACGTTCAAGGACGGCGTGCTCATGGCCTCCGCGATCGTGCCCTCGATCCTGTCGATCGGGCTGGCGGGTCTTCTGCTGGCCGAGCACACGCCCCTCTTCGACCTGCTCGGCTGGATCTTCTATCCCTTCACCTGGGTCACTGGGCTGCCGGACCCGGCGCTCGCCGGCAAGGCGTCCGCCGTGGGCATCGCCGAGATGTTCCTGCCCGCGCTGATGGTCGCCGACCACACCTCGATGGCTCTGCGCTTCACGATCGGCGTCGTCTGCGTCTCCCAGATCATCTTCTTCTCCGCGCTCGTGCCCTCGATCCTCGCGACCTCCATCCCCGTGCCGGTGGGGCGCCTGGTCGTGCTGTGGTTCGAGCGCGTGGCGCTCACGATCCTCATCACGGCGCCGATCGCGCACCTGCTGTTCTGAGGCGTGCTGTTGTGGCGCGCGACGGGGCGGTGCCCGGTCAGGAGGGGACTGCAGCTCAGGCGGAGCGGGCGCTGCCGGGGTCGGGCCACCGCACCGCGATCGGCGTCTCGCCCGGATGTTCCGCGGCCCACCAGGCGATCGCCTGATTCGCCTGCCGCGCCCACTCCGTGCGCCGCACCAGGATCGTCGTGCCGTCGGATCCGCGGATCCGCAGGCGGTCCTGCGCGAGCATCGACTCCGCGAGGCTCCCGAGATCCCAGGCCAGGCGCCGCGGCCGCGGCCATTCGATGCCGATGATGTCTGCGTAGCGGATCCGGCGCCGCCGCCCCAGCAGCGCCTGCTGGATGATCCCATCGGCCGTCAGCGTGATCGAGTGGCGCAGCATCATCGCCCCGAACACGACGCCGAAGACTGCGAAGCCGGCCCCGAACAGGGACATCGGAAGGGCGTCCCCGCGGCGCGGGTCGTCGGGCGCGTAGGTCTGCGCGACCAGCAGGAACACCAGTCCCAGCAGCACGAACGTGCCCGCGAGGCCGCCGAGCATCGCCGGGTAGCGCAGGACGACGGAGCCCGGCGGCGCGGGCGGCAGCAGCACCCGGCGCAGCACGGCGACAGCGCCTGCGCCGCCGCCGATCACGACGGCGACGACGGCGAAGAAGATCAGCCAGTCCACTGGATGAGGGTATGCCCGGCATCGTCCGGACGTCGGAACGGTGCTCCTGTCCGGGATCCTGGACACGAGGCGCGTCGGCCCCGTTCCGGGCGCCTGTGCGCTGTGCGAGCGTGGCCCCCATGACCACTGAGACCTCCTCTGCCGCGTCGACCGGCACTGTCGTCCTGGCCGCCTCCGGCCTCACCCCCGCCGACGTCCTCGCCGTCGCCCGCCGCCGCGCCCGCGTCGAACTCGACCCGGCCGCCCGCGAGCGCGTCGCCCAGGTGCGCGCCCACGTCGACGCCCTCGCCCGCGGCGAGACCCCCGTCTACGGGGTCTCCACCGGATTCGGCGCCCTCGCCGACACCGCCATCGAGCCGTCCATGCGCCAGCAGCTGCAGCGCTCGCTGATCGTCTCCCACGCCGCCGGCACCGGCCCCGAGGTCGAGCCCGAGGTGGTGCGCGCCCTCATGCTGCTGCGCGCCAAGACCCTCGCCAGCGGCCACACCGGCGTGCGGCCCGTCGTCGTCGAGACGATGATCGCCCTGCTCAACGCGCAGATCACCCCCATCGTCCACGAGTACGGCTCGCTGGGCTGCTCCGGCGATCTCGCCCCGCTGGCCCACTGCGCGATCGTGCTGCTGGGCGAGGGGCGCGCCCGTGACCGCGACGGCGCCGAGCGCCCCGTCCCCGAGCTCCTCGCCGAGGCCGGCATCGAGCCCCTCGTGCTCGAGGAGAAGGAGGGCCTGGCCCTCATCAACGGCACCGACGGGATGCTGGGCCAGCTGCTGCTCGCGCTCGCCGACCTCGACGAGCTGGTGCGGATCGCCGACATCACCACCTCGCTGTCCGTGCAGGCGCTGCGCGGCAAGGACACCCCGTTCCGGGCTGAGCTCCACGAGGGCCTGCGCCCCCACCCCGGGCAGACCGCCTCGGCCGCCAACGTGCTCGCGCTGCTGGAGGATTCGCCGATCATCGCTGATGCCGCCTCCGAGGGCTCCCGCGTGCAGGACGCCTACTCGCTGCGCTGCGCCCCGCAGGTCGCCGGCGCCGTCCGTGACACCCTCGACCATGCGCGCACCGTCGCCGAGCGCGAGCTGGCCGCCGCGATCGACAACCCCGTCGTCCTGTCCGACGGGCAGATCGTCTCCAACGGCAACTTCCACGGCGCGCCCGTCGGCTACGTCCTCGACTTCCTCGCGATCGCCGCCTGCGACCTCGCCTCGATGTCCGAGCGCCGCAGCGACCGCATGCTCGACCGCTCGCGCTCCTTCGGGCTGCCGCCGTTCCTGGCCGACGACCCCGGCGTCGACTCCGGCTTCATGATCGCCCAGTACACGCAGGCCGCCCTCGTCTCCGAGATGAAGCGCCTGGCCGCGCCCGCGAGCGTCGACTCCATCCCGTCCTCGGCCATGCAGGAGGACCACGTGTCGATGGGCTGGCACGCCGCCCGCAAGCTCCGCACCGCTGTCGCGTGCCTGCGGCGGGTGCTGGCGATCGAGCTGCTCACCGCCGCCCGGGCCGTGGACCTGCGTGCGCCGCTCGCGCCGTCCGCGGCCGGGGCGGCCGCGATCGCCGTGCTGCGCGAGGGCGCCGACGGACCCGGACCCGACCGGTTCCTGGCCCCCGACATCGCCGCCGCCGAGGCCTGCCTGGCCGACGGGCGCGTGCTCGCGGCCGTGGAGGGGGTAGTCGGGCGCCTGCGGTGAGGCGGGGCTAGGGCGACGGGGGAGTTCTCCCCATGGCGCTCCTGCGGCACGGGTCGTGATGCTGGTGGCTCCGTCAGGGGGTCACGACAGGGGGAGAGCGATGGCCGTGCAGATCATGGAGATGCGCCCGGGTGCGCGACGCGGCGGCATCGCGGTGCTGGGGACCGCCGGGAGCAGGCGCTGGGCGACGGGGCGCGCATCGGTGATGCGCGCACAGGGGGTGCGCGCCGAGGGGAGTGCCGCCCCGTCGCTCTCCACCTCCGCCTCGTGTTTCGGTCAGGAACGGCCGCCATCGGCATCGGATAGCGGCCGTTCCTGACCAGAACGTGGGGGCGTGGGGTCCGGGCGACGGGGGGCGC
>NZ_FWFG01000032.1 GCF_900163655.1 Brachybacterium nesterenkovii
GGCCCATGACCTCGAACGCCCCCGCCGCCCCCGGCTCGCCCGACCTCCCCGCCTCCGTCTCGGAGACCTTCGACCCGCGCCGCTGGCGTGACATCGGCGAGGCCGAGCTCGGCGGCCCCGCGTTCACGGACATCACGTACCACCGGGCGGTGGAGCGCGACGCCGACGGGGCCATCGTGCGGGACCTGCCGTGCGTGCGCATCGCCTTCGACCGGCCCGAGGTCCGCAACGCGTTCCGGCCTCACACGGTCGACGAGCTCTACCGGGCCCTGGACCATGCCCGCCTGGACACCGGCGTGGGCACCATCCTGCTGACCGGCAACGGTCCCTCCCCTAAGGACGGCGGCCGCTCCTTCTGCTCGGGCGGGGACCAGCGGATCCGCGGCCGCTCCGGCTACCAGTACGCCGACGGTGAGGAGGCGACCACGGTCCGTGCGGGCCGGGCGGGGCGCCTGCACATCCTCGAGGTCCAGCGCCTGATCCGCACGATGGGCAAGGTGGTGATCGCCGTGGTCAACGGCTGGGCGGCCGGCGGCGGGCACTCGCTGCACGTCGTCGCGGACCTGTCGATCGCCTCGCGGGAGCACGCGCGCTTCAAGCAGACCGACGCGAACGTGGGCTCCTTCGACGGCGGCTACGGCTCGGCGTACCTGGCCAAGCAGGTGGGCCAGAAGCGGGCACGGGAGATCTTCTTCCTCGCCGAGGAGTACTCCGCGCAGGACGCCTACGACTGGGGCGGCGTGAACCGCGTCGTCGACCACGCCGATCTCGAGGATGCGGCGCTCGCGATGGCGGCGACGATCGCGACGAAGTCCCCGCAGGCGATCCGCATGCTCAAGTTCGCGTTCAACCTGACCGACGACGGTCTCATGGGCCAGCAGGTCTTCGCGGGCGAGGCCACCCGCCTGGCATACATGACCGATGAGGCCGTCGAGGGCCGCGACGCGTTCCTCGCCAAGCGCGACCCCGACTGGTCCGCGTTCCCGCACCCGCAGGGCTGACGCCGTGGCGCGCACGCCCGCGGACGCGACCGCCGTCGACTGGACCGTCCCCGCTCCCTACGACGGCACGCCCGCGTCGCTGGCCGAGCACGCAGCGGCGATCGCGGAGATGACGGCGGGCCGCGCACGGCTGTGGCTGGGCCCCTTCGCTCCGCCTGCCTCCCTGCCCGCGCAGCTCGCGGACGCCGCGCTCGTGGTCCCGACCTCGGGGTCGACGGGCGCGGCCAAGGCCGTCGTCCAGTCGCTGCCCGCGCTGCGGGCGTCCCAGGACGCGACGGCGAGCGCGCTCGACGGGCACGGCCTGTGGCTGCCGCTGCTGCCGCCCACCCACATCGCGGGCGTGCAGATCATCGCCCGCGCCTGTCGCAGCGCCCAGGTGCTCGGGCTGCCCGGCCCCGCCCTGCCCGAGGAGATGCCGGACCTCTCGGGCCGTTTCGACGCGGCCGTGTTCACCGCCGCGGCCGAGCCCGCCCTCGCCCGCGCCGAGGCCCTGGATCTTCCCGCGTACACGTCGCTCGTGCCCACGCAGCTGTCCCGCCTGCTGGGCGACGCCTCCCCGGCCGGTCGCCGCGCCCTCGCGCTGCTGGCCGGCTTCGCGGCCGTGCTCGTCGGCGGCGCCGCCACACCGCCCGCGCTCCTGGCCGCGGCGCGGGACGCGGGCGCGGCCGTGCGCACCACCTACGGCTCCTCCGAGACCGCGGGCGGCTGCGTGTACGACGGGGTGCCGCTGGAGGGCGTCCGCCTCTCGCTCGACACCGACCACCGCCGCGCCGACGATGCGGCCGGGCGCCTGCTCATCGCCTCGCCGACCCTCTCGCTGGGGCTGCTACGGCCCGACGGCGCCGCCGACCTCTCGCCCTTCCGCGCGACGCCCGACGGGGGCCGCGTGCTCGTGACCTCGGACCTCGCCGCGCTCGACGAGACCGACAGCGGACAGCGTCTGCGGATTCTGGGCCGCGCGGACGACGTCGTCATCACCGGCGGGCGCAAGGTCCTCCCCCAGGACGTCGAGACCGCGATCGACGCCGCCCCCGACCTCCGCGGCCTCCTCGCGGATCGGGTCGTCGTGGGCGTCCCGGACCCGGAGTGGGGCGCCCGCCTGGTGGCCCTCGTCGTCCCGGCCGCCAGAGCCGATCCCGCACGCCTGCCCGCCGCGGTCCCCGCAGCCCTGCGCGCAGCGCCCGAGCACGGCCCCGACCTGCCCCGCCATGCCGTGCCCAAGAGCACGCTCGTCGTCGAGGCCCTGCCGCTGCGGGGCATCGGTAAGATCGATCGGTCCGCCGCCCGCGATCTCGCGATCACGCTGGGCGCCTGACCCCGGCGCCGACCGCGCCGGACGCCCTGCCCTCCGGAAGGAAGTCCCCGCCCGTGGCCACGTTCTCGCAGTGGGTGGAGGGCTCGCGCCCCCGCACCTGGCCCGCCGCCTTCGCCCCCGTCGCCGCCGGCACCGGTGCCGCCCTGCACGAGCTGTCCGTGCGCGGCGAGGCGGTCGACCTCGGCCTCGTGCTCCCGCGCGCGCTCATCGCCCTGGGAGTGGCGCTCGCGCTGCAGATCGGCGTGAACTACGCCAACGACTACTCCGACGGGGTGCGCGGCACGGATGACGAGCGCGTGGGCCCCTTCCGCCTCACCGGCTCCGGGGCGGCCCGGCCCGCGGTCGTCAAGCGCGCGGCCGTCCTGTCCCTCGGCGTCGGCGCGGCGCTGGGCGTGATCCTGACGGTGCTGTCGGGCGCCTGGTGGATGCTCGCCGTCGGCGCGGCCGCCGTGGCCGCGGCCTGGTTCTACACCGGCGGCTCGCGCCCCTACGGGTACCTCGGGCTGGGCGAGGTGTTCGTGTTCGTGTTCTTCGGTCTCGTGGCCGTGATGGGCACGGCCTTCGCGATCACCGGCGCGTTCACGCTCGTCGCGCTGCTCGCGGCCTGCGCCATCGGCCTGCTCGCCGTCGCGGTGCTGGTGACGAACAACCTGCGCGACATCCCCACCGACACCGAGGCCGGGAAGCTGACGCTCGCGGTGCGCCTGGGCGATCGCCGCACACGGCTGCTCTATGCCGCATGCATGATCGGCCCGTTCGCGCTGCTCGTGCCCGTGATGATCGCGCACTGGCCGGCGGCGCTGGTGCTCCTCGCGCTGCCGCTCGCGGTCGCGCCCGTGCGCACCGTGCTGGCCGGGGCCGCGGGCCGTGGCCTGATCCCCGTGCTCGGGGCGACCGGCCGCGTGGAGCTGGTTGTCTCAGTCCTGCTGCTGATCGGCCTGGCGATCTGAGGCCGTCTCGGCTGGCCCGCTCTCCGCGGATTCCTCGCCGACGAGGGCGTCCTCCTCGTCGGCGTCCTCGTCGCGCTTCGTCTTCCTGCGCTCGCGGCGCCGCTCATCGGCCTGCTGCCAGCGCTCGGCGGCGCGCTCGCGCGGACTCCCGAAGAACAGGATCGACACGAGCATCGCGATGAGCGCGGCGATGATGCCCGCGAGGTAGAAGCCGACGCCGACGTTCGCGAGAACCCACCACAGCGCCCCGAAGAGGGCCAGGCGGATGACGGAGTAGACCAGGACGTCGCGCATGGCCTCCAGGGTAGTGGCGCAGCGGGCACCGCCCCGACGCGACGGCTCTCGCGCCCCGTCTCTAGACTGGCTCCATGCCCCGTGTGCTCGCCGCCGTCGCCTCGATCGCCCTGACGGTCTTCGCCCTGGCCGATTGCATCCAGACCGAGGACGCGCGCGTGCGCGGGATCCCGAAGTGGGCGTGGATCGTCCTGGTGGTGCTGATCCCGTGGGTCGGGCCGATCACGTGGCTGCTGGTGGGCAAGGACCGCACCGGCGAGCAGTCGGGCGGCGCGCCCCGTCCCGGCCCGATGGCGCCGGACGACGACCCGGAGTTCCTGCGCAGCCTCGACGAGCAGATCCGTCGCGAGCGGCGCGAGCGGGAGCGCCGCGAGCGCGGCGACGGAGGCGATCCGGGCGCCTGATCGGGTCCCCTTTCCGACGGGCTCAGCGACGGCCCCGTCAGGACATCACCGGCCGCGCCTCGAGCACGACGGCAGAGCGCTGGCCCCCGGGCATCGGCGGCCCCTCCGTCTCCGTCGCCTCCGGCTCCTCCGACGGGAAGATCTCGAGCAGGTCGAGGGAGCCGATGCCCTCGACGTCGATCCCCTCGCCCGGTTCGAGGACGAGCACCCGCGCGGCCGTCCCCTCGATGCCGATCTGCAGGCGCGCCCGCAGGCCCTCGCCGCCGCGGGGCAGCTCCCCGACGCGGGCGCTCATGACGCCCACGTGGAAGGGTCCTGCCTGCGCCTGCGTCCCCTGCACGACGACGGCGCGCACCGTACCGTCCGCCGCCTCTCGGACCTCGGTCCTCATCCGCCTCACCTCTTCCACTCCGACGGCTTCTTCGCGCTGTAGACCGCGTCGAAGTACAGCTGGTACTGCTCCTTGGTGATCGTCATCCGGTGCGCCCCGTCCTCGTTCTTCCCGTCGAGGTCTCCAGCGCCCCAGGGATTCACGATCGTGATGGTGCCGTCGTCGTTGACCGAATCGACCATGTAGGCGTGGTTCTCGACGAGCTGCAGCGGCTCAACGCCCTGCGACCGCGCGAGGTCGTCGGAGCCGGCCATCGACCGCGTGCCGAGGATCGTCGGCTGCCCGCTCGTGATCTCCTGCGCGAACTGCTCGAACGAGGGGCGCGACTGGTCGTATCCCCCGCCGTCCCAGCGCACCGTCCCGCTGCTGCCCGTGACGGCCTGGGCGAAGCTCGTCCCGCCCCGCTGGGAGGCGTACTCCCCGTTCTCGTCGAGCAGTCCGGCCTGGATCAGCGCGGCCTCGTAGATCGTCATCCAGTTCTGGTTCCCGTCCTGCCCGCGGACGCCCGTGCGCAGGACGTCCCCGGTGACGGTGTACGTCGTCGGGTTGCCCGCGCTGTCGTACAGGATGACCTCGTGCTTCTCCTTGTCGACCCGCTTGATGTGGTTCTGGATGAACTCGGGGTCCTGCTTGGCGATCGTCGCGAGGTACGCGAGCGCGAGGCAGTTGCCGATGTCCTCCTGGTCCACGTTGTCGAAGGTGTACACCTCGCGGCCCAGCGGGATGTCGTCCTGCAGGTCGGCGGTCTTCCCCCAGAACGGGGCGAAGCCGTCCTCGAACCACCAGAACTTATTGCGCTCCTCAGGGTTCTCCGGCCCGCCGTCCGTCCCGTCAGCGCTGGCACCGTCGCCGCCGTCGGAGGCCTCTTCCTGCTCCTGGGCGTCGCGGTCCAGCTCCTGGGCCCGCGCGGAGAGGTCCTCGGCGACGGCGCGCCCCCGCCCGCCGATCCGGCCGCGCACCGCGGCGCGGAAGGCGTCCGCATCCGGGCCCTGCCAGGTCACCTGCTCGGCCTCCGCCAGGAGCTGCTCGAGCAGCTCCTGGCGGAGGCCGAGCAG
>NZ_FWFG01000118.1 GCF_900163655.1 Brachybacterium nesterenkovii
CCTGGCCCTCGGCTTCCGCAACCCCACCAACTACATCGCCCGCGCACTCCTCGAAGCCGACGGATTCAGACCACACCTACACCCCGAATTGTGAAGAGCCCGATTAAGCCGTGTTGCTGTGCGCATTATAGGTTTCCCTTGTTTTCGCGGGCGTCAAGCGCCATGAGCCAGTGCGTAGTAGGTCAAATAAATTGTGATCGCTGGAGCAACAATCTCCAGGATTCCAACCGGGATGGTCCACCAGCTCCTTGCGTAGATCCCCACCGCGATTGTGACTAGACCGAATAGTGGGGTAATCATGAACGCACCGCTGTCGGTCAGTGGAGAGACTATACAAAGTACCAAGCAAATGATGGCGGCAAAAATGCACACCTGAGCGGCAAGCTTTTTGCGCGAACCGACCCCACCAGTCGCCCTTGTCGTGTCGTTGCTGGCCACAGTTCCTCCGGTTGCCACTAGCAGTTCACGCGGATCTGAGCCGAGAAGTATGCCTTGACGGCCGTAGCCGCAATCTTCTCAGTCGTGTGCATGCGGTTGTAGTCCCTCTTAATGGTCGCGATCAGTGTGCGATCGCACGAGCAGTTGAAGTAACCCTTCTTTGCATAGCACTTATCGTGAGCCCGGCAGGCGCTATCCAGAAGATCCTTTGCAGCGCCGCCGCCGTGGCCAGGGCCGCACCAGTTTCCCCAAATCGGGAGACTCAGCTTCCTTGCCGATACGCCTCCTGGCGACTCGGACGCGTACCCGTCAGAGAGGCCGTTCACCATTTCGCCGGCAGCAAGAACGTCATCGCTCACGCCATCCCGGACCGCCTGTTCACGATCAAACACTACTGAGCCGGCATCGACTCGTACGTACTTTTGAACGGCATCGTTAAATGTGTCCTACGAGTCCTCGACGCTGATAGCGGTGATGTCCGCCGGCAACGCCGGATTCGTTGAATCGCCAGAGTCCGCAAAACTCGGCGTCGTCACTGAAAGCACAGCGACCATAACGAAAGGCGCAACGAGTGCTGCGACCTTCTGTAGGCGACGCAATGATGTCCTGTCATGTGTATGCAATTATCCCCCTCGTGTTCAGCTGCGGGCTTCAACGTCCGCAGGCGACGCACCTCTTCGTGCGCAACTTATTCGGACCTTACGTGACTTTGCGCACGTGCGCAACAAGAAGGGCTCTTCACGAACGAGGGTGTAGCGCGGGTCTGAACCCTCCGGCTTCGAGCAGCGACCGAGCGATGTAGTGGGTGAGGTTGCGGAAGCCGAGGGCGGAGCCGCGGAGGTGTTCGAGTCGCCCGTTGAATCTCCTATGTCTGTCAAGCGCCGGTGAGCTCATTCTGAGCGGCGGTGTTGAGGCGGCGGTAGATGTCGCGGGCGAGGTAGCGCTTGAGGCAGCGACGGATCTCCCGGAGGGTGCGCCCTTCGGCGGTACGG
>NZ_FWFG01000034.1 GCF_900163655.1 Brachybacterium nesterenkovii
TGTTTGAGATCTCAATAGCGTGTCTGTTTGTTGATGCCAAATGTTTTGTTTGGCAGTTTTTTGGACATCCAGCTTTTAAAGCTGGTGTTCGTTTACTGTCAGGATTGTTTTTCATTTTTTGATGGAGAGTTTGATCCTGGCTCAGGACGAACGCTGGCGGCGTGCTTAACACATGCAAGTCGAACGGTGACGATGGAGCTTGCTTCATCTGATCAGTGGCGAACGGGTGAGTAACACGTGAGTAACCTGCCCCTCACTCTGGGATAACCTCGGGAAATCGTGGCTAATACCGGATATGAGTTTCCACCGCATGGTGGTTTCTGGAAAGTTTTTCGGTGAGGGATGGACTCGCGGCCTATCAGTTTGTTGGTGAGGTAATGGCTCACCAAGGCGATGACGGGTAGCCGGCCTGAGAGGGCGACCGGCCACACTGGGACTGAGACACGGCCCAGACTCCTACGGGAGGCAGCAGTGGGGAATATTGCACAATGGGCGAAAGCCTGATGCAGCGACGCCGCGTGAGGGATGACGGCCTTCGGGTTGTAAACCTCTTTCAGCAGGGAAGAAGCGAAAGTGACGGTACCTGCAGAAGAAGCGCCGGCTAACTACGTGCCAGCAGCCGCGGTAATACGTAGGGCGCAAGCGTTGTCCGGAATTATTGGGCGTAAAGAGCTTGTAGGTGGCTTGTCGCGTCTGCCGTGAAAACCCGAGGCTCAACCTCGGGCGTGCGGTGGGTACGGGCAGGCTAGAGTGTGGTAGGGGAGACTGGAACTCCTGGTGTAGCGGTGAAATGCGCAGATATCAGGAAGAACACCGATGGCGAAGGCAGGTCTCTGGGCCATTACTGACACTGAGAAGCGAAAGCATGGGGAGCGAACAGGATTAGATACCCTGGTAGTCCATGCCGTAAACGTTGGGCACTAGGTGTGGGGGACATTCCACGTTCTCCGCGCCGTAGCTAACGCATTAAGTGCCCCGCCTGGGGAGTACGGCCGCAAGGCTAAAACTCAAAGGAATTGACGGGGGCCCGCACAAGCGGCGGAGCATGCGGATTAATTCGATGCAACGCGAAGAACCTTACCAAGGCTTGACATGCACCGGACAGCCCCAGAGACGGGGTCTTCTTCGGACTGGTGCACAGGTGGTGCATGGTTGTCGTCAGCTCGTGTCGTGAGATGTTGGGTTAAGTCCCGCAACGAGCGCAACCCTCGTTCCATGTTGCCAGCGCGTTATGGCGGGAACTCATGGGAGACTGCCGGGGTCAACTCGGAGGAAGGTGGGGACGACGTCAAATCATCATGCCCCTTATGTCTTGGGCTTCACGCATGCTACAATGGCCGGTACAAAGGGTTGCGATACTGTGAGGTGGAGCGAATCCCAAAAAGCCGGTCTCAGTTCGGATTGGGGTCTGCAACTCGACCCCATGAAGTCGGAGTCGCTAGTAATCGCAGATCAGCAACGCTGCGGTGAATACGTTCCCGGGCCTTGTACACACCGCCCGTCAAGTCACGAAAGTCGGTAACACCCGAAGCCAGTGGCCCATCCCTTGTGGAGGGAGCTGTCGAAGGTGGGATCGGTGATTGGGACTAAGTCGTAACAAGGTAGCCGTACCGGAAGGTGCGGCTGGATCACCTCCTTTCTAAGGAGCTACACCAATATTGGTGGCCATCTTCGTGCCCGCATGTAGTACGGGTGGTTGCTCAAGGGTGGAACATCAACGAATAGGCGCTTCATCTCCTGGCCACAGGGTCTCCTAGTACTGCGCTTGCGCATGGAACGGTGGGCTCGCCGGTCGAGGGGGTTCGAGGTGGAGGCACGCTATTGGGTTTTGAGGCTGCATGCGCATCCACGGTCCTTCGGGATGGTGGTGTGTGTGGCTGGTCCTCCCTGTCACTGGGTTTCAGCTAATGCTGGTCTGGTGATGGTGTGGGGTTGTTCTTTGAGAACTGCATAGTGGACGCGAGCATCTTTGTAAGCAATGTGTCTTTGTAGTGTTGCCTAAGTTGTAAAGGGCGCACGGTGAATGCCTGGGCACGAGGAGCCGATGAAGGACGTAGGAGTCTGCGATAAGCCTCGGGGAGGTGACAACCACCCTGTGATCCGAGGATTTCCGAATGGGGAAACCCACCGCGAGTCATGTCGCGGTACCCGCTGCTGAATGTATAGGCAGTGTGGAGGGAACGAGGGGAAGTGAAACATCTCAGTACCCTCAGGAAGAGAAAACAACAGTGATTCCGTGAGTAGTGGCGAGCGAAAGCGGAAGAGGCCAAACTTGTTCTGTGTGATACCCGGCAGGGGTTGCAGGATGAGGGTTGTGGGAAGTGTCGGACGGTTCTGCCGGATCGTCGACGTGAGCTCGTAGTGGTAGTCGAAGTCGTGGTGAGTGCGACGGCGTAGAGGGTGTGACCCCCGTAGACGAAACTGCTGCGACGCGTGATGCTGTTCCCAAGTAGCACCGGGCCCGTGAAATCCGGTGTGAATCTGCCAGGACCACCTGGTAAGCCTGAATACTACCTCGTGACCGATAGCGGACAAGTACCGTGAGGGAAAGGTGAAAAGTACCCCGGGAGGGGAGTGAAATAGTACCTGAAACCGTGTGCTTACAATCCGTCGGAGCCTTACGGGGTGACGGCGTGCCTTTTGAAGAATGAGCCTGCGAGTTAGTGGTCGGTGGCGAGGTTAACCCGTGTGGGGTAGCCGTAGCGAAAGCGAGTCTGAACGGGGCGTTCAGTCGCCGGCTCTAGACCCGAAGCGAAGTGATCTATCCATGGGCAGGGTGAAGCGCGGGTAAGACCGCGTGGAGGCCCGAACCCACTTCAGTTGAAAATGGAGGGGATGACCTGTGGATAGGGGTGAAAGGCCAATCAAACTTCGTGATAGCTGGTTCTCCCCGAAATGCATTTAGGTGCAGCGTTGCGTGTTTCGTGCCGGAGGTAGAGCACTGGATAGGCGATGGGCCCCACCGGGTTACTGACCTTAGCCAAACTCCGAATGCCGGTACGTGAGAGCGCAGCAGTGAGACTGTGGGGGATAAGCTTCATAGTCGAGAGGGAAACAGCCCAGAACATCAGCTAAGGTCCCTAAGCGTGTGCTAAGTGGAAAAGGATGTGGAGTTGCTGAGACAACCAGGAGGTTGGCTTAGAAGCAGCCACCCTTGAAAGAGTGCGTAATAGCTCACTGGTCAAGTGATTCTGCGCCGACAATGTAGCGGGGCTCAAGCACACCACCGAAGCTGTGTCATTCAGACATTGGTCTGGATGGGTAGGGGAGCGTCGTGCAGGCGGTGAAGCTGCGGGGAAACCCAGTGGTGGAGACTGCACGAGTGAGAATGCAGGCATGAGTAGCGAAAGACGGGTGAGAAACCCGTCCGCCGATTGATCAAGGGTTCCAGGGCCAGGTTAATCCGCCCTGGGTTAGTCGGGACCTAAGGCGAGGCCGACAGGCGTAGTCGATGGACATCGGGTTGATATTCCCGAACCGATTGTGTGAGGACCCATACCGAATCGTGTGATGCTAACCATCCGAACCTGACTCGTGCCCTTCGGGGTGCGTGCTCGGGAGAGCATGGGAACCGAACATGTAGTAGGTCAGCGCATGGGATGACGCAGAGAGGTAGCTTCCGCGGACTTAATGGAATAGTCCGTCTAAGCGAGCAGCCCGCGCACCGGTAATGCGGTGCCGTATGGGGTGAGACGTGATGGGGATCCCGTAAGGGAGTAGGTGAGTGATCCTGTACTGCCAAGAAAAGTTCCGGCGTGACGAGCACGGTCGCCCGTACCCTAAACCGACTCAGGTGATCAGGTAGAGAATACCGAGGCGTTCGAGAGAATCGTGGTTAAGGAACTCGGCAAAATACCCCCGTAACTTCGGGAGAAGGGGGGCCGGAGGCGTGAGAGCGCCGAAGGCCGCAGAGACCAGGGAGAAGCGACTGTTTACTAAAAACACAGGTCCGTGCGAAGTCGTAAGACGCTGTATACGGACTGACGCCTGCCCGGTGCTGGAAGGTTAAGAGGACCGGTTAGATCTTCGGATCGAAGCTGAGAATTTAAGCCCCAGTAAACGGCGGTGGTAACTATAACCATCCTAAGGTAGCGAAATTCCTTGTCGGGTAAGTTCCGACCTGCACGAATGGCGTAACGACTTCTCCACTGTCTCAACCGCGAACTCGGCGAAATTGCATTACGAGTAAAGATGCTCGTTACGCGCAGCAGGACGGAAAGACCCCGGGACCTTTACTATAGTTTGGTATTGGTGTTCGGAACGGCTTGTGTAGGATAGGTGGGAGACTGGGAAGCACGGACGCTAGTTCGTGTGGAGTCGTCGTTGAAATACCACTCTGGTCGTTCTGGATTCCTAACCTCGGTCCGTGATCCGGATCAGGGACAGTGCCTGATGGGTAGTTTAACTGGGGCGGTTGCCTCCTAAAGAGTAACGGAGGCGCTCAAAGGTTCCCTCAGCCTGGTTGGCAATCAGGTGTCGAGTGTAAGTGCACAAGGGAGCTTGACTGCGAGACAGACATGTCGGGCAGGTGCGAAAGCAGGAACTAGTGATCCGGCACCTCATTGTGGAATGGGTGTCGCTCAACGGATAAAAGGTACCCCGGGGATAACAGGCTGATCTTGCCCAAGAGCTCATATCGACGGCATGGTTTGGCACCTCGATGTCGGCTCGTCGCATCCTGGGGCTGGAGTTGGTCCCAAGGGTTAGGCTGTTCGCCTATTAAAGCGGTACGCGAGCTGGGTTTAGAACGTCGTGAGACAGTTCGGTCCCTATCCGCTGCGCGCGTTGGATATTTGAGAAGACCTGTCCCTAGTACGAGAGGACCGGGATGGACTGACCTCTGGTGTGCCAGTTGTTCTGCCAAGAGCATGGCTGGTTGGCTACGTCGGGAAGGGATAACCGCTGAAAGCATCTAAGCGGGAAGCCTGCTTCAAGATGAGATATCCGTGCCCCTTTGTGGGTGAGAGGCCCCCAGCAGACCACTGGGTTGATAGGCCAGATGTGGAAGCACAGCAATGTGTGGAGCTGACTGGTACTAATGGCCGAAGACTTATTCAACACTTTCATTGTCTTGTGACATGTTCGCGTCCACTGTGTGGTTCTTGGAGAACAATCCCGCTGCCGCGGTCAGCCTCTTTGCGGGGGTGTTGTGGTGGGGGTCTGGTTGTCTCGTCGTGTTACGGCGGTCATAGCGTCGGGGAAACGCCCGGTTCCATTCCGAACCCGGTAGCTAAGCTCGACAGCGCCGATGGTACTGCACTCGGTAGGGTGTGGGAGAGTAGGACGCCGCCGGACATCTTTGTGATGGTGGGAAGGGTCGTTGGTTCCCTTTCCTGATCGGGGTTCACCATGGATGGTGGGTTCTGGTCGGGAGGGTTGAGCCGGCGGCCCTTTCCGCATGCCCGGATCGTGACGGGGTCGGTACGT
>NZ_FWFG01000004.1 GCF_900163655.1 Brachybacterium nesterenkovii
GACCGGCTCTCCAGCGCCCATCTTTGTCGCGCGCCCCCGGCAAGGCGTCGCGCGCCCCAGGCAAGGCAGAACCCCGGGCGGAATTGCACCCCCGGCCAGGTCACGGATGGCGGCGCCCAGCAGGCCTGGCGGGGTCGCGCCCCGCGTCCGACAGCTCACGCGAGAACCCAGGCGTGCCCCTGGGCTTGCCGAGCATCCCTGGCGGGTCGTGCACCGCTGGTGGGGTTGAGCGCCCCAGAGCTGGGCGTGCCCGCTGACCTGACCGAGCACCCCTCGCGAGTCGCGCACCCCCGACGACAATGCGCAACCCGGCCCCGGCGGGCTCGAGCATCCGTGGCAACGGGCGACGCGCCGCGGCCCGACACCTGGGCAGTGCCGGGCCGCGGCGGGTGGGTTAGGGGGGCGCTGCGAGGGGGGCGGTCAGTCGACGACGCCGAAGAGGCGGTCGCCCGCATCGCCGAGGCCGGGGACGATGTAGCTCTTCTCGTTGAGCCTCTCGTCGATGGCAGCGGTCACGACGGTGAGGTCGACCTCGTCGTCGATCGCATCGTCCAGGTTCTTCAGGCCCTCCGGTGCGCTCAGCAGCGTCACGCAGGTGATGTCGCGGGCGCCGCGCTCGTGCAGGTAGTTCACCGACGCGATGAGGGTGTGGCCGGTGGCGAGCATCGGATCCAGCACGAAGCACTGGCGCCCCGTGAGGTCGTCGGGCAGGCGGTTGGCGTACGTGGTGACCTCGAGGGTCTCCTCGTTGCGGACCATGCCCAGGAACCCGACCTCGGCCGTCGGCAGCAGGGTGGTCAGGCCGTGGAGCATGCCCAGGCCGGCGCGGAGGATCGGCACCACCATCGGCTTCGGGTTGGTGAGCTTGGTTCCGGTCATCGGGCTCACGGGGGTGGTGATCTCGACGGGCGCCACGGCGACGTTGCGCGTGGCCTCGTACGCCAGGAGCGTCACGAGCTCGTCCGCGAGCTGGCGGAACACCGAGGAGCGGGTGGTGGCGTCGCGCAGCACGGTGAGCTTGTGGGCGACGAGGGGGTGGTCGATCTCGAGGACGCGCATGCCCCGAATCTACCGGAGCGATGCGGCGCCGCGCGGGCCCTCCGGCCGCCCTGGGAGAATGCGCACGTGACCTCCGCGCCCGACCCCCTGCGACCGGAGCCCGACCCCCTGCGACCGGAGCCCGACTCCCTGCGACCAGGGGCCGCGCCGCTCGGCGACGACGACCTGATGGCCCTCGCCCTGGCCGAGGCCCGCGCCGCAGCCGAGCCCGGCCCCGACCGCGCACGACCCGACGTCCCCATCGGCGCCGTCGTCATCGGCCCCGACGGCCGCGTGCTCGCCCGCGCCGGGAACCGGCGGGAGGCCGACGAGGACCCGACCGCCCACGCCGAGGTGCTCGCCCTGCGCGCGGCCGCTCGCGCGACGGGACGATGGAACCTGTCCGGCTGCACCCTCGCGGTCACGCTCGAGCCCTGCACGATGTGCGCCGGCGCGATCGTGCTCTCGCGCATCGAGCGCGTCGTCTACGGGGCGAGCGACCCCAAGGCGGGGGCGGCCGGGTCCCTCTACGACCTGCTGCGCGAGCCCCGGCTCAACCACCGCTGCGAGGTGACGAGCGGTGTGCGGGCCGAGGAGTGCGGGGACCTGCTGCGTGAGTTCTTCCGCGCGCGACGCGCTCGGCGTTGAGGGCCTGTCGCCGTGCGCGGAGCTCTGAGCGCTGAGGGCTCGCCCCCGCGTCTGGTGCTCGCCGCGCCCGGCACTGAGGGCCCGGTGCTGCGTGCGCCGCGCTCGGCACCGGCGCGGTGATGCGCGCAGCGAGGGATCTGTCCGCCCCAGGAACCCGTCCGGTGCTGTGATAGCCCCGTCCCGTCAGCGCCCCGCGGTGGCCTTGCCCGTGAACAGCGCGCGGTAGTGCTCGGCCATGCCGGGCAGGTAGTCGGGCTCGAAGGCGGTGGCCTCGGCGTCGCGGTCCTCGGTCGCGGCGACGAGGCGGTCCAGGTAGTACTCCCAGCCGGGGCCGACCTCCGCGGCGAATCCGGCCTCGTCCATGTCCTGCGAGAGCGTGAGGGTCGCACCGCTGATGCGCATGCGGCCTGAGCTGTCATCCGCGGATCCCTCGGAGTCGGCGTCGTCCGCCGTGATGTCGAGGGCGATCACCCAGCGGGGGCCGGTGCCCAGCACCAGGCGCTGGGGCGGGGTGCACTCGTGGATCGCGGATGTCGACATCGGTGCCCCGTCCTCGGCGGAGAGCTGCACCGCGACCTCGCCCGTCGACGGGTCGCCGCTCCAGCGCCCGAACCACTGCGCGGTGCGGTCGGGCTCGGTGGGCCATTGCCACAGCTCCGCGGGCGGCAGCGGGAAGCGACGGGTGATCGCGATGCCGCGGTCGGTGCGGGTGCCGGTGGGACGGGGCGACGACCAGGCGCTCTGTCCGGAATGTGCACTGAAACGGCAGATGCTCTGGATTATCCAGGGTTCGTGCCACAGGGATGCAGATTCTGGACGGGGGAGGCCCCCGGTGCCGACCCCCCGCGCGCAGCACCCCCGTGTGACCTCCCGCACGGCGCCGGGGCCGAAGTGGTCGCTCTGTGAACACGAACGGCTCCGCAAGGGGTCCCCTCTGATTCACTGCCTCCCGTGATCACTCTCGACGGCCTCACCAAGGTCTTCTCCGCGCCCGGCGGGGGAGACCCCGTCGTCGCGCTCGACGGCATCGATCTGGGCATCGCCCCCGGGCAGATCCACGGCATCGTGGGCCGCTCCGGCGCGGGCAAGTCGACGCTCATCCGCTGCCTGACCGGGCTCGAGAAGCCCACCTCGGGGAGCGTGAGCATCGACGGCACGGATATCGCCGCGCTCGAGGGCGCGGACCTGCGCACCGCCCGGCGCGACATCGGGATGGTGTTCCAGCACGCCAACCTGCTCGACTCGCGGACGGCGGCGCAGAACATCGCCCACCCCCTCGAGATCGCGGGCGTGCCCAAGGCCGAGCGCGAGCGCCGCGTCGCCGAGCTCGTGGACCTCGTGGGCCTGACCGGCCGCGAGCACAACCATCCGGCGCAGCTCTCGGGCGGGCAGATCCAGCGCGTGGGCATCGCTCGCGGCCTGGCCGCCGAGCCCAAGGTGCTGCTGTGCGATGAGCCCACCAGCGCGCTCGACCCCTCGACCACCCGGCAGATCCTCGAGCTGATCCGTGACCTGCGCGACCGCCTCGGGATCACGGTCGTGATCATCACCCACGAGATGTCCGTCGTCCGCGAGGTCTGCGACGCCGTGACGCTGCTCGAGCACGGGAAGGTCGTCCAGACCGGCTCGCTGCTGGACGCGGCGAGCGACCCGCACGGGGCGCTCGCCCCCGAGCTGGTGCCGCTGCCGCCCGCCCCCACGGGCATCGACGCGCTCGTGGTCAACTGCTCCTACGGCGACTCCGAGACCCTGCGCACCAGCGAGGACCTCGTCGCCCTCGCGGAGCGGCGCGGGGCCCGTGCGACGATCGTCGCCGGCACCATCGAGACCATCGGCGGCCGCCAGGTGGGCCGCGTCCAGCTCGCCCTGCGCAACGAGTCGGGCACCGCGATCAGCGCGGCGGGCCTGGCCGCGTTCCTGCAGGAGCTCGATGCGGCGGGCGTCGTCGCCACGGAGGTGACCCGATGAGCGAATGGCTCACGAACCCCGTCTTCACCACCTGGGACACGAACACCAGCCTGTGGTCGAACACGCTCATCACCCTCTACATGACCGTGGGAACGATGCTGTTCACGGCGCTCATCGGCGTGCCGCTCGGCGTGCTCCTGTACGAGACGGAGCGCTCGACGAGCCGGGCGGCGCGGTGGATCAACCGCATCGTCGGCTTCATCGTGAACATCGGGCGCTCGTTCCCGTTCATCATCCTGATCATCGCGCTGATCCCCGTGACCCGCTTCGTGGTGGGCCGCGTGACCGGGCCCGACGCGGCGATGTTCGCGCTGACGATCTCCGCGATCCCGTTCCTCGCCCGCCTCATCGAGATCAACCTGCGGGAGATCGCCGCGGGCAAGATCGAGGCGGTGCAGATGATGGGCGCGACCCGCTGGCAGGTGATCCGCCAGGTGCTGCTGCCGGAGGCGCTGCCCGGGATCATCGGCTCGCTCACGACCACGACGATCGCGGTCATCGGCTACACCGCGATGGCCGGGGCCGTCGGCGGCAAGGGCCTGGGCGACCTCGCGATCCGTCGCGGCTACCAGAGCTACGACGACGTCGTGATGATCGCGACGGTGCTCGTGCTCATCGTCATCGTGGTGCTCGTCCAGGCCGTCGGCACGGCCCTGGCGCGCGCCGTCGACCACCGTGCCCAGAGCCGATGAGCCCGCATCGTCGAGCCCGTGTCGATGAGCCCGCATCGTCGAGCCCGTGTCGATGAGCCCGTGCCGCTGAGCCCGCGCTGGCGAGCCCCCGCCGCCGGCCGATGACCCAGCCCCGTTGACCCCCCCTCCGTCTCTCACCCGCCCACACCCCTGAGGAGAACCCCATGACCGCTTTCGACCGCCGCACCCTGCTCGCCTCGGGCACCGGCCTGGCCGCGCTCGCCCTGTCCGGCTGCGGGGCCTTCGGCTCCGGATCCGAGGGCCCGACGGAGGAGGGCGGGATCACGAAGATCACCGTCGGCGCCTCCCCGAAGCCGCACGCGGAGATCCTCCAGTTCGTGCAGGACAACCTCACCAAGGACGCCGGGCTCGAGCTCACGATCGAGCAGTACACGGACTACCAGATCCCCAACCAGGCGCTCTCCGACGGCGACATCGACGCGAACTACTACCAGACCCCGAACTTCCTGGCCGAGCAGGAGAAGGAGAAGGGCTACGAGTTCCACGCCTTCGAGGGCATCCACATCGAGCCGATGGGCCTGTACTCGGAGAAGATCACCTCGCTCGATGAGCTGGCCGACGGCTCCGAGGTCGCGATCGCGAACGACCCGGCGAACACCGGTCGCGGCCTGGGCCTGCTCGCCGAGGCCGGGCTCATCACCCTCAAGGACGGCGTCGAGCCGTCGCAGGCCACGACGTCCGACGTGCAGGACAACCCCAAGAACCTGACGTTCACGGAGATCGAGGCCGCGCAGATCCCGCGCTCCCTCGGTGACTTCGCCCTCGGCGCCGTCAACGGCAACTACGCGCTCGAGGCGGGGCTGAAGCCCTCCGAGCAGGCCCTGCACCTGGAGAAGGGCGAGGGCAGCCCCTACGCCAACATGATGGTGTGCCGCGAGGCCGACAAGGACAATGCGGGCCTCGCGAAGCTCGAGGAGCTGCTGCACTCCGAGGACGTCAAGACGTTCATCACGACCACCTACACCGACGGCTCGGTCATCCCGGCGTTCTGATCGCGGGGCGGTGCCGATGGACCCCGCCCGACGCCGCTCTGTGGGCCCGGTCGCTGCGGCGGCCGGGCCCGCGGTGCGCCGCGCACCCCGCCCCGCGCCGCGCACCCTGCGCCGCGCACCCCGCCCCGCGCCGCGCACCCTGCGCCGCGCACCCACCCTGCGGCGTGCCTCGCATCACGCCCCGACCCGTCGCGCACCACATTTTCGCTAGGTTAGGCTTGCCTTATTCCCGGGCGGGTGCCCGGGACCGCGCGCACGGGCCCACCGGCACGGCGCCGCCGGCTTCCCCCGACCGAAAGGCACGTCCGTGACCTCCATCCGTCCCGCCTCCCGCCGTCAGGTGCTCGGTCTGGGCGCCCTCGGCTCGGCCTCGCTGCTGCTGGCCGCCTGCACGACCGGCTCGCAGGAGAGCCGTGAGTCCGCAGGCGCCGCCGCGAGCGACGGCGGCTCCGCCGAGGGCTTCCCCCGCACCATCGAGCACGTCTATGGCGAGACCACCCTCGAGGCGCAGCCCGAGCGCGTCGCCACCGTCTCGTGGGTCAACCACGACGTCTGCGTCGCCCTCGGCGTCGTCCCCGTCGGTATCCCCGAGACCAGCTACGGCGGCAACGCGAACAAGTCCACCGACTGGTTCGACGCCGCGCTCGAGGACCTCGGCGGCGAGAAGCCGACGATGTACGCCGAGACCGACGGCCCCAACTTCACCGAGATCGCCGCGCTCCAGCCCGACGTGATCCTCGCCGTCTACTCCGGCATCACGCAGGAGCAGTACGACCAGCTCGCCAAGATCGCCCCCACCATCGCCTACCCGAAGGACGCCGTCGCCTACGGCACCTCCTGGCAGGACTCCACGACGATCATCGGCCAGGCCCTCGGCCTCGAGGACGTCGCCGCCGGCGTCATCGAGGACGTGGACGCGACGCTGGCCGACTTCGCCGCCGAGCACCCCGAGCTCAAGGACACCACGTTCCTGTACGGCACGATCGACCCCGCCTCGGACCCGCAGATCTCCCTGTACACCGACGTCGACAACCGGCCCCGCCTGCTCGAGCAGCTGGGCATGAAGCAGGCCCCGGTCGTCACCGAGAACCAGACCGACGATCAGGCCTTCTTCATCACCTGGAGCCCCGAGCAGGCCGATCAGCTCGAGGCCGACGTGCTCGTGACCTGGGCCGAGTCCGAGGACCTGGCGGCGGCGCTGAAGTCCGACCCGCTGCTGTCGAAGATCCCCGCGGTCGCCGCCGACGCGCTCGTGCTGCAGACCGATGCCCAGCAGGTCCTCTCCGTCTCCGCCGCCTCGGCGCTGTCGCTGCCGTGGGCCGTCGACAACACCCTCCCGGCCATCGCCGAGACCGCGAAGAAGGCCACGGGCCAGTGAGACCGGCGAACGGGGGGCGGCGCGCGCTCGCCGCCGCCCTGCCGTTCGCGGTCCTCGTCGTCGTAAGCATCGCGGCCGTCGCCCTCGGCGTCCGCTCCGTCCCGCCCGGCGAGGCCGTGGACGCGCTGCTCACCTGGATCGGCGGGACCGAACCGGCCGACATCGCCGGTGCCGCCGTCGTCTCCCGCGTGCCCCGCACCGTGACGGGCATCGTCGTCGGCGCGGCGCTGGCCGTCTCCGGCCTTGCGATCCAGGGCGCCACCCGCAACCCGCTGGGCGACCCCGGGATCCTCGGGCTCGGCGCCGGCGCGCACCTGGCCGTCGTGATCGGCCTGGTCCTCGGGATCACCGGGAACCTCGGGGTGCTCATCGCTCTGGCCGCCCTCGGGACTCTCGCCGCCGCCGTGCTCGTCTACACGGTCGCCGCGGCCGCCTCCCGCCTGGGCGGGGCCGGGGGAGGAGCGCCCGGCCCGCTGTCCCTCACCCTCGCCGGTGCCGCCGTCGCCGCCGGGGCCGGATCGCTGACCTCCGCCGCCCTGCTCGTCGACCAGCAGGCGCGCGAGCAGTTCCGCTTCTGGGCCGTCGGCACGCTCGCCCGCGCCGACCTGCCCGACGCCCTCGCCCTCGGCGCCGTCGTCCTGATCGGGATCCTCGCCGTGCTCGCCGCCGCCCCGGGCCTGGATGCTGTGGCCCTGGGCGACGACATGGCCCACGGCCTCGGCGCCCGGCCCGAGCGCCTGCGCGCCGTCCTGCTCGGGGCCACCGTGCTCCTGAGCGCCGCCGCGACCGCGCTCGCCGGGCCCATCGGCTTCGTCGGACTCATGGTCCCGCACGCGCTGCGCCGCCTCGGCCCCGGCTCGACGCGCGCCCTGGTGATCGGCTGCGCCGGCTGGGGCGCGGTGCTCGTGGTCCTCGCCGACATCGTCGGGCGCCTCGTGATCGCGCCCCAGGGCGTGCCGATCGGCGTGGCCACGGTGCTGCTGGGCGTGCCCGTCCTGCTCGTGCTGCTGCAGCGGGGGCGGGTGATGGCGCCGTGACCGCTCAGCGCACCGCGCGCCGGCCCCGTGTGCCCGATGGGCCGGCGGCGCAGGGCACCCGGGGCGGTGCCTCCCCGGCGCCTGCGGCCCGCACCGCCGACGCCCTGGCCGTCATCGCCGACCTCCGTCGCCGCACCCGGCGCCGCCTACTCGCCGTCACCGGTGTCCTGGCCCTGCTGCTCGTCGGAGCGATGGCCGTCCGAGTCCTGCTGGGCGACTACACCGTGACCATCGCCGACTTCGTGCGGATCCTCCGCGGCACCGTCATCCCCGGCGCCAGCTACATCGTCCTGGAGGTCAAGCTGCCGCGCGCGCTCGCCGGGGCGCTGGCCGGATTCGCGCTCGGCGCCTCCGGGGCCCTGTTCCGCCGCACCCTGCGCAACCCGCTCGCCAGCCCCGACATCCTGGGCGTGACCTCGGGCGCCGCCGCCGCGGCCGTCCTGGTGCTCACGCTGCTGGGCTGGCGCGGCGCCCCCATGGCGATCGCCGCGCTCGCCGGGGCGCTCGGCGCGTCCGCGCTGATCCTCGGCTTCGCCCGCGTGGGCCGCGGCGGCGGGGGAGCGGCCGGGGCCATCGGCGGCCAGCGCGTGATCGTCGCGGGCATCGCGATCGGAGCGCTCGGTCAGGCGATCGTCTCCGGCGCGCTCACCCTGCTGTCCACCTTCGACCTGCAGACGGCGATGATCTGGACCGCCGGGTCCCTGAACGGCGTCACCTGGACCCGCATCGCCTGGCTGGCCCTGGCTCTCGTCGTGCTCGTGCCCGTGGCCGTCTGGCTGCATCGGGCGCTGGCCCCGGCGGACCTGGGCGAGGACCTCGCCCACGGCC
The DNA here is from genome assembly GCF_900163655.1 of Brachybacterium nesterenkovii. Classification (GTDB taxonomy): domain Bacteria; phylum Actinomycetota; class Actinomycetes; order Actinomycetales; family Dermabacteraceae; genus Brachybacterium; species Brachybacterium nesterenkovii. The sequence goes on from NZ_FWFG01000004.1 coordinate 8,603, forward strand.
TCGGCGCCCCCGCCGGCCGCGCCGGTCTGGGCGCGCTCGTCGCAGGGGCCCTGCTCGCCGCGGCCGCGACCGCCGCCGTCGGTCCCCTCGCCTTCGTGGCCCTGCTGTCCACGCCGATTGCCCGGGCCCTGGCCGGCGGCCGGGCGAGCGTCGGCATCGCGGGCCTGGTCGGCGCCGTGGTCGTGGTCCTCGCGGACTTCGTCGGCGGCGAGCTGATCGGCGACGTCCCCCTGCCCGCGGGCGTCCTCACCGGCGCCGTGGGCGCGCCCCTCATGCTGTGGCTGCTCATCAGCGCGGCCAGGAAGGGATGAGTCCCATGACCGCTCCCCGCACCGCCTCCGACGCCGCTGGTCCCGCCGCCGATGCGGTCGCCAGCGATGCGATCGCCCGTGATGCGGCCGTCGTGCCCGCTCCCGCGATGCGCCTGCGCGGCGTGCGCCTCGGCTACGGCGAGACCGAGGTGGTCCACGGCGTCGACCTCGACGTGCCGCGCCACGCCACCACCGTGATCATCGGCGCCAACGGCTGCGGCAAGTCGACCCTGCTGCGCGGCCTCACCCGCCAGCTGCCCCTGCGCGGCGGCAGCATCGAGGTGCAGGGCCAGGACGTGGGTGCGCTGTCCGCCAAGGCGTACGCGCGCACGGTAGCGCTGCTGCCGCAGTCCCCGCTCGTGCCGGACGGCATGACCGTCGAGCAGCTTGTGGACCGCGGTCGCCACCCGCACCGCTCGTGGCTGGGGACGCGGACCCGCGAGGACGACGCCGTGATCGCCTCGGCCCTGACCCGCATGGACCTCGTGGACCTCGCCGACCGGCAGGTGTCCCAGCTCTCCGGCGGCCAGCGCCAGCGCGTGTGGCTGGCGCTCGTCCTGGCGCAGCAGACGCCCGTGATCCTGCTGGATGAGCCCACCAGCTACCTCGACATGAGCCACCAGGTGGAGCTGCTCGAGCTGGTGAAGGGCCTGCCGGATCCGACGGCGCCGGGGGAGGGGAGCGCAGGCGGGGAAGCGGCCGCCGCGTCCGACAGTGCCTCCGCGTCCGACGGGGCTGCGCATCCGACCGGCCCGCACCGCGCGACCACGGTGGCGGTGCTCCACGAGCTGAACATGGCCGCCCGCGTGGCCGACCACGTGGTGGCGATGGCCGCCGGCCGCATCGTCGCCACGGGAACGCCCGCCGAGGTGCTCGTGCCCGACGTCCTGGCCGAGGTGTTCGACCTCGCCGCCGACGTCATCACCGACCCCCTGCTGGGCCACCCCGTGGTGCTCCCGCGCACAGCCGCGGAGGCCGCGCGGGGCAGAGGGGCGGCGTGAGCTGGGGCGGCCGACCCCGTCTCAGCCGTCGAGCGTCACGATGCGACTCGTGAAGTCCCGATTCTGAGTCGCAGCGTGGCGCTCGGGGCGGGGCCCGGGTCTTCTCTCAGATCCGCGCGGTCGCTCGCCAAGATCCCGCGGGCGCCGAGCTCGCTGGGGGTGGGCCTGTACTTGGTGCCGGCGCTGGAGGACACGCGCCTCGGCCTCTTCACGGTCACGCTCCAGCGCCTGGCCCCTGAGCGCGGTCCAGGAGCGAGCTCGAAGCGGGATGGGTGCCGCCGATCTCCAGGAGTTTTTTCGCCCAGCGCCTGATCTCGCGCCTGGCAGCGGCCTCCTCCTTCGGCGCGGGCCGGGCACATCGGATCTCCGATCGGTCACGGAACGAGGGGCGACGGCGCCTGGAGATGCCGATGCCCTCGTGCCGCGATCGAGGCCCTGCCGTGTGACCGGGCCTGCTCGGATCGTTGCGTCGCGGGGTCATGGGGGCTTCGTCGCCGGGCCCCTGTGGGGTCGCCGCGGGGTGGCGCACGAAGAGATTTTCCGGTGTCATAAGGGTGGGAGACGGGTGCCAATAGAGGTGGAGATCCTGTAGGCTTGTCCGACACCCTTCGGAAGGAGGAGCGCATGGCACGCACGCAGTCTGCGGCTGACGCAGGTATCCGACCGGTCCAGAACGCGGCCTATCGGCAGTCGATCTCCCTCGGAGTTCGCGAGGTCACTCGACGACTGAACGCGGCGCTCGGGGGAACGCTGGTCTCGGCTCTTGCGGGAGCTTCGGATACGAAGTCCTCGTACAGGTGGGCGAAGACCACGGGCTCGGAGCCGCGTCCGGAGGCCGCCAAGCGGCTCTACTTCGCTTACGAGCAGTGGCAGAGAGTCGCCGAGGCCGAAGGCGAGCACGTCGCTCGGGTCTGGTTCATCGGCGCCAACCCCTGGCTGAGGTACGACACCCCGGTCAACGCGATACGCGAGGGGCGCCTCGACGAGGTCGCGACGGCCGCTCAGGCCCTGGTCGACGACTCCTTCGGCGGCTGACCTCTGGTGTCGACGTCGAGCGCTCAGCGCATCTGCTCACGGACCGGACTCGCTCTCGTGGCGGGCCCGGACACTGCGGTGCGGGTCGCTCGTGAGTCGTACGGCCCGCTCAACCCGGTCGTCCGGACAGCGGAGGAAGGGGTGGAGGCTTGGAGTCGGTACGACACTCCTGGGCAGACGATCTATGCGTGCGCGGACCCGGTGACGGCGTACATGGAGCTGCTGGCCCCGTATCGCACCGATGTCAACAGGGAGCGCCGCGCACTCCAGCCAATCGCTGATGCCATGAGGATGGACCTCGACGCGCTGTGGGACCAGATCGTCGCCGAGTGGGACGAAGCCGGCACCATGAAGGCCAGCTGGCGGCCGCGCGCCTTCCGTGACGGCAGGAAGCTCTACACACTCCGGTTTCCCGACGGCTGGTGGATCGACATCACGGCGACCGACACGATCGCCGCCCTCGCAGATCTCCATGCCCGCCCGTGGCCCACGACCGAGGGCCCATCGGATACCCCTCTGACGCTTGCGCACCTCACCGGTGACGACAGGACCCTGACGACCGCGATCGCGGGAGTGCTGCGTGAGCGGGTGACCCTTGACGACGGCAGCTTGCCGATGGGGATCCAGTTCCTGTCCAAGCATGGCCATCCGCGGGGTGGGAGTGGAGTCTGCTGGGCCTACTGGATGCGCTACGCCGACAACGGCCTCCCGGAGCCGGTAGAGGTCTCGGTCCGGTCGGTGATCGGTGAGGACGACCCGGACCTGCGGGCCGCTCAGAGCTACTGCAAGTTCAAGAGCCGGTGACCTCGCAGCGGGGCGGCGATGGGATCGGCCGACGCGGTTGCGTCCTCGGGTCGATGGTCATCGGATCTGCCGTGGCGTCAGGGACCGGACTGTGAGGCCGTCGGTGCCGGGAATGGAGTGCCAGGAGTTGGGGCTGAGGTCGACGGCCTGGGGGCCACCGGAGGCGGGCTTGCCGGAGGAGTAGTCCTCGACCCGGGAGTGCTTCGTGGCTTCGGCGCTGACGGTCTTCTTCGGGGTGACGTGGCGCGTCTGCTTTGAGTGCGACGGACACCGTCTTGGGGGCGCTGGCGCAGCCGCCTCCCCCGGACTCGCCGCCGTCACCGTCACGGTTCCGTCGCTGCCGCCGTTGCCGCGGACGTCGATGTCCCCGTCGGACTATCCGGAGGCCGGCGTGAGGGTGAGAGCAGTGACGGTGAGAGTGCGGCAACGGATCATCGGGCCTCCTCGGGGAGGTGGTGGGGGTCGGGCCGTTCAGTGTCTCGGTAGTGCCGGACCAGACGGGTGTGGGAGGGGCAGCGCTCAGGGTCCCAGTCGTCGCCGGGCCTCGTCGAGCGCCACGCTGCGTGTCAGATCATCCGCGATCTGGGTCGCAGCGTGGCGCTCGGGGAGGGGGGCAGATGATGCGAGACAGTGGGCGAGCCGCCACCGTCAGATCCTTGTAGACGCGCGTCAGATCTGCGCGGTCTCCCGTCAGATCCGCGCGGTCGCGCCGATCTGGTCGAGCAGCCAGGCCAGCTCGTCGGCCCGCTGCTCCCACTTCGCATAGCGCCCGCTGCGGCCGCCGTGCCCGGCCACCACCTCGCAGCGGAAGACGATGGGCCGTCGCTCCTGGTCGCTCGTGATGGTCTCGCGCAGGCGCGCGACCCACTTGGCGGGCTCGACGAAGAACACGCGCGTGTCGTTCAGCGACGTCGAGGCGAAGATCGCCGGGTACTCGGCGGCCCGCACGTTCTCGTACGGCGAGTAGCTCTTCATATACGCGTACACCTCGGGATCGTGCAGGGGGTCGCCCCACTCCTCCCACTCGCCGACGGTCAGCGGCAGCGAGGGGTCGAGGATCGTCGTGAGGGCGTCGACGAAGGGGACGCCCGCGAGGATCGCTCGGAAGCGCTCGGGGGCGAGGTTCGCGACCGCGCCCATCAGCAGGCCGCCCGCGCTGCGGCCCTCCGCGGCCAGACGGTCCGGTGCCACCCAGCCCTGCTCGACGAGGGCCCCGGCGGCGTCCACGAAGTCGGTGAACGTGTTCTTCTTGGCCAGCAGCTTCCCCTGCTGGTACCAGGGGCGGCCCATCTCGCCGCCGCCGCGCACGTGCGCGATCGCGACCACGACGCCGCGGTCCAGCAGCGACAGGCGCGTGGGCACGAACGACGGGTCGACCGACACCTCGTAGGAGCCGTAGCCGTACAGGTAGCCGGGGTTCGCGCCGTCGGCGGAGATCTCGCGGCGCATCGCGACCGACAGCGGGATGCGCGTGCCGTCGCCCGCCGTGGCCCACAGGCGTTTCTCGACGTACAGCTCGGGGTCGTAGCCGGGGACGGGCGTGCGCTTGAGGACGCGGGTGGCATGCGTCGCGAGGTCGGCCTCGGCGACGGTCGACGGGGTGAGCAGGCTGGTCAGCTCGTAGCGCAGGGCGGGGGAGTCCCAGTCGTGGTTCGCGCCCAGCCACACCGAGTCGAGCTCGCCGCCGTGGTCGATGCCCCACGCGCCCGCGACGTCCCACAGCGCGCTCGGATCGGCGTCGTCGCTCGAGCCGGTGACGCCCCCCGCATCGTCTGCGGAGCCATCGGCCACAGCCGAGGCGGTGACTGCATCGTCGGCATCGGCCCCAGGGGCTGCATCGTCGGCTGCTGCGCTCGGCACAGGGACCTCGACCGCGCCGGCGCGCGGGATCACCCGCACCGCCGCGAGGCCGCCGGAGCGCAGCTCGAGGGCGGCGGCGGAGGCGAAGGCCTCGACGCCCTCGAAGCGCTCGCCCTCGGCGGCCGCCAGGATCGTCGTCCACGCCGACGGGTCCGCGAGCGGCGCCGTCGCGAGCGCGAAGCCCTCGTGGCCGTCGTTGTGGACCACCAGCAGGTGGTCGCCCGCGTGCTCGACCGCGTACTCGACGCCCGCGCGGCGGCCGCCGGCGGGCCGCAGGGTCGACGTCGGATCCGCGAGGTCCAGCAGCCAGCACTCCGTCGTCGTGGTGGACCCCGCCTGGATCACGAGCGTCGAGCGGTCGCGGGAGACCTCGAAGCCGATCGTGAAGCGCTCGTCGTCCTCGGCGATCACGAGCTGATCGTCCGCGGCCTCCCCGCCGATGCGGTGGCGCCAGATCTGGTGCTGGCGCCAGGCGTCGTCCATGCGCGCGTAGAACAGCCACTGCCGATCCGAGGAGAAGGCGAGGCCGTAGCCTGCGCCCTGCACGGCAGTATCCAGGACCTCGCCCGTGGCCAGGTCCTTCACGGTGACCGCGAAGCGCTCGTCGCCCGCGACGTCCACCGCGTAGGCCAGCAGGTCCTGGTCGTCGGACAGGGCGAGGCCGCCGAGCGAGAAGAACTCGTGGCCCTCGGAGAGCGCCTGCGCATCCAGCAGCACCTGCTCGCCCGCGAGCATCTCGCCGGGGCGGACGTCGGGCGCCTCGGTGGCGCCGTCCTCGGCGGGGACGCGGGTGAAGGCGGGGTGGTCGTGGCCCTCGGTGGTGCGGACGATGTGCCACCACGCTCCGCGGCGCGTGGGGACCGACAGATCCGTCTCCTGGGTGTGGCCGACGAACTCCGCGACCAGGTCCGTGCGCAGGGACGCCAGGTGCGCGGTGCGGGCGTCGGCGTACGCGTTCTCGGCCTCGAGGTGCGCGATGACCTCCGGGTCCTCCTTGTCGCGCAGCCACTCGTAGGGGTCCGTCACCGTGTCCCCGTGGAAGATGCGCTCGGTCGGGCGCTGCGCGGGGATCGGCGGTACCACGGTGGTCTCCGCCTCGGACACGGTGGTCGCCGCCCCGGGCGCGGGGGTCTCTGCCCCGGGCGCGGTGGCGTTGCTGGCGGGGTCGGGCTGCGTCGTCTCGTTCACGCGCCCGAGCCTAACCGCGGGGCCCGACGGACGAGCGGTCGAGGGGCGCGCTCCTGCATCTGATCGCGTCGTCCGCGGCGGGAACGTGCCATGGTGCTGGTGCTGGTGCTGGTGCTGGTGCTGGTGCTGGTGCTGGTGCTGGTGCTGGTGAGGGGAGAGGGACGGGAGAGGCGCCGGAGTGCCATCGCGCCCGCAGCCGTCCGCACCGAGCACGCGCCCGCAGCTGCCCGCGCCGAGCACGCGCCCGCAGCCGTCCGCACCGAGCACGCGCCCGCAGCTGCCCGCATCGCGCGCGGCGGTGTCCGCCATCGAGCGTCATGTGGGCGACCGCTCGCGGTATCATGCCCGAACGTGGTCGGTTCTATATCGGAACGGTCATAGTCGACCAGATCGGCCGCTGTCGACCAGATGGGCTGAAGTCCAGCGTATCGACCACGGTCGACCGGTTTGGCCAGGGCCTGTCTCGGTCCGGCCGCACGCATCATCCCGCACGGCGGGCGCCGCGGCTCACGCCACGGCTCCCGTCACCATCCCTCACCCCGGCCCGCGCTTCGTGAACGGGCCGTCCCTCTCCCCTCGGAGTCCCCATGAAGTTCCTCCAGCGGCTCGGCCGCTCCCTTATGCTCCCGGTCGCGGTGCTGCCGGTCGCCGCGATCTTCTCCGGCGTCGGCTACTGGATCACCACGGCCACGGGCAACCCCAACAACGTCGTCGGCGCCTTCCTCGGCGCGGCGGGCGGCGCCCTGCTGAACAACATGCCGCTGCTGTTCGCCCTCGGCGTCGCCATCGGCATGGCCAAGAAGTCCGACGGCACGTCCGCGCTCTCGGGCCTCGCGTCCTGGCTCGTCGTCACCACGCTGCTATCGCCCGAGACGATGGCGCTCCTGCGCGGCATCGAGGAGGAGGCCGTCCCGGCCGCCTTCGGCAAGGTCGAGAACGTCTTCGTCGGCATCATCTGCGGCCTCATCGGGGCCTGGTCCTACGACAATTTCAAGGACACCAAGCTGCCCGACGCCCTCGCGTTCTTCTCCGGCAAGCGCTCGGTCGCGATCGTCTCGGCGGCGATCTCCGTGGTCGCCGCGCTGATTTTGATGTTCGTCTGGCCCATCGTGTTCGCGGGCCTGGTCGCCTTCGGCGAGCTGATGCTCGGCATGGGCCCGATCGGCACCGGCCTGTTCGGCTTCTTCAACCGCCTGCTGATCCCGCTCGGCCTCCACCACGCCCTGAACTCGGTGTTCTGGTTCGACGTCGCCGGCATCAACGACCTGCCCAACTACCTCAGCGGCGAGGGCACCAAGGGGACCACCGGCCAGTACATGACCGGCTTCTTCCCGATCATGATGTTCGGCCTCCCGGGCGCGGCGCTCGCGATGTACACGACCGCCAAGACCAACCAGCGCAAGCTCGCCGCCGCGCTGCTGCTGTCGGGCGCGATCTCCTCGATCCTCGTGGGCGTCACCGAGCCCCTCGAGTTCGCCTTCATGTTCCTGGCCCCGGTGCTGTACGTCGTCCACGCCCTGTTCACGGGCATCTCGATGGCCGTCATGCAGCTGCTGCCGATCCGTGCGGGCTTCGGCTTCTCCGCCGGCTTCATCGACCTGCTGCTGGGGTCCCAGAGCCCGATGGCGGAGAACCCGTGGATGGTCGTGCCCATCGGCCTGTTCTGGTTCGTCGTCTACTTCCTCGTGTTCCGCTGGATGATCCTGCGCTTCGATCTCAAGACCCCGGGGCGCGACGACGCCTGGGAGGGCGGCGAGGGAGGCGCCGAGGGCTCCGAGATCCGCAAGGACTTCCTCGCCACCGCCGCCGCGTTCATCCCCGCCCTCGGCGGCCAGCGCAACATCCTCGAGATCGAGAACTGCGCGACCCGCCTGCGCATGGAGCTCGAGGACCCCTCCGCCGTCGACGAGGCGGCTCTCAAGCGCGCCGGAGCCGCCGGCGTCATGAAGCCCGGCGGGAAGTCCGTCCAGGTGATCTACGGCCTCAACGTCCAGTTCGTGAAGGACGCGATGGAGGCGATCATGTCCGGCGAGGCCGAGGCCCCTGCCGACGCCGCGGTCGCCGAGCCGGCACGCAGCGCTGCCGTCGTGGGCGGCGCCGCAGGCTCGTCGAGTGCCGACGCGTCCTCGCCGTCGGGGTCGACCGGGCGGGTGCTGCGCCTGCGCCGCCCCCTCGAGGGCCGCGTGGTCCCGCTGTCCGAGGTCCCCGACCCCACCTTCTCCGGTGAGGTCATGGGCCCGGGCGCGGCCGTCGATCCCGAGGGCGACGAGGTGGATGTGGTGGCCCCGGCCGCCGGCCGCGTCAGCCACATCTTCGACACGGGCCATGCCGTCGCGCTGACCCTCGAGTCCGGCGCGGACGTGCTGATCCACGTCGGCCTCGACACCGTCGAGATGAAGGGCCACGGCTTCCGTTCCCTCGTCGCGGTCGGCGACGAGGTGCTGGAGGGCCAGCCCCTGCTGCGCGTCGACCTCGCGGCCGTCCGTGCGGCGGGCCACCCGACCATCACCCCCGTGGTGGTGCTCAACGACCCCTCGGCGCGCATCGAGATGTGAGCGCGGGGCCGCGCCGGTGACGGTGCGGACCGATGACGATGCCCGTCCGGCAGCCGCCGGGCGGGCATCGTCGTGCCTCGGCATCGTCGTATCCGGGCATCCGGGCATCCGGGCATCCGGGCATCCGTCGCGCCCGGGCGATGCGCACCGGTGACCTGTGTCGCAGGTGCGGCAACCCGTTTGGCCTGCGGGGGAACGATCGGTAAACTCATCGGCGGTAGCGTGTCCGAGCGGCCGAAGGTGCAACACTCGAAATGTTGTGTACGGTAACCCCGTACCGCGGGTTCAAATCCCGCCGCTACCGCTCCTGACCTGGGGTTTCACCCGGGTCGACGAAGCCCCCGTCGGATCGCGACGGGGGCTTCGTCATGCATGGCCGACCGCGGGCGGATGCTGCCGGCCGCTGGGGATGCTGCCGGCCACGGGGGAAGCTGCGAGAACTGGTAGTCATGCGTGCAGACGGGCTCTCCAGGGACCTCGGTTGCACGCATGACTACCGGTTCTGGTCCGTGCGGCGGCTGCGGCGCACCGTCCGGCGGCCCCGCACGCAGCGGGGTCGGCATGCTCTGTCGAGAGATGGCGGTATAGCGGGGGCTGCGACGATATCGTCGCAGCCCCCGCTATACCGCCAATGCTCGACCGCTCTCGCGCAGGGCCCCGCATCTGGTCAGCCCTCCCGCCCCGTACGCTGGCCCCATGACGGCCACCGACGCGCGCCAGACCTACCTGCTCATCGACGGCGAGAACATCGACGCCACCCTCGGCATGTCGATCCTCGGTCGGCGCCCCCACCCGGAGGAGCGTCCCCGCTGGAACAAGCTGCTGAGCTTCATCGAGCGCGAATGGCGCCAGGGCGTGCGCGGGCTGTTCTTCCTCGCCGTCGACGGGGATCTGCCGGCATCGTTCGTGCAGGCGCTCGTGGCGATGGGGTATCAGCCGATCATGCTGCGGGGGGACGGCAAGGTGGTCGACATCGCGATCCAGCGCACGGCCGACGCCCTGCTCGAGCGCGAGGACGATGTGGTGCTCGTCAGCCACGACCGCGACTTCGCGCCCCAGCTGCAGCGCCTCGCCGAGACGCCGGAGCGCCGCACCGCGATCATGGGCTTCTCGGAGTTCCTGTCCTCGGAGCTGCGGCGGATCTCGCGCGTCGAGTTCTTCGATCTCGAGTACGACGTGCACGCCTTCACCGCCGAGCTGCCGCGCCTGAAGGTCATCGACATCGCGGACTTCGACCCGCTCGACTACCTCTGAGGCGCGTCGGGACCGGGAGCTGCGGCTCGCGGCGACCCCGGCGTCGACACCGCGAGCACCGAACGGACCCAGCCTCGTGAGGGCCCGTCTCCGGCATGTCGACGAGAGCGGGGCGGCGTGCCTGGGCCCATCGCCGGACGCGGGCATGCGGGTTCCGAGGCCATGATCGGGATCGCAGCTCCTCGTGCGTCGCGCCCATCGGAGCCTGAAACGTCACCGGTCTCCCGCGGCGGTGTGACGCCCGTCGCGAATCCGCGGTCGGCCCCATCTAGTCTGTGATCGTTCGCAGTCCGCTGACCTGGGGCGTCGATATGCCGAGTGCCGGGACCTCCGATCCCGCAGGCCGACCGTCCCGGATGGGTCCGAAGGACCCGCCCGTACGATGGCCCCACCGGTCTTCGCCCCGGAGACCGACCCGACCATGAGCCGCGGCCCCGCGAGCCGCCCGCACCAGGCGACGTCCCGGAAGGATGGACACAGATGTCCGAGTACTCAGGAGTGGCAGTCAGCCCCGGTCGCGTGATCGGCCGCGTGCGCACGATGGCCCCGCCGGTGGCGGCACCCTCGGCGGACGAGAAGATCCCCGCGGACGCCGATCCCGCCGTCGAGTCCGCGCGCATCAAGGAGGCGGCCGCCGCCGTCCAGGCGTCCCTGGCCCAGCGGGCCGAGCGCGCCGAGGGCAACGCGAAGGCGGTCCTCGAGGCGACGGCGCAGATGGCCGCTGACCCGACCCTGGTGCAGACCGCCGAGGGCCTCATCTCCTCGACCCGCGTGACGCCCGAGCGCGCCGTGTGGGACGCCGGCGACCAGGTCGCCGCGATGCTCGAGAGCCTCGGCGGCTACATGGCCGAGCGCGCCGCCGACGTCAAGGACGTGCGCGCGCGCATCGTCGCGGAGCTCCGCGGCGAGCAGGCCCCTGGCATCCCCGACGCCGCCGAGCCCTTCGTGCTGCTGGCGATCGACCTGGCCCCGGCCGACACCGCGACGCTGGACCCCGACAAGGTCATCGCGCTCGTCACCTCCGACGGCGGCCCCCAGTCGCACACCGCGATCCTCGCCCGCCAGCTGGGCCTGCCCGCGATCGTCGCGGCCAAGGGCATCGACGCCATCGCCGACGGCACGGAGGTGTTCGTCGACGGTGCCCGCGGCGTCATCTCCGACGAGGTGGGCGACCGCGAGCGCGAGCTCTCCGAGGCGTGGGCGCGGCTCCAGGAGAACCCGCTGACCTACGAGGGCGGCGGCGCAGTGCTCGCCGACGGCACCCGCATGGCGATGCTCGCCAACATCGGCAGCGCCAAGGACGCCGAGAAGGCCGCGGCCGCGAACGCCGACGGCGTGGGCCTGTTCCGCACCGAGTTCCTGTTCCTCGACCGCGAGGAGGAGCCGACGGTCGAGGAGCAGACGGCGGCCTACGCGGCCGCGTTCGCGCACTTCAGCGGTAAGAAGGTCGTGGTCCGCACGATCGACGCCGGGGCCGACAAGCCCCTGCCGTTCCTCACCGACGCCGACGAGCCCAACCCGGCGCTGGGCGTGCGCGCCTACCGCACCTCCTGGGCCAAGCGCTCGGTGCTGACCAATCAGCTCGACGCGATCGCCGCGGCCGCGCAGGCCTCGGACGCGAAGGTGTGGGTCATGGCCCCGATGATCTCGACCGTCGAGGACGTCGAGGACTTCATCGGCATGTGCCGCGAGCGCTCCATCGCGCCCGCCGGGATCATGGTCGAGACCCCGGCCGCGGCCGTGACCGCCGACCGCATGCTCGCGGCCTGCGACTTCGCGTCGATCGGCACGAACGACCTGACCCAGTACACGATGGCGGCCGACCGCATGCTCGGCTCCCTCGCGCACCTGAACAACCCGTGGCAGCCGGCCGTGCTGTCGCTCGTGGGCGCCACCTGCACCGGCGCGCGCGCCGCGGGCGGCGACCCCGAGGCCTTCGGCGACACCGCGAACAAGCCGGTGGGCGTGTGCGGCGAGGCCGCGGGCGACCCGGCGCTCGCCGTGGTGCTCGTGGGCCTGGGCGTGAACTCGCTGTCGATGACGCCGCGCTCCCTGCCGGCCGTCGCGAAGGTCCTCTCGAGCGTCTCGCTGGAGGACGCGAAGCGTCTCGCGCAGGCCGCCGTCTCGGCCCGCACCGCAGACGAGGCCAAGGACGCGGTCCGCGCGGGTCTGCCGATCCTGGAGGAGCTGGGCCTCTGAGCCCGGGCTCAGCAGCCTGACGATCCGAGGCCCCGTTCCGCGCACCATCGTGCGGGGCGGGGCCTCGTCCTGCGGCGGCCGTACGGGCCGGGGTGTCGTCGTGCGGAGGCTGTGCGGGCCGGTGCCTCGTTGTGCGGACCCGTGCCTCGTCGTGTCGCGGCTGTATGTGTCAGGGCGGGGCCTCCGTCGTGTCGTGGCTGCGCGGACCGGTGCCTCGCGGCGCTCCCAGGAGCCCTGCGGTGAACCCGCCGCGACCGGTGACGCGCACCAGCCGGGGTTGTGTCCGATCCCGTGTCCAAGACGGCGGCGATGTACACGGAAACGGACACAACCGGACCCCAAGACCAGACGCCAAGACCGCACGCCAAGACCTGACGCCAAGACCGCACGCCAAGACCTGACGCCAAGACCGCACGCCAAGACCGCACGCCACAACCGGACGCCGTGCGGCACGACGAGGGCCCCTGCCGCCGGGTGGCGTGCAGGGGCCCTCGTGGTGCCTCCGGCGACGAGCCGGGGCCGGTGCTACGGGTGACGCTCAGGCGTCGGCGTCGAGGTCCTTCTCGAGGAGCGCGGCGAGAGCGGCGACCGACTCCTCGGCCCCCTCGCCCTCGGCGCGCAGGGTGACCTCTTCGCCGTGACCGGCGCCGAGGGTCATCAGCATGAGGATGCTGGACGCCTGGACCGGGTTGCCGCCGACCTTCTCGATCGTGACCTGTGCGGGCTGCTCGCCGGCGGCCTTGGAGAAGATCGCGGCCGGACGGGCATGGAGCCCGGACGAGCTGGCGATCTTGACGGTGCGCTCTGCCATGGGAATACCTTTCGGAGGGTACTGCGTCGTGGGGACAGGCTACAGGGAAACCGTGGCCGCGGTCAGCGGCGCCCGTCGGCTGTGGTATTGAGCGTCTTCGCGCCCGCGCTCTCGGGCGCCGGTGCCGCTGCCGGTCCCTCGCCTGCGGAGTCCGGGAAGACGAAGCGCCCGTACGTCACGTAGCGGAACGACGTGGAGACGACCTGGCCGACGAGCGTGCCGGAGATGTTGTCGGCCAGCGGGGAGTCGAGACCGAGGACGTAGCGGGAGAAGGCGAGGCAGCCCAGCTGCAGCGCCGACGCGATGAGGTTGACGATCACGAACGCGACGATCGAGCGTCCCGTGCGGGCGACCGAGCGGTCGGAGAACGTCCACAGCCGGTTGCCGAGGTAGGTGAGCACGCTCGCGAAGGCGATCGTGAGCACCTTCGCGGTCACGGGATGGGAGAAGAGCAGGCCGTGCCCCCAGCCGTCGACCGGATGCCAGAAGACGAGCAGGTTGTACATCGCCGCGTCGACGAAGAACACGACGCCGCCGACGACGAGGAACTTCAGGCTCGATCCGAGGTGCCGCGCGATGAGCGCGCGCAGGCGCGCGAGGGGCCCGTTCGGGGCGGCGGGAGAGGACGGCACGCGCCGCACTGTACCGGGCCTGCTCCGAGCGGCGCCGCCCTTCCGCTGTCGTCGTTGAGGCGGCTCTCCGCTGGCGGTCCGTTCCGTGCGGGGACTGCTGGTGAGAGCGGGCGTCATCGTCGGTATCGCGCGCGTAGCATTCCCCCTGTTCCCGTCCCCGCCCTCAGGAGGCTCCGCATGATCCCCGTCGCCCTGACCATCGCCGGTTCCGAGGCCACCGGAGGCGCCGGCGCGCAGACCGACCTCAAGACGTTCCACCAGCTCGGGACCTTCGGCACCGCGGCGCTGACCTGCATCGTCTCCTTCGATCCGAACAACGGCTGGGGCCACCGCTTCGTGCCCGTCGACCCGCAGGTGATCAAGGACCAGGTGGAGGCCTCCACCGCCGTCCACGACATCGACACCGTGAAGATCGGCATGCTCGGCACGCCCGCGACGATCGACGCCGTGGCCGAGGCCCTCGACGCCCAGGAGTGGAAGCACGTGGTGCTGGACCCGGTGCTGATCTGCAAGGGCCAGGAGCCGGGCGCCGCGCTCGACACCGACAACGCGCTCAAGGAGCGGATCCTGCCGCTCGCGACGTTCGTGACGCCCAACCACTTCGAGTCGATGACGCTGTCCGGGATGGACGCGATCGAGTCCGTCGAGGACCTCAAGGAGGCCGCGCGTCGCATCCACGAGAGCTCGGGCGCCGTGGTCCTCGCCAAGGGCGGCGTGGTGCTGCCGGGCGAGGACGCGGTGGACGTGTTCTACGACGGCGAGCAGATGGTCGAGCTGCGCAGTCCGAAGGTGGGGGAGGAGCGCGTTTCGGGCGCGGGCTGCACGCTGGCCGCGGCCGTGACCGCGGAGCTCGCCAAGGGCGCGACGCCGCTCGAGGCCGCGCGCACCGCCAAGGCCGTCGTCGACAGCGCGATCGCGCATCGTCAGGGCGGCCACGCCCCCTTCGAGGCCGTCTACCAGGGCGCCTACGCGGGCTGATCAGGTCAGCGTCACGAGCCGCTCGCCCTCGCGGTAGGCCGCGAACATGGCGGGGGAGTTGTGGGCGACCACGACGCCGGTCGGCCCCGCCGCGATCAGGCCGCCCGAGGCGCCGCGCGCCGTGAGCTCCGCGGCGATCGTCGCCTCGATCGCCGCGAGCGGCTCCTGGCCGGCGTAGGCGATGCGGGCCGTGACGTCGTGGGCGACCGCTCCGCGCAGGAACGCCTCGCCCTCGCCCGTGCACGACACCCCGATGACGCCGTCGCGCGCGAAGGTGCCGGCGCCGATGATCGGGGTGTCCCCGACCCGGCCGTCGGCCTGGCCGACCATGCCGCCCGTCGAGGTCGCGGCGGCGATGCGTCCCTCGGCGTCGATCGCGACCGCGCCGACGGTGCCGTGGCGCGGCGCCTCCTGGCGCGCGGCGAGGACGCGCCGGAGCTGCGCGAGCCTCGCCTCGGTCACGAAGTGCTCGGGGTCGACGGTCTCGAGCCCCCAGGAGCGGACCAGCTTGGCCGCCGGGGCGACCAGCAGGACGTGGTCGGTGCGCTCCATGACGGCGCGCGCCGCCTGCACCGGGTTGCGGGCCCAGCGCGAGGCGGCGACGGCGCCGGCCGCGCCGTCGCCGGTCATCACGGACGCGTCCAGCTCGGCCCGCCCGCTCGCGGTGAGCGCGGCGCCGCGGCCCGCGTTGAACAGCGGATCGTCCTCGAGCGCGGCGACCGTCGCGCACACCGCGTCGAGCGCGGCGCCGCCCGCGGCTAGCACCTCCTCGCCGGCGCGGTGCGCCGCCGCGAGCCCCGCGTCGTAGTCCGCCTTGACCTCGAGCGAGAGCTCCTCGACCCGTCCGCCCGCGCCGCCGTGCAGCACGAGGGCGAAGCCGCGCTCGTCGAGGGGTGCGGTGAGGGTGCGCGGGGCGGTAGTCATGGGATCTCCTGGGGTCGGGGCGTGTGCGCCCGGATGGTGGGCGGGGGAGGGCCGTGCCTCCACGGTAGGACCGCCGGAGGACGCGGCGCTCGCACGGCCGGCGCCCGCGGCGGGCTCCGGTCACGAAGTGGTCTCGATATGTGAATCCGAGTTTCGCCGGGTGGACACATCGGGGGTCGGGGCTCATTCTCAACCTATGACGAACGATGTGAGCTCGAGCGGCGAGGCCCTCATCTCCGTGCGCGGCGTCGACAAGTACTTCGGCGACTTCCAGGCCCTCAAGGACATCGACCTCGACATCCACCGCGGCGAGGTGGTCGCCCTGATCGGCGCGTCGGGCTCCGGCAAGTCCACCCTGTGCCGCTGCATCAACCGGCTCGAGACCATCACCTCGGGCACCATCACGATCGACGGCAAGCCGCTGCCCGAGGAGGGCAAGGACCTCGCGAAGCTGCGCTCCGAGGTGGGCATGGTCTTCCAGTCCTTCAACCTCTTCCCGCACATGCGCGTGGTCGACAACGTGACCCTCGGCCCGATCAAGGTCAAGGGCGTCGCCAAGGCCGAGGCCCAGAAGCAGGCAATGGAGCTGCTCGCGCGCGTGGGCCTGCAGGGCAAGGAGCACAACCTGCCCGCGGCCCTCTCCGGCGGCCAGCAGCAGCGCGTCGCGATCGCCCGCGCGCTCGCCATGCAGCCCAAGGCCCTCCTGTTCGACGAGCCCACCTCCGCCCTCGACCCCGAGGTCATCAAGGAGGTGCTCGACGTCATGCAGGAGCTCGCTGAGGCCGGCATGACGATGCTCGTGGTCACGCACGAGATGGGCTTCGCGCGCCACGTGTGCGACCGCGTCGTGTTCATGGACTCCGGCGAGATCGTCGAGGAGGCCGAGCCCGAGCAGTTCTTCACCGCCCCCAGCTCCGAGCGCGCCCAGGCGTTCCTGTCCAAGATCCTGGCCCACTGATCCCGGCGCCCGTGCGCCACCGCAGTCCGCAGTCCCTCTCGAACGGAGAAGTCCGATGAACCCCTCGACCCGCCCCTCGCGCCGCGCCCTGCTGGGTGCCGCCGCCCTCCTGCCCGTCGGCGCCGCGCTCGCGGCGTGCTCCTCGAGCGGCTCCGACGCCCCCGCCATCGGCGGCTCCGGAGGCTCCGACGGAGGCGGCGGCTCGAACGTCGGCTCCGACTACGACGAGATCATCGCGGGCGGCCCCGTCGCCGACGACGCGACGGTCTCGGGCAGCGAGTGGGCCCAGGGCATCAAGGAGGCCGGCAAGCTCAAGCGCGGCGGCACCACGACCGGCCAGATCTTCTCGCTCAAAGACCCGTCGACCGGCAAGGTGACCGGCTTCGACGCCGGCATCACCCAGCTGCTCGCCCAGTACATCCTGGGCAAGGACTCGACGGAGAAGATCGACTACCTCGACACCACCGTCGAGACCCGCGAGACCATGCTCCAGAACGGCACCGTCGACGTCGTCGTCGCGACCTACTCGATCACGGCGCCGCGCATGGAGAAGGTCAACTTCGCGGGCCCGTACTACTCCTCGGGCGCGGCCATCCAGGTGCGCTCGGACGATGACTCGATCACCTCGGTCGACGACCTCAAGGGCAAGAAGATCACGACCGAGTCGGCCTCGACCGGGTACGACGCCATCATGAAGCACGTCCCGGACGCCCAGGACTCCGACATCCAGCAGTTCGCCGAGAACGACCAGTGCATCGCCGCGCTCAAGCAGAAGCGCGTCGACGCCTACGTGCTCGACCAGTCGATCCTGCTGTCCAACGCCGTCGCCGACGACTCCCTCAAGGTGGTCGGCGAGCCCTTCACGAAGGACCCCTACGGCATCGGCCTGTCCAAGGACCACGAGGACTCCCTCGACTTCGTCAACGGCTTCCTGCAGAAGATCTACGACGACGGCACCTGGGCCAAGCTGTGGAAGGCCACCATCGGCCAGGTCGTCGAGGGCGACACCCCGGCGCCGCCCACGATCGGCGACACCGCCGCCACCGAGTGACAGCGCGTCCGTCGTGCGCGCCGGTGCGCGCGCACGACGGACCGACCGATGAGAGGAGGCCGAGCCCATGGACGCGATCACCGACAACATCCCGGCCCTGCTGCACGGGATCGGCACGACGTGCCTGCTCACGATCCTGGGATACGCGTTCTCGCTCGTCTTCGGGACCCTGCTGGCCGTGTGCCGCGTCAGCCCGATCCCGCCGCTGCGCTGGGCCGCCACGGTCTACGTCGAGATCTTCCGCAACATGCCGATGCTCTCCCTGCTCGTGCTGCTCGCCTTCGGCATGCCCGACGCGGGCCTCTTGCTCCCGCTGTTCTGGACCGGCGTGCTCGCGCTCGTGCTGTCGGGCTCGGCGTTCGTGTGCGAGACGGTGCGCTCGGGCATCAACACGGTCCCGATCGGCCATGCCGAGGCCGCACGCTCGATCGGCCTCGGTTTCTTCGGCGTCCTCCGGTTCGTCGTGCTGCCCCAGGCCTTCCGCACGATGGTCCAGCCGCTCGTCAACATCTTCATCGGCACCGTGATCGGCTCGTCGCTGTGCGCGGCCGTCGCGGTGCCCGAGCTGACCTACCAGACCCAGGCGATCAACAACCAGTACGCGCAGGCCGTGCTCATGTTCCTGTTCGTCGGGGCCGTCTACCTGTGCCTGGCCTTCGCGGGCGGCCTCGTCGGCTGGCTGCTCGAGCGCCGCCTGTCCCCGACCCGCCTGCTCAACCGTCACACCACGCGGATCGGAGCCGGAGCATGAGCGCGAGCGCCACCCGAGTCCTGTTCGACGAGCCCGGGCCTCGCGGGCGCCGGCGGATCCTGCTGCTGTCGCTCCTGAGCGCGCTCGCGATCCTCGGCGTGATCGCCGTGGGCCTGTACCAGTTCGGGGTCAACGGGCAGCTCGCGGCCGATCGCTGGGCACCGTTCCTGCGTCCGGACTACATCGCCTTCCTCGGCCAGGGGGCCAAGGGCACGTTCCTGGCCACGGCCGTGGCCGCCGTGTTCGCGTTCCCGCTCGCGCTCCTGCTGGCCCTCGGCCGGCTCAGCCCGTTCCTGCCGCTGCGCTGGGTCACGACCGCGTGGATCGAGGTCTTCCGCTCGATCCCGATGCTGCTCGTCGTCTACTTCTTCCTGCTCGCCCTGCCGGGTCCGCCCTTC
The DNA here is from genome assembly GCF_900163655.1 of Brachybacterium nesterenkovii. Classification (GTDB taxonomy): domain Bacteria; phylum Actinomycetota; class Actinomycetes; order Actinomycetales; family Dermabacteraceae; genus Brachybacterium; species Brachybacterium nesterenkovii. Next base: position 27,313 of record NZ_FWFG01000004.1, read on the forward strand.
AACGTCACGTTCCCGGTGTTCTGGATGCTCGTGATCCCGATGATCCTGGTGTCCTCGGCCACGACCGCCGAGGTGTTCCGCGCCGGCATCCGCGCCGTGGACCGCGGACAGTCCGAGGCGGCCGCGTCGATCGGCCTGACGCATGCCCAGTCCCTGCGCTACGTCGTGATCCCGCAGGCGATCCGCCTGGTCCTGCCGAGCCTGATCCTGGCCCTCGTCTCCCTCCTCAAGGACTCGACGCTCGGCTTCGTGGTCAGCTACAACGAGCTGCAGTACCAGGGCAAGTCGCTCGTCGCGTACACGCACTTCCTGATCCAGACCTATCTGATCGTGGCCTTCATCTACGTCGCGCTGAACTTCGTGCTGACCCAGTTCGCGCATTGGCTGGACCGTCGCATGCAGCGGCGCGCCGCCTCCACCACGGGCTCGCTGGTCGACTGACCGACCCGCCCGCGCCCGTCCCACTCCGCCCGTCCTCGGAAGCAGGTCCTGCCCCATGTGCCGTCTCCTCGGCGTCGTCACCCGTGAGCACACCCCCCTCAGGGAGGCCGTCCCCGACGAGCTGCCCCTGTTCACCGCCCTCTCGGAACGGCACAAGGACGGGTGGGGAGTGGCCTGGTACTCCTCGAACTCGTCGGAGTCCGCGCCCGTGCTCGAGGTGCGCAAGGGGATCGACACGGCCCGGGTCTCGAACGAGTACGGCCAGGCGGTCGCGGACGCCGACGGGGAGCTCGTGATCGTGCACCTGCGTCGCGCGAGCGTGGGCCTGGGCCTCTCGCTCGACAACACCCATCCCTTCGTCGAGGGCGATGTCGCGTTCGCCCACAACGGCCAGTTCGACATGCCCGAGGGGTTCCGCGAGCGCGTGCTGGCGCGCGGCGGCCGCGGCGTGCAGGGCACGACGGACTCCGAGCTCTACTTCTCGCTCGTCACCGCGCACGCCCGCGAGGTGGGCTGGGCGCTCGCCGTGCAGCGCGCCGCGCAGGACGTCACGCAGTGGGTCCAGGAGCTCGGCGGACGCTACCCCGAGGGGCTCAACTGCCTCGTGGTGACACCGCACGAGCTCGTCGCCTACGCCCAGTCGGACCCCGCCCAGCTGCTCGAGGACTCGACCTGGGACACCTACGACCTGCGCTGCCTGGTCGAGGAGCATCGCGTGATCGTGAGCTCCTCGGGCTACCCGCAGGACGCCTTCGTCTCGATCCCGCAGGGCAACGCGCTCACGATCCACCGCGGCACGCTCGGCGTGGACGTGCGCTCCCCGCTCGAGGGCTTCGAGCTCGCCCCGGCCCAGGC
>NZ_FWFG01000030.1 GCF_900163655.1 Brachybacterium nesterenkovii
TCTACCCCCAGCTACCCGACCACACCGGCGCGCCCACACTCAACTCTGAAGAGCCAGATTGCTCCATGAGCGTGCCGGCTGGCTCGCGGGGCCGACGTGGTCGGCCTCCAGCTCGTGCAGACGCTTGACTGCTCTCCCTGCGTCGTATCGCTCCCTGGCCGTGTCAGCGGGCGCTCCGTCGATCCATTGCAGGATCAGCCACGGGGCAGATGCGCGGTGGCTTGCGGCCAGGAGGCGGGCAGTAGGCACTGCGGGTGACGATGCGAGACGGGCCAGGGCGGTGGTCTCGTTGCTCCAATCCGCCTCGGGGCAGCATTTGACCGCCACTGTGCCTGCATCGGTCGCAACGCGCCAGGACTGATTGGTGACCGACCCCGCTAGGGGATCGACCGAACGCACTCCGGTCCCCAGCTCCTGCACCACGAGCTCGACGACGTCCGGCTCTCCCAGCATCCTCATGCAAACAGTATCCAGCGCACGGTAAGGACGACGCGCGCGAGGTCGGTCCACCGGCAGCGCAGGGGCTCTTAGCCTCCCCTCATCGAGCCTTGGTTCTTCACCTTCAACTGGATGGTCGCAGCAGACATCGTGGCCGCGATCGTGCTCATACGGCACGTCACCTGGGTGCCGATCGCCGAGGCATCAGCACCCGTCACATCGGGCTGGCGACGACCGTGAAGTGCCGCTCCCCGGAGGGGTGCTCGAGCTCATCCAAGACCGCGATGGCGAGGTCCGCGGCGCTGATCGCGGATGTGCCGTCGGGGTTGACGAGAAGGGTGTCGTGGCCGCGCCGGTAGGTGCCGGTCCGAGGCCCGCGTTCGAAGACGGCCGGAGGGCTGAGATAGGTCCAGTTCCGGTTCGCGTGCTCGCGGCAGACCTCGAACTGGGCCAGGCTGGCGCGGGCGATGGGCAGCCAGGCTTCCGGAACGACGTCCCGATCATCGACCACGAGTACGGACGGATCGTCGGGAGAGCGCAGCGGGGCGGAGCCGCCCACGATCAGCACGGGAACGTCGGCCACGTGGGCCGCATCGAGGAAAGACCCGGTGAGGCCCGCGATCTCCCGTTCTCGACCGGAGGGCAGGCGCACGCTCAGCACCGCGGCGTCGACGGTAGAGAGCACTCGCTCGACATGCTGCCGATCAGCGACATCGATCCGCACGGGAGCGAGCGCCTCGACGGAGCTGGAAAGTGGATTCGTTCGCGATCCCGCGGTGACGCGGTGACCGCGCCGAATCCCTTCGGCCACGATCTCGCTTCCCGCCATGCCGGTGGCGCCGAAGACTGCGATTCTCATCTGGATTCCTTTCGATGGAGGGGACGGGGGAGCTGCCCGGCGACCAGCGCGGTGAGCGAGAGGGCGAAGCCGGCGAGCTGCACGATGGTGAGGGACTCGCCCGCGATGAGTGCGCCGGGCAGCGCGGCCGTCAGCGGGGAGAGCAGCCCGAGGAGGGCCGTGGGGGTGACGGACAGGTGGCAGATGCCGGCGAACCAGATGGTGTACGTGAGCAGGGCGCCGACCAGACCGAGCCAGGCGTACCCGGCCCAGGCGCCGGCGTCGATGCGCTCGGGGACGCCGTCGAGGATGAGCGCGGGGATCGCCAGCAGGACGCCGGCGGACGTGAGCTGCCACCCGGCCAGGCCGACGGCGCTGACGTGCTCGGGGCGTCCCCACTTCTTGGTGAGGACGACGCCGGTGCCCATCGACGCGGCGCCGGCCAGCCCTGCCAGGACGCCGAGCGGATCGAGGGCCGCGTCCGGGCCCAGCACGACCATGCCCACCCCCGCCATGCCGGTCATGCCCCACCACAGACGCCAGCCCGAGAGCCGCTCGTGGAGGATGAGGACGGCCAGGATGGCGATGAGGAGGGGCTGGACGGCGCCCAGCGTCGCGGCGACTCCTCCCGGCAGTCGCTGGGCGGTGACGAACAGCAGCGGGAAGAAGGCGGCCATGTTCAAGGCGCCGAGAGCCAGGCTCTCCCACCACCAGTCGCCGCGGGGGAGTCGGCGCGACAGGGCCAGCGCGATGAGCCCGGGCGGCAGCGTCCGCATGAGCGCGGCGAAGACGGGGTGCCCGTCCGGCAGGAGGTGTGTGGTGACGATGTACGTCGTCCCCCACACCATGGGCGCCACGGCGGTCAGAGCGGTCCACCCTGCCTGCTGACCGATGGTCTGATCGCTGTTCGCCATGGGATCAAGCCTGTTCCCAGGTCAGGCATGAGTCCAACGCATGTTTGTCATGGAAGGCATGCACGGTCATCATAGATGGATGGAGCTGCAGCAGATGCGGTACGCGGTCGCCCTCGCGGAGGAGCGCAGTTTCACCAGGGCGGCGGAACGGTGCTTCGTGGTGCAGTCGGCGCTGAGCCATCAGATCAAGGCGCTGGAACGTGAGCTCGGTGTGCAGCTGGTCGCGCGCACGTCGCGTCGTGTCGAGCTCACTGCGGCGGGGGAGGCGTTCGTGGCCGCGGCTCGAGAAGCCCTGCAGGCCGCCGACCGTGCCGTAGTGGATGCTGCGGCTGCCGACGGCCGGGTGCGCGGTACGCTCACGATCGGCGTGATCCCGACGGTCACCGCTGTGGACATCCCGCTTGTGCTGGCGAACTTCTACGCCGCGCATCCTGCGGTGCAGGTGCGCCTTCGCAGCGGCGGCAGCGAGCAGTTCGTGAGCGACATCCGCGCGGGGCATCTCGATGCGGCCTTCCTCGGACTCGCCGAGTCCACGCCGCCCCACGGGGTCTGCGTTCGGGAGCTCTCCCGCGAATCACTCGTCGCGGCGCTGCCGGCGAGCCACCGCCTGGCGCACCGCAAGAGACTGAAGCTCGCGGACCTGGCCGCTGAGGCCTTCGTCGACTTCCCGGGCGGCTCGGCGGGACGCGCCCAGGGCGATCTGGCTTTCCGCGCGGCGGGCCTGCACCGCGACGTCGCCTTCGAAGCCATGACCACTGATCTGATCATCGGTCTCATCCGCAGGGGGCTCGCGGTCGGGATGCTCTCCGCCCACGTCGTCCCGCCAGATCCGGACCTGGTCACCGTCCCGCTCGTCGATGGCCCTCGGCGGGTCGAGTACCTGGCCTGGAACGAGTTCAATCCCAGCCCCGCCGCCCGGGCGCTCGTCGGTGAGGTTGCGGAGGCGCAGGCGTGATCACCGGAACGACGGGGTACGGCCATCAACGACGGTCGCTCCGGCAGCGACGCTCGCGCAACGGGACTCGCGCGCGGACGGACTCGCAGCTCAGCAGGTGAGCACGATCTTGCCGGTGGTGTGCCCCTGCTCGAGAGCCCGATGCGCCGCGGCGGCCTCGGTCAGCGCGAAGGAGGCCGAGACGTGCGGCACGAGATCACCGGACGCCGCCAGGGCCACGACGCGCTCGAGCCATTCCCGCTGCGTGTGGACGTGCGTGGCGGCGTAGCGCACCCCCGCCCCCTCCGCCTGGGCTGCGATCTCGGTCCCGGCTCCGGCTCCGAGGCCGATGAGCACGCCGCTCGGGCGCACGGCGCGCAGAGCGGCGTCGCGCGAGCCCGCCGCCAGGCTCAGGGCGACGTCCGCTGTGCCCTCGAGGGCGGACACCGCGGTCGCGTCGCGGTAGTCGATGGTCTCGCCCGCGCCCAGCTCCCGCAGCCACGCGTGCTTGCCCTCGCTCGCAAGAGCGATGACGTGCGCGCCGAGATGACGGGCGAGCCGAACGGCGAGATGGCCCACGCCGCCTCCCGCCCCCGTGATGAGCACCCGCTGCCCCGCCTCGACGGACGCGGTGTCCGTGAAGGCCTGCCACGCGGTCATCGCGGCCATCGGGAAGGCCCCGGCCTGCTCCTCGGTGAGGATATCGGGCGTCGGGACGAGATCGGCCGCCGGGACGATGACGCGCTCGGCGTACGCCGCCCCCTCGCGAGGGAACCGCGCCAGGCCGAGAACGCGCTGGCCCGGTGCGAGCCCCGTGGCACCCGCGCCGACCGCGCGGACCGTGCCCGCCACGTCCCACCCCGGCGTGAAGGGCAGGGTGATGGCTCCCGTCGCCGCCATCCCACCGCCCGTGCGGGTCATGACATCGATCGGGTTGACGCCCGCCGCGGCCGCCGCGACGAGGACCTCGTCCGGGCCCAGATCCGATGCCGTCGGAGACTCGACCTCGACGACCTCCAAGGTCTCGGGCCCGCCGAAGCGGCGCTGGATGATCCTGATCGCCATGCGAACTCCTCCGCTGTCACGAGAATCGGGGGTGAGGGACGCAGCGCACCGCGGCGCGGCATGAACCGGACGCGCGGGGCCGTGCCGCCAGCGCCCCTCGGGAGGGTCACACCTCCAGGAGCACCTTGATCTCCCGGCGCTCGTTCATCGCCGCGTAGGCCTCGGCGGCCTGCTCGAGCGGGACGCGCTGCGTGAACACCTTCCCGGGCTGGATCTCGCCGCTGCGGATCAGCTCGATCAGCTCGGGCAGGAAGCGGCGCACCGGGGCCGGGCCGCCCTCCAGATGCACCTCGCGGAAGAAGAGGTCGAGACCGTTGATCGTCTGGTCGTGGGAGACGCCGACGAAGCCGACGTGGCCCCCGGGGCGGACCGAGGCCAGGGCCTGGTCCATCGAGCCCTGCGTGCCCACGGCCTCGCAGACGCCGTGCGCGCCATAACCGCCGGTCAGCTCCTTGACCTTCTGCGCCCCCTCCTCGCCGCGCTCGGCGATGACGACGTCGGCGCCGAACTCCCGGGCCAGGGCGGCGCGATCCTCGTGGCGCGAGAAGGCGATGACCCGCTCCGCCCCCAGCGACGTGGCGGCGAGCACCGCGCACAGGCCGACCGCGCCGTCGCCCACGACGGCGATGGTCCGGCCCGGGCCCGCCTGAGCCGCGACGGCGGCGTACCAGCCGGTGCCGAGGACGTCGGAGGCGGCGAGGTAGTCGGCCAGGCGATCGGGGTCGTCGGGGCGTCCGCCGGGAACCTTCACCAGGGAGCCGTCGGCCAGCTCGACGCGCATGTACTCGGCCTGGCTGCCGGTGTACTCGCCGGCGTTGACGCAGCGCGAGGGGTAGCCGTCCCGGCAGATCTCGCACGTGCCGTCGGAGAGCATGAACGAGCCGATGACGAAGTCGCCCAGGTCGAGGGTCGCGACCTCCGCGCCCTTCTCGACGACCGTGCCGACGTACTCATGGCCCATGCGGCGCGGCTCCTCGAAGGAGCCCTCGAGGCCGCGGTAGGGCCACAGGTCGGAACCGCAGACGCAGGCGGCGGCCAGCTGGATGACCACGTCGGTGGGCTTGACGACCCGGGGGGTCTCGACGGTCTCGACCGAGACGTCGCCGGGGGCGTTCATGACGACGGCCCGCATCGTGGCGGGAATGGTGATCGGAGCGTTCATGCTCGGTCCTTCTCGAGGGCGGGGGTGATCTCGACGGTCGCGGCCTTCGGGCCCTCCGCGACCATCGGCGGCAGGTAGGCGCTGCCAGCGTACTTCGTCCGGTATGCGGGATCGATCCGCGTGCCGAGCTCGGGAGCGGCGGCCTCGTCGATCGGGGTCATGGTCACCTCGATGCGGCGTCCGACGGTCTCGATGATGCCGGCCCGCTGCTCGACGGCCGCGCGGTACCAGCGGGAGCGGGGCCCGTTCCAGGCCCGCACGAACAGGCGGTCGTCGACGACGACCGACCAGATCCAGGTGGGGGTGCCCGGGGTGGCGCCGTCGGGTCGGAAGGGGGCGATGTGCAGGTCGTCGGCGGCGGCGTTCCGGTCGATCGTCTCCGTGTCCCATGCGGTCATGGATTCCTCCTGTGCGGGAGAGCCGGTTGGTGTGCGGTGTCAGTCGGCGAGGCGGCCGTACTGCTCGTCGTCGACGGGCTCGAGCCAGACGTTGGACTGCTCGGTGCCCGGCAGGATGAAGGCGATGTGGCTGAACCAGCTGTCGGCCTTGGCGCCGTGCCAGTGCTTGGTGTTGGGCGGTACGACCACGACGGTCCCCTCGGTGAGCTCGACGGGGTCCTTGCCCTCGGACTGGTACCAGCCCTCGCCCGCGGTGCAGATGAGCACCTGGCCGCCGCCGGTGGCGGCGTCGTGCCGATGCCAGTTGTTGCGGCATCCCGGCTCGAAGGAGACGTTGGCCAGGCTCAGGGGCACCTGATCGGTGGGCTCGGTGAGGCCCTGGAGGTAGGACCGGCCGATGAAGTAGGGGGCGAAGGCGTCGTTGGGGGCGCCGGTGCCGAACACGTTGGCGGTGTCGAAGGACTGCTTGTCCGGGTGCTTCACGGGGACTCCTGTGATCGGGCGGCGGTCGGGGCGCTCTCGGCGCCACCCGCAAGCGGAGCCGCGCATCCGCTTCGGAGTCACGCTAACACAAGTGGAGCAAGCGCTCCGCTTATGGGAGGATCGCAGGCATGGCCGAGAACCTGCGCAGCGACGCCGCCGCGAATCGAGAGCGCCTGCTGAGGGCCGCCCGGGAGCTCTACGCCCGGAGCGGGCCGGACGTCTCGCTGAACGAGGTCGCCCGGCACGCCGGGGTGGGCGTGGGGACCGCGTACCGGCGCTTCGCGAACAAGCAGGAGCTCATGGAGGCCCTGTTCGTGTCCGCGGTCGACGAGCTCGAGGCCTATGCCCGGGCGGCCCTCGACGAGCCGGACGCCTGGAGGGGCATCGTCGGCTTCCTCGAGCGCTCCATGGAGCTCCAGTTCGGCGACAGCGGGCTCAACACGATCATGTCCCACCCCGCCCTGGCCGACGAGCAGGTCGCCCAGGCCCGCTCCCGGGTCGCCCCGCTGCTGCAGCGGCTCGTTGAGAGGGCCAGGGAGCAGGGGAGCGTGCGAGCGGACCTCGAGCAGAGCGACATCATCTTCCTGCAGGCGGGGCTGGCCGCGATCCGCAACCTCACGCGCAGCGTCGAGCCCGACCTCTATCGCCGCTACCTGACCGTCTTCCTCGACGGCATCCGCGCCGACCCCGCCCGGACACCCCTGCCCGTGCGGGCGCTCGACTCCGCCCGGACACACGCCGCCATGACCCAGGAACGCCAGCGACCCCGGGAGCGCCGCCGACGCTGAGCCTCGGGCGGACGGTCCGCCCTCAGCTCTCCTCGGTCATCGCCCGATGGATCACGGGACCGGTCTGCTCGGCCTGCCATGCCCGGGCGCCCAGATCGCGCAGACCGGCCTCGACGGCCTCCTCGGCCGGTGCCAGCGGGTTCTCCCACACCCAGGTCCGCAGCAGTCCCGGGTTCAGGAGGTTCTCCGCGGGCATCTCGAGGTCCTCGGCCCGCTGCCCGACGGCCTCGCGGATCACCTGGTAGCGCTCCCACACCTCGGGGTGCTTCTTGGCCCACATCTTGTGGGCCGGCGGATGGCTCGGGACCGAGCGCGAGGGCAGATGCTCGGGCGGCAGCTCCAGACCGGAGCGGGCCACCTGCCACCAGGCGTCCTTGCGGCGCAGGGGAGCAGGCAGGGCCGCATCGAAGGCGGACTTGGACTGGGGCGCGACTTTGGCGGCCGCGACGATCTCGCGATCGCGGATCACCCGGTGCGGCGACAGGTCCTCACGGCGCGCGATCTCGTCGCGCCTCTCCCACATCGCCCGCGCGACGGCGAGCTGCTCGGGTCGGCGCAGCACGCCGATGCCGTGGAGGTTGCGCCACGGCTCGGCGGGCGGCTCCGGGATGCCGCGGGAGACGAGATGCTCGAACTCCTGCCGGGCCCAGTCGTCCTTGCCAGCGTCCGCGAGGCGGGCGGCCATGATGTCGCGCACCTCCACGAGCACCTCGACGTCCAGGGCCGCGTACACCAGCCACGGCTGGGGCAGCGGACGCTTCGACCAGTCGGCCGCGGAGTGCTCCTTGGCCAGGCGCAGGCCCAGGGTGTCCTCGACGACGGCGCCCAGGCCCACGCGCGGCATCCCCAGCAGGCGGCCCGCGAGCTCGGTGTCGAACAGGCGCTCGGGCACCAGGTCCAGCTCCGCCAGGCTCGGCAGGTCCTGCGTCGCGGCATGGAGCACCCATTCGCGGCCTGCGAGCGCACGGCGGAACGTCGCCGGCAGCGTGAACGCGGTCGGGTCCAGCAGCGCGGTCCCGGCCGTGTCGGTCCGCAGCTGTATCAGGTACGCCCTCTGGGAGTAGCGGTAGCTCGAGGCGCGCTCTACGTCGACCGCGACGGGCTCGTCGGGGGTCTCCATCGCCGCTTCGCTCCATGCCAGCAGCGGCTGGATCCGGTCGATCACATCGGGCAGGCCGTCGCGGGGCCCTGTCAGCTTCGGGAGCTCGGGCTCGGTCATCGGGGATCCTCGGCATGGGGGGCGCGGGCGCGGTGCGCCGGGGCGATCGGGGCGACAGGCGGCGGAGCGGGCGGCAGGCCCCCGGCAGCGGCGAGCATGGACGACCAGGCGGAGAAGTGCGGGCCCAGATCGACGTCCGTGCCCGGTTCCTCGTCCGGGGTCCACGACACGCGCATCTCGATATCGACCGTCGAGGGCCGCGAGGCGAGCGCGCCGTAGCTCTGGGAGACCACGCGCGTGGCGGTGCAGCCCAGCTCGTGCACGGACGCTTCGGACAGCTCGAGGGACTCGGTGACCCAGGACCATGCGACGTCGCCCAGCATGGCCTCGACGGCGAACTCGGGCTCGAGCTGCGCCTGGACGAGCGCGACGAAGCGGTAGCGGCCGTCCCAGGCGTCATCGCCCGCGGGATCGAAGAGGACCACCAGGCGACCGCTCGCGAGCTCCTCGTCGTGCAGGTCGACCTCGGCGTTCGCGGCCCAGGTGTGCGGGGCCATCTTCCCGGGGGAGGGGATCTCGCTCCAGCGGACCTCCGGCCTCAGCTGCGTCGCGGTCATCGCCGAGATCGCCTCGGAGAAGCCGTGGTCGGGAGGGATGAGACGGTGGACGGGCACGCTGGGAGCGTAGCGGCCCGCCGCGGGCGCGTCGGGCAGGCGCGCCGCGGGCGCGGGCGTCCGGTCAGTCGCGGTGGCGCAGGCTGATGGAGTTGATGCAGAAGCGCTCGTCGGTGGGGGTGGGGAAGCCCTCGCCGGAGAACACATGGCCCAGATGCGAGCCGCAGCGCGCGCAGCGCACCTCGACGCGCCGCATCCCCAGCGAGTCGTCCTCCAGCAGCTCGACGGCGTCGGAGTCGCGCGGGGCCCAGAACGCGGGCCAGCCGCAGTGCGCATCGAACTGGGTCTCGGCGGTGAACAGCTCGGCGCCGCAGGCACGGCACTCGTAGACGCCTGCCGGGCGCACCTCCTCGTACTCCCCGGTGAAGGGGACCTCGGTGCCGCCCTCTCGCAGGACGCGGTGCTCGGCGGGGCTCAGGCGCTCTCGCCACTGCTCGGGGGTCAGGGCGATCGGGTACTCGCCCTCGCCGATGGGTCGCTCGTCCATTTCAGGAGCCTCCGATCATGGTTGATCCCGGGTACAGGTGCAGCACGGTGGCGTGCAGGTGGTCCTCGACGCGGTGCGCCCAGTCCTGCGCGAAGGTCTCCTCGAACAGCTGGGGGTCGGAGAACACGACCACGGCCTGCGAGGAGCAGTCGTCCAGCAGGCCCTGGACGGCCTCAAGCGGGTCGCCGTCGCACAGCGTCCCCTCGACGGTGCAGCCGACCTTGCGGAAGGACGCCGTCGTGGCCTCGAGAGCCTCCTGGGCGTGGCGGGCGGCGTGCTCGGCGCGCTCGTGGCGCGCGCGCACGGCGACCGCCTCCCACGCGCCCCGCAGGTCAATGAGCCCCAGGGCGTCGATCACCTCCGCCACCAGGGAGCGGTGCGCATCGCGGGGGACGAGCACCCGCACCGCCAGGGCGTCGGGGCTCGCGGCGTCGGCCTCCTCCTGCTCCGCGGGATCGAGGCCCAGGTAGCGCAGGGCGGTCATGGCGTCGGAGGTCGAGACGGGGACCTCCGACAGGACGATGAACGAGGTGCTCATGGTGGTGATCGTACGCGCGACAGACGCCCCGGCGGGACCCAGCGCCCGCTCGTAGACTCCCGATATGAGGACTCGCACGCCCCGTCGTCCGCGCATCCGCCAAGCCGGGCAGGCGGTGCCGGTGCCCTCGCGCTGGCGCGGGGCCGGAGCGATCGGCCTGGCAGGGGCGGGGGCCTCGTTCATCGCAAGCACCCTCGCGCTCGGCGTCGGGGCGCGCGTCATGGCCCGCATCCCCCTCCTCCCGGCCGGGCGGGAGAAGTCCGACGCCGTCGTGCGGGCCGCCTTCGTCGACCGCGTGCACCTCGACGCGACGCCCGAGACCCGGCGCCCCGGCGTCCTCGCGATCCGGCAGGGCGGGGGAGCCCTCAGCGCCCGCCTCGGCGCGGTCACCGGGCACCCGACGCCGACGACCGTGGCCCGCCCGCTCCTCGCGCTCGACGCCGACCGCCCGGGCGCGCGGCTCGAGGCCGGCGCCGCGAGCACCAACGGCTACTTCTGGGCGGGCGATCCGATGACGGCCCACGGCCTCGTGTTCGAGGAGGTGGACGTGGCCTCGCCCGTCGGCGCCATGCCGGCCTGGCTGGTGCCGCCCGGCGACGACGAGGCCGCGGACGGCGCGCGCTCCCACGGGACCTGGGCGGTCATCGTCCACGGGCACGGCGCGACGCGCGGCGAGAGCCTGCGCCTGCTGCCGCTGCTGCACCGCCTGGGGATCACGGCGCTCGCGATCACCTACCGCAACGATGCCGGGGCCGCCGCATCCGCCGACCGCATGATGCACCTGGGCGCCGCCGAATGGGAGGACGCCGAGGCCGCCGTCGCCTTCGCCCTCGAGCACGGGGCCCGCCGCGTCGTCCTGATCGGCCTGTCCATGGGCGGCGGCATCGCCCTGCGCACCTCGGTGCTGTCCGCGCATCGCGAGCAGATCGCCGCCCTCGTCCTCGACAGCCCCGCCGTCGACTGGCACGACATCCTCGACCACCACGCCCGGGCGCTGAAGGCGCCGCGCCCGCTGCGAGCCCTCGCCCTGTGGATGATGCGCTCGCCGTGGGGCGCGCGCAGCGTCCGCCTCCACGAGCCCATCGCGCTCGAGCAGATGCACGCGCCCTTCTACGCCGAGCATCTGGCCCATCCGACGCTCCTGCTGCACGCCATGGCCGACACGACCGTGCCGCCGGCGCCCAGCGCGGTCCTCGCGCATCTGCGGCCCGACCTCGTGCGCTTCGAGCCCTTCGCGCAGGCCACGCACACGCGCGAATGGAACACCGACCCGGAGCGCTGCGAGCGGATCGTCGCCGGATTCCTCGACGAGGTGCTGGGGCTCGGCATCGACGTCGAGCGCCTCGTGCTGCCGGTCCGGGACCCGGCCGCGCCGCCTCAGGAGAGGTCGTCGGGCAGGCGCCTGTAGCGCGCAGCGTGGGCGTGCTCGCCGATCAGCAGCGAGCGCAGCTCCCAGCGGCCGTCGTGGAGAGGGCCGTCGACCGCGCGGGGCGAGGGGCCGCCGACGGTGCGGTGCGTCGTCGACAGGCACAGCTCGTCGAGCAGGCCTGCGGCGGCGAAGCGCCCCAGGCTGGAGGGGCCGCCCTCGATCTGGATGCCGCGGTGGCCGCGCGCGACCAGGGCCGCGACGACCTCGGCGGGGGAGTCCGCGCCGATCACGCGGTCGGCGGGCCAGCCCGATCGCGCGGTGACGGCGGAGACGGCGTCGCGCGGGGCGATCAGCAGCGTCGGCCAGTCGGGCTCGATGCTCGCGGGCACCTGGCCGCTCGAGGTCATGATCGCGAGCACGGGCCGGTCGGCGCCTCCCGGGCGCCGCGACGGATCCCGCAGGTCCCCTCGCCCGGCAGGGCGCCGGTAGTCCTCCGTGCGGACCGTGGAGGCGCCGACCAGGACCGCATCGGCCAGCGCCCGCAGGACGCCGAAGACGAAGGAGTCGTCCGGGTTCGACAGCGACCCGCTCGTCCCGTCGGCCCCGGCGATCGCCCCGTCGATCGTCGCGTTCATCATCGCCCGCACGGTTGTGCCGGGCCCGTAGGCGTACAGATCCGCGAGGGCGGCGGCGCCCGCGCCGTCGTGCGTCAGCGCGGTGGGCGGGCAGGGGGCTCCGTCGCGCAGGACCAGATGCATCGGTGCTCCTCGGGGCGGGGTCGGCGGCGCCTGCTCAGCCTACGGGCAGGCCCGGGACCCGGCCCGCCGAGTCCTCCCCGAGCACCGCGTGGGCGAGCGCGTGGACGGCGAGCATGATCGGCATCAGCAGCGCCCCTGCGGCGGCGAGTGCGGCAGGGGAGGGAGCCGCGGCACCGTCATCGCGCAGGACCCGGCGCGCATGCACCCAGAACGGGATGACCACGGTCGGCGCCGTGAGCACGCCGGAGGTGTAGCCGCGAGCGGCGACGGAGGCCGCGATGTGGGTGATGCCGTGCATCCCGAAGCCCTCGAGGACGGTGCGGGAGATCGGGTCGCGGAAGCGCGTGCGCGCGCCGAGCGCGCTCGCGGCCGCCATGAGGGAACCCATCATGACGATGGCGAGCGCCACGTGCTCCTGGGACAGGCCCCGGTCCCGCACGGCGGCGGGCACGGGGACGGCGGCGGGGACTCGGCGCAGCGCTGCCCGGGACCCCGACCGCATGGTCATGAGCTCCTCGAGATCGTTCAGGCACCAGGCGGCGAAGAGTCCCAGGGCTACGCGATCCGTGCGCGCCATGTGCTGACGACCGGTCATGGACCGAGCCTATACCGTGCCGCGCGGCCGGGGAGGATCGCCATAGAATCGTCGGCTGTGACCGAAGCGCTCGCCGACCGCCGCCCCGTCCCCTCTCTCGACCGGCTCGTCGCCGACCTGGTGCCGCCGCCGCGCTTCGCGGACGCGCGGCTGGAGACCTACGTGCCCGACCCCGCGCACCCCTCGCAGGCCCAGGCCAAGGAGCGCATCGGCGCCTTCGCCGCGCAGCTCGGACGCCCGCGCTCCGGCGGCGGCCTCCTCGCCCGCCTCCGGGGAAAGGACACGGCGGCCCCGGCCCACGGCCTGTACCTCGACGGCGGCTACGGCGTGGGCAAGACGCACCTGCTCGCCTCGCTGTTCCACGTCGCCCCCGGCCGCCCCGTCTACGGCACCTTCGTCGAGTACACGAACCTCGTCGGCGCGATGGGCTACCAGAACGCCGTCGAGCTGTTCTCGAGCGCGTCCGTCCTGTGCATCGACGAGTTCGAGCTCGACGACGTGGGCGACACGCTGCTGATAACCCGCCTGATCCGCGAGCTGTCCGACGCCGGGGTGGCCGTCGTCGCGACGTCGAACACGCTGCCCGAGGCGCTCGGCGAGGGCCGCTTCGCCGCCCAGGACTTCCTGCGCGAGATCCAGTCGATGGCCGAGCGCTTCGACGTGCTGCGCATCGACGGCGAGGACTACCGCCACCGCGGCGGCGACGTCCGCACCCCGCCGCTGGCGGAGGAGACCGTCCGCGAGCACGCCGCCGCGACTGACGGCGCGACCCTCGACGGCTTCGAGGACCTCCTCGCGCACCTCAAGGAGGTCCACCCCTCCCGCTACGGCGCGATGATCGACGACATCCGCTGCGTGCACCTGACCGGGCTGCGCACGATCACCGACCACCACGACGGCCTGCGGTTCGTCGTCCTCGTCGACCGGCTCTACGACCGCGAGGTGCCCGTGCTGGCCTCCGGCACGGACGTCGCCGAGATCTACACCGGTGAGCTGCTGGCCAGCGGGTACCGCAAGAAGTACTACCGCTCGCTGTCCCGCCTGGCCTCGCTCGCGCGCGACGGCGCGGCGCTCGCCGGCGTCTGAGGGGTCAGCGGGCGCGGCTCCAGGGCGCGTGATCGCCCGTGGCGTGCTCGGGCCGGTGGTCGCTCTCTGCTTCGCGAGAGGAGACGCGAGCGCGTCCGGCCCGGGGCGGACCCGTGAGGAGCCGCGGATCGCCATCGATCACCTGATTCGAGACGGCGCACGACCGATGCCGACGACAGCGTGTCGGCTGGCATTGCTGGACGGTACCGCCCGCAGTACCATGAACGCGTGCCTTATGTTGCGAAGGTCCTCGCCCAGATGCGAGCCAATCCCCGCAACATCAGCTATGCCGATGTGTTGAAGGTGTGCGAGCACTACTTCGGGCCAGCCCGGAACACCGGCGGTTCGCATGCGGTGTTCAAGACGCCATGGCCGGGCGACCCGCGGGTCAACATCCAGAACGACCACGGCAAGGCGAAGGCCTACCAGGTCAAGCAGGTCCTGCAGGCCATCGAGAAGGTGGAGGGAAACCGATGAGCACGACGGCAGTCGACCCCGCGCGCTACAGCTTCCGCGTCACCTGGTCGGAACCGGATGAGGAATTCGTGACCACGTGCGTCGAGTTCCCCTCCCTGTCCTGGCTCGATGTCACCCCCGAAGGTGCTCTTGCGGGCTTGCGGTCGGTCGTCGACGAGGTTGTGGCCGACATGCGCGAGAGGGGCGAGGACGTCCCCGAGCCCTTGTCGACCAGGCACTACTCGGGCAAGTTCCAAGTGCGCCTGGGCGAAGACCTTCATCGGCGTCTGGTCATGGAGGCTGCCGAGCAGCATGTGAGCCTGAACCAGTACGTCACGCGGAAGCTGGCTGCTGCATCCTGAGGTGAAGCGCCCTGCGCACACCTCACGACGACCGCGCCCGCGAGCGGCTGACCACGGAGCAAGACCCGGGGCGCTTCATCAAGAGCAGGGGAGCAGCCCCTGTCAGGGACAGTGGAAGACGATCGCGCCCTGCCCCCGCAGCGCCAGCGCGTCGGCATCGGCCGTCTCCGGATCCGTGTCGAAGCGTGCGAGGACCTCTGCCCCGCCCTCGTCGGGCAGCACGATCGGCCCCTCGCCCCGGTGCGCGAGCACGCGGATGCGCCCGCGGCGCAGCACGACGGTCTCCTCGGAGAGGATCTCGACGTCCACGCGGCGCAGATCCGGATCCCGGAGGTCCGCCTCGGCGCGGCGCAGGGCCAGCAGCTCGGTGTACCAGGCGAGCATGCGGGCGTGGTCGCCGTGCTCGGCCTCGGACCAGTCCAGCATCGCCGCCTCGAACGTCGCGCGGTCCTGCGGGTCCGGGATGTCGCCCGACCAGCCCATCTGCGCGAACTCCTCGGCGCGTCCGGCGCTCACGAGGGGCCCGAGCTCGTCGTCGTGATCGGTGAAGAAGGTGAACGGCGTGCTCGCCGCCCACTCCTCGCCCTGGAACAGCATCACGGTCGCGGGACCGCACAGGATCAGGGCCGCGGCGGCGGCGTGGACGCCGAGCGGCGTCGTCGCGTCCGGGCGGTCACCGACGGCCCGGTTGCCCACCTGGTCGTGGTCCTGCAGGAAGGCGACGAAGGAGTGCGCGTCGTAGCCCTCGGCGGTCGGGTCGACGGGGGAGCCCCACACCTGGCCCCGGAACGTCGAGAACGTGCCGGCGTGCTCGAACATGCGGGTGACGCAGCGCGCGAGGACCTCGGCGGAGCCGAAGTCCCCGTAGTAGCCGTCGCGCTCGCCGGTGGACCAGGCGTGCACGGCGTGGTGGATGTCGTCGGCCCACTGCATGTCCATCCCGAGCCCGCCGTCGGCGGTGGGCGTGACCATGCGGGGGTCGTTGAGGTCGGACTCCGCGATGAGCGTCAGCGGGCGTCCGAGCGCCGCGGACCAGGAGGCGACGGCGTCCGCGAGCTCGGCCAGCAGGTGGCGGTCGGAGTCGTCGCGCAGCGCGTGCACGGCGTCCAGGCGCAGGCCGTCCAGGCCCATGTCCACGAGCCAGTGCCGGGCCAGCCCCAGCAGGAACGCGCGGACCTCGGCGGAGCCGTCGGCGTCGAGGTTCACGGCCGGGCCCCATGGGGTCTCGTGGGTGTCCGTGAAGTACGGGGCGAAGGCCGACAGGTAGTTGCCCGCCGGACCCAGGTGGTTCATCACGACGTCCATGACCACCGCGAGACCGCGCTCGTGCGCCGCGGCGACGAAGCGCTCGAGCGCCGCCGGGCCCCCGTAGGCCGCGTGCGTCGCGTACAGGTCCACGCCGTCGTACCCCCAGCCCCGCTCGCCCGGGAACGCCGCGACCGGCATCAGCTCGACGGCGTCGACGCCGAGGGCGACGAGATGGTCGAGGCGGGAGATCGCGGTGTCGAGCGTGCCGGAGGCGCCGTCCGGTCCGGGGGCGAAGGTGCCCACGTGCAGCTCGTAGATCGTGCCGCCGCGCAGATCGCGCCCTGTCCAGGACGGATCGGGCGCGGGGGCGTGGACCTCGCTGTCGCCGTGGACGCCGTCGGGCTGGTGCAGCGAGCGGGGATCCGGCAGCCACGGACCGTCGGCGTCCAGACGGTAGGCGTACCGGTCCCCGGGCACGGCGCGCACCGAGGGCGCGCGGTGCCAGCCGTCGGCGCCGCGCTCCATCGTCGTGACGGTCTCGGCGCCGTCGCGGCGCACGCGCAGCTCGACGGCGGTCGCCCGGGGAGCCCAGACGGCGAGGTCGGCATGGTCGCGGGGGCCGGGATCCGTTGTGCCCGGCGCGGGCGCGACAAGCCGAGCCTCATGGGCGGCGGTCATCGGGTCTCCTCCCTCGTCAGCAGCGCCACGGGCCAGTCGGCCAGCAGCTCTCCCAGGCGGCAGGCGCCGCCGTCCACGCCGCGGCCGGTCAGCAGATCCGTCCAGCGGCCCTCGGGCAGCACGACGGTGCTCTCGTCCCAGCCGCCCCGCTGGGCCAGCGCGCAGGTCAGGCGGGAGGCCACCGCCACGACCTCGAGCGGCGCGTCGGCGGCCGCGGCGCGGCCGAAGGCGACGGCGTGGCCCGTGGTCGTGGGGACGGGGGCGTAGTGGGCGTCGCGGCCGCGGAACAGCTCCGGCCGCTCCCGCCGCAGGGTGAGCGCGCGATGGGTGAGCCACAGCTTCTCGTCGGCGATGCCGTCGGGACGGGCGCCCTCGAGCATCCGGTCCAGGCGCTCGGCGTGGGCAGCGTGGTCCACAGGGCGGCGGTTGTCCGGGTCCACGAGGGACAGGTCGATCGTCTCGTTGCCCTGGTAGACGTCGGGCACGCCCGGCATCAGCAGCTGGATCAGCTTCTGCCCCAGCACGGCGGCGCGCTGAGCGGGCAGCGTGCGGCGCGACCAGTCGTCGAGGATCCGCGCGACCTCCTCGGAGGCCAGCGCGTGCTCGGCGAGCGCGAGCACCGCCGCCTCGTAGTCCGCATCGGGGTCGGTCCAGGTGGTGTGGATCTTCGCCTCGCGGATCGCCTTGGTCAGGTACCCGACGAGGCGCTCCGTCGTGATCCGGGGCGCGGGGGAGCCGGGCATGTCCCAGGTGCCGGCGAGGATCTGCCACAGCAGCAGGGCCGTGGCGCCGTCGACACGGTCATCCCGCACCGCGAGCGTCGCCTCGCGCAGGGCCGCGACCGTCCGGGCCCACTCGGACGGCAGCTCCGTCAGCACCGCCAGGCGCGCGCGGACGTCCTCGCTGCGCTTGGTGTCGTGCGTGGACAGCGTGGTCATCGAGTCCGGGAAGGTGCGCAGCATCCGCCGGCAGTGCTCGTGGAGGTCGTCGGGGTCCACGCCGATGCGGTCCGGGTCGCCGCCCACCTCGTTGACCGCGATGAAGCGGTGGTAGCGGTAGAACGCCGTGTCCTCGAGGCCCTTGGCGTGCACGGGGCCGCAGGTCTGGGCGAAGCGCACCATGAACTCCGCCCTATCGGGCTCGGCCGTGCGGCCCGCGCTGCCGGCCTCGTCGCCGCAGGCCAGCGCTACGACCAGGTCGAGGGTCGCCTGCACATCGGGATCGTCGTCGAGGAGGAGTCGCGCCCGCTCGGCGGCCTCGACGAGCACCTCGCGCTGGGCTCCGGGGGCCTTCTCCCCGGGGACGATGTAGGCGCGGTAGCGGTCCATCGACCGCAGCAGCGCCACGATCGCGCGGGTGATGTTGCGCCGGGTGGTGTCGCGCAGGCGGATGTCGGCGGCGCAGATGCGGTGGACGAGCGCGGTCAGGCGCTCGATCTCGGCCCACAGGCTCGTGGTGATGACCGTGGCCGTCGACTCCGCCGCGATCTCGTCGAAGGGCCGCAGGTCGCCCGTGCGGTGCTGCCACAGATGCGTGAGCTCGAGGGTGCCGCGCGCGTCGTGGAACAGCCCGCCCACCCGCCACAGGGCGTCATAGCCCGTCGTGCCCGCGCAGGCGAAGTCCCCGGGCAGCTGCTCGTCGCCCTCGAGGATCTTCTCCACCACGGTCCAGGCACCGCCCGAGCCCTCGGCGAGGTCGGCCAGGTAGCCGCGCGGATCGGCCAGCCCGTCCGGGTGGTCGATGCGGAAGCCGTCGATCACGCCCTCGGCGTGCAGGGACAGCAGCAGGCGGTGGGTCGCAGCGAACACCGCGGGATCCTCGACGCGCACCGCGGCCAGGGTGTCGACGTCGAAGAAGCGCCGGTAGTTCAGCTCGTCGTCGGCGACCTTCCAGTACGCCAGGCGGTACCACTGGCGCTCCAGCAGGTCAGCGATGCCGAGGGATCCGGTGCCCTCGGCCAGCGGCAGCACGTGATCGAAGTACCGCACGACCGTCTCGTTGCGCGAGCTGCCGTCGGGCTCGGGGATCTCGATCTCGTCGAGGACGATCTGCCCCTCGGCGAGCACCTCGCCCATGGGCCTGCCGAGGACGGGCACGAGGATCGAGCGCTCCGTGTTCGCGTCGATGTCGAACCAGTCCGCATAGGCGGAGGCGGGACCGTTCTTCAGCACGTCCCACAGCTCGCGGTTGTGCCAGATCGGGGTCGGGATCGCCATGTGGTTGGGCACCACGTCGACGATCAGGCCCATGCCGTGCTCGCGGGCGACGGAGGCCAGGCGGCGCAGGCCCTTCTCGCCGCCGCACTCGGCGCTGATGCGGGCGTGATCGACGACGTCGTAGCCGTGGGTGGAGCCAGGCGCGGCCTGCAGCGCGGGGGAGCAGAACAGGTGCCCGACGCCCAGGCGGGCCAGGTAGGGGACCTGCGCGGCGGCGTCGTCGAACGTGAAACCCGCATGCAGCTGCAGGCGGTAGGTGCTGGTCGGGACCACCTGCGGTCGGCCTACCGCCGGGGTGCGGTCTGCGGTCTGCGCCGTCATGAGGCGCCCTCCTCGTCTCGTGTGGTGCGGGGCGTGCTCAGGTCACCGGGGCGGCGGCCGGACGGGCGCCGCCCCGGGAGCGGTCGGTCAGGCGCGGCCGGGCTCCGGCGCGGCCCCGTCCACCGCGGTGGCGTGCTCGGCGCGGGCGCGCGCAGGTCGGTCGACCGCGCACGCGATCGAGTCGGCCGGCGCCTCCGCGCCGGGCACCGGGGCCGACGGCTCGGTGTGCTTGCGGCCCAGGATCAGGATCGAGAACTCCGGGCGGGTGATCGTCGCGCCGGCCGGGATGCGCTCGCCGATCGCCAGGACGTCGCCCGTCCCGGTGACGACCGTCCACTCCTCGCCGTACTCGGCGGGCGGCAGCGTGAAGTCCACGCCGTTGCCGGACCCGTTGAACACGAGCAGGGCGGAATCGTCGATGACGCGCTCGCCGCGCGCGTTCGGCTCGGGGATGGCCGAGCCGTTGAGGAACACCGTCAGGCACTTGTTCAGCCCGTCGTTCCAGTCCGCGTCCTGCATCAGCTGTCCGTCCGCGCGCATCCAGGCGACGTCCGGCAGCTCGGAGACCGCTCCGTCGCGCACGACGCCCTGCAGGAAGCGGCGGCGGCGGAAGATCGGATGCGCCTTGCGCAGGGCGATCAGCTGCCGGGTGAAGTCCAGCATCTCCTGCTGGTCCTCGTCGAGCTCCCAGTGCATCCAGGCGATCTCGGAGTCCTGGCAGTAGGAGTTGTTGTTGCCGCCTTGGGTGCGGCCCATCTCGTCGCCGTGCAGGATCATCGGCACGCCCTGGGACAGCAGCAGCGTGGCCATGAAGTTCTTGGCCCGCCGCAGACGCAGGGCGTTGATCGCCTCGTCGTCCGTGGGGCCCTCGGCGCCGGAGTTCCACGAGCGGTTGTGGCTCTCGCCGTCGTTGCCGCCCTCGAGGTTCGCCTCGTTGTGGCGCTCGTTGTAGGAGACGAGGTCGCGCAGCGTGAAGCCGTCGTGGGCGGTCACGAAGTTGATCGAGGCGATCGGGGTGCGCCCCGAGTGGTGGTAGAGGTCGGAGGAGCCCGCCAGGCGCGAGGAGAACTCGGCCAGCATGCCGGGCTCGGCGCGGTGGAAGTCCCGCACCGCGTCGCGGTAGCGGCCGTTCCACTCCGACCACAGGGGCGGGAAGCCGCCCACCTGGTAGCCGCCCTCGCCCAGGTCCCAGGGCTCGGCGATCAGCTTGACCTGGGAGATGATCGGGTCCTGCTGGATGATGTCGAAGAACGCCGACAGGCGGTCAACCTCGTGCAGCTCGCGCGCGAGCGTGGACGCCAGATCGAAGCGGAAGCCGTCCACGTGCATCTCGGTGACCCAGTAGCGCAGCGAGTCCATGATCAGCTGCAGCACGTGCGGGGTGCGCATCAGCAGCGAGTTGCCGGTGCCCGTCGTGTCGTAGTAGTGCTCCTTGTCATCCTCGACCAGACGGTAGTAGGACGCGTTGTCGATCCCGCGGAAGCACAGCGTGGGGCCCATCTGGTTGCCCTCGGCGGTGTGGTTGTAGACCACGTCGAGGATCACCTCGATTCCGGCCTCGTGCAGGTTCTTGACCATCTGCTTGAACTCCTGCACCTGCTGGCCCACCTGGCCCGCGTAGGAGTACTCGTTGTGCGGTGCGAAAAAGCCGATGGTGTTGTAGCCCCAGTAGTTGCGCAGCCCCTTCTCCTGCAGGTGCCCGTCCTGGACGAACTGGTGGACCGGCATGAGCTCGACCGCGGTGACGCCCAGGGACTTCAGGTGCTCGATGATCACCGGGTGGCCCATCGCCACGTAGGTGCCGCGGATCGACTCGTCGATGCCCGGATGCGTCATCGTCAGCCCCTTGACGTGGGCCTCGTAGATGATCGTGTCGTGGTACTCGTGCGCCGGCGGATGGTCGTTGCCCCAGTCGAAGAACGGGGAGACCACGACGGAGTGCATGGTGTGCTCCGCCGAGTCCTCCTCGTTGCGCTGCGCCGGATCGGCGAAGTCGTAGCTGTAGAGGGAGGGATGGTTTGTGGCCATGCCCTCGATCGCCTTGGCGTAGGGGTCCAGCAGCAGCTTGGAGGGGTCGCAGCGATGGCCGGAGGCGGGATCGTAGGGGCCGTGCACCCGGAAGCCGTAGCGCTGGCCGGGCTGGACCGCGGGCAGGTAGACGTGCCAGACGTGCGCGTCGACCTCGGTGATGGGGACGCGCGTCTCGGAGCCGTCGGCGTCGATGAGGCACAGCTCGACCGCCTCTGCCACCTCGGAGAACAGGGCGAAGTTGGTGCCGACGCCGTCGAAGGTCGCGCCGAGGGGATAGGACTGTCCGGGCCAGATCTGCATGCGGCCAGCCTAGTGGGCGATCCGATGCTCCCTGAGCGTCCGCGGGCGGGACGAGGCGCTGCCGATCGGTCGGGCCGGGGGCCGCGACCGCCCGGGCGGGTCGTGCCCGGACATGCGGGGGCCCCGGTCCGTCGGACCGGGGCTCCTGCTCCCTGTGCGCGATACTGGGATCGAACCAGTGACCTCTTCCGTGTCAGGGAAGCGCGCTACCGCTGCGCCAATCGCGCGAGTGCCTCCCGGGGGAGGTACCGAGCGGACGACGGGACTCGAACCCGCGACCCTCACCTTGGCAAGGTGATGCTCTACCAACTGAGCCACGTCCGCATATCGGCGCTACCGACGAAGGACAACAGTACGGACCTGGAAGGCGGGGCGCAAACCGAGACGGGGGAGGGTGGCGGAGGTCACGGGGCGACAGGTCAACGGCCCGGCCCTGCCGCCCATGTCGCAGGTCACACGCTCCGCGGTGCGGGGCGCTCCGCGGATCGTGTACGCTTCTGCAGGTCCGCTCCGGCGGGCATGAGGGCGATTGGCGTAGTGGTAGCGCGCTTCCTTCACACGGAAGAGGTCACTGGTTCGATCCCAGTATCGCCCACGCAGATCCGGGATGCCGGAGATGTGTGCGGACGTGGCTCAGTTGGTAGAGCATCACCTTGCCAAGGTGAGGGTCGCGGGTTCGAGTCCCGTCGTCCGCTCCGGGAGACGGCGCCCCGAGGTTCCTCGGAGCGCCGTTGTGTGTTCCACCGCCGTCCGGCGCGGTCGCGCGTAGGATGGCGGACACCTCCTGGTGGGTTGGCCGAGAGGCGAGGCAACGGCCTGCAAAGCCGTGTACACGGGTTCGAATCCCGTACCCACCTCCACCGTGAAGGGCCCCGTGATCGCTGCTGCGATCGCGGGGCCCTTCTGCGTGCGCGGGCGGTGCGCGGCGCATCCGGCCGAGGGAACGGCCTCAGAAACCGCCCGGCCCGCCGCCACCGGGGCCGCCGAAGCCGCCGCCCGGCCCGCCGCCGAAGCCGCGACCGCCGCCGCCGAAACTGCCGCCGCCGGGTCCTCCGCCTGGGCCGCCGAAGCCCTGCCCGCCGCGCATCTGGCCCTGGCCGAGCATGCCGCCGAGCAGTCCGCCCATGCCCTGGCCGAAGCCGCCCATGCCCATCGGGCCCATCCCGCCGCCCAGCAGGCGCCGCAGGATGCCGGGCTTCCCGCCGGTGTCGAACAGCGCGTTGACCACCGCGGAGCCGAGCACGCCGATCGCCAGCCCGCCCAGCAGTGCGCCGCCCGTCCCCACCCCGGTGCCGCTCAGGGCGCTGGTGAGCGAGCCGGGCTGCATGATCTCCATGCGCGTGGCCGATCGCGCCAGGGAGGAGGCGCTGGCATCGGCCGGGGCGGCCCCCGCCTGCGCCAGGGCCTGCAGCACCTCGGCGCGCTCGCTCTCGCTCATCGCGGCGAAAGCCTCCTCGTGGGCCTTCTCGATCTGGTCGGGGGAGGCGGTGCGCAGTAGGTACTGGTACTTCTCCACCGCGTCGCGCTCGGGGTCGGCGCTGCCCGCGGCCGCAGGGTCCGTGCCGGTCCCGGCGGGGGTGAAGCCCGCGTAGCCGGGGGTGCTCGTGCTCTGGTCCATCTCGATCTCCTGTCCTGAGGGCCTGTCGGCCTCTCGATGGATCCAGAGTCGGCGCCGGGGCTGTGCCGCTGCCCGACCAGGTGCTGTGCAGCGGCTGTGCCATGGGCGCGGGTGCGCGGGTCGCGGGTCGCCGTGCCGCACTACGATGGTCGGCGGAGCCGGCATCGTGGGCCGGCTCGCCCCTACCTCCGAAGGAGACCGCAGTGGCCGAGCTCGCCATCACCCTCGACGGAAATCCCCGATCCCTCGAGGAGGGGACGACCGGCACCGACCTCTTCGAGGGGCGCAAGGAGGTGGTCGCCCTCCGCATCGACGGCGAGCTGCGGGACCTCGCGACCCGCCTCGCCGACGGGCAGGCGGTCGAGGCGGTCGAGATCTCGAGCCCCGACGGTCTCGCGATCCTCCGCCACAGCGCGGCCCACGTCCTCGCGCAGGCGGTCCAGCGCATCAACCCCGAGGCCAAGCTGGGCATCGGCCCGCCCATCACCGACGGCTTCTACTACGACTTCGACGTCGCCGAGCCGTTCACCCCCGAGGACCTCAAGGCCCTCGAGAAGGAGATGGGGCGGATCGTCCGCGAGGGCCAGGCCTTCGTGCGCCGGGAGATCAGCGATGACGACGCCCGCGCCGAGGAGGCCTCCGAGCCCTACAAGCTCGAGCTCATCGGCCTGAAGTCGAATGCCGGCGAGGCGGCCGAGGGCGCGAGCGTCGAGGTCGGCGACGGCGGGCTCACGATGTACGACAACGTCCGCCGCGGCGGCGAGGTCGCCTGGACCGACCTGTGCCGCGGCCCGCACCTGCCCTCCACCAAGCTGATCGGCAACGGCTTCGCCCTGACCCGCTCGGCCGCCGCCTACTGGCGCGGCAGCGAGAAGAACCCGATGCTGCAGCGCGTCTACGGCACGGCGTGGCCCTCCAAGGAGGAGCTCAAGGCCTACCAGGAGCGCATCGCCGAGGCCGAGCGGCGCGACCACCGCCGCCTGGGCAGCGAGCTCGACCTGTTCTCCTTCCCCGACGAGATCGGCTCGGGCCTGGCGGTGTTCCACCCCAAGGGCGCGATGATCCGCATGGAGATGGAGGACTACTCCCGCAAGCGCCATGTTGAGACCGGCTACTCCTTCGTCAACACGCCGCACATCACCAAGGGGCAGCTGTTCGAGACCTCCGGGCACCTCGACTGGTACCGCGAGGGCATGTACCCGCCCATGCACATGGACGAGGAGCGCGACGCCGAGGGCAACGTCACCAAGCAGGGCCAGGACTACTACCTCAAGCCCATGAACTGCCCGATGCACAACCTGATCTTCCGCTCGCGCGGGCGCTCCTACCGCGAGCTGCCGCTGCGGCTGTTCGAGTTCGGCACCGTGTACCGCAACGAGAAGTCCGGCGTGGTCCACGGCCTCACCCGCGCCCGCGGCTTCACGCAGGACGATGCGCACATCTACTGCACCCGCGAGCAGATGCGCGACGAGCTCACGAACCTGCTCACCTTCGTCCTGGACCTGCTCAAGGACTACGGCCTCGACGACTTCTACCTCGAGCTGTCCACCCGCAACCCCGAGAAGTCCGTGGGCGACGACGCGACGTGGGAGGAGGCGACCGAGACGCTGCGCGAGGTCGCGACCGCCTCGGGCCTCGAGCTCGTCCCGGATCCGGGCGGCGCCGCGTTCTACGGCCCCAAGATCTCGGTGCAGGCGCGCGACGCGATCGGCCGCACCTGGCAGATGTCGACCATCCAGCTCGACTTCAACCTGCCCGAGCGCTTCGACCTCGAGTACACGGCGGCCGACGGCACCCGCCAGCGCCCCGTGATGATCCACCGCGCCCTGTTCGGCTCGATCGAGCGCTTCTTCGGCGTGCTCCTCGAGCACTACGCGGGAGCCTTCCCGGTGTGGCTGGCCCCCGTGCAGGCGGTCGGCATCCCCGTGGCCTCGGAGTACGTGCCCTATCTCGAAGACGTCGCCGCGAAGCTCCGCGCCCGCGGCGTGCGCATCGAGATCGACGACTCCGATGACCGCATGCCCAAGAAGATCCGCAACCACACCAAGGCCAAGGTCCCCTTCCAGCTCATCGCCGGCGGGGAGGACATGGACAAGGGCGCGGTCTCCTTCCGCATGCGCGACGGCAGCCAGGACAACGGGATCCCCGTGGACGAGGCGGTCGAGCGCATCGTCGCGGCGATCCGGGACAAGGTGCAGGTGTGACCGACCGCGAGGGCACGACGATGAGCGCCGCGGACGGCGGCCCGGACGGCGGTGCCGAGGGCACCGCGGCAGCGGGACCGGGGAAGGACGTGCGGGTCGAGGACTCCGCGGCCTTCCCCGGCGAGCCCGACGCCCTGGACCGCCTCTGGACCCCGCACCGCATGGTGTACATCCAGGGCGAGGGCAAGCCCGACGACCCCGCCGACGCCGAGCAGTGCCCGTTCTGCGCGGGGCCGGGCAGGTCCGACGAGGACGCGCTCATCGTCCACCGCGGCACCAGCGCCTTCGTGATCCTGAACCTGTTCCCCTACAACAGCGGCCACCTGCTCGTCTGCCCGTACCGCCACGTCGCCGACTACACCGAGCTCACCGAGCAGGAGGTCCTCGAGGTCGCGGAGCTGACGCGGACGGCGATGCGGGTGGTGCGCGCCGTCTCGAAGCCCGCAGGCTTCAACCTGGGCATGAACCAGGGCGAGGTGGCGGGGGCCGGGATCGCCGCCCATCTGCATCAGCACGTGGTCCCGCGCTGGCAGGGGGACGCGAACTTCCTGCCGATCGTGGCGCGGACGAAGGCGCTGCCGATCCTGCTGGCGGACACGCGGCGCATGTTCGCCGAGGCGTGGCCCGACGGCGAGGCGGCGGACGGCTGATGCGAGAGCCCGGGC
Organism: Brachybacterium nesterenkovii; assembly: GCF_900163655.1. GTDB lineage: Bacteria > Actinomycetota > Actinomycetes > Actinomycetales > Dermabacteraceae > Brachybacterium > Brachybacterium nesterenkovii. Next base: position 25,786 of record NZ_FWFG01000030.1, read on the forward strand.
CGGACGCGGCCGATGCTGTCCCGCGCCCGCGCCCGTCCAGCACAATGGACCCGTCCAGCACCATGGGCGCAGACCGCACACCGGGCAGCGACCGCGCGCAGGAGGCGATGTGAAGAATCCGGCACCCCCGATCCCGCCCGCTCCCGGGCGCGCTCCGGCGCGACCCGCCCCGCCGCGCGGCGACGGCTACGGCTACGACGTCGCGCGCTCCGATCCGCGGGCGCCGGGACGGCTCGGGGAGGCCGACGGCACCGGTCCCGTGCGGCCCACGCGCCCGTGGGTGCGCCGCCTCATCTGGTCGATCGCGTTCACGGCGCTCGCGCTCATCGCGGTCGGCGTCTGGTTCCTCGCGATCCGCCCCATGGGCCTGGGGACATCGCTGGTCGCCTTCACGGCCGCGCTGGTGCCGGTCGCGATCGTGCTCTCGGCCGTGTGGTGGCTCGATCGCTACACGCCCCAGCCGCGGGTCACGCTCGTCTTCGCCTTCGCGTGGGGCGCCGCGATGTCCGTCGCCCTCGCGCTCCTGGTGGGCAGCATCGCCGAGTTCGCGATCTCGGCGATCGGGGCCGAGGAGGACTCCGCCCAGTTCCTCGGCGCCGTCGTGCAGGCGCCCGTCGTCGAGGAGTCCATGAAGTCCGCCGGGCTGCTCGTGCTGCTGATCTTCGGGCGCCGCTTCATCTCCGGCCCCCTCGACGGCGTGGTCTACGCGATCCTCATCGCCGGCGGCTTCGCCTTCACCGAGAACATCCTCTACTTCGGCAGCGCCTTCCTCGAGTCCCAGGCCGCGGGGGAGGTCGACGCCTTCTGGCAGACCTTCCTGCTGCGCGGCATCATGTCGCCCTTCGCCCACGCCAGCTTCACCTCGCTCGCGGGGATCGGGATCGGGCTCGCCGCCGAGCGCCGCTCGCTGCTGCTGTACGCGGGCCTCGGGCTGGGAGGGCTGTCGCTGGGCATGTGCCTCCACGCCCTGTGGAACGGTGCGACGTTCTTCCTCGACGTCGACCCAGAGAACCCGCTGCGCTCCTTCCTCGAGTACTACGCGTACGTCCAGCTCCCGATCTTCCTCGTCCTCGCGGGGATCCTGCTGTGGCTGCGCCTGCGCGAGCGCTCGATCATCCGCCGTCAGCTCAGCTCGTACGGGCGCGCCGGCTGGTTCACGCCCGACGAGGTGAGGATGCTGCTGTCGATGCGCCGCCGCCGCCGCGCCGAGGCCTGGACGGCCCGCTCCGGCGCCAACGCGCGGCGCGCGATGCGCGACCTCATCCGCGCCTCCGTGCAGCTGGCCATGGACCGCAACTCGGTCATGTGCTCCCGCTCGACCGAGCGCACGCGCCGCGCCGAGCGCGAGCTCCTCGAGCGCATCACGTCCGACCGGCGGCTCATCGGCGCGCTCACCCGGCCCGTCGCCCGGCGCGCGTCCTCTGGGGGTGCCGAGCGCCCCGTCGCGCCCGCGCATGATCCCGCCGCCGTCGAGGCCGTCGGGGCCCGCGCCTGACGCCCCGGCCCTCCCGGTCCGGGGGAGGGGCCGTGCGCTCGTACAATGGAGCGACGCGCAGCGTGCCCGAACGGATCCCCCTCGGGTCCCGGACGGGCGCCCCGGCGCCGCCAGCCATCACCGAAGGAGAGTCATGTCGGGTCATTCCAAGTGGGCGACGACCAAGCACAAGAAGGCCGCGATCGATGCCAAGCGCGGCAAGCTGTTCGCCAAGCTGATCAAGAACATCGAGGTCGCGGCGCGCACCGGCGGCGCCGACCCCGCGGGCAACCCGACGCTCTTCGACGCCATCCAGAAGGCCAAGAAGACCTCGGTCCCCAACGACAATATCGAGCGCGCGGTCAAGCGCGGCGGCGGCCAGGAGGCCGGCGGCGCCGACTACCAGACGCTCATGTACGAGGGCTACGCGCCCGGCGGCGTGGCCGTCCTCGTCGAGTGCCTCACCGACAACAAGAACCGTGCGGTCTCCGAGGTCCGCGTGGCGTTCAGCCGCAACGGCGGCAACATGGCCGACTCCGGCTCGGTGTCCTACATGTTCCACCGCAAGGGCGTCGTGACCCTGCCCCAGGGCGAGCACACCGAGGACGAGCTGCTCGAGGTGGTCCTCGACGCGGGCGCCGAGGAGATCTCCGACGAGGGCGAGACCTTCGAGATCATCTCCGAGGCCAGCGACGTCGTGGCCGTCCGCACCGCCCTGCAGGACGCCGGCATCGACTACGACAGCGCCGAGGCGCAGTTCGTGCCGACGATGCGCACCGCCGTGGACCTCGAGGGCGCGCAGAAGGTGTTCCGCCTCATCGACGCGCTCGAGGACAGCGACGACGTCCAGAACGTCTACACGAACATCGAGATCCCCGAGGACGTCGCCGCCCAGCTCGAGGCCGAGGACTGATCCCGCGGGCGGGGGAGCGGTCGTGACGCTGCGCGTCCTGGGGGTCGACCCCGGTCTCACCCGCTGCGGCATCGGCGTCCTCGACGCCGGTGCCGGGCGCGGCGCGACCCTCGTGGACGTGGGCGTCATCCGCTCGAGCTCCGACGATGCGATCGACCAGCGCCTGCTCGCCCTCTCGCGCGGGCTGCGCGAGGTCATCGAGCTGCACGCGCCCGACGTCGTCGCGATCGAGCGCGTCTTCGCGCAGAACAACACCCCGACGGTGATGGGCACCGCCCAGGTCTCCGGGATCGCGATCTTGCTGGCGGCCGAGCGGGGCATCCCGATTGCCATGCACACCCCCAGCGAGGTGAAGGCGGCGGTGACGGGGAACGGCAGTGCGGACAAGAAGCAGATCCAGACGATGCTCGTGCGCCTGCTGGGACTGTCCGCCCCGCCCAAGCCGGCCGATGCGGCCGACGCCCTCGCGATCGCGCTCACCCAGCTGTGGCGCGGCCCCGGCCCGGTGCGCACCGACGCCTCCGGCGGCGCCCGCACGAGCGCCCAGGCCGTGTGGGCGCAGGCGGAGCGCTCGGCGCGCCGCGCCCGGGAGACCTCCACCTCCCGCTTCTGATCGAACACCCGTTCTAGAGTGGTCCCGTGATCTCGACACTGACCGGGCGCGTCGCCGCCCTCTCCCTCGATGCCCTCGTCCTCGACGTCGGCGGCGTCGGCTTCGCCGTGCGCACCACGCCCCAGGCCCTCGCCGAGGCGCGGCACGGCCAGGAGCTCACGATGCACACTGAGCTCGTGGTCCGCGAGGACTCCCTGACGCTCTACGGCTTCCCGCGCCCGGAGGAGACGGAGATCTTCCGCATCGTGCAGTCGGTCTCAGGCATCGGCCCGCGCATCGCCCTCGCGGTGCTGGCGGTGCTGTCGCCGGACGACCTGCGCCGCGCGGTCGCGGCAGGGGACACGAAGGCGATCACGCGCACTCCCGGGATCGGCCCCAAGGTGGCCCAGCGCATGGTGCTCGAGCTCAAGGACCGCATCGGCGCCCCGAGCGGCGAGGCCTCCGCCGACGGCGATGCCGCCCCCGCCCTCGCGGCCGACGCCCCGGCGACGGGCCCCGAGGGGGATGTCGTGCAGGCGCTCATCGGCCTGGGGTGGCCCGAGAAGGCGGCGGCCGACGCGGTCGCGAAGGCCGCGGGCGACGGTGCGAGCGACGCCGGAGCGCTTCTGCGCGAGGCGCTGCGCCGCCTCGGAGGCTCCCGGTGAGCCCGGCGCCCGGCACGGGCGCCTTCGAGTCCGGCCTCTCGGCGAGCACGGGGACCGGCGAGGCGGGCGAGCGGGCGGGGGAGCGCGGCGTCACGAGCGCCGAGTCCAGCGCCCTCGAGCGGGCCGCCGAGGCCGCCCTGCGGCCGCGCCGCCTCGCGGAGTTCGTCGGGCAGCAGGTGGTGCGCGAGCAGCTCTCGCTCGTGCTCGACGCCGCCGCCGCCCGCGGCCGGGCGCCCGAGCACATGCTGCTGTCGGGCCCGCCGGGGCTCGGTAAGACGACGCTCGCGATGATCATCGCGGCCGAGCTGAACGCCCCGCTGCGCATCACCTCGGGCCCCGCGGTCCAGCACGCGGGCGATCTCGCGGCGATCCTCTCCTCCCTCGAGGAGGGCGAGGTGCTGTTCATCGACGAGATCCACCGCCTCGCGCGCCCGGCCGAGGAGATGCTCTACATGGCGATGGAAGACTTCCGGGTCGACGTCGTCGTCGGCAAGGGGGTGGGCGCCACCTCGATCCCGCTCGAGCTGCCGCCGTTCACCGCGGTCGGGGCGACCACCCGCGCCGGGCTCCTGCCCTCGCCGCTGCGCGACCGCTTCGGCTTCACCGGCCACCTCGATTACTACCGCCCCGCCGAGCTCGAGACCGTCATCACGCGCTCGGCCGCCCGGCTCGAGGTCGAGATCGACGCGGAGGCCGCCGCGGAGATCGCGGGACGCTGCCGCGGGACCCCGCGCATCGCCAACCGCCTCCTGCGGCGCGTGCGCGACTGGTCCCAGGTGCGCGGCTCCGGGCGCATCGACCTCGAGGCCGCGCATGCGGCCCTGGCCGTCTACGAGGTCGACGAGCGCGGGCTCGACCGGCTCGACCGCGCCGTGCTGCGCGCCCTGTGCGAGCGCTTCGCCGGCGGACCGGTCGGCCTGGGGACCCTCGCCGTCGCCGTGGGGGAGGAGACCGAGACCGTCGAGACGATGGTCGAGCCCTTCCTCGTGCGCGAGGGCCTCATCTCCCGGACGCCGCGCGGTCGGATCGCGACGCCCGCCACCTGGGCGCACGTCGGCCTCGCGGCGCCCTCGCCCGGAGCCGGGACGACTCCGCCGCTCGGCCGCTTCTGAGGCGCACCGGGCGCACGAGGGGCTCATCACGTGCCCGGCCCCGGGGCTCGATCCCGTTCAGGGGCCTCCGGCTAGGATGGCCCGGTCACCCGCGCGCCCTCGGCGCGTGCCGCTGTCGAAAGGCTCCCCATGGATCCCATGCTCATGCTCCTCGTCGTCTTCGCCGTCATGATGATCCCGATGTTCATGATGTCGAGCCGGCAGCGAAAGGTGCAGAAGCAGAAGCAGGAGATGCTCCGGCAGCTCGGCGTGGGCGACGAGGTCCGCACGCACTCGGGCTTCTACGGCCTGATCGTCGAGGAGTACGACGACACCGTGGTCCTCGAGGCCGAGGACGGCTCGCAGCTCAAGTGGGCCCGCGCCGCGATCGCCATGAAGGTCGACCCGGCCGACGGCGTCCCCGTCGTCGGCGAGGACCCCGCCTCCGCGGACGCGGGGACGGCGGAGGACGCCGAGAGCCGCTATGACGCCGACCTCGCCGCCGAGGAGCCCTCTGCCGACTTCGACCAGGAGACCTCCTCCGCGGCGGAAAGCTCGTACGAGTCCTACGACGCCGACCGCGCCCCGCGCGACAGCGACCGCCTCTGATGCACCCCCGGCGGGCCCGTCCGCGTGCCCGCCGCGCCTGACAGCCCGCGCCACCGACCCGTCAAGGACCCCGTCGCCGCCATGCCCGCACGCAGATTCGCTCTGGCCGCGCTGGCCGTCATCCTCCTGATCCTCGGAGGAGGCGTCGGCGCCGGCATCGCCCGCGGCGGCTGGCAGGCCACGCCGAAGCTCGCCCTCGACCTCGAGGGCGGCACCCAGGTGATCCTCACCGCCTCGTCGCTCGACGGCCGCCCGATCGACGCCGCCACCATGGAGCAGGCGCGGCAGATCATGTCCGACCGCGTGAACGCGATCGGCGTGGCCGAGACCGAGATCAGCATCCAGGGCGGGAAGAACATCGTCGTCGACGTCCCCGGGCGCCTCGACGAGAAGACCTCGGAGGCGCTGCGGCGCACCGCGGCCATGTCCTTCCGGCCCGTGCTCGCCGTCGGCGACGGCACCGCGGGCGCCTCGGACGCCGGCGGCGCATCCGACGCCGTGCCGCCCAGCACCACGGCCTCCGTGAGCCCGGCCGACGGCGCGGCCGGCGGAGCCTCGGATGCCGGTGGTGCCTCGGATGCGGGTGGCGCCTCGGATGCGGGCGGAGCCTCCGACGCCGGGGGAGCGACCGACGGCGGCGTCCCCGCCTGGTCGCCCGAGCAGCTGACCCCTGCGGCGCAGACCATCTTCACCGAGTCCACCTGCGCGGACCCGCGTGCCCTGGCCGAGCAGGCCGAGACGGCCGCCCCGACGGACCTCGTGGTGCTGTGCGACGAGGCCGGGACCACGAAGTACCTCCTGGGCCCGCAGTCGCTCGAGGGCGCCGGCGTCGCCGATGCCAAGGTGGCCCCCGCGACCAACAGCCAGGGCCAGGCCACCGGCGGCTACGTGGTCAACATGACCTTCACCTCCGACGCCGCCTCGAAGTTCGGCGCCCTCACCACGGCGCTCTACAACGGCGAGGGCGCGACGGGGCAGTTCGCGATGGTGCTCGACGGCACCGTCATCTCCGCCCCGCAGGTGCAGGCGCCCACGTCCTCGTCCGCGTCGATCGAGGGCGACTTCACCCAGGAGAGCGCCCAGCTCCTGGCCGATCAGCTCCGCTTCGGCGCCCTGCCGCTGAAGTTCACGGTGCAGTCCGAGCAGCAGATCTCCGCGACGCTCGGCTCCGACCAGCTCGAGAAGGGCCTGCTCGCCGGTCTCATCGGCCTGCTGCTCGTGGTCCTCTACGCGATCGCCCAGTACCGCGTGCTCGCCGCCGTCACCACCGCGAGCCTCGCCGTCATGGGGGCCCTCGCGTACGGCGTCATCACCGTCATGTCGAACATGCCGGAGATCGGCTACCGCCTGTCGCTGGCGGGCGTCGCCGGCCTCATCGTCGCGATCGGCTTCACCGCGGACTCGTTCATCGTCTACTTCGAGCGCGTGCGCGACGAGATCCGCGACGGCCGCGGGATCGTCAGCGCCGTCGACCACGGCTGGCAGCGCGCCTCGCGCACCATCATCGCCTCCGACACCGTCAACATCATCGCCGCGGTGGTCCTCTACGTGCTGTCGACCGGCGGCGTGCGCGGCTTCGCCTTCACGCTCGGCCTGACCACCCTGCTGGACCTCCTGGTCGTCTTCCTGTTCACGCATCCGATCCTCCAGGTCCTCGCGCGCACGCGCTTCTTCGGCAAGGGGCACCCGCTCAGCGGGCTCGACCCCAACGCGCTGGGGCGCGACCTGCCCGCCTACGCCGGGCGCGGCCGCGTCCGCGACAGCGCCTCCCGGCGCCGCCGCGACGCGGAGGAGGAGCCCTTCGAGTCGCTCGCCGAGCGCAAGGCCCGCCGGGCCCGCGAGGAGGCCGAGGCGCGCTCCGCCTCGGCGACCACCACCGATGAGGAGGGCACGAAGTGACCGCCGCCTTCTCCCGCTTCGGCAACGACCTGCACACCGGGCGCCGCGAGTTCCCGATCGTCCGCCGTCGCCGCCTCTGGTACCTGCTGAGCGCCGCCGTCCTGGTGCTCCTGGCGACGATCGCGCTCGTCCGCGGCCCGAACCTGGGCATCGAGTTCACCGGCGGCTCGGAGTTCCAGATCTCCGGCCTCGCCTCGGCCGATCAGTCCACGGCCCGCGATGTGGTCCGCGAGCATGTGCCGGACAACGAGCCCAAGATCACCGCCGTCGGGTCGGACGGGCTGCGCGTCCAGACCGAGCAGCTCTCCAGCGAGGAGACCGGCGCCCTGGCCGAGGACCTCGCGAGCGCCTACTCCGTGCCCGCCGCCAACGTGTCGAGCTCGTTCATCGGCCCGACCTGGGGCGGCGACGTCACCTTCACGGCCCTGCGCGCCGTCGTCGTCTTCCTCGTGCTGGTCGGCGGCGTCATGGCGCTGTACTTCCGCAACGTGAAGGCGTCGGTCGCGGCGATGCTCGCGCTGCTGCACGACATGCTGCTGACCGCCGCGGTGTACGTCGCCGTCGGCTTCGAGATCACGCCCGCCACCGTCATCGGCTTCCTGACCATCCTGGGCTACTCGATCTACGACACCGTCGTGGTCTTCGACAAGGTCCGCGAGAACACGGAGGACCTCGCCTCCAGCCCGCTGACCTTTGAGGGCAATGTCGAGCGCGCCGTGAACCAGACCCTGGTCCGCTCGATCAACACCTCGGTCGTCGCGCTGCTGCCCGTCGGGTCGATCCTCGTCATCGGAGCCTTCCTGCTGGGCGCCGGCACCCTCAAGGACATCTCGCTGTCCCTGTTCGTCGGCATCCTCGCCGGCACGTACTCCTCGATCTTCCTCGCTCCCGGCTTCCTCACGGATCTGCGCCGCGGCGAGCGGGCGATCCAGGAGCACGACGCCGAGGTCGCCGGTCGCGCCCCCGTCGAGGCGCCTGCTGCGGGCCCCGCCCAGTCCGACGAGGCCGACGCCGCCGATGACGCTCCCGAGCCCGCCGTCCTCAGCGCCTCCGGCGCCCGCGCGCACGACGCCGCTCCCACCGACCGGGACGACGGCGCCGCCGCCGTCCGCCACCAGCCGCGGCGCACCACGCGCCGTCGGCGCCGCTGAGACACCAGGAAGCCCCATGCACACCGACCGCCTCTCCGATCCCGCCCAGGTCCCCTCCGCCGCGGAGATCCACGAGCTCATGACCGGCCGCATCGCCGAGTTCCCGGACTTCCCGGAGCCCGGCGTCCTGTTCCGGGACATCACGCCGCTGCTGGCCGACGGCCCGGCGATGCGCAAGGTCATCGCGCACTGGTGCTCGCTGCTGCCCGCGGACCTCGACGTGATCGTCGGCACCGAGGCCCGGGGCTTCGTCCTCGGCGCCCCGCTCGCCTACGAGCTCGGGATCGGCTTCGTGCCGGTGCGCAAGGCGGGCAAGCTCCCCGGCTTCCCGCGCTCGGTCACCTACTCGCTGGAGTACGGCACGGCGACCGTCGAGATCGCCCAGGGCGCCATCGCCCCCGGCCAGCGCGTCGTGATCGTCGACGACCTGCTCGCCACCGGCGGCACCGCGCAGGCCACGGCCGAGCTCGTCCGCGACTTCGAGGCCGAGCTGCTGGGCGCCTCCTTCCTCATCGAGCTCGAGGGCCTGGGCGGGCGGGACAAGCTCGCTGACCTCCCCGTCTCCGCGCTCTGGTCCATCCCGAACTGACGAGCGCGCCGTGCGGCCCGCCGTCGGCGCGCGCCCGGCGCGTCCGCCCGCGGCGGACGCGGTCGGCCGATGCCTCCCGGCGCTCGTAGACTGAGGCTTCGGCGAAGGGAGGCCCCCGTGGACGAGGGAGATCGCAGCGGCAGGACGGTCGATCCGCTCGCGGGCGCCCGCGCGCGGCGCGCCCGGCGCGGGTTCTTCGGCTCCAAGGCGGCCGGTCCCGACCGGATCCTCGATCCGCTGCTCCAGGCCGCCGTGCGGACCAGCGGGCGCGAGGACACCGCGCTGCTCGAGCGGGCATACCGCGTCGCCGAGGCCTGCCACCGCGGGCAGTTCCGCAAGAGCGGCGACCCGTACATCACGCACCCCGTGTCCGTCGCGACGATCCTGGCCGAGCTCGGCTCGCCCAAGGAGGTCCTCGCGGCGGCTCTCCTGCACGACACGGTCGAGGACACCGACTACTCCCTCGAGCGCCTCCGCTCCGAGTTCGGGGAGGAGATCGCGCTGCTGGTGGACGGGGTCACCAAGCTTGACAAGATCCAGTTCGGCGAGGCCGCGCAGGCGGAGACCGTCCGCAAGATGATCGTCGCGATGAGCCGTGACATCCGCGTCCTGCTCATCAAGCTCGCCGACCGCCTCCACAACGCGCGCACCTGGAAGTACGTCTCCGCGTCCTCGGCCGAGCGGAAGGCCAAGGAGACCCTCGAGATCTACGCGCCCCTCGCGCACCGCCTCGGCCTCAACACGATGAAGTGGGAGCTCGAAGACCTCTCGTTCCGCGCGCTCTACCCCAAGGTGTACGACGAGATCGTCGCGCTCGTGGCCCAGCACGCGCCGGCCCGCGACCAGTACCTGCAGGCGGTCACGGACCAGATCAACGAGGACCTGCGCAAGGCGCGCATCCGCGCCGAGGTCAGCGGGCGCCCCAAGCACTACTACTCGATCTACCAGAAGATGATCGTGCGCGGGCGCGACTTCGCGGACATCTACGACCTGGTGGGGATCCGCGTGCTCGTGGACTCGGTGCGCGACTGCTACGGGGTCCTGGGGATCCTGCACTCGCGCTGGTCCCCGGTGCCGGGCCGGTTCAAGGACTACATCGCGCTGCCCAAGTTCAACCTCTACCAGAGCCTGCACACGACGGTGATCGGGCCGACGGGCAAGCCCGTCGAGATCCAGATCCGCACCTACGAGATGCATCGGCGCGCCGAGTACGGCGTCGCCGCGCACTGGAAGTACAAGGCCATGTCCGGCCCGCAGGAGATGGCACGGGCCGGCACGCAGGAGATGGCGTGGCTGCGCCAGCTCATGGACTGGCAGAAGGACACCAAGGACTCCGGGGAGTTCCTCGAGTCGCTGCGCTTCGAGATCAGCAGCCAGGAGGTGTACGTCTTCACCCCCAAGGGCGATGTGATCGCCCTGCCGCAGGGCGCCACCCCCGTCGACTTCGCCTACTCTGTGCACACCGAGGTGGGGCATCGGACGATGGGCGCGCGGGTCAACGGGCGCCTCGTGTCGCTCGAGTCCCAGCTCACGACCGGCGACGTCGTCGAGGTGTTCACGTCCAAGGCCCCGGGGGCGGGGCCCAGCCGCGACTGGCTCGCCTTCGTGACGTCCCCGCGTGCGCGCACGAAGATCCGCCAGTGGTTCTCCAAGGAGCGGCGGGAGGAGGCGCTCGAGCGCGGCAAGGAGGAGCTGTCCAAGGCCCTGCGCAAGCAGCACCTGCCGATGCGCCGCCTGCTCACCCACGACACGCTGCAGGCGGTCGCCGTGGACCTCAACCTCGTGGACGTTGACGCCCTGTACACGGCCGTCGGCGAGGGCCATGTCAGCGCCGCCGCGGTCACCAACCGCCTCGTCGCGGCGTTCGGCGGGGACGAGGGAGCGGCCGAGGACGTCGCCGAGATGGCGCTGCCGTCCAAGGCGCGCACGCACCGCTCGCATCGCACCGACGACGCCGACCAGGGCATCAGCGTGGACGGGCAGGACGACCTGTGGGTCAAGCTCGCCAAGTGCTGCGGCCCCGTCCCCGGCGATCCGATCATGGGCTTCGTGACCCGCGGAGCGGGGATCTCCGTCCACCATGAGCAGTGCTCGAACGCGAAGCAGCTGCAGGTCGACCAGCCGGACCGGATCGTGCCGGTGCACTGGTCGGGCCGCAGCGGCAGCGCCTACCTCGTCCACATCAAGATCGAGGCGCTGGACCGCAGCCGCCTGCTGACCGACCTCTCGGTGGTCATCGCCGAGCAGCATGTGAACCTCCAGTCGGTCCACTGCCAGTCGCAGGCCGATCGCCTCGCGACCGCGTACTTCTCCTTCGAGCTCGCCGACCCCGCGCACCTGAAGTCGGTGCTGTCGGCCGTGAGGCGGGTCGAGGGCGTCTACGACGTCTATCGCGTGACCTCCGACGGCAAGCGCGTCGACTCGGGCGCGGCCCTGCCCGTCGCCTGAGGCCCCTCAGACCCCCGTCGCGCTGACGGCGCTCCAGCGCGCCCGGGCGCGCCGCAGGTGGGGGAGCGCGGCGCAGGATGCGAGGCGCCGGTCGATCGCGCGCGGATCGGCGTGCCCCGATCGGAGCAGCGCCTCGACCGCCCGGAGCGCGAGCGCATCGTCCGCGGCGAAGCGCAGGACGTCGATCGCGGTGCGCACGGGGATGGTGACGGGGCATCCGCCGATCGCTTCGACCTCGGCGGGCGACACCTCGACCTGACGGATGCGCGTGCCGGCGAGCGCTCGGGGGCGGGCGGTGGTGACGAGCTCGAGCAGCGGCGGCGGGGCGACGCCCGTGAACACCCAGGCGGCGCTGAGGCCGGCGACGACGAGGTCTGCGGACAGTTCCGCGCCGAGCGCGCAGCCGATCGCGACGGCACGGTCCGGCATCGTCAGCAGGCTCGCCGGGTGCGCCCAGACCCCGTCGCGCAGAGGCACGAGACCGTCGTGCCGCGCGCATGAGCGGGTGCTCGGCCCGTCGGGGTAGGCGGCCAGCTCGCCCGCGATGCGGCGGGCGAGATCGCCCGCATGGGCGGACCAGGCCCCGCAGCCGGAGGCGCGGGGCGGAGCGGGGGCGAGGGGCGGAGACGGCATACGCGACAGCCTCCCGTCTGCCGTGCGGCGGGGCAACGGCAGGCGGGAGGCTGTGGATCGTGCGGTGGACGAGGCGGGGTCAGCCGAGATCGCGGGCGGAGCGCTCGATGACGGCGAGCCACTCCTTGCGGGCCTCGAGAGCGGCGCGGGCCTTCTCGATCTTCTGCGGGTCCCCGGTGGCCTCGGCCTTGGCGAGGTCCTCCTCGTAGGAGGCGATCGCGGCCTGCAGCTGCGAGGACGCGCCCTCGACGCGCGCCTTCGTGCGGGGATCGGTGCGGCGCCACTCGTCGTCCTCGGCCTTCTTCACGGCGCGCTCGACGGCGTGGAGGCGATCCTCTATGCGGCGCATATCGGCGCGCGGCACCTTCCCGGCCTCCTCCCAGCGGTCCTGGATGCGGCGCAGCGCCTCAGCGGCCTGCTTGTGGTCCTGGACCGGCAGCAGCGCCTCGGCCTCGGTCAGCAGCTGCTCCTTGACCTGGAGGTTCTCGTGCTGCTCGGCGTCGGAGGCCTGCAGGTCCGCATTGCGGGCAGCGAAGAACGTGTCCTGCGCGGCCTTGAAGCGCGTCCACTGCTGGTCGTCCTTCTTCCGGTTGCCGCGCGGGGCCTGGCGCCAGGAGTCCATGAGCGAGCGGAACTCGCGGACCGTCGGCCCCCAGTCGGTCGAGTCCTGCAGGGACTCGGCGCGGGCGATCAGCTCCTCCTTGACGCGCTCGGCCTCGGCGTGCTGCTCGTCGAGCTGGGAGAAGAACTGGCGGCGGACGCGGTCGAAGGTGCCGCGGGCCGCCGACAGGCGCTTCCACAGGGCGTCCTCGGTGGGCCGGTCGAGGGAGACGTCCTCCTTCTGCATGGCCTTCCAGGTGGGCACCATCTGCCGCATGGTCTCGCCGGCGCTCTTCCACGAGATCCGCGAGGGATCCTGCGAGACGAGCTCCTCGATCGACTCGACGAAGGCGGTGCGGCGCGCGGTGGCCTCCTCGCGGGCCTTGGTGCGCTCGGCCTCGAGCCCCTGGATCAGCTCCTTGGCCTTCTCCCGCAGCTCGCCGGCGCGCTTGCGCAGGGCGGGGATATCGCCGACGACCTGCGGCTCCTTGAGGTTCTTGCGCAGCTGCTCGAGGAGGCGGTTGAGCTCGGCCTGCGTATGCGTCGGCGCCGCGAGGCGGGACTCGGTCTGGTCGAGGAACGCGACGAGATCGAGGTAGGCGTGCGCGAAGGGGCGCAGAGCGGCCTCGTGATCGCTCGGGTCCTCGGCCTTCCCGATCTCGCGCACCTGGGTCCCGTCGGTGACCGTGACCGTGCCGTCCTCGGCGACGGCGCCGAAGGCGAGCGCCTCGGCGACCTGGGCCTCGTCGTGCTCGACCACGGGCGGGGCCACGGGGATGAGCGGGGCGGCGTCGGCCGGACGCGCGGCCAGGACGGCCGGGCTCGGTGCGGCCGGACGCGGCACGGGGCGGGGGACGGGACGAGGGGCAGGAGTCTCGGACTCGCTCACGGGGAGCTCCTTCGGTGGGTTCCGCTGCAGGGCGGGCACTGCCGCGAGGCGGCATGGACGGGGGAGATGCGGAGGCATCTGGCACGAGACTCTACAACCCTGCGGGGGCCCGCCACCTCCCCGTTCGGCCCGGGCGCACGGGCCGCGGATAATGGAGGCGCACCACCTGCCCACCCGCACCCAGCACGCCTCCCCGAGGCCCAGGAGATCACCCGATGGCGAAGATCAGCGCCCTGTCCGGATTCCCCGAATGGCTCCCCGCCGAGAGGATCGTCGAGCAGCACGTCATCGACACGTTCCGCCGCGTCGCCGAGCTGCACGGGTTCTCCGGCCTGGAGACCCGCGCGGTCGAGCCGATGAGCCAGCTGTTGCGCAAGGGGGAGATCGACAAGGAGGTGTACGTCCTGCGGCGCCTGCACGCCGAGGACGACGGCGCCGACGCCGATCCGGACCGCCAGCTGGGCCTCCACTTCGACCTGACGGTGCCGCTGGCCCGCTACGTCCTCGAGCACCAGAACGATCTGGCCTTCCCGTTCCGCCGCTTCCAGATCCAGAAGGTATGGCGCGGCGAGCGCCCCCAGGACGGACGGTTCCGCGAGTTCTACCAGGCCGATCTCGACGTGATCGGCCAGGACGTCCTGCCCGACCACATCGAGGCCGAGGTCGCGATCGTGATGGCCGAGATCCTCGCGCAGCTGCCGCTGCCGGGGTTCACCATCCACGCCAACAACCGCCGCCTCTCCGAGGGCTTCTTCACCTCCATCGGCCTCACGGACATCCCCGCGGTGCTGCGCTCCCTGGACAAGCTCGCCAAGATCGGGCCGGAGAAGGTCGCCGAGCTCCTCGTCGCCGACGCGGGGGCGACGGACGAGCAGGCCCGCGCCTGCCTCGCCTTCGCCGGCATCCGCACCGCCGACGACTCCTTCGGCCAGCAGGTGCGCGCCCTCGGCGCGAGCGGGGAGATGCTCGAGCAGGGCATCGCCGAGCTCGCCGCCGTGCTGCGCCGCGTGAACGCGGCCGTGCCGGGTGCCTGCGTGGCCGACCTGTCGATCGCCCGCGGCCTCGACTACTACACGGGCACCGTCTTCGAGACCTTCGTGCACGGGCACGAGTCGCTCGGGTCGATCTGCTCGGGCGGGCGCTACGACCGCCTCGCCGCCGACAACCGCCACACCTACCCGGGCGTCGGCCTGTCCATCGGGCTGTCCCGCGTCGTCTCGCGCCTGCTGTCGACCGGGTCCGTGCGCGCGAGCCGCCCCGTGCCCACCTGCGTGCTCGTGTCCGTGGCCGATGAGGAGCACCGGACGGCGAGCGAGGCCGTGGCCTCGCGACTGCGCGCCCGGGGGATCCCGACGGAGATCGCGGCGAGCGCGGCCCGGTTCGGCAAGCAGATCAAGGCGGCGGACAAGCGCTCGATCCCCTTCGTCTGGTTCCCCGGCGCCGAGGGCAAGGAGGACCAGGTGCGCGATATCCGCACGGGCGAGCAGGTCGCGGCCGACGCGGGCACCTGGACGCCGGCGGCGGAGGACCTCCGTCCCCAGATCATCTCCGAGTCCACCGCCGTCTCCGAAGCCTGATCGCCGACCGCTCCGCGGGAGGGATCCCGATCCGTCCCGCGGAGCGGGAATGCGGTGCGCGGGAGCGGCGTTGCAGGGGGTATGGCTACCACTACGCTGACCACCGAGAACCACGACGAGACCGTCAAGGACGGCACCGTCCTCATCGACTTCTGGGCGGGCTGGTGCGTCCCGTGCCAGCGCTTCGCCCCGATCTTCGACAAGGCCTCCGAGGCGCACCCCGAGGTGACCTTCGCCAAGGTCGACACCGAGGACCAGCAGCTGCTGGCCCAGCGCTACGGCGTCACGTCGATCCCCACGCTCGTGGCGTACCGCGACGGCATCCCGGTCTTCTCCCAGCCCGGCGCCCTGCGCGAGGCCGACCTCGAGGACCTCATCTCCCAGATCGGCAAGCTCGACATGGACGAGGTCCGCGCCGCATACGAGAAGGCCAAGGAGCAGCAGCAGGGCTGAGAGCGCCCGGACGCACCGCTTCCCGCACGACGAAGGGCCCCGATCGGATCACGGATCCGACCGGGGCCCTTCTCTCTGACGTCTGGTCCATGGCGTCTGGAGGCCTCGACGTCTGGAAGCGGCGTCGGCTGGCTCCTGCGCCGTCCGGAAGCGGCGGTCGCCCGGCAGGGCGGCGCCGCGCGGGCTCAGGGGCGCGTGCGCGGACCTCCGCGGCGCTCGAAGCGATCGCCGCCGCCGCGACGCTCGGAGCGCCCGCCGTCCTGGCGACGGTCGTACCGGTCGCCCGTGCGGCGGTCGCCGCCGCGGCCCTCGTCGCGCCGATCGTCGTGGCGCGGGTTGTACTTCTTCATGGCGCTGGCCCGCGGGCCGGTGTCCTTGGCGATGCGCAGCGAGCGCCCGGCGATGCGGGAGCGGCCGATGCGGTCGAGCTGGGAGTCCGAGAGCTCGCCGCGGACCTCGACGAGGGAGAAGGAGCCGAGGATGTCGATCTTGCCGATGTCCTTGCCGGTCAGGCCGCCCTCGCCGGTGATGGTCCCGACGATGGCGGGCGGCTTGGCGCCGTGGCTGTGGCCCACGTTGATGCGGTAGGCGGTGTAGCCGGCCTGCGGGGGGCGGGGCCCGCCGCGGTGGCCGGAGCCCTCTCGGCTCTCGCGGCCGCGGTCGCCGCGGTCCCGCTCGAGGCCGCCCTTGAGGGAGGCGCCCGAGAACTCCTCGTCCTCGGTCTGCGTGCCGGGGCCCTGGTCGCCGACGGCGATGGCGCCGAGGACGGCGGCCAGCTGAGCGGCATCGGTCCCGGAGGACTCGAGGAACTCGGCGATCAGCTCGGTGTAGATGCCCAGGCGGCCGCGCTCGGCGCGCGCCGGGACGGACTCCAGGAGCTTCTTCATGCGGTGGCGCGAGACGTCCGCGGGGGTGGGGATCTGCACCTCCTCGAGCTTCTGGCGCGTGGTGCGCTCGATCGAGGCGAGCTTGCGGCGCTCGTGCGGCGCGACGAAGGTCAGCGCCTCGCCGGTGCGGCCGGCGCGGCCGGTGCGGCCGATGCGGTGCACGTAGTTCTCGGGCTCGCCGGGGACGTCGAAGTTGACGACCAGGCCGATGCGCTCGACATCGAGGCCGCGGGCGGCGACATCGGTGGCGACGAGGACGTCGAGGGAGCCGTCGCGCAGGCGCTCGACGATCCTCTCGCGCTCCTTCTGGGCCACGTCGCCGGAGATCGTGGCCGCGACGATGCCGCGGGACAGCAGCTCGACGCCCACGTCCTCGGCGGCGCTGCGGGTGCGGACGAACACGATCGCGGCATCGGCGTCGGAGGTCGCGAGCACGCGCGCGAGCGCCCCGGTCTTGTGGCGGAAGGGGACCACCGCGTAGCTCTGGCGCACCGAGGTAACGGTGGAGGACTGGCGGGCGACGGACACGCTGACCGGATCGGTCATGTGATCGGCCGCGACCTTCTTGATGGCCGGCGGCATCGTCGCGGAGAACAGGGCCACCTGCTTCTCGGCCGGTGCGTAGGACAGGATCTCGTGGACGTCCTCGGCGAAGCCCATGCGGAGCATCTCGTCGGCCTCGTCGAGCACGAAGTACTTGACCTCGTCGAGCTTGAGGTTGCCGCGCTTGAGGTGGTCGATCACGCGACCGGGGGTGCCGACGACCACCTGCGAGCCCTTGGACAGGGCGCGCTCCTGGGGACCGTAGGGGGAGCCGCCGTAGACGGCGGTGACCGTGAGGTCCTGGACCTGCTCGGCGAAGGAGGCGATCGCGTCGGCCACCTGCATCGCGAGCTCGCGGGTGGGGGCCATGACGACGGCCTGGGTGCGGCGGTCGGAGGGGTCGACGGCGGCGAGCAGGGGGAGGCCGAAGGCGGCGGTCTTGCCGGTGCCGGTCTGGGCGACGCCGATCACGTCGCGGCCCGCGAGGAGGGCGGGGATCGCCTGCTCCTGGATCGCGGACGGGGTGGTGAACCCGAGGGCGGCGACCGCGCGCTGGAGCGCGTCGGGCAGGTCCAGGTCGGCGAAGGTGCCGGGGGCGCCGGTCGGCGCCGGGGAGGTCTCCTCCGCCGCGGCGGGGGCGTCGGCGGGAAGGTCGGACGGGTCGTGCAGGGTCATCGAGTCCTCGATCATGGAGCGGGGCGGACCCACTCTCGCGCAGGTCAGGACGTTCCTCCACTGTAGGCGGGGCCGGGTCCGATCCCCAGGGGGAGGCCGGGCGAGATCCGTCACGGGCGGGCGATAGGATCGCGGTGCCGTCCGGCGCGTCCGGACGCGCCGATCGCGTGCGGGGCCCGGCCCCGCACGCGGATCGCCCCGACAGCGGGCGCCCGTGCGGGCGCCCGATCCCACGTCACGAAGGACATCACGTGCTGCGCACCCACTCCGCCGGCGAGCTCCGCGACGAGCACATCGGCCAGACCGTCACCCTCACCGGCTGGATCGGCCGTCGCCGCGATCACGGCGGCGTGACGTTCCTGGATCTGCGCGACGCCAGCGGCGTCGCCCAGGTGGTCGTGCGCGAGGACGATGCCCTGCACCTGCGCAACGAGTACGTGCTCAAGGTGGTCGGCACCGTCGATCGGCGCCCCGAGGGCAATGAGAACCCGGCCCTGCCGACCGGCTCGATCGAGGTCACGGCCACGGACGTCGAGGTCCTCAACGCGTCGGCGCCGCTGCCCTTCCAGCTCGATGCGCACACGGAGGTCGGGGAGGAGGCGCGCCTGCGCTACCGCTATCTCGACCTGCGCCGCGAGGGCCCCGCGAAGGCCCTGCGCCTGCGCTCGCAGGTCAACCGCGCCGCGCGCGACGTCCTGCTCGACGACGGCTTCGTGGAGATCGAGACCCCGACCCTGACGCGCTCGACGCCCGAGGGCGCGCGCGATTTCCTGGTGCCCGCGCGCCTGGCGCCCGGCTCCTGGTACGCCCTGCCCCAGTCGCCGCAGCTGTTCAAGCAGCTGCTCATGGTCGCGGGCATGGAGAAGTACTTCCAGCTGGCCCGCTGCTACCGCGACGAGGACTTCCGCGCGGACCGCCAGCCCGAGTTCACCCAGCTCGACATCGAAATGAGCTTCGTGGACCAGGAGGACGTGATCGCTCTGGCCGAGCGGATCCTCGTCGCCGTCTGGGGCGCCGCGGGGCACCAGGTGACCACGCCGATCCCGCGCATGACCTACGAGGAGTCCATGCGCCGCTTCGGCTCGGACAAGCCGGACCTGCGCTTCGACCTCGAGATCACCGAGATGACCGAGTACTTCGCCTCCACGCCCTTCCGCGTGTTCCAGGCGCCGTACGTGGGCGCCGTGGTGATGAAGGGCGGCGCCTCCCAGCCGCGCCGCACGCTCGACGGCTGGCAGGAGTGGGCCAAGCAGCGCGGTGCCAAGGGCCTCGCGTACGTGCTGGTCCAGGAGGACGGCAGCCTGACGGGCCCGGTCTCCAAGAACATCTCCGAGGAGGAGAAGGCGGGACTGGCCGCGAAGGTCGGTGCCGAGCCCGGTGACTGCGTGTTCTTCGCCGCGGGCGATGCCAAGAGCTCGCGCGCGCTCCTCGGGGCCGCGCGCGATGAGATCGCCGAGCGCCTCGGCCTGATCGACCATGACGCGTTCGCGTTCGTGTGGGTGGTCGACGCCCCGATGTTCGAGCCCGCGGGCGATGCGGTCGCGGCCGGGGACGTCGCGGTCGGCTCCGGCGCCTGGACGGCCGTGCACCACGCGTTCACCTCTCCCAAGCCGGAGTTCCTCGACACCTTCGACACCGATCCGGGCAGCGCGCTCGCCTACGCCTACGACATCGTCTGCAACGGCAACGAGATCGGCGGCGGCTCGATCCGCATCCACCAGCGCGACGTGCAGGAGCGGGTGTTCTCGGTGATGGGGATCGACGAGGAGGCGGCCCGCGAGAAGTTCGGCTTCCTGCTCGACGCCTTCGCCTTCGGCGCCCCGCCGCACGGCGGCATCGCCTTCGGCTGGGACCGCATCGTGGCGCTGCTCGCGAAGACGGACTCGATCCGCGACGTCATCGCGTTCCCGAAGTCGGGCGGCGGCTTCGACCCGCTGACCCAGGCGCCGGCGCCGATCACGCCCCAGCAGCGCAAGGAGGCGGGCGTCGACGCGAAGCCCGCCAAGGACGATGCCGCGAAGCCCGCCGAGGACGACGCGGCGAAGCCCGCCGAGGACGACGCGGCGAAGGCCTGACCCGGCCCCCATGGCGACGGGGCCCGTCCACCGGTGCGAACCGGAGGGCGGGCCCCGTCGACGTGCGCGGAGGAAGTCGACGTGCGCGGAGGAATGCGCCGCCAGATGCGGGCCGCGTGAGACGCGCTGCGTCGCGGACGGCGTCAGCGGCGCGGCTGCTCCCCGTGGCGGATCTGCGGCTTGGGCAGGCGCCAGCGGCGAATCTGGATGGCGCGCATGTTGCCGTAGGAGACGAGGCCGGGGGAGACCATGCCGAAGCGCTCGGTGAGCGCGGCGCGCAGGCGGCGGCGGATGAAGACGGCGTCGAGGACGCACAGGGCGATGCCGCCCCACAGGACCGCGAGCATCACGGTGCTCATCACGGTGTACAGGTTCGGGGCGAAGAACGGCACGACCAGCGCGATGAGCATGAGCACGATCGCGACGGGGAAGAAGTACTCCGCGACGTTGTGGCGGGAGTCGATGATGTCGCGCACCAGGCGGCGATCCGCACCGGAGTGCTGGGGCGGCAGGTGCCGCTCGTCCCCGGTCACGAGCGCCTGGCGCGCGCGGGCGCGCTCGGCATCGGCCTGGGCGCGCGAGCGCTTGCGCGCCTCCTTGCGGTCCGCCGGGACCAGCGGGCGCTGGCGCGCGGCGAGCGCCTCCTTGCGCGAACGCGTCGGACGCCCCTTGGCGCCGGGGCGCTCGGGCTCGGTGCCGACGGGGGTCTCGGAACGCTCTGCTCTGCGACTCATCACCCGTCGATTCTAGGCGGTGGTCGGGACGACTCCCCCGTTCAGGCGCTGCGCGCCGCGATACCGTGAGGGACATGGCATCGCAGACCCCCTCGTCCTCCACGCCCACCTCCCAGGACTCCTCGCGGGACTCCTCGGGGACGACTGCATCGTCGGCGGACGTCGTCGCCCTCCGGGAACGGCTCGACGGACTGCTCGAGCAGTCGCTCGCCGAGCTGCAGGACCTCGTGCGCATCCCCTCCATCGCCTTCGAGGGCTATGACCGCGAGGGGGTGGAGACGAGCGCCCGGGCGGTCGCGGATCTCCTGCGCTCGACGGGCCTGCCGGACGTGCGGATCGAGAGCGTCGAGGGCGGATCGCCTGCGGTGATCGCCCGGCGGCCCGCGGCCGAGGGACGCCCGACGGTGATGCTGTACGCCCATCACGACGTCCAGCCCACGGGTGACGAGGCCGCCTGGACCAGCGCCCCCTTCGAGCCCGAGATCCGCGGGGATCGTCTGTACGCGCGCGGCGCCGCCGACGACAAGGCCGGCGTCATGGCCCATGTGACCGCGCTGCGCCTGGTGGGGGAGGAGCTCGCCGAGCGCGGCATCGGCGTGACCGTCTTCGTCGAGGGCGAGGAGGAGTGCGGCTCGCCGACCTTCCGCCCCTTCATCGAGACCTTCGCCGAGGACCTCTCGGCCGATGTGATCGTCGTGGCCGACTCCGCGAACTGGGCCGTCGGGACGCCCGCGCTCACGACGAGCCTGCGCGGCGTCGTCGACCTGACGGTCACGGTCCGCTCCCTGAAGCACGCGGTGCACTCGGGGATGTTCGGCGGCCCGGCGCTGGACGCCCTCACCCTCCTGTCGCGCCTCATCGCGACCCTCCACGACGAGGACGGCTCGGTGGCCGTCGAGGGCCTGGTCGTCGCGGACGATCCGCAGGTCCACATGCCCGAGGCCGACTACCGCCGCGACGCCGGCACCGTCGACACGCTCGAGCTCGCGGGGACGGGGCCGCTCACGGCGCGCCTGTGGACCCGCCCGGCCCTCGCGGTCATCGGGATCGACGCGACGCCCGTCCAGCAGGCCTCGAACACCCTGATCCCCGAGGCCCGGGCGAAGCTCTCGCTGCGCATCCCGCCGGGCCAGGAGCCGCGCGCCGCGATGGACGCCCTCGTCGCCCACCTCGAGTCCCACGCCCCCTTCGGCGCCGAGGTCGTGATCGAGCGCGGAGAGGAAGGGCGGCCCTACGCGGCCGGAAACGACACCCCCGGGATGCGCCTGGCCCGCTCGGCCTTCGCCCGCGCCTGGGACACCGACGCGGTGGACACGGGCCTGGGCGGCTCGATCCCGTTCATCGCGGACCTCCTCGAGGTCTTCCCCCGCGCCGAGGTCCTCGTCACCGGCGTCGAGGACCCCGACTCGCGCGCCCACGGCATCGACGAGTCGCTGCACCTGGGCGAGTTCGCCCGCGTCTGCATCGCCGAGGCGCTGCTGCTGCGCGACGCCGCCGAGCTCCCGGCCGCGCAGACCGGCGCAGCCCGGGACTGACCCCGACGGCGGCGGGACGGGCGCCGGACGGGGCGAGCTGCGCAGCCAGCGCTGCATCCCGAGGGAGCGCTCGTTCCGCCCGGGGAGAACACGGGGCGCTGGGCCCGGTGCCTGAGAGCCCGGTGGGCTCAGCGGGGCGTACGCTGGTCCGGACCGACCCAGGAGGTACTTCCATGACCACCACGTCCACGGAGACGAAGCCCGCTCACGGCGTCGCGCTGACCCCCGTCGCCGCGGAGAAGGTGTCGTCGCTGCTGGCCCAGGAGGGCCGCGACGACCTGCGCCTGCGCATCGCGGTGCAGCCCGGCGGCTGCTCGGGCCTGATCTACCAGCTCTACTTCGACGAGCGCGAGCTCGACGGGGATGCGGTCGTCGACTTCGACGGCGTCGGCGTCGTCGTCGACCGCATGTCCGTCCCCTACCTCGACGGCGCGACGATCGACTTCGCCGACACCATCGAGAAGCAGGGCTTCACGATCGACAACCCGAACGCCGGCAGCTCCTGCGCCTGCGGAGACTCCTTCTCCTGACCCCCGGGCCCAGCGCCCTGCGGCTTCCGGACCATGCGGTCCGGGAGAGCACCCAGCGGTGCGCTCCTGGACCGCGTCCGTTCGGGGCGAGTCGCACCCCGAGAACGGCCCGACCGCGTATGATGACGACGTGCCGTCACGTCCACGGCCCGATCCTGCCCCGTCGAGCGCATGATGCCCCCTCCGATGCCCCACCGGCTCGGCATCCGCGCATCGCCCCGCGCTCGCCGGCGGTCGCCTTGGATCCGCGGACGCGACGGAGGGATCGGCCCCCCGATCCCGCATGACAACGAGCCCCTCGCCGGCACCGTCTCCTCAGGACGGCGGCGGGGACGACGAGCGGAAGGTCATCCTGTGATCCCCCAGTCCTCACACGGCTCCCGGCGCACCGCGCGCTGGGCGGTCGGCCTCACCCTGGCGTCGCTGGCGCTGGTCGGCTGCAGCGATGCGCAGAGGCGCGGCTTCATGCCCGGCGACACCGAGCAGGAGGTCACCAACCAGACCGGCCGCATCATGAACCTGTGGAGCGGCTCCTGGGTGACCCTCATGGTTGTCGGCCTGATCGTGTGGGGCCTGATCATCTGGTGCGCGATCGCCTACCGCCGCAAGAAGGGCGACACGGGCCTCCCGGTGCAGCTGCGCTACCACGTGCCGCTCGAGATGATCTTCACGCTCCTCCCGGTCGTCATGATCATGTCGCTTTTCTACTTCACGCAGCGCGATGCCACCGAGATCGAGGCGCTGTCGGAGAACCCTGACGTCACGATCCACGCCGTCGCCAAGCAGTGGAGCTGGGACTTCAACTACGTGGACGAGGACGTCCACGAGCCCGCCGGCGTCCAGTCCTTCGAGACGGGCACCGAGGGCGCCGAGGAGTCCCTCCCGGTGCTGTACCTGCCGGTGAACAAGACCGTGCGCTTCGAGCTCGACTCGCGCGATGTCGTCCACTCGTTCTGGGTCGTGGACTTCCTCTACAAGAAGGACATGTTCCCCGGCCACTCGACGTCCTTCGAGGTGACCCCCACCAAGGAGGGCACCTACAAGGGCAAGTGCGCCGAGCTGTGCGGCGAGTACCACTCGGACATGCTGTTCAACGTCAAGGTCGTCTCCCAGGAGGAGTACGACCAGCACATGCAGGAGCTCCGCGACCAGGGCAGCACCGGTCAGCTCGGTCTCGACCTGAACCGCGATCAGCAGGACTGGAGCATCCGCGAGAAGGACGCCGAGCGCGACCAGAAGAAGATCGAGGAGGACTCGAAGTGACCACCGACGTCCCGGTCGCGCCGTCCGTCGGCGCCGCGCGCTTCGAGCGCACCGAGCCCACCACGATGGGGCGGAAGTTCTTCCAGCTCCTGACGACCACCGATCACAAGCTGATCGGCCTCATGTACATGGGCATGGCCTTCGCGTTCTTCTGCTTCGGCGGCGTGCTGGCCCTCATGATCCGCGCCGAGCTCTGGGAGCCCGGTCTGCAGGTCGTGGTCTCCAAGGACCAGTACAACCAGCTGTTCACCATGCACGGCACGATCATGCTGCTGATGTTCGGCACCCCGCTGTTCAACGGCTTCGCGAACTACCTCGTGCCGCTGCAGATCGGCGCCGTCGACATGGCGTTCCCGCGCCTGAACATGTTCGCCTTCTGGCTCACGCTGTTCGGCTCGCTCATCGCGGTCGCCGGCTTCCTCACCCCGCAGGGCGCCGCCTCCTTCGGCTGGTTCGCGTACGCGCCGCTGTCGGACACGACGTTCTCCCCGGGCCTCGGAGGCGACCTCTGGGTCTTCGGCCTGGCCCTGCAGGGCTTCGGCACGATCCTCGGCTCGGTCAACTTCATCACCACCATCGTCTGCATGCGCATGCCCGGCATGACGATGTTCCGCATGCCGGTGTTCACCTGGAACGTCCTCATCACGGCCGTCCTGGTGCTCATGGCCTTCCCGCCGCTGGCCGCCGCGCTGCTCGCGCTGGGCGCCGACCGCCGTTTCGACGCCCTGATCTTCGACCCCGCCAACGGCGGCCCGGTCCTGTGGCAGCACCTGTTCTGGTTCTTCGGCCACCCCGAGGTGTACGTCCTCGCGCTGCCGTTCTTCGGCATCGCCTCGGAGATCATCCCGGCGTTCTCCCGCAAGCCGATCTTCGGCTACAAGACGCTGATCGGCGCGACCATCTCGATCGCGGCCCTGTCGGTCACCGTGTGGGCCCACCACATGTTCACCACCGGTGCGGTGATGCTGAACTTCTTCAGCTTCATGACGATGCTGATCGCGGTCCCCACCGGCGTGAAGTTCTTCAACTGGGTCGGCACCATGTGGCGGGGCTCCGTCACCTTCGAGACGCCGATGCTGTTCACCCTCGGCTTCCTCACGACCTTCCTCTTCGGCGGTCTGACGGGCGTGATCCTCTCGAGCCCGGTGCTCGACTTCCACATCTCCGACACCTACTTCGTGGTGGCCCACTTCCACTACGTCATCTTCGGCACCGTCGCCTTCGAGATGTTCGCGGGCTTCTACTTCTGGTGGCCCAAGATGTTCGGGTACAAGCTGAGCGAGAAGCTGGGCGTCTGGCACTTCTGGATCCTGATGATCGGCTTCCACACGACGTTCCTGATCCAGCATTGGCTGGGCGTCATGGGCGCCCCCCGCCGCTACGTGAACTACCTGGCGGAGGACAACTTCGACTGGATGAACCAGATCTCCACGGTCGGCGCCTTCATCCTCGGGTTCTCGACCCTGCCGTTCATCCTCAACGTCGTCCTGTCGGCGCTGAAGAACGAGCGCGTCACGGTCGACGACCCGTGGGGCTACGGCGCCTCCCTCGAGTGGGCGACCTCCTGCCCGCCGCCGCGCCACAACTTCCACTCTCTGCCCCGTGTGCGGTCCGAGCGCCCCGCGTTCGACCTGCACCACCCGGAAGTGGCCGCCGTCGATCACATCCTCCGCGAGGAGCCGATCAAGAACCCCGGGAGCAACTGACACATGCGCACGACTGCTCGGATCTTCACGATCCTCATGGTCTTCTTCCTCATCGTCGGCACCGTCTACGGGCTGATGTCCTCGCTGTGGGACCCGGCCGGTCTCGAGCCCGTCGGCTTCGCGGCGATCCTCATGCTCGGCGGCCTGTCCGCGATGATCGCGGCGGTGATGGGGATGAACGCCCGTCGCCACCGGGACCGCCCCGAGGACGATATGCACGCCCCGGTCTCGGCCGATGCCGGCATCCAGGGCAGCTTCGCCCCCTACAGCTGGTGGCCCCTGTGGTGCGCCCTCGCCGGCGCGATGGTGTTCCTCGGCGTCGCGGCCGGCTGGTGGATCGCCGGCCTCGGCGCGGTCGTCGCGATCTACGGCGTGACCGGCTGGGTCATGGAGTTCTCCCGCGGCCCGTACGCGCACTGAGCCGCCCCCGGCAGGTCCTCGACGGCCCGGCACCGCTTCGGAGGTACCGGGCCGCTCCGCGTCCGGGGCCGGGCGGCGTCGGGGAGAGCTGTCCGGCGGGACGCCTGCCGTCGGGGAGCGACGTCGGTCGGGGTACGCCGTCCGGCGGGGAGTGCCGCCCGTGGGGTCATGACCTGCGGTGCTGATGCCTGCTACGGTCGGGTCAGCGCCCGCGGCGATGACGCCCGGGCACCCGACGACGAAGGAGCACCTCATGCCCATGCGGTACATCGGAGGCTGGCGCAAGCCCGCCCAGGAAGCTGAGCTCCAGGTCCGCGGGATCTTCGCCGACGACGCCTCGCTCGAGCGCGGCGCGGCCTGGGCCATCTCCGTGCTCCAGGACGCCGATATCGACCCCCACGATCAGCCCGTGCGTGCCATCAAGGCGCTCCGGGACGCCGATCGGCGCATCGGCCTCGCCGCCGGCCGCTTCCTGGTCGATCTCGCCGCAGGCAAGCGCGAGCAGCTGGATGACGGGCTCGGGGACTCCGCCCCGAGCTGAACAGACTGACGCGAGTCCGCCGCGAACCAGGGCCCTCAGAGCACCGCTCTGAGGGCCTTCTCGTCGTCGTCGGAGAGCCCCGCGGGCCGGACGCCCTCCCGGTGCTCCTCGGTCGCGAGAGCGGCCGCCAGGGTGTCCCGGAGGGGACGGGTGCGCAGCCCCGCGGCCTGCGCGGCGCGCGTGTCCATCGTGGCGAACCAACGCCATGACGGGTCCTCGAGCCAGAGCGGCAGGCTCCTCGGTCCCCTGCGGCAGGCTCCACCGCATCGTCGCGGCACGGGGGGCGGAAGTACAGCTGGAGAATGGTGTAACCAGAGCAGTGCAGGAAAAGAGGCGTGCTGCCCTTGCGGTGGGAGCCCGGCTGCAGCAGGTTCGGGGCCCGGAGCAGGTGCGCTCTGCACGGCGGGTTCGGCGGGGGAGTGTGCCTGGCAGGTGGAGGGCGGGCCTGACAGGGGGAGCAGGTCCCACGGATGCGGTGGACGCCGCCCGGAGATGCGCGAAGGGCCCCGGGGAGTCCCGGGGCCCTTCGCGCGGTCGAACGGCCCGACGGCCGATCGGCGTCAGTTCGTGGCGTGATCGCCCGTGCCGGCGCCGATCAGCTCGTCGATCTTGTGCTGCTCGTGCGAGCCGTGCTCGAGAGCCTTGCGCAGATCGGCGGGGGTGACGGGCTCGATGTAGTCCTTGAAGAAGAACGACGAGGCCTTCGCCCGCAGCCCCGAGACGCCCTTGCCGGCCTTGAGCGGACGGAACTGGTCGGCGGAGACCAGGACCCAGCGGTCGTAGTCGGACAGGGGCTCGTGGATCTCGAGCATCTCGCCGTCGGCCATGCGGACCACCTTGGAGGTCTCGACGCCGTGGAGCGCGAGATCCCGCTTGTGGCGCTGGATCGCCAGGCACAGGCGCTTGGTCACGAAGAACACGAGGACGGGGACCACGAAGAACGAGATCCGGTAGAGCCACGTGAGGTCGTTGATCGACAGCTTGAGAGCGATCGCCAGGAGGTCGTTGGTCGCGCCGAGGCAGAGGATCAGGTAGATGCTGATCCAGGCCACGCCGAGGCCGGTGCGGACAGGCACGTTGTAGGGCAGGTCCAGGACGTGGTGCTCGCGGTCGTCGCCGGTCACCCACGCCTCGAGGAACGGGTACAGCGCGAGGAAGGCGAGGAACGCGCCGTAGAAGGCCATCGGGATCAGAATGTTCCACGAGAACACGTACCCGAAGATGGTCGACTCCCAGCCCGGGATGAGGCGCAGGCCGCCGTCGGTGAACAGCATGTACCAGTCCGGCTGCGATCCCGCCGACACGGGGGAGGGGTCGTAGGGGCCGTAGATCCACACCGCGTTGATCGACGTGGTCGCGGAGACGAGCGCGATGATGCCGAAGACCAGGAAGAAGAAGCCGCCGGCCTTGGCCGTGTACACCGGGAACAGAGGGTAGCCGACCACGTTCTTGTCGGTGCGCCCGGGGCCGGGGTACTGCGTGTGCTTGTGCGCGACCAGCATCGCCAGGTGGATGCCGATGAGGCCCAGGATCGCAGCCGGGATCAGCAGGATGTGCACCGTGAACAGGCGCGGGATGATGTAGTGCCCCGGGAACTCCCCGCCGAACAGGAAGAACGAGAGGTACGGGCCCACGAGCGGCATCGCCAGCATGAGGCCCTCGGCGATGCGCAGGCCGTTGCCCGAGAGGACGTCGTCCGGGAGCGAGTAGCCGGAGAAGCCGGCGACCATGCCCAGCATCATGAGGCCGAAGCCCACCAGCCAGTTGAGCTCGCGCGGCTTGCGGAATGCGCCGGTGAAGAACACGCGGAACATGTGCACGAAGATCGCGACCATGAACACGAGCGCGGCCCAGTGGTGGATCTGGCGCATCAGCAGGCCGCCGCTGACCTCGAAGGAGAGGTGCAGCGTGGACTCATAGGCCTTGGACATGTGCGCGCCCTGCAGCGGCTCGTAGACGCCGTCGTAGACGACCTCGTCCATCGAGGGGACGAAGAACATCGTCAGGAAGACGCCCGAGATCAGCAGGATCACGAACGAGTAGAGCGCGACCTCGCCGAACATGAACGACCAGTGGTCGGGGAAGATCTTGCGGGCGAAGAAGCGGACCAGGCGGGCGCCGCCGACGCGCTGGTCCAGCCAGTCGCCGCCGACGGAGCCGAGGCGGGCCATGCGGCCGCCCTTCTCGGGGGCGTCGCTGCGGGAGGAGCCGCGGGTATCAGTGGTGGTCGACACGAAGGATCACTTCTCCTTGTGGATGTCCCAGAAGCTGGGACCGATCGGCTCGGGGAAATCGCCCTTGGCGACCAGGTAGCCCTCGGCGTCGACCTCGATCGGCAGCTGGGGGAGCGGGCGGTGGGCAGGGCCGAAGATGACCTTCGCGCCGTCGGTGACGTCGAACGTCGACTGGTGGCACGGGCACAGCATGTGGTGGGTCTGCTGCTCGTACAGCGCGGCCGGGCAGCCCACGTGCGTGCAGATCTTCGAGAACGCGAGGATGCCGTTGTAGCCGTTGGCGAGGGACTCCTCGTCCTGGCCGATGGACGGGTCGATGCGCACGATCACGGCGGCGGCCTTGGCGCGCTCCTCGAGGTAGTTCTCGGTCTCGTTCGTCAGGCCCTCGGGCATGATGTGGAAGATCGAGTTCATCGCGACCTCGGACGCCTTGATGGGGGTGCCGTCGTGGTCGCGGGTCAGGCGCAGACCGGCCTTCCAGAAGGTGTGGTGCAGCTTGTTGCCGGGCAGCGGGCCGAGCGTGCTGAGCGGCGCCAGCACCGCGATCGGCAGCACCGCGAACGCGCCGACCATCGCCGTCACGATCAGCGGACGGCGGGTGATCCCGGACTCCTGGATGCCGTCGGACAGGATCTGCACGGCCTGGCGCTGGCCCTCCGCGTCCGAGCCCAGCTCGTGGCGCTCCTCGACCATCTCGTGATCGGGCATGAGGGTCTTGGCCCAGTGGACGGCGGCGGCGCCGATGAAGAACACCGAGATCGCCAGGCCCAGGCCCGTGAACAGCGTGTTCCAGCGGACGGCGTGGAGGGTGTCCGGCTCGGCCAGCAGGTTCGTGCCCGTGGGGGAGAACAGGAAGTACGACGCGACGAACAGGACCGTGCCGAGGATCGACAGGACGAACATCGCGGCGACGAGGCGCTCGGCGCGGCGCTCCGCCCGCGGGTCGACGTCGGCGGCGCGGTGCTCGTGCGGGGGGAGCCCCGGGTTGGGGAAGCCGCCGCCCTCGGGCGCCGCGAGGGCGCTGACGGTCGTGCGGGAGGAGGGATCGGTGGTGGTCATCTGTGCCTTCGTGCTCACTTGGCCTTCGCCCCCAGCCAGACCGCGGTGCCCATGAGCAGCGCGAGGATGATGGTCCAGGCGTACAGGCCCTCGGTGACCGGCCCCAGGGATCCCAGCGAGAGACCGCCGGGGGAGCCGTTCTCCTCGAGGGCGTCGAGGTAGGCGATCACGTCGCGCTTCTGCTCGGCGGAGATGTTGGAGTCGTTGAAGACGGGCATGTTCTGCGGCCCGGTCTCCATCGCCTCGTAGATGTGCTTGGGCTCCACGCCGGTCAGCGGCGGGGCGAACTTGCCGTGCGTGAGAGCGCCGCCGGCGCCGGCCGCGTTGTGGCACATGGCGCAGTTGATGCGGTAGATCTCGCCGCCCTCGACCGGATCGCCCTGGGCGGGATCGACGGCGTCAGCGGTGGGGATCGAGGGGCCGGGGCCGAGCGAGGCGACGTAGGCCGCGAGCTGCGCGGTCTGCTCCTCGTTCATCTGCGGCATCTTGCGCTGCGCCTGCGGGCCCGAGTTCTGCATCGGCATGCGGCCGGTGCCGACCTGGAAGTCGACCGCGGCGGCGCCCACGCCGATCAGCGACGGGCCGAGCGTGTTGCCGTCGGCGTCGGTCTGCCCCTGCCCGTTCGTGCCGTGGCAGGTCGCGCAGTTGGCGAGGAACAGCTGCTCGCCGGCGGCGATGTCCTCCTGCGAGGCGCCCTCGGCCTGGGCGGCGCGGGGCTGGAAGGCGGCGTAGACCCCGCCGGTCGCGACGAGCGCGAGCAGGAGGATCACGAGATACGCCATCGGGTGATGCCGGTGCTGGCTGAGAGCCTTCACGGGTCGGACCTCGATTCGTGGAGGGGGAGAGGGGCGGGGGCGGGAGGCGGGATCGGTGGCGAGCCGGCAGCGGCGCGCGGCCCGATCAGAAGAACGACCAGTTGAAGGGGACCGCGGAGTTGAAGATCGGGTCCATCAGGTAGACGACGAAGAACAGGCCGACCCAGACGACGTCCACGAAGTGCCAGTAGTAGGACACGCAGATCGCGGACACCGCCTCGTGGTAACCGAAGCTCTTGGCGCTGAACGCGCGGGCGAGCACGTACAGGAAGGCGATGAGACCGCCGATGACGTGGATGCCGTGGAAGCCGGTGGCCAGGTAGAAGATCGAGCCGAAGGGGTCGGACGACAGCGTCACGCCCGCGTGGACGAGCTCGGTGTACTCCAGCGCCTGGCCGGACACGAAGATCGCGCCCATGAAGAAGGTGAGGGTGTACCACTCGATGAGGCCCCACTTCCTCAGGTTCAGCAGCGAGCCCGTGCGCGCCTTGCGGCCCTCCTCGGCGGCGAAGACGCCGAACTGGCACGTGAACGAGCTGGCCACCAGGATCGCGGTGTTCGTCATCGCGAAGCCCAGCTTGAAGTGCTCGTGGTTCTCCGCGAACAGGCCGGGGACCATCGAGTGCAGGGTGAAGTACATCGCGAAGAGCGCGGCGAAGAACATCAGCTCGCTCGAGAGCCAGACGATCGTGCCGATCTGCGTCGCGTTGGGGCGGCTGACGGTGGGGGCGTGGGCCGCTCGCGGGGGCAGGGTCGCAGTAGTCACGTCACTCATTATGTCGTGTCGTCAGTTTGGATGGGGCCGGGACACGACACTCGGCTCCACCGGGTTGGGGGCGCGCCCCAGGGCCGGGACAGCATATCGGGTACGGCCAGCGCTTTCACCCCTCCTCCGCCGATCGGATGCCGCAGGTGTTTCTGACACGCGCGAGGCGGGCCGCCGCGGACGCTCACGCGACGTGCGCCGTTCCGGTGCGAGGATGGAGCCATGAGCTCGGATCCGCGCCCCCAGTCCGCCGCCTCCGCGAACCGTGCGTCCGTCCCGGACGCGCCCGCGCCGACCTGGCCCCGTCTCGTGCACCAGCTGGTGCGGGCAGAGGATCTGAGCGCCGCCGACGCCGCGTGGGCGATGCACGAGGTGATGGACGGGCAGGCGTCCGCCCTGCACCTGGCCTCCTTCCTGGTGGCCCTGGCCGCCAAGGGCGTCTCGCCGCAGGAGCTGGCCGGTCTCGCCGACGCGATGGTCGAGCACGCCGTCCCCCTCGAGGCGCCCGCCGGGGCCGTCGACATCGTGGGGACCGGCGGCGACCTCGCCCAGACGGTGAACATCTCGACGATGTCCTCGATCGTGATCGCCGCGGCCGGTCACCCCGTCGTCAAGCACGGCAACCGCGCCTCGACCTCCCGGTCGGGATCGGCCGATGTGCTCGAGGCGCTCGGCATCCGCCTGGACCTGCCGCCGCAGACCGTCCAGGAGATGGTGCACCGTACGGGCATCACCTTCTGCTTCGCCCAGGTGTTCCATCCGTCGATGCGCTACGCCGTCGAGGCCCGCAAGGGCGTCGGGATCCCCACCGTCTTCAACGTGCTGGGACCGATCACGAACCCCGGGCGCCCCGCCGCCTCGGCCGTCGGCGTCGCGGACCCGACCATGGCGCCGACCGTGGCCCAGGTGTTCGCCGGGCGCGGGACCTCGGCGCTCGTCTTCCGCGGTCAGGACGGGCTCGACGAGCTCACCGTGGCGGCGCCGTCGGACGTCTGGGAGGTGCGCGACGGGGAGGTGGCGCACCATGAGCTCGATCCCGAGGCGCTCCTCGGCGTCCCGCGCAGCCCGATCGACGCCCTGCGCGGCGGGACCGCGGAGGACAACGCCCAGGTGGCGCGCGACCTGTTCGACGGGGCGCACGGGCCGGTCCGCGATGCCGTGGCGCTCAACGCGGCCGCGGGCATCCACGCCGCGCGCGCCGCGTCCGCGGACCGATCGGACGGAGCCGCGTTCGAGGAGCGCTTCGCGGCGGCCCACGCGGAGGCGGTGCGGGTGCTCGACTCGGGGGCGCCGCGCGAGGTCCTCGAGCGCTGGTCGCGGGCCTCGCAGGACGCCTGAGCGGTGGGGCCGAGCGGGAGGGGCCGTCGGGGACGGCGGCCTGTCCCGATCGGGAAGGCGGTCAGCCGGCGGCGGGATCCTCGCCGAGCGAGAAGCCCTCGCCCAGGTCCCGCGCGGAGTACGCGGCGAAGGCGATGTTCGTGGTCGTGTCCAGCACGCCCTCGACCTTGCCGATGCGGTCGGCGATGACGCCCGCGAACTCCTCGTGACGGCGCACCGTGACGATCGCGACGAGGTCGACGTCGCCGGTGACGGAGTAGACGGTCTCGACGCCGGGGATGTCGGCGATCTCCTGCGCGACCTCCGGGATGCGGCTGCTGTCGACGATGATCGAGGCGAGGGCGGTGATCACGGGGCGGCTCCTGGGGTCGTGCGGCGGATGCGGCCCGCCGCTGCGGACCGCGCCTCCACCCTAGCGCGGCGGCGCGGCGCAGGCGCGGCCGTCCGGGGAGCTCAGGACCTCGGCGCGGATGCGGCGTAGCGCTGGGCGAGAGCCTCCGCGTCGAAGAGCGCCCGCACGCCCTGCGCCCACGTCCCCTCGACCAGCACGATCCGCACGTCGTCCTCCGCGAGCCAGCCCAGCAGCAGCTCCGCCTCCTGGTGGTACCCCTGGCACAGGGGAGCGGCATGCTCCGCCTCGCCTGTGCTCGTCGCGGCGAGGACCTGCGCGGCGGCGACCGGATCAGCGCCCGGCTCTGCGACGCTCGAGCCGGCGAAGCGCCCCGACCGCATCGCGAGCAGCTCCCACGAGCGGTGGCGCGATCCCGGACGGGGGACGGGGCGGGCCGCCACCAGCAGCGGGCAGGCCGCCAGAGCGCGCAGCCGGTCCGCCCGCCCGGCGGCCGCGAGGAACGTCTCCGCGGTCGCGCGCAGGCGACCGGCATCCTCGTAGCGCCCCTCCGCGGCGAGAGCCCGCATCCGCGCGGCGGCATGATCGAGGACCTCCCGCGGGTCCTCGCGCATCGCGCGGCGCATCCGGTCATGGTGGGAGACGGTCGGCCGGATCCGCTCGGCGCCCTCGAGCGAGGCTCCGCGTCCCATGATCGCGTCGGTGAGCAGCCCGCGCAGGGGCTCGACGTCGTGGCGGGAGCGCAGGGGACCGATGAGGGCGGAGCCGTCGTCCTCGCTGCGGGCCAGGCGCGCACCCCGCAGCCCCTCGCGCCCGGGCCCGAGCCGCAGCCACAGCGCCTTCTCCGGGCGCAGGCCGTGCCGGTTCGCGGGCGGCTGCTCGGCGGCGATGATCCGCAGCTCGCGCACGGCGGCCTCGATCGCCGTCGCGCAGACGATGGGACGGATCTCCCGGGCGCGCGGCAGCATGTCGAGCACGCGGCGCCGGGTCTCGGCGGCCGTGAAGTAGGTGCGCACACGGGTGCGCAGATCGCGGCTGGTGCCGACGTAGAGGACGGCCCCGTGCTCGTCGAGGAACTGGTACACGCCGGGGGCCGAGGGGATCGCATCGGCCAGGTGCCGCTGGCGCAGCTGGACGGCGCTGGCCCGGCGGTGGGCGCCGGCGAGGTCCTCGAGGGTGTCGAGGCCGCGCGGGGTGAGCCGCTCGATGATCGCGTGCAGCACGTCGACGGTCGCCCGGGCGTCGGAGAGGGCCCGGTGATCGGGCGACGTCGCGGCTCCCACATGCGCCGCGAGCGTGCCCAGGCGGTGGTCGCGGACCTCGTCGCGGCCGTAGGCCATGCGGGCCAGGCGCAGCGTGTCGAGCACCGTCGGCTCGGGCCAGGCGAGGTCCAGGCGCGCCGCCGCGGCCTTGAGGAACGCGATGTCGAAGCGGGCGTTGTGGGCCACGAGCGCGGCATCGTGGGCGAAGTCGAGGAACATCGGCAGGACGGTCGCGATGTCCGGCGCCCCGGCCACGGTCGCATCGGTGATGCCCGTGAGCGCGGCGATGTACGCGGGGATCGGGCGACGGGGGTCCACGAAGGTGCGGAACTCGCCGGTCACCTCCCCGCCGCGCACCCGGACCGCACCGATCTCGGTGATCGCGTCGTCGGTCGGGCTGGTGCCCGTCGTCTCGAGATCGACCACCACCAGCTCGGCCTCGGCGAGCGGGGTGCCCAGGTCCTCGAGCGAGAGCTGGCGGTGGCGATGGCGGGGCACGTGGGGGAGGGGGACGGCGGCGGGCATGGGCGTCAGGCTACGACCGGCCCCCGACGGACGAGGGCGGCCGAGGCGCGAAGGATGCACCGAGGCAGAGGTGCGGACCGGCGGGTTCTCGCTGCCGGGCCGTCGCTGCTCTCGGCTCAGGCCTGCGGGCGCGGGCCGGAGTACAGGCGCTCGATGACGTCGGAGAAGTCCTTGACCACGATGTTCCGCTTGAGCTTGAGCGACGGGGTGAGGTACCCGTTCTCCTCGGTGAAGTCGGTGTCGATGATCTCGAACTTGCGGATGGACTCCGCGCGGGAGACCGAGCGGTTGGCGTCGTCGATCGCGGCCTGCACCGCCGCGCGGACGGTCGCATCCTGCGCGGCCTCGGCGACGGACATCTCGCCCAGCCCGTGGTTCTTCAGCCACGCGGGCAGCATCTCCGCGTCGAGCGTGATGATCGCCGCCACGAACGGCTTCTGGTCGCCCACGACGATGCACTGGGCCACGAGCGGATGCGCGCGCACCTGGTCCTCGAGCTGCGCGGGCGCGACGTTCTTGCCGCCCGCGGTCACGATGAGCTCCTTGGAGCGACCGGTGATCGACAGGTAGCCGTCCTCGTCGAGGGAGCCCATGTCCCCGGTGCGGAACCAGCCGTCGCGGAGGGCGGCCGCCGTGGCCTCCTCGTTGCCGTGGTAGCCGCGGAAGACCATGACCCCCTTGACGAGGATCTCGCCGTCGTCGTCGATCGCGACGGAGCCTCCGGGCAGCGGGGGGCCGACGGTGCCGATCTTCACGTTCCACGGATTGTTGACGCCCACCGGGGCCGTGGTCTCGGTGAGGCCGTAGCCCTCGAGGATCGTGACGCCGATGCCGCGGAAGAAGTGCGCCAGACGCTCCCCGAGCGGCGCGCCCCCGGAGACCGCCCACGACACCTGCCCGCCCATGGTGGTGCGGAGCTTGGCGTAGACCAGGCGGTCGAAGAGCGCGTGCTTGGCGCGGACGGACAGCGGGATGCGGCCCTCGGAGATGCCGCGCGAGTAGGCGATCGCGGTCTCGGCGGCCTGGGCGAAGATCTTCTGCTTCCCCGATTCCGCGGCCTTCTGCTCGGCGCCGTTGTAGACCTTCTCGAAGACGCGCGGGACGGCGAGCAGGAAGGTGGGGCGGAACGTCTGCAGGTCCTCGAGGAGGGTCTTGGCGTTGGGCGTGAAGGCGATCGTCGTGGCCCAGCTGATCGTCGTCACCACGAGCATCCGTGCGAAGACGTGCGCCATCGGCAGGAACATGAGCATGCGCGAGCCCGGGGGGAGGACGGCCTCGCCGAGGAGGCCGACGGCGTTCCTCGCGGCGCCGATGAAGTTCGCGTGCGTGAGCTCGGCGCCCTTGGGGCGCCCGGTCGTCCCGGAGGTGTAGATGATCGTCGCGACGTCCTCGGCGCGGCGCGAGGAGCGCGCGGCCTCGAGGTCCTCGTCGGAGACGTCGGCGCCGGCGGCGCGGAGCTCGTCGAGGCCCCCGGCGTCCATGCACCAGACCTTCTCGATCGAGGGGACCTCGCCGCGGATCGACTCGACGTCCTCCGCATGGCGGCGGGACTCGACGATCGCGAAGCGGGCGCCCGCGTCCCCGACGATCCACTGGATCTGGGAGGGGGAGGACGTCTCGTACACCGGGACCGAGGTGCCGCCGGCGAACCAGATCGCCCAGTCGACGAGGGTCCACTCGTAGCTGGTGCGGGACATGATCGCGACGACGTCCCCGCTGCGCAGACCGGCGGCCAGCAGGCCCTTGGCCAGGGCGCGCACCTGCTCGAGGAACTCCGCGGTGCTCAGCGGCGTCCAGCCGCCGTGCCCGTCCGCGCGCTCGAGCAGCGGGATGTCGCCGTGGTCGCGCAGGCGGCCCAGCAGGAGATCAATGGTGTTCTCGTGCTCGGCGACGGTGGCGATGGCGGCGGTGGAGAACTGCTTCACGACGGACTCCTCGGGTCGGGACCTGGGCGCGTCGGGCGGGGATCGGCGCGCGCCGCCCGGGGGCGATGGCGGACGCGGCGGGGTCCGACGACGGTGCAGGCCATCCTACGGCGCGTGCCGCCTCGTTCCCGCCTAGCATGGACCGCGGGGGCATGCGCGTCGTCGCGGCCCTGGGGCGCAGCCACGTCGAGCGAGAGGGTCCGTGCGGCCCGAGGAAGGATCGGGATGCTGTCCATCGGGATCGACATCGGGGGGACGAAGATCGCGGCCGGGGTGGTCGACGAAGAGGGGCGGATCATCGCGCAGGCGCAGCGCCGCACGCCCGCCCAGGACCCCGATCTCCTCGAGCAGGCCGTCGCCGATGCGGTGCGCGATCTGCGCGAGCGCCATCCCGTGGTCGCCGTCGGCATCGGCGCGGCGGGCTTCGTCGGCGCGGACCGCCGGACCGTCGTCTTCGCCGCGAACCTGAACTGGCGCGACCGGCCCCTGGCCGCGAACGTCGAGGCCCTCGTCGATCTGCCGGTCGTGGTGGAGAACGACGCGAACGCCGCGGGCTGGGCCGAGTTCCGCTTCGGACCGGCCGCCGACGCCTCGAACATGCTGATGATGACGGTCGGCACGGGCCTGGGCGGCGCGATCGTCGTCGACGGGCGCCTGCTGCGCGGCGCCGGCGGCTTCGCCGGCGAGATCGCGCATATGACGGCCGTGCCCGACGGTCAGTGGTGCGGCTGCGGCAATCGCGGCTGCCTCGAGCAGTACACGGCCGGTACGGCGCTCGTGCGCTCGGTGCGCGCGGCGGCCTCGACGGGCGATCCGCTGCTGGCTCCGATGCTGGCGGCCGCCGGCGGCGATGTCGAGGCGATCGACGGCCCGCTCGTGACGGAGCTCGCGACCGCCGGGGACCCCGGGGCGCGCCGCCATCTGGCCGAGCTGGGCTCGTGGCTCGGATTCGGGGCCGCGAGCATCGCCGCCGTCCTGGACCCGGAGATCATCGTCATCGGCGGCGGCGTGTCCGAGGCGGGCGATCTGCTGCTCGGTCCGGCGCAGGACCGCTTCGCCGCGGCGCTCACCGCCCGCGCCCATCGCCGTCTGGCCCCGTTCAAGCAGGCCTCCTTCGGCAATCGCGCGGGGATGATCGGCGCGGCCGATCTGGCCCGCACCGACGACGCCTGACGCCGCGTCCAGTCCTCAGGCGCCGGCGTCAGGCGCCAGGCGTCGGCGCCTGGGGCGCCATGACGCGGTCGAGGAACGCGGAGGCGGTCTCGAACAGCAGTGGAGCGTCGTGGTCGAGCGTGGCCACGTGGAAGCTCTCGCGCAGTGGGAGGCGCTCGACCGGTCCGCTGACCCGCTCGGCCACGAGATCGCTGCACCGCGGGTCGACCACGTGGTCCACGGTCGAGGTCGCGAGCAGGACCGGGCACCGCACGTCGCCGAGGCGGTGCCGCACCTCGCGCTGCAGGCGCCGGAGCTGCTCGACGCCGCGCACCGGCGTCCGCTCATAGGCCTCCTCGAGCGCGCCGCTGCGGGTGTCCGCGCCGATCGCCCCGACGGAGGCGACGACGTGCTGCAGGACGGGCACGGCCAGGTGCTGGGCGCGGGGGAGCGCGAGCGCGGGATTGACCAGCACGAGGGCGGCGATCCCCGGGGCCAGGTCCGGGTCCTCGGCGAGCGCGAGGGCGAGCGCCCCGCCCATCGAGAGCCCGCCGACGACGATGCGGCCGTGCCGGGAGATGAGGTCGCGGGCCTCGGCGGCCAGCGCCGCCGTCCACGCCGAGCGATCGGTGACGGCGAGGTCGCGCCACGTGGTCCCGTGGCCGGGCAGCAGCGGGATCGACACCTCCCATCCGCGCCGTGCCTGATGCTCGCCCCACGGCCGCATGCTCTGCGGGGTGCCGGTGAAGCCGTGGCACAGGAGCAGGGCGCCGGGGGCATCGGCGCTACGATGGCGGGCGCGCCAGGCGCGGGAGCTCTCGCTGAAGGGCATGCCGCATGCTCCCATCGCCGGGGCGCGGCGGCCACCCCGTCCGCGTCCGGCGCCTCAGCAGCCGTCCGCCCCTCCGCCGTCGAGCCCCGGAGGGACCCGCCCGGAGGAGCACCGTGCTCTACAACGTCTTCAAGCCGATCGTCGTCCTGATCCTGCGCCTCGTCTGGCGCCCCGCGATCGAGGGCGCCGAGCGGATCCCCGATCGCGGCGCCGTGATCCTCGCCTCCAACCACGTGTCCGGCGCGGATACCGTCTTCATGCCGGCGCAGGTGCGCCGCACGGTGCGCTTCCTGGCCAAGTCCGACTTCTACAGCGGCGGCTCCCGCATGAACCGCGTGCTGGGCCTGTTCCTGCGCAGCATCGGCGTCATGCCGGTCAACCGCAGCGGCGGCGCCGCCTCCCGCACCGCGATCGCGGCGGGCCTGACGGTGCTCGAGCGCGGCGAGGTGCTCGGGATCTACCCGGAGGGGACGCGCAGCCCAGACGGCCGTCTCTACCGGGGCAGGACCGGAGCCGCGCGCATGGCGCTGGAGTCCGGCTGCCCGATCATCCCGATCGCGATGCTCGGCGCCTATGAGGCCCAGAAGGGCCGCACGTTCCTGCCGCGTCGGCGACCGCGGATCCGGGTCCTCGTCGGCGAGCCGATCGACGCGCGCGCCGCCGTCGCTCAGATGGAGGCGGTCAGCGAGGGCGAGCGGCTGCGGGCGCTGACCGATCGGGTCATGGACGCCATCGCCGCGATGTCCGGCCAGGAGCAGGTGCCCGAGTACGCCTCCGATGCCAAGCGCCGCCTGCGGGCCGAGAGCGCCGCGAAGGACGCCGGAAGCGCCGCCTGACGGCCCGGCCGCGGCCGTGCCCGCGCATCGGACGCGCGGGCCCGCGGGCGCGGTCGATCGCCTACCCTGGCCCCGTGAACCCTCTGCGCGCCTCCTCCCACGTCCTCGAGCACGACTTCTCGCTGTCCGCCTCCGCGGCCGAGCTGGACTCGCTCGCGGCCTGGCGCGAGCGCCCGCGCATCCAGCAGCCCACGTGGCCCGACGAGGACGCGCGCGCGACCGTGGCCGAGCGCCTGCGCCAGGCCCCGCCGCTCGTGTTCGCCGGCGAGGTGGACCAGCTCGCGGACCGCGTGGCCTCCGCCGCGCGGGGCGAGGCGTTCGTCCTCATGGGCGGCGACTGCGCCGAGACCTTCGCGGACTCGACCGCGGACCGGATCCGCAACAAGATCCGCACGATCCTGCAGATGTCCGCGGTCCTCACCTACGGCGCCTCGATGCCCGTGGTCAAGATGGGGCGCATGGCCGGGCAGTTCGCCAAGCCGCGGTCGGGCGACACCGAGACCCGTGACGGCGTGACGCTGCCCAGCTACCGCGGCGACGGCGTCAACGGCTTCGAGTTCACCGAGGCCTCCCGCCTGCCCGATCCCGAGCGGCTGTGGCGCATGTACACCACCAGCGCGTCGACGCTGAACCTCATGCGCGCCTTCACGACGGGCGGCTTCGCGGATCTGCGCGAGGTCCACGCCTGGAACCAGGGCTTCATCGCCGGCCCGGAGTACGCGCGCTACGAGTCCCTCGCCCGCGACATCGACCGCGCGGTCCGCTTCATGGCCGCCTGCGGCTACGACTTCGAGGCCCTGCGCTCGGTAGAGTTCTACGCCGCGCACGAGGGACTGCTGCTCGACTACGAGGAGGCGCTCAGCCGCATCGACTCGCGCACCGGGCAGGTCTACGACTGCTCGGGCCACTTCCTGTGGATCGGCGAGCGCACCCGGCAGCTCGACGGCGCGCACGTGGAGTTCCTGGCGAAGGTCTCCAACCCGATCGGCGTGAAGCTGGGGCCGACGGCGACGGTCGAGGACGCGCTCGCGCTCATCGATGTCCTCGACCCCGAGCGCCGTCCGGGCCGCCTGACCTTCATCACCCGGATGGGCGCCGACCGGATCCGGGACGCGCTACCGCCGCTGGTCGAGGGGGTGCGGGACGCCGGGGCCGAGGTCGCGTGGGTGACCGACCCGATGCACGGCAACACGATCACGTCCTCCAACGGCTACAAGACCCGGCGCTTCGAGGACATCCTCGACGAGGTCGTCGGCTTCTTCGAGGTGCACGAGGGGCTCGGCACGATCCCGGCGGGTCTGCACATGGAGCTCACCGGCGACGACGTCACCGAGGTCCTGGGCGGTGTCGGCGAGATCGACGAGATCGGGCTGGAGCGCCGCTACGAGACCCTCGTGGACCCGCGGCTGAACCACCGGCAGTCCCTCGAGCTCGCCTTCCTGGTCGCCGAGCGGCTCTCGCGCCGCGCCTGAGGCGGCTCAGAACACCGAGATGGTGATGGTCGAGCCCTTCCCGGCCTGCGAGCCGCCGGCGAGCGACTGCTGGTAGACCTGCCCGAACACGGGCTCGCCCTTGTCGTGCGCCACCTCGACGACGAAGCCGGCGTTCTGCAACGTCGTGACCGCGTCGGCCTCGGGCATCTTGAACACGTCGGGGACGGCCACCATCTCGGGCCCCTGGGACACGACGACGTCGATCGTGGCGCCGCGACGGGCCGTGCCCCCGGCGGGGTCCTGGGAGATCACAGAGCCTGCGGGCACGGTCAGCGAGTACGCCTGCGAGGTCTTGACGAGGAACCCCTGGTCCTTCAGGGCCGCCACGGCGTCGGCCTCGGCGCGGCCGGTCGTGTCGGGCACCGAGATGGGCCGCGGGCCGCGCGAGACGACCACGTGGACCTCGCCCCCGGCGGGCAGGGCATCGGCCTCGGCGGACTGCGAGACGATCGCGCCCTCGGGCACCTTCTCGTCGTAGACGCGCTCGTCCTCGACCAGCACGAGCCCCGCGCCCTCGACGGCGGCCCGGGCCTCGTCGACGGTCTTGCCCTGGACGCCCGGGACCGGGAACGTCTGCACGCCGCGCGAGACGAGGAGGGTGACCGCATCCCCCCGCTTGAGCTCGCTGCCCGGCGTCGGGGTGGAGCCGATGACGTGGCCTGCGGGCACGGTGTCGGAGTACGTCTCGCGGGTCTCGGCGGTCAGATTGGCGCC
The DNA here is from genome assembly GCF_900163655.1 of Brachybacterium nesterenkovii. GTDB lineage: Bacteria > Actinomycetota > Actinomycetes > Actinomycetales > Dermabacteraceae > Brachybacterium > Brachybacterium nesterenkovii. Next base: position 67,578 of record NZ_FWFG01000030.1, read on the forward strand.
CTCGAGCGCGGCCTCCGCGTCGGACAGGGTCGTGCCGGCGACGACGGGGACCGTGCGATCGCCGCCGGGGCCCTCGGTGCCGTACCAGCGGAACCCGGCCCAGGCGCCGCCGAGCACGAGAGCGAGAGCCGCGGCGACGGCCAGAGCGCGCAGGGCGAACGAGCGGCGGGCAGCGCCTCGGCCCAGGTGGCGACCGCTGCGCGGGCGGGGCGGACGCACCGCCACGAGGCGCAGCGAGGCATCCTCATCGGGCTCTGCGGGCTCTGCTGCCGCCGAGGCGCTCCGAGGCGAGGAGCCGTCGTGCCCGGACCCGGGGGCGTTGGCCGCGGCGGGCTCAGCGGGCGCGGCGGCATCGGCTGCGGGTACGGCACCGGTCGGGAAGATCCGCGGGCCGGAGTCGTGGTCGAGGGCGTCCTCCGGCATCGGGGAGGTCAGCAGCGGCACGTCCTGGGTGCTGCGGGCGGTCGTCGGGCGGGCGTCCTGGACGGAGGCGGGCAGATGGTCCGACAGCTCGACGAGCGCGCGCAGGAGCTCATCGGCCGACGCCGGGCGCGAGGCGGCTGATCGCGCGCAGCACCAGGTGACGAGCGAGTCGAGCTCGCGCGGCACGGTGGGGACCAGGCTCGAGGGCGCCGGGATGTCCTCGTGGACGTGCTGGAAGGCGACGTGGACGGGCTGCTCGCCCGTGAAGGGCTGGCACCCCGTGAGCATCTCGAACAGGACGATGCCGAAGGAGTACAGATCGCTGCGCTCGTCGCAGTGCCCGCGCATCACCACCTCGGGGCTCACATACGCGACCGTGCCCAGCAGCATCCCCGTGGCAGACGCCGAGGCGGCGCCGATCGCGCGCGCGAGCCCGAAGTCCGTGACCTTCACGCGCCCGTCGGAGGCCAGCAGGATGTTCTCCGGCTTGATGTCGCGGTGCACGATGCCCGCCTCGTGGGCGGCGCGCAGGGCGCGCGCGACGGGGATCGCGATCGCGAGCGCGCGCCGGACCGTGAGCGGCCCCCGCCGCAGCTCCTCGCGGAGCGTCCCCCCGTCGATCAGCTCCATCGCGAGGTAGGCGTGGTCGCCGTCCTCGCCGTGGTCGTAGACCGCCACCACGTCGGGGTGGGTCAGGCGCGCCGCGGCGCGGGCCTCCCGGGTGAAGCGCGAGCGGAACTGGGGGTCGGAGGCGAGGTGCGGGTGCATGAGCTTGAGCGCGACCGTGCGCTCGAGCCGCTCGTCGTGCCCGCGATGGACCGAGGCCATGCCGCCGCGCGCGACGAGCTCCTCGACGCGATAGCGACCGTCGAGGAGCTGGCCGAGATCGGGGGAAGCGATCGACGCCGGGCTCACACGGGGAGTGTAGGTCGGGGCGCTGGTGCGGGCCTGGACAGACACGCGCGAGGGCCGGGGTGAGGCACATCGCGCTCCGGGCGGGCTCGTCGTGCGCGCCGCGGGCGCAGGACCGCCGGACCGCGTGGCACCCTGGTGGGGTGAGCACTGTGGATGAACTGGTCGGCGAGTGGCTGACCCTGCCCGATGCGGCCGAGCTGCTGGACGTCGAGACCTCCCGGGTGCGGCGCCTGATCGACGAGCACAAGCTCCTGGCGGTCCGGCGCGGGGACCCGGTGGTGCGCTCGGTGCCCGCGGCGATGATCCTCGACGGCGAGGTCGTCCCGCATTTGCCCGGCACGATCACCGTCCTGCGCGACGCCGGATTCGCCGACGAGGAGATGCTGACCTGGCTGTTCACGGCCGATGACACCCTGCCGGGGCGCCCGATCGACCAGCTCCGCGCGGGCCAGCGCGGCGAGGTCCGGCGCCGCGCGCAGGCCATGGCGTTCTGACGGCGGGCTGACTGCCCGCAGCGATCGCCGCGCGCCCCGGGACGGATGCGCGGTGGTCCGTGCCGTGCGCGCACGGCTCAGCCCGCTGTCGGCTCGCGGTCTGCGCAGACCGCAGTCGTGTCAGTCCGCGGTCGGCCCCAGCTCGAGCCCCGCGAGATCGGTCGTCGCCCGCGCGAGGTCGATGAGCGCCGCCCGCGCCTGATCGGTGATGCCCGACAGCGCCGAGACGGTCCCCACCGCGGCGTCGGCGTCCTCGCGCACGCGCCGCGCGACCTCCGCGATCGCGCCGGTGCCGCGGAGGACCGCGCGGACCGCGGCCACATCCTCGGGCGAGGCGTCGTCGGCGCCGACAGTCCGCGCCAGCACCTCGCGCTGCCGGTAGTCGGCGCGCTCCTGCGCGACGGCGAGCAGGAGGGTGCGCTTGCCCTCGGCGATGTCGCTGCTCGCCGACTTCCCCGTCGCCGCCTCGTCGCCGATCACGCCCAGCAGGTCATCGCGCAGCTGGAAGCCTCGGCCCACCGCCTCCGCGTACCGGGACAGGCCCTCCAGGAGCGCGTCGTCGGCGCCGAGGAGCGCGGCGCCCAGGCGCAGGGGGCGCAGGACGGTGTAGGGGACGGTCTTCCACCGGATCACGGCGAGCGCCGCGTCCTTCTCGAGGGCCTGCGAGACGAACCCGCCTGCCTGGTGGAGGATGTCGAGGTACTGGCCGGCCATGACCTCCGAGCACAGCAGGTCGTACTCGCGCCGCGCCGCCGGGACGCTGGCGAGCACCTCGGCGGCCAGCGCGTTCGCCCACGTGAGCGCGAGATCCCCCAGGACGACCGCGACGGCGGCACCGTGCTCCTCGCTCGAGCCGACCAGTGCCCGGGCGCGGTGGTCGTCGGCGGCGGCGACGTGGACGGCGGGGCGTCCGCGGCGCGTGGGGGAGTGGTCGATGAGGTCGTCGTGGACGAGGGCGGCCGCCTGCACCAGCTCGATGGCCGCCCCGAGGGTCGCCAGGCGTTCGCGCTCGGCCTGATCGGGCACGCGCACGGCGGCGCCGCCCCAGAAGCAGAAGCGCGGGCGCAGCAGCTTCCCGCCCTCGAGGAAGGTCGAGAGCACGCCGGCGAGCGAGGCGACCTCCGGTGCGATCGCCCGGAGCTCCTCGCGCCGCTCCGCCAGCGTCACCCGCAGGATCCGCGCGACGTCGTCGGCGAGGTCGGCGTCCTCGCGCGGAGGGAGGGCGGGCGCGGACGACGAGGACATGGATGCTCCTGGGGACAGCTGAGGGGACAGCGCGAAGGGGACAGTGCGGAGGGGCGGCGCCGGTTCCGGCGTTCCTCCCCACTCAGACGTTATCCCCATCGAGCGCGTGCATGTGGTCGCGCCGGGCGGGGCCGACGAGCATCGTGCCCATGGCACACCGACGAACACGCCCCGCCCCGCACCCGCCTCGCACGCTGTGCACCCACGACCCCGCCGAGATCCTCGTGCATGCGAGCCTCCTCCTGGGAGAGCCGGCGCGGGACTCCCTCCTGCTCATCGGCGTGCGGCCGGATTCGAGCACCGCCCTGTCGGTGCGCGCCGATCTGCCCGAGGCCCCGGGGGCGTCCTGGGATCTCATGATCGGACGGGTCCTCGAGCCGCTCGCCTCCAGCGGCGCCCGTCGGGCGGCGGGTGCGGTGATCCTCGGCGACGGTCGCGATCACATCCCGGCCGGGCGCGTCGAGGAGCTCGGCATCCCCAGCGCGGCGCGCGTCCTCGAGATCGCGGCGGGCGGGAACGGACCCGCCGTGCTGATCGGCGAGGTGTGGGTCATCGCGGCGGGCCGGGCGCGCCGCGTCCGGCTCCGGGGCGATGGACCGGGCGATGGGCCCGCCGTCGAGGTGGAGGAGCCGATCGCGCTGGCCCCGGCCGACGCGACCCTCGCGGCGGTCGAGGCGGTCGCCGCCGGGGAGATGCTCCCGCGGCAGGGGCCGGACCCGGTGATCGGGGCCCTGCGAGCGGGACTCGCCGCGGGCGGCATCGCGGAACGGAGGATCGCCATGCCCCGCCCCGGGATCGAGAGCGTCTGGAGGGCTGCGCTCGAGGCCCTCGCCGTCCTGGGCGACGAGCCCTCCAATGCGCCTCCCGAGGCGCTCATGACGGCGTGTGAACGTGTCCGCGAGCTCGTCGGCGACCTCGCATCGGTCCACCGCCGCGACGAGCTCCTCGCCCTCGTGACCGGGAGGGGACAGGGGCTCGGCCGGATCTCCTCGGAGCGCGCGATCGACGTCATGACGCGCTCCGCCCGGCGTCCTCACGAGAGCGTCATCGCAGGTGGTGCCTGGTATGAGGCGCTGCGGCGGATCGAGGCGGCGACCCGTCCCGCACCCGGGGCGGAGGCGGCGGCCCCTCCGGCCCGGATGGTGAGCGGCTGGGCGTCAACCGCCTGTCTGCTCTCCCTCCTGGCGTGGTGGAACCACCGCTTCGCGACGGCCGGGACGCTCGTCGGGACGGTCCTGGAGCACCGGCCCGATCACTCTCTGGCACGATTGGCGCTCGTCATGGCCACGCATCCGGTCAGACCGGGGTGGAGCCCCGGGCCGTCGACCTGATCGGTGCCGGCCGCCGGAGCGAGCAGTGCAGGAGGGGAAGCGATGTCCGCCTCGTCCCCGCTGCCCGTGTCCGGGGCCTGGCGCCCCGGTGATGCGCCGGGACGTCGGCGCTTCTGCGACCTCGGCGACCTCCTGCTTGAGAGCGGCATCACGCTGCCTGAGGTGCGTTTGGCCTACGAGACGTGGGGGGAGCTCGCCCCGGACGCCTCCAACGCCGTGCTCGTGCTCCATGCGCTCACCGGGGACTCCCACGTCCGCGGCCCCGCCGAGGACGGCCACCCGACCGCCGGATGGTGGGACCACCTCGTCGGCCCCGGCCTGCCGATCGACACAGACCGCTGGTTCGTCATCGCCCCCAACGTCCTGGGCGGCTGCCAGGGCAGCACAGGGCCGGCCTCCGATGCGCCCGATGGTCGGCGATGGGGGAGCCGCTTCCCCCACGTGTCGGTGCGCGACCAGGTCGAGGCCGAGCTCGCCCTCGCGCAGCGGCTCGGGATCGACGGCTGGGCCCTCGTGATCGGCGGCTCGATGGGCGGCATGCGGGCCCTCGAATGGGCGGTCGGCCATCCCGACCGCGTCGACCGCCTCGCCGTCATCGCCAGCGGAGCCGCGGCCTCCGCCGACCAGATCGCCTGGTCGAGCGCGCAGGCCGCCGCGATCCGCTCTTGCGACGGCTTCGCGGGCGGCGACTACTACGACGCCCCCGACGGCCGCGGGCCCCAGAAGGGCCTCGGCGTCGCCCGTCGGATCGCGCACACGACCTACCGGACGGCCGAGGAGCTCGCCGACCGCTTCGACAACCGCCGCCGGGCCGAGCCCGACGGCCGCTACGAGGTCTCCAGCTACCTGGATCACCACGCCGACAAGCTGATCCGCCGCTTCGACGCCAACTCCTACCTCGTCCTGACGGCGGCGATGGACGGCCACGACGTCGGCCGCGACCGCGGCGGCATCGCGGCCGCGCTCGCGCGGGTGACGGCGCGGACGCTCGTCGTCGGCGTCGACACGGACCGCCTCTTCCCGCTGTCGATGAGCGAGCGCATCGCCGAGGGCATCGACGACGCGCGCTTCCATGTGATCCACTCCGTCTTCGGCCACGACGGCTTCCTCGTGGACTCCCCGGCGCTCGCCGACTGGATCCGGGACCTCCTGGGTGGTCGCTCCGGTCGGCAGAGCGCTAGGGTCGTAGCGGTCTCCGCAGCCGCGGGGTGCTCGGATCCTGCCCGTCGCCAGGAGCACGCGGACGCACACTCCGCGGAACTGAAGAGGTCCCCATGAGCGTCGTCGTCGCCTACTCCCCGTCGGAGCAGGGCCGTGCCGCACTGCGGGCCGGTGCGGCGCAGGCCCGATCGCGCCGCGCCCCCCTGGTGGTCGCCTCGCACTCCTTCATCGACAGCGGGAAGGGGCGCACGACGGCGGACGAGGACGAGCTGCGCGCCGAGCTCGCGGCCCTCGACGAGGCCCCCGCGGACGTGCGGCTGCGCGCCAGCGCCGATCCCGACGTCGGCGCCTTCCTGCTCCAGGTCATCGAGGCCGAGGAGGCCGAGCTGCTGGTGATCGGCCTGCGGGGGAAGTCCCGCATCGGGAAGCTGCATCTGGGCGCGACCGCCCGGCGCGTGGTGCTCGCCAGCCCCTGCCCGGTGCTCGCGGTCAAGGAGGACCACGCCGCGGCGTGACCTGCGCTGCGGCTCCGCGGCGTGACCTGGGGATCCGGCTCCGCGATCCGGTGCGGAACCGTCGCTCGGGCCTCCTGCGGACGCGCCGCGGGGAATATCCGGGGCGCTCCGACGTTATAATTGTGGAGTTCGCCGCCGGACCCCTCAGCTCATCGACGCATCTGTGCGCGGAGCACCATGCCCTGGAGCGGTCGAGCCGATCTCCGACCACCCATCGCCCCGAGCACGACGGACCGCCCCTTGCGTGCGGTCAGCCGGAAGAAGGAACTGCGTGACTGCCTCCCCGAAGACTGCGACCACCACGACCGCGGCCAAGCGCGCCGCGGCCAAGAAGCCCGCCGCCGCGAAGACGACGGCGGCCAAGACCACCGCCGCGAAGGCGACCGCCGCCAAGACCGCGGACGACGCGGCCGTCGAGACGACGGAGGCCGTGGAGTCGGAGCAGAGCGCTCCGGTTGCGAAGGCCCCCGCCAAGAAGGCCCCCGCGAAGACGGCGGCCGCCAAGAAGCCCGCGGCGAAGAAGCCTGCCGCGAAGCGCACCTCCTCCAAGGCGGCGAAGGCCTCCGAGGCCGCGGAGGCCCCCGAGGAGATCGACGAGGACGCCGAGGCGACCCCCTCGGAGGACGAGACCGCCAAGGCGGAGACCGAGAGCTCCGGCGGCTTCGTCGTGACCGCCGCCGAGGACGACTCCCCGGCGCAGCAGGTCGTCACCGCTGGCGCGACCGCCGACCCGGTCAAGGACTACCTCAAGCAGATCGGCAAGGTCGCGCTGCTGAACGCGGCCCAGGAGGTCGAGCTCGCCGAGCGCATCGAGGCGGGCCTGTACGCCGAGCAGAAGCTCAAGGCGGACGAGTCGATGCGCAAGACCAAGGCCGGTCGCGAGCTCGCGATCATCGCCGAGGACGGCCGCGCGGCCAAGGACCACCTGCTCGAGGCGAACCTCCGCCTCGTCGTCTCCCTCGCCAAGCGCTACACGGGCCGCGGCATGCTGTTCCTGGACCTCATCCAGGAGGGCAACCTCGGTCTGATCCGTGCGGTCGAGAAGTTCGACTACACCAAGGGCTACAAGTTCTCGACCTACGCGACGTGGTGGATCCGCCAGGCCATCACCCGCGCCATGGCCGACCAGGCCCGCACCATCCGCATCCCCGTCCACATGGTCGAGGTCATCAACAAGCTCGCGCGCGTCCAGCGACAGATGCTGCAGGACCTGGGCCGCGAGCCCACGCCCGAGGAGCTCGCCAAGGAGCTCGACATGACCCCGGAGAAGGTCGTCGAGGTCCAGAAGTACGGTCGCGAGCCGATCTCCCTGCACACCCCGCTGGGCGAGGACGGCGACAGCGAGTTCGGCGACCTCATCGAGGACTCCGAGGCCGTGGTCCCGGCCGACGCTGTGAGCTTCACGCTCCTGCAGGAGCAGCTGCACTCGGTGCTCGACACGCTCTCCGAGCGCGAGGCCGGGGTCGTCGCGATGCGCTTCGGCCTCGAGGACGGCCAGCCCAAGACGCTGGACGAGATCGGCAAGGTCTACGGCGTGACCCGTGAGCGGATCCGCCAGATCGAGTCGAAGACGATGAGCAAGCTGCGCCACCCCTCGCGCTCGCAGGTGCTGCGGGACTACCTGGACTGACACGCACGGCATCACCCGAGACAGCACGAGGGCCCCGTACCGATCCGATCGGTACGGGGCCCTCGCGGTTGCGGACTCGCGCCGCGGATGGCTCAGCCCGCAACAGGCGGACTCCGCGGCGAGGTCAGTGCGCCATGAGCCCAGTTCGCGGTGAGTTCAGTCCGCGGTGAGCTCAGTCCGCGGCGGGCTCGGGACGCCGATGCAGGCGATCGGTCTCGTCGATCACCTCGGACGCGAGCGGCGCCAGCGCATCCGCGTTGGCCCGGGAGTGGTGGGCGCAGAAGAGGAGCTCGCCGCCAGCGGTCAGCACGTACTTGACGTACGCCTGAGCGTTGCAGCGATCGCAGCGGTCGTGCGCGGTCAGTCGAGGTGCGTCGAGCGTCGTGGTGTTCATACCCGCCATTCAAACAGAGGGGAGCGACGCACGAGGCGACCGGGGGCACAGGTTCGCTCACCGCGCAACGTGTCGATGGGGCAAGGCAGGCCCGGAGGACAGATGCCCGCGGCTCCCGCCCTCTGCTCCCGCCCGCTGCGATGGTGCGCCCTGGCGTTCCCCGGTCGGAACGTCAGGGCGCCGAACGCGATGCAGATGTGCGCGGGGACGGGGAGCCCTGCGCTGCTGGGGGACCCCGAAGCCGTACGCGGCAGGGGCGAGGACGGGCACGGCGCACGGTCCGCCGCTGCGTGCGGACGACGTCCGCCGCGCCGCCCGGTCGGCCCCGTAGAATCACATCCGTGTCATCCTCCGCTGCCTCCGCATACGACGCCCGCCATCTGCAGGTCCTCGAGGGCCTCGAGGCGGTGCGCAAGCGCCCCGGCATGTACATCGGCTCGACGGACTCCCGCGGCCTCATGCACTGCCTGTGGGAGATCCTGGACAACTCCGTCGACGAGGCGCTGGGCGGATACGGCTCCTCGATCCGCGTCGAGCTGCACGAGGACGGCTCCGTCGAGGTCCGCGACACCGGGCGCGGCGTGCCCGTGGACGTCGAGCCCCGCACCGGGTTGACCGGCGTCGAGGTCGTCTACACCAAGCTGCACGCGGGCGGGAAGTTCGGCGGCGGCTCCTACGCGGCCTCCGGCGGCCTCCACGGCGTCGGCGCCTCCGTGGTCAACGCGCTGTCCTCGCGCCTGGACGTCGAGGTCGACCGCGCCTCCAAGACCTATGCGATGTCCTTCCAGCGCGGCGTCCCCGGCGTGTTCGCCGACGGACCCGACGGCCCCTCGCCCGACGCCCCCTTCACCCCGGCCTCCGGCCCCGCCGAGCTGCGCGTCGTCGGCAAGGCCAAGCGCGGCGTGACCGGAACCCGTGTGCGCTACTGGGCCGATCCGCAGATCTTCGTCAAGGGCTCCCACTTCGCGATCGACGAGCTCACGCGGCGTGCCCGCCAGACCGCCTTCCTCGTCCCCGGCCTCGAGATCACCGTCGCGGACCGCCGCCCCGAGCGCCTGCCCGAGGCGAAGGAGGAGGTCTCCTACCGCTACGACGGCGGCATCGCCGAGTTCGTCGAGTTCCTCGCGAGCGACGAGAGGATCACCGACGTGATCCGCCTGTCCGGCACGGGGGAGTACACCGAGACCATTCCCGTCCTCGACGGCAAGGGCCACATGGTCTCCAAGGACGTGGACCGCACGTGCGACGTGGACATCGCGCTGCGCTGGGGCGCGGACTACGAGACCACCCTGCGCTCCTTCGTGAACATCGTCGCCACGCCCAAGGGCGGCACCCACGTGACCGGCTTCGAGCAGGCGCTGCTGAAGACCCTCCGCAAGCAGGTCGAGAACCAGGCCCGGCGCCTGAAGTTCAACGCCAAGAACGAGAAGATCGAGAAGGACGACACCCTCGCCGGGCTCACGGTCGTCGTCACGGTCCGTCTCGAGGAGCCCCAGTTCGAGGGCCAGACCAAGGAGGTCCTCGGCACGCCCGCGGTGCGCCAGATCGTCTCCAAGGTGGTCGAGCAGGAGCTCACCGCGTTCCTCACCTCCACCAAGAAGGGGGAGAAGGAGCAGGCGGCCCTCGTCCTCGACAAGGTGGTCTCCGAGATGCGCGCCCGCATCGCGGCCCGCATGCACAAGGAGGTCTCGCGGCGCAAGAACGCGCTCGAGTCCTCGACCATGCCCACCAAGCTCGCCGACTGCCGCTCGACCGACATCGGGCGCTCGGAGCTGTTCATCGTCGAGGGCGACAGCGCCCTGGGCACCGCCAAGCACGCCCGCAACTCCGAATTCCAGGCGCTGCTGCCGATCCGCGGCAAGATCCTCAACGTGCAGAAGGCGTCCATCACGGACATGCTCAAGAACGCCGAGTGCGGGTCGATCATCCAGGTGCTCGGCGCCGGCAGCGGCCGCACCTTCGACCTCGAGGCCGCGCGCTACGGGAAGATCATCATGATGAGCGACGCCGACGTCGACGGCGCACACATCCGGACCCTGCTGCTGACGCTGTTCCACCGCTACATGCGCCCGATGCTCGAGGCCGGGCGCATCTACGCCGCCGTCCCGCCGCTGCACCGCGTCGAGATCATCCACGGCGGCTCCAAGAAGAACGAGTTCGTCTACACCTACTCCGAGGCCGAGCTGAACCGCCTGCTCAAGAACCTCGAGCGCCGCGGCAAGCGCTACAAGGAGCCGATCCAGCGCTACAAGGGCCTGGGCGAGATGGACGCCGACCAGCTGGCCGACACGACGATGGACCCGCGCCACCGCACCCTGCGGCGGGTGCGCATCGAGGACGCCGAGGCGGCCGCCACGATGTTCGAGCTGCTCATGGGCTCCGAGGTCGCCCCGCGCAAGCAGTTCATCATCGAGGGGGCCGACGAGCTGGACGCCGAGCGCATCGACGCCTGACGACGGGACGTGCGGCACGTGCCCGAGCCGGTGCTGAGCGGACCCGGCACGGGACAGCGCCGGCACGATCCGGCACGGGATGATCCCGACGCTGAGCTGACGCGACACGGACCCGACATCGACGACTCGCGGACCTGGCGCTGAGCTGGCCGACCGGTCGGACGGCGGTCATCGGCTCCGGTCCGTCCCCGGGTCTGGAATCATGGGTCCATGAGCCTCGCCGTCCGTGTGATCCCCTGCCTCGACGTCGACGCCGGCCGCGTGGTCAAGGGCGTCAACTTCCGCGACCTGCGCGACGCGGGAGAACCGGTCGAGCTCGCCGCGCGGTACGACGCGATGGGGGCCGACGAGCTCACCTTCCTCGACGTCACCGCCTCCTCCGGCGGCCGCGCGACGATGATCGACGTGGTTCGCGCCGCCGCCGAGCAGATCTTCATCCCGCTGACCGTCGGCGGCGGAGTGCGCAGCGTCGAGGACGTCGACCAGCTGCTGCGCGCCGGGGCCGACAAGGTGGGCGTGAACACGGCGGCGATCGCCCGCCCGCAGCTCGTGGCGGAGATCGCCGAGCGCTTCGGCAACCAGGTGCTCGTGCTGTCGATCGACGCGCGCCGGGTCACGGACGACACCCCGGACTGTCCGGCCCGCTCGGGCAGCGGCTTCGAGGTGACCACGCACGGCGGGCGCCGCGGCACCGGCATCGACGCGATCGCCTGGATCGAGGAGGTGACGCGCCTCGGCGCCGGGGAGATCCTCCTGAACTCGATGGACGCCGACGGCACGAAGGACGGCTTCGACCTTGAGCTGATCCGCGCCGCCCGCGCGGCGACGAGCGCCCCGCTCATCGCCTCCGGCGGCGCAGGCGCGGCCGAGGACTTCCCGCCCGCGGTCCGCGCGGGCGCGGACGCCGTGCTGGCGGCCTCCGTCTTCCACTTCGGCACGCTGAGCGTCGCCGACGTGAAGGCGGCCCTCGCCGCCGACGGGCTGCCCGTCCGGTGAGGGATTCCGGCGCTCGACCCGCACCGGGTCTCTCCCGCACACCGGGTCTCTCCCGGACGCCTGAGCTCTCCCGCATGACCGGGACCGCCCGCGCGTCGAGGCTCTTCCGCGCCGCGGGAACCTCGCGCACGACGCCCGGCACCTCATGCGCCGCATCCATGAGCACGACCGCCCTGGGTATCGCCGCCGCGGCCATCGCCGGGGCCGCCCTGGCGGCGCTCGGCACCGTCGCGCTGGGAGAGCGGGACCTCGTGACGACCCGGATCCCGGTCTCGGTGCGCGACCTGCCGGAGCCCCTCGCGGGCCTGCGGATCGCCCAGATCTCCGACCTCCACGACACGCCCTTCGGCCCCGACGGACGCGACCTCGTGCGCGCCGTCGAGGCATCGCGCCCGGACCTCATCGCCTTCACGGGGGACATCCTCGACCGCGGCACGCAGCAGCTGATCGGTCTCGTCTCGCTCGCCCGCGCGCTGGTGCAGATCGCCCCGTGCGTCGCCGTCGCCGGGAACCACGAGGGCGGCACGACGCTGGGCCTGCCGCTCCTGCACGCTCTGGCCCGTGCCGGGGTGACGGTGCTGCGGGACGAGCAGATCTCGCTCGAGCTGCGCGGCGCGGAGGTGCGGATCGCGGGGGTCGACGACCCGCATCTGCACGGCGGACCGATCTCCCGCCCGTACCCGGTGGCGCTGGACGGGGAGCTCATGGCGCGCTCGCTCGAGCGCGCGGGGCTCGGCCGGGTCCAGACCTCCGCGCGCACCGCATCAGGTGACGGGGACGAGGGGCCGCTGATCCTCCTGGCGCACCGCCCCGAGCTGCTCGACGTCTACGTCGACCGCGGCATCGACCTGGTCCTCGCCGGGCACGCGCACGGCGGCCAGTGGCGCGTGCCGGGGATCGGCGGGCTGTACGCCCCCAACCAGGGTCCCTTCCCGCGCCTGACCGCCGGCGCCCATGTCCGGGGCCGGACCACGATGATCGTCAGCCGCGGCCTCAAGGTGCGCACTCTGCCGCCCCGCCTGAACAATCCGCCCGAGCTGGTCATCGCCGAGCTCGTCGCGGGCTGAGCCGCAATCAGCCGCCCCTGAGCCGCTCCGCGCGCGGCACCGCGCCGGTCCCGGCCCGACGCGCGCCCCTGTACCGCCCCTGTACCGCCCCTGGCCTGCTCTGACGCGCGCCTGATCCGCTGCGGGCCGGACCCGGGCTGGACAGGGCCGGGCGGCTCTGGGGACCAGGGTGCAGCAACAGCAGTGCGGATCAGGCGGGCTCCACCGTCAGCTCGACGCCGAGCGTGTGCTCCGCCCCCGGTTCCAGCTGCACGGCGCCGTCCTTGCAGGAGGCCGTCTCGACGCAGACGAATCCCGTCCACGCGTCGTCCGGGACATCGGCGATGCTCGCCGCCCCCTCATCCCAGGGGTTCCACACGACGGTGCGGGTCGAGCCCGTCGGCGTCTCGCGGATGCGGCGCCCGGCCCCGGGATCGAGGACGGCGACGGGATCGGACACCTCGTACACCCGGTCCGTCGCCGCCGTCAGGGACAGCGGCCCGTCCTGGATCCTCGGGGCGAAACCGTCGAGCCCGTCGAGGTACCGCGCGCCGTCGAAGCCCTCGAGCTCCGCGGCGCGGACATCGGAGACAGCGAGATACGTGTGCAGGGCGGCCTCGAGCTCGAGAGGCGCCGAGCCGGCCGTCACCGTCAGGTCGAGGCGAAGGCGCTCATCGACCGTGACCACGAGGCGGGCCCGGACGCCCTCGCCCGAGGGATCGGCACCGTCCAGGCGCAGCGTCACGATCGCGCGCTCGCCCTCGACCGCGCAGCTGTCGAGCTCCCAACGGGCCGTTCGCAGCCAGCCGTGCTTGGGGGAGGTGCGGCCGTCGCGCCCGGCACCGAACCAAGGGCCGATCAGCGGCACGCCGCCGCGGATCGCCGCGCCCTCGCCCTCGAGAGCCAGCGGGCTCATCCACAGCACGTCAGAGCCGCTCCGCGGGACCCAGCTCGTCACCTGGGCGCCGTCGAGGCGGATCACGGCGCGGGATGCGGGGACGCTCACCTCGATCGCCGGGGCGGCAGGGTCCTCGATCATCCGGATGCCTTCGGGCAGAGTGCGGTTCGTCATGGGGTGATCGTCCCACCGCGGAGAGCGGCGGTCGACCCTGGTCGGCGAGTCCGGCTGTGCCCCGGGAGCTGCGGCGCGTCCGGCCGTGCTTCAAGAGTCAGGATGCGACGCAGAATGACGCTGAGATGAGTCGCATCATGTCCCTCGATGGCTCTCGGCAAGCGAATGGCGACGGGCGGCGGGCGAATGAGGCTGGGCGGCGCGGGCGGAAGGCGACCGGGGCCGGCCCCTCCAGCGTCAGCCGACGGCGGCGACGGGGACCGCCACGGGAGAGCCCGAGCCGTCCCGGCGCCCGACGGGCGCGGGCAGGTCGATCGGCTGACCGGCCCCCGAGCAGGCCCGGGCGGGGGAGGGCACCACCCAGGCGCCGATGAGGGTGTCCTCGCCGCGCAGGAAGCGGTGGCAGCGCACCCCGCCGGTCGCACGGCCCTTGGCCGGGTACTCGGTCAGCGCGGTGACCTTGAGGGAGCCCGTCTGCGTGGACGGCAGCGCGCCGGAGGCGCCGGCGATGGTCACGACCTCGGCCTCCCGCGTCACGTCGATCGCCGTGAACGCCTGCACATGCGCCCCGCTCGCGAGCTTGATGCCCGCGACGCCGCCCGCGGTGCGGCCTTGGGGCCGCACCCCGGAGGCCGGGAAGTGCAGCAGCTGGGCGTCGGAGGTGACGAACACGAGGTCGAGGTCCTGGTCGGTCTCGATGTCGACGCAGCCGACCACCTCGTCGTCGTCCTTGAGCGAGATGAGGTCGAAGCCGTCGGAGCGGGGGAAGTCCGGCGTCACGCGCTTGACCACGCCGTCGCGGGTGCCGAGCGCGAGGCCGCCGCCCCGCTCGAAGTCCGCGGACGCGGCGCGCACGATCGAGATGATCCGCTCGCCCTTCTCGAGGGTCACGAGGTCCTCGAGCCGGGCGCCGCCGGCGAGCGACGGCGGTCCGGCGGTCGGGGCGATCTGCGGCAGATCCACGACGCCCAGGTGCAGCAGACGCCCGCGGCTGGTCACGACGCCCACGGTCGAGCGGGCCGTCGTCAGGACATCGGCGACGATCACGTCATGGGCGCTGCGCCCGCCCTCGCGGACCACCGGATCCTCCCCGGCCAGGCGCGCGACCATCCCGGTGCCCGACAGCAGCACGCGGCAGGGCTCGTCGGCCACCTCGAGATCGGTGCGGGCCGCGGTCACCGGGACCGCGGAGGCCTCCAGCAGCACCGTGCGGCGCGGGGTGCCGTGCTCGGCGGCGACGCGGGCCAGCTCATCGGACACGAGGGCGCGCAGGGCCTCGTCCGAGCCGAGGATCTCCATCAGGCGCTCGATCTCCGCGCGCAGCTCGTCGCGCTCGCCCTCCAGCTCGATGCGGGAGAACTTCGTGAGGCGGCGCAGGCGCAGCTCGAGGATGTACTCGGCCTGCCGCTCGGACAGGTCGAACACCTGCTGCAGACGGGTGCGGGCGCTCTCGGCGTCGTCGCTGGAGCGGATGATCTGGATGACCTCGTCGATGTCGAGGATCGCGATGAGCAGGCCCTCGACCAGATGCAGACGGTCCTGCCGCTTGCCCAGGCGGTGCTCGGTGCGACGCCGCACCACCTCGAGGCGGTGCTTGACGAACACCTCGAGCAGCTGCTTGAGCCCCAACGTGCGCGGCTGGCCGTCGACCAGGGCCACGTTGTTGATGCCGAAGGACTCCTCCATCGGCGTGTGCTTGTACAGCTGCTCGAGCACGGCCTCGGGGTTGAAGCCGGACTTGACGGTCATCACCAGGCGCAGGCCGTGATGGCGGTCCGTGAGGTCCTGGTACTCGCTGATCCCCTGGACCTTCTTGGCCTGGACCGCGTCGCGCAGCTTCTCGGCGACGCGCTCGGGCCCGGCGAGGTAGGGCAGCTCGGTCACGACGATGCCCTTGCGCCGGCTGGTGATGTTCTCGATGCGGGTCGTGGCCCGGATCTTGAACGAGCCGCGGCCCGTCCGGTAGGCATCGCGGATGCCGTCGAGGCCGACGATCCGTCCGCCCGTGGGCAGGTCGGGACCGGGCACGAGGCGCATGAGGTCCTCGAGGCTCGCATCCGGGTGCGCGATGAGGTGGCGGGCCGCCGCGACGACCTCCACCAGGTTGTGCGGCGGCATGTTCGTGGCCATGCCCACGGCGATGCCGGACGCGCCGTTGACCAGCAGGTTCGGGTACTGCGCGGGCAGGACGGAGGGCTGCAGCAGCTGGTTGTCGTAGTTGGGGACCATGTCCACGACGTCCTCCTCGAGGGAGTCCGTCATGAGCGTGGCCGCCTTCGAGGGCCGGGCTTCGGTGTAGCGCGCGGCCGCGGGGCCGTTGTCGAGCGAGCCGAAGTTGCCGTGGCCGTCCACGAGCGGCAGGCGCATCGCGAAGTCCTGCGCCATGCGCACCAGGGCGTCGTAGATCGCCGTGTCGCCGTGCGGATGGAGCTTGCCCATCACCTCGCCGACCACGCGCTGGGACTTCACATGCCCGCGGTCGGGCCGCAGCCCCATGTCGTCCATCATGTAGAGGATGCGGCGCTGGACGGGCTTGAGGCCGTCGCGCGCGTCCGGGAGGGCGCGGGAGTAGATGACGGAGTACGCGTACTCGAGGAACGACGTCTCCATCTCGCTCGTCACGTCGACGTCGACGATCGTCCCGTCGACGTTCTCCTCCGGCCCCGTGGGCTCGGTGCTGGTCCTGCGTGCCATGGAATCCATCCTGCCCCATGCCTCCCCGGTTTCCGCGCAGGTGAGGGCGCAGAGAACCCGGTGCGACCAACACCATCCGCACCCGGCGCTCCCTGTGTAGGGTCGGCACATGGACGCACGGCGCGACGAGGTCCCGTACCCCGCCCACTGGGAGGCGGACATCGCCCTGCGCGACGGCAGCGCCGCCCACGTGCGGCCGATCCTGCCGCGGGACGCCGCGGCGCTGCAGGACCTGCACCGCGCCCAGTCCGACCAGTCGCGCTACTTCCGCTTCTTCGCGCCGATGCCGGAGCTGTCCGCCCGCGACCTCGAGCGCTTCACCCGCGTCGACCACGACGCACGCGCCGCGCTCGTGGTCCTGCAGGGGGAGCGCATCATCGCCGTCGGCCGCTACGACCGCGTCGAGCCGGGCGTCGCCGAGGTCGCGTTCTACGTCGCCGACGCCTTCCACGGCCGCGGCCTCGGATCGGTGCTGCTCGAGCACCTCGCCGCCGCGGCCCGCGAGCGCGGGATCCGCACCTTCATCGCCGAGGTCCTCCCGGCCAACCACAAGATGATCTCCGTCTTCGCCGACACCGGCTTCGAGGTGCGCCGCCGCTTCGACGACGGCGTTGTGCTCGTCGAGTTTGACATCGACCCCACCGAGCGCTCCGAGGCCGTGCGCGTCGAGCGCGAGCACCGCGCCGAGGCCCGCGCGATGGACGCCATGCTCACCCCGTCCTCCGTGCTCGTCGTCGGCGTCTCCTCGACCCGCGACAGCCCCGGCGGCCGCATCCTGCGGGCCCTCGAGGAGTCCGGCTTCTCCGGGCCGGTGCACGTCGTCACCCGCGACGCCTTCGAGGTCCGCGGGCACCGCGCCTTCTCCCGGATCTCCGACGTCCCCGGCCCGGTCGACCTCGCGGTCCTCGCCATCCGCCCCGCCGACTGCCTCGACGCCGTCGCCGCCTGCGCCGACATCGGCGTGCGCAGCCTCATGGTCCCCTCCGAGGGCTTCGCCGAATCGGGGGAGGAGGGCGCGCGCCTGCAGCGCGAGCTCGTCGCCCGCGCCCGCCTGCACGGCATGCGGCTGCTGGGCCCCGCCTCACTGGGCTTCCTGCGCACCGGCGACGACGCGATCAACGTGTCGCTGGCCCCGCGGCTCCCGCGCGCCGGCTCCACGGCGCTGGCCGGGCAGTCCAACGCGCTGGCCGCGATGGTCCTGGCCCAGGCCGACGACCGCGGCATCGGGATCGCCGAGTTCGTGGGATCCGGGCACCGCGCCGACGTGTCCGTCAACGACTGCCTGCAGCGCTGGGCGGAGGACGAGTCCGTCCGCTGCGTCGGGCTGGCCCTCGAATCCATGGGCAACCCCCGCAAGTTCATGCGCATCGCCCGCCGCGTGGCCCGCACCCGGCCCGTCGTCGTCCTGCGCCCGCCCGGGCTGGCGCCGACCGTCCCCCCGGGGCACGACGTCCGCGCGACGGTCCTGCCGCGCCGCGCCCTCGACCAGGTGCTGGACGCCGCCGGCGTGATCCGCACCCGCAGCGTCGACCACCTCGTGGACGTCGTCGAGATGATCGACCGCGAGGGCGTCCCGGCCGGGACCCGCGTGGGGCTCATCGCCAATTCCGCCGCCCTCGGCGCCTCCCTGCGCGGCGCCGCCGAGGACTTCGGCCTCGAGATCGCCGCCGAGAACCTCTCCATGCCGCTCACCGACGACCGGCGCATGCTCGTGCGCGCCCTCACCCGCATGGCCGCGCCCGGCGGCGTCGACGTGGTCGTCGTCGGCCTCATCGACTCCCTCACCACCGACCTCGAGGCGCTCGCCGTCGAGCTCGCCGCCGTCGCCCGCGGCAGCGACGTCCGCCTCGCCCTGTGCGTCGTCACCGACTCCCGGCGCTACGACGCCCTGCGCCGCACGATCCGCGAGGACCGCACCCTCCCGCCCGTGCACCCGACGCCGGCGCTCGCCGTCCGCGCCGTCGCCGGCTCCCTGGCCCACCTCGGCCGGGCGATCGACGAGGGCGAGCCCTGCGATCGCGAGGGCATCGACCGCGACGGGGCGGCCGCGCTCGTGGAGGACGCCCTCGGCGGCGGGCCCACCGCCGACCTGGACGCCGAGCAGTGCGCGCAGCTGCTGGCCTGCTACGGCCTCGACCTGCTCGATAGCCGCATCGTGGCCGATGCCGACGAGGCCGTCGCGGCGGCCAACGAGCTCGGCTTCCCCGTGGCGCTGAAGTCCACCGATCCCGTGCTGGCGCACCGGGCGGACCTCGGCGGGGTGCGTCTGGACATCGCGGACGCCCCGCAGCTGCGCGCCGCGTTCGCGGCCATGCGCGCCGAGCTGTCCTACTCCGACGCCCCGCTGCTGGTCCAGCCCATGGCCGCCCCAGGAGTGCCCGTCGTGCTCCGCTCCGTGGAGGACCCCTCCCTCGGACCCGTCGTGAGCTTCTCGCTGGCGGGCGACGTCGCCGACCTCCTGGGCGATGTCGCCTACGGCGTCCCGCCCTTCACCGAGGCCGGAGCCGCCCGCCTGGTGTCGCGCCCCGTCACGGCCGCCCGGCTGCAGGGAGGGGACGGGGTCCCGGCCGCGGACCTCGCCGCGCTGCGGGAGATCGTCGTGCGCGTGGGCCTCATGGCCGAGAACCTCCCAGAGATCGCGTCCCTCGAGCTGCACCCGGTGATCGTCGGCACGCGCGGAGCCGGGATCGTCGGTGCCCGCATCCGCCTGGCCCGCGCCCCCAACCGGGTCGACGGAGCCCGCCGCACCCTCCCGGGCGGTGCCCTGCCGCGCACTCCGGAGCCCGACCGAGGGCGCCGCTCCCGCGCGGGCGGGCACCGGGACGGGCGTGGCAGGATGGGCCGGTGACCGCTGTCCCCGTGCCCGATGCCCTCCGCGACGCGCTCCTGCGCGCCGGCTACTTCCCGCAGACCGCGCTCGCCTGCCTCGAGCGCTCCCTCCGCGGCGCCGGCGTGCGCGCTCACCTGGTGCGGCCCGAGACGACCTTCGACGGGGCCGAGGTGCGCCGCCACCTGACCGTCCTCGCGCTCACGGACCGGCATCTGCTCATCTCCCACATCGACGACGAGGGCGCCGACGAGCTCAACCCCAGCCAGGTGGTCGTGACGACCGAGCGCGTGCGCCTGTCGCGCGTCCACTCCGTCGGGCTCTCCCAGGTCTTCGACACCGACGGTGACACCGCGCAGCCCCGCGAGGCCGAGGCCACCCTCGGCATCACTTGGGGCGGATCGCGGCGCCTGGAGATCGAGCGCGGCTGGTGCGAGGACCCCGAGTGCCAGGCCGATCACGGCTGGACCGGCACCGTCGCCCCCTCCGACATCGCCCTGCGCATCAGCGCGCTCGCCGACGGGGCGGATGCGCTCGACGAGGCCCTCGCCTTCCACGCGGTGCTCTCCGACGCCGTCGACGAGCACGACGCATGACGGAGCTGTCGGCATGACGGAGGCCCGCGCATGACGGAGAGCTGCGGGAGGTCCGCGGACGCACCGGCGCCGCTCGCCTGGCCGTCGGGGCTCTGCGCCGCCCCCTACGCCGACGGTGCCGAGCCCGAGCTGCCGCGCCTCCTCGCCGGTCTGCTGGACCCCTCGCGCACGACCCCGGGCCGTGACGTCGTGGTCCTGCTCGACGGGGTGGGCGCCGAGCTGCTGGCCGACCACCTCTCCCTGGCGCCGACCCTGCGCGCCCTGCGGGATCGCACGCGCGCGATCCGCACCGTCGCCCCCACCACCACCGCGACCGCCATGACATCGCTCACCACCGGGGCCGCGCCGCTGCAGCACGGCACCCTCGGCTACACGGTGATCGACCCCGACCGGAGCGCCCCGCTGCAGCAGCTGACGGGAGACGCCGCCGTCGACCCGCGCCGCTGGATGCCGCTGGAGGGACTCGCCGCCGCCTCGCCCCGACGCTGCGTGCACGTCGGACCGGCGAAGCATGCGGCGTCCTTCCTGACCCGCGCCGCCTACTCCGGCTGGGAGTTCACCGGGCACCGCCGCCGCGACGAGCGCGTCGACGCGGTGCGCCTGGCCGTCCGGCGCGCCGGTTCCGACGGACTCGTGCTGGTCCACGTCGACGACGTCGACCACGCCGGGCACCGCCACGGCACCGACTCCGTGCCGTGGCGCGACGCGCTCGCCGAGGCCGACGCCATGATCGCCGCGCTCCTGCGGCGCCTGCCCGGCGGGACCCGCCTGCGCATCACCGCCGACCACGGGATGGTGGACACGGCCCCGACACGCACGATCGACCTCGCCCAGCACCCGGAGATCTCCCGGGAGCTGGCGATCGTCGCGGGGGAGTCCCGCTGCCTGATGCTCCGCACCCGCCCGGAGGCGGATCCGGGGGCCGTCGCCGACCGCGTGCGCGCGGTCGTGGAGGACCACGCGCTCGTGCTCGAGCGCGAGCAGATCCTCGCCTCGGGGCTGCTCGGGCCCGTCGGCTGCGAGATCCCCGAGCGCGTCGCGGGACGGATCCCGGACCTGGCGGTCCTCGCCCGCGGCCGCTGGATCATCACCGACACCGCGCACCGCCCGCCCCAGGCGCACCCCGAGGTGGGGGTCCACGGCTCCCTGACCCGGCGCGAGGCGCTCGTCCCGCTCATCGACACGATCATCTGAGGACGGATGCGCGACGGGCCCCGACCGCAGAGGTCGGGGCCCGTCGCGTGCTCCGCCGCAGCGGCTCGGCAGCGCAGTCTCAGTCGTGCAGGCCCAGCAGCGCAGTCTCAGCAGTGCAGGTTCAGTCGCGGTCCTTGGCGCCGAAGACGATCTCGTCCCAGCTGGGGATCGACGACCGCTTCGCAGAGCGGCGCTTGGTGCGCAGCGGCTTGGGCGCCGGGGACTCCGAGCCCTCGGCGGCGTCGAATCCGGGCAGGGGGGTGAGCTCGGTGGTGTCGACACGGCCCTCGGCGGGAGCCGGGGCGGCGGGGTCCTCCGCCCCTAGGCCCTCCGCCGCGGTGTCCGCCCCCGCGGAGGGGACGTCCTCATCGCCGTCGATCTCGGTGATCTGCTCGCCCTGTCCGCTCTCCAGCTCCGCAGGCTCCTCGAACGGCGCCTCCTGCTCGGGATCCGCGATCACCGCTTCGTCCGTCGCGGTGGCGTGCTCGCGCTCGGCGTCCTCATCGACATCCGCGCCCTCGGCCCCATCGTCATCGGACAGCGAGGACCAGACGGAGCCGGTGGGCTCGTCGTCCTCGGCGGGCGCGGGCTCCGAGGCGGCGGTGCGTGCGGGCACCGAGCGCAGACCGCGGCGCGCGTTGAGCGCATCGAGGTCGTCCTCGTCGATCGCGGCGGGATGCTCCTCGCGCGAGCTGCGCCGCGCGGGGGCATCGTCGTCGGCGGGAGCGGGATGCTGCACCCCGCCGTCGGCCTCGACGTCGTACACGCGGCCGCGGACCGCCGCGAGGCGCACCCGGGAGCGTGGTCCCTCGTCCGCCGCGGTGTCGTCGTCGGTCAGCCAGCGGGCCTCGTCGTCGACCGCGGTGACGCTCTGGCGGGACATGTCCACGGTCCAGTGGGCCTCGCGGGCGCGGCCGCCGGCCTCGAAGGCGAGCTCGATCGTCCAGGTGCCGTCGTCATTGCGCCAGGCGTCCCAGCGGCTGTGGTCGGAGGCGCGCCGCGCGCGCAGGCGCTGCATCGCGATCTCGCCGAGGGCGGGACCGCCGCCGCGCCCCACATGGAAGGTGCGGGCGCGCTCGGAGATGTACTCGCGCTCGGCGAGGACGGGCCCCTCGTAGCGCCGGACGTGCTCGACGCCGACGGCGGCGATCTGCGCGATCTCCTCGGCATCGCGGCCGGCGCGGAGCATCGCCTGGATCTCGCGGGGGCGCAGGGGCGTGTGCTCCGAGGCCTGGATCATCCCGAGGGCCGGGCGGTCGCGGCGGACCGCCGCCCGCAGGGCCTCGTCGATGCGCAGGGTGTACTGCTCACCGTCGGAGTCGGTCATGACGACGTGGTCGCCGTCGTCGTGGATCCCGTCGAGCTGCAGCTCTCGCATCGTCGTCCTCTCATGGGCGCCTTGGGGGCACGTACGACGATCATAACGGCCCGTGGCGGGCGACCGGACCGACCGGATGCGCGAGTCGTTTGCGGACGTCAGGGGCCGGTGCAATAATCTCCGCGCATCCGGCGTTGCGGGGAGTGCCGCCAGGCCCCGAGCACGAGCAGGACAGCCCACGGAGCGGTCGGCAGATCGCCCACCCCACGACCAGAACGGACCGCAGATGGCCACGGATTACGACGCCCCCCGCAAGAACGACGAGGAGATGGGCGAGGACTCGCTCGAGGAGCTCAAGGGGCGCCGCAACGAGGCCCAGGCTCCCGCCGTCGACGAGGACGAGGCCGAGTCCGCCGACAGCTACGAGCTCCCGGGCGCCGACCTCTCCGGCGAGGAGCTCTCCGTCCGCGTCCTGCCCCGCCAGGCCGATGAGTTCACCTGCGGCTCGTGCTTCCTGGTCAAGCACCGCAGCCAGATCGACCACGTCGAGGGCAAGCTCATCATCTGCAAGGAGTGCGCCGCGGCCTGATCGCCGCGCAGAGCCCGAGCACGACGAGGGGCGCCCCCGGATCATCCGGGGCGCCCCTCGTCGTGTGCGCGGGTGCAAGCGGTGCGGAAGGACGCGCAGTCCGGTGCGCGGCGGGTCAGGCGCGGCGCGCGGCGTCGAGCGCGAGGGCCAGCTGCTCTGGTCGGCGGGAGGCGATCACCCACGCCGGCGCGGGATCCTCGGGATCGAGGACGGGCACGCGGACGCCGCCGTGCATCCAGCCCCGGGTGCAGTGGTAGGCGAGCGGCTCGAAGTCCTGGCCCATCGCCAGCTCCCAGGCCTCGCGATCCAGGACCTCGGGCGCGCCCAGCAGCGCCGGGTCGATCGACGCCGGTCCCGCCCGCAGCTCGGACCGGGCGACGACGACCTCGGGGGAGAGGAGGACGACGCCGACGGCGGCGGCCACGGCCAGCACGACGGCCACCACGACGGCGGCGATGAGCGAGAGGGGGACGAGGATCACCCCGAAGACGGCCCCGAGCGCGGCGGCGACGAGCACGACGGGGGCGGACGGGCTCAGGCGCTCGCGCAGGAGGACGGGGTCGGCAGCGGACATGGCCGCATGCTCTCACGGCGGACTGCGAGGAGGCGTCGGTACCCTGGACCGCATGCCAGCCACCGCATCCGCCGCCGACGGCCCCTCCGCCGCGCCGTCGGCGCCGATCCTGCCCGTCGTCCTCTCCGGCGGCGCCGTCCTCCCGACCCGCGCCCACGACACCGACGCCGGCCATGACCTCTGCGCCGCGACGGACCTCGAGATCCCGCCCCTGGGCCGGGCGCTCGTGCCCACCGGCGTCTCCCTCGCGGTGCCCGCGGGCACCGTCGGCATGGTGTGCCCGCGCTCGGGCCTCGCGGTGCGCCACGGCATCACCGTCCTCAACGGCCCCGGTATCGTGGACGCCGGCTACCGCGGCGAGATCCGGGTGCCGCTGCACAACACGGACCCCGAGCAGGCCTTCGCGATCCGGGCCGGCGACCGCATCGCCCAGCTCGTGATCGTCCCGTTCCTGGCCCCGGTGCTCCAGCAGGTCGACGAGCTCGACGACACCGCGCGGGCGGGGGCCGGCTTCGGCTCCAGCGGCGGGTTCGGTCCGGGCCCGGTCATCGAAGAAGAGGTGTGAGAGGTGGGACTGTTCTCCCGCAGCAAGCGCGGCGCGAGCGCCGCGACCGAGCCCGAGTCCGCGGACTCCGCGACGACCGCGAAGACGGCGGGCGGCGCGCCGGAGCCTGATCGCGCCGACGCCCCCGCGCCCCCGGAGCATGCCGGGCCCTACGACGTGGCCGACGCCCCGGACGAGGACCGCATCGACCTCAGCGGGCTGCAGGTCCCGATGGTCGACGGCATGGAGCTGCGCCTCGAGATGGACCAGCGCACCCGCGCCGTCACCGGCGCCAACCTCGTGCTCGACGGCTCCTCGCTGCAGCTGCAGGCCTTCGCCGCCCCGAAGTCCCGCTCGCTGTGGGACGAGGTGCGAGCCTCCCTGCGCGAGTCCGTGTCCTCCCAGGGCGGCACGGCCGAGACGCGCGAGGGCCGCTTCGGCACCGAGCTCGTGTGCCGCATGCCCGTCAAGCGCGCCGACGGCCGCACCGGCTACCGCCCCGTGCGCTTCCTCGGCGTCGACGGCCGGCGCTGGTTCCTGCGCGCGATCCTGTCCGGACCCGCCGTCTCCGACGCCGAGGCCGCCGCCCGCTTCGAGGACATCCTCGCGCGCGTGGTCGTCGTGCGCGGCGCCGAGGCGATGGCGCCCCAGGAGCTGATCCCGCTCACCCTGCCCGGCCAGCGCCCCGGGCTCGTGCCCGCGAGCGACAACCCGCTCGACCCCCTGGCGCGCGGCCCCGAGATCACCGAGATCGGCTGAGCCCCGGGATGCCGCGAGACCCCGAGCGGTCCGTCACCGCCCGGCTGCGCCGCCTCCTGGCACCGGACGACGAGATCGACGCCGCCAGCACCCGCGCCGCCTCCGAGAAGGCGGGGTGCGACACCATCTGCGCGATCACGGACCGCAGGAAGGTGAGCCTGCGCGGCTACGTCTCCTCGATGGTCCTGCACCCCTCGAGCGCTCCCGACACCGTCGAGGCGGATCTGTTCGACGGCACCGGCACGATCACGCTGATCTGGCTCGGGCGGCGGAAGATCGCCGGGGTGCGGCCGGGCACGCGCCTGGCCGTCACCGGCTTCGCCGCGCACCGCGGCGCCCGCCGCGTCATGTACAACCCTCGCTACGAGCTCGTGGGGGAGATCGACGAGGAGAGCGAGGAGCAGGGATGAGCGAGCAGGGGAGCGCCCCGCGGGGCACCCACCGCGCCTCCAGCAGACGCGGCGCGCTGGGCACCGGCGCCCGCCCGGCGAGCGGGATGGGCGCGGTGCTGCAGGAGAGCGAGTTCTCCGCGGCCGACGCGATCGGCGGATGGCGCGGCGCGATCGAGTCCGTCGTCCCGACGCTGCTGTTCGTCGTGCTGTTCATGGCGACCCGCTCGATTGCCATCGCCGGCGTCGCCGCGGTCGCGGCGTGCGCGATCGCCGTGATCGTCCGGCTCGCCCAGCGCCAGAGCGTCGGCAGCGCCGTGGGCGGGCTCCTCGGCGTGGGCATCGGCGCGGTGTGGGCCGTGCGCTCCGGCTCCGGGACCGACTTCTACCTGCCCGGCATCCTCACCAACGCGGCGACCCTCGCGATCGTGCTGATCTCGATCCTCGCGCGCCGTCCGCTCGTCGGCTTCATCGCGGCGCTGTTCGACCCGCGCGTGGCCGACTGGGCCGAGGACCCCGATGCCCGCCGCACCTACACGCGCGCCACCTGGCTGCTCGTCGCCCTCTACGGCGCCAAGACCCTCGCCCAGAGCGTGCTGTTCCTCGCCGGTGCCGTCGCGGCCCTCGGCGTCGTGAAGCTCGCGATGGGCCTGCCGCTGTTCGCGCTCGTCGTGTGGATCATCTGGAGCATGCACCGGGCGCTCCTGCACCGCCGTGCCGCCGCGGGCGAGACGGAGCTCAGTCCGGCAGGATGAGCGCCTGGATGGCCCCGAGCTGATCGGCGCCCGCGAGCAGCAGCAGCTCGTCGCCGACCTCGACGGCGTCGTGCGGGGTGGGGGCCAGCGGGTGCCCGTCGCGGATCACGCCCACCAGCACGCAGCCGCCAGGCCAGCGCAGGGAGCCGATCGTGCGGCCCACCGTCGGGCTCTCCTCCGGCACCGTGATCTCGACCATCTCCGTCGCCGATCCCGCGAACGAGAAGATCGTGACCACGCGCCCCACGGAGACGGCCTCCTCGACGAGGGCCGTCATGATGCGGGGTGTCGAGACGGCCACGTCCACGCCCCAGGAGTCGTCGAACATCCACTCGTTGGAGGGGTGGGACACGCGCGCGACCGTCCGCGGCACGCCGTACTCGGTCTTGGCCAGCAGGCTCACCACCAGGTTCACCTTGTCGTCACCGGTCGCGGCCACCATCACCTCGGCGCTCTCGATGCCGGTCTCCGCCAGCACGCCGAGCTCGCAGGCATCCCCGTGGACCCACCGGGCGCCCGGCACCGTGGCGCGGCGCTCGGCCGAGGCGTTGCGGTCCACCAGCACGATCTCGTGCCCCTTGGAGAGCAGATCGGTCGCGATCGAGCGGCCCACGCCGCCCGCGCCGATGATGACGACCCTCATGCCTGCTCCTCCCGGGCGTCGCGGGCGTGCGCGAGCATCGACTCGACGCGCTCGAGCTCCTCGGTCCGCACCATGAGGTGCAGCCGGTCCCCGTCCTGCAGCCGCGTCGTCGGCGCCGGGAGGATGCCCTCGCCCAGGCGCGTCAGGTAGGCGGCGCGCCCGCCGGTGGCCTTCTCGATCTCCGCCAGCGGTGCGCCGATCCAGGAGCGGTCCGGGGCCGCGGCGATCATCGTGATGGCGCCGGAGACGTCGCGATGCTCATGCGTCGTGCGTCCCGGGAGGATCCGGCTCATCATCTGGTCCGCGGTCCAGCGCACCGTCGCGACGGTCGCGATGCCCAGGCGCTCGTAGACCTCCGCGCGGCGCGGATCGTAGATGCGGGCCACGACCGTGCGCACCCCGAAGCTCTCGCGCGCGGTGCGGGCGGCGATGATGTTCGTGTTGTCGCCGGGGGAGACGGCCGCGAAGGCCACGGCGCGCCGGATCCCGGCCTCCTCGAGCGTCGCGCGGTCGAAGCCCACGCCGGCGACGCACTGCCCGGGGAAGTCGGTGCCCAGGCGGGCGAACGCGGCCGGGTCCTGGTCGATCACGGCCACCGAATGGCCCATGTCGACGGTGCGCCGGGCGATGGTGGAGCCCACACGACCGCACCCCATGACGACGACGTGCACGGACCCTCCTGCTGCCTGGTGTGCCCGCCGGTCGACGGGGCGCCCCCACTGTATCGGCGCAGCGCCGCGCGGGCCGTACCCTGGTGCTCGTGCCAGCGCTCCTCTCCGCGATCAAACGGCTCGTCGTCGGGCGCGCCTTCGCCTCCGAGCGCCTCGCGCGCGAGCGCCTGCCGATCCGTCTGGCCCTGCCCACCTTCGCCGCGGACACCCTGAGCTCCATCGCCTACGCCCCCGACGAGATCCTCCTAACGCTCGCCGTGGCCGGCGCCGCCTCCGTGACCCTGAGCCCCTGGGTGGGGCTCGCGGTCGTCGCGATCATGACCGCCGTCGTCATCACCAACCGGGTGATCGTGCGCGAGTACCCCTCCGGCGGCGGCGACTTCGAGGTGGTCGAGAAGAACCTGGGGCCCGCGGCCGGGCGCTTCGTCGGCTCGGCCCTGCTGGTCGACTACGTCCTGACGGTCGCCGTCTCCATCTCGCAGGCCGCCCGCTACGCCTCGGGGGCCCTGCCGCCGCTGCACGGCCACGAGACGGCGCTCGCGGCGGGACTCATCGTCCTGCTCGCCCTGGTGAACTTGCGCGGCGTGCACACCTCCGGAGCGGCCATCGCCGTCCCCGTGTACCTGTTCATGGCCCTCATCGGCCTGACCGTGCTGGTCGGCGCCGTCGAGGCCCTCACCGGGACGCTGGGCCGCGCGCCGAGCGCGGACATGGACCTCGTCGTGTCCCCGGCCTTCGACCAGGGGCTCACCGCGCTCGGCGCGTTCCTGCTGGTGCTGCGGGCGTTCTCGAGCGGCTGCGCGGCACTCACCGGCGTGCAGGCGATCGGCAACGGCGTGCCCTCGTTCCGGGCCCCCAAGGCGCGCAATGCGGGGATCACCCTCCTGCTGCTCGGCGCCGTCTCCTCCGCGATGCTGATGGGGGTGCTCGTCCTGGCTCGCCTGACCGGCGTGCGCTTCGTGGAGACCCCGAGCGCCCAGCTCAGCCTCGACGGGGCGCCCGTCACGGGCTACCAGCAACTCCCCGTGATCGGCCAGATCGCCCAGGCCGTCTATTCGCCGGGCTCGTTCATGTTCTACGCGGTGACGATCGTGACCGCGATCGTGCTCCAGCTCGCCGCCAACACCGCCTTCCACGGCTTCCCGAACCTCTCGAGCGCCCTGGCGCGCGCCGACAACCTGCCCCACCGCCTCCGCCTGCGCGGCGACCGCCTCGCCTACTCCAACGGCATCCTCGTGCTGACGGTCCTCGCGGTCGCGCTCGTGGTCGCGACCGACGCGGACGTGACCGCGCTCGTGCAGATGTACATCGTCGGCGTGTTCGTCTCCTTCGCCCTCAGCCGCCTGGGGATGATCCGCCACTTCACGCGCCGCCTGCGGGTCGAGACCAGCTCGCGGGGGCGGCGCGCCATCGTGATCGACCGCGCCGTGAGCGCGATCGGCTTCGTGCTCGTCCTCGTGGTCCTCATCGTGGTCCTGGTCACCAAACTCGCGCACGGCGCATGGGCGGCCGTCCTGGCCATGGCGGTGCTGTGGCTGCTGATGACCCTGTCGCACCGCCACTACCGCCAGGTCGAGCGCGAGCTCTCGCTCGACGAAGATCCGGGCAGCGGCGTCGCGCTGCCCTCGCGCTCCCACGCGATCGTGCTGGTCTCCAAGCTCGACCGCCCGACGCTGCGCGCGCTCTCCGTCGCGGCCTCGGCCCGGCACACGACGCTCGAAGCGCTCACGGTCGACGATCAGGAGTCCCGGGTCAGCGATCTCCTCGAGCACTGGCGCGACCTCGACGTCCAGGTGCCGCTGCGGATCGTGCACTCGCCCTACCGCCTCTCGGTGCCGCCGATCGTCGCGCATGTGAGCGCGCTCGCACGCCGCAACCCGCGGGACGTCGTGGTCGTCTACGTCCCCGAGATCCTGGTGGGACACTGGTGGGAGTGGATGCTCCACAACCACTCCGCGCGCCGTCTGCGCGCTCGGCTCTCGGTCCTGCCCCGGGTCGTCGTCTCGACGATCCCGTGGCGGCTCGGCGCCGCGCAGGACGACGCCGCTGCTCCCCGCGCCGCGGTCGTCCCGCCGGCGCACGACGGAAGGTGAAAGCCGTGGCCGCCCCCCACGCCGACGACGCGCCCGCCCCTGCGGGCAGGATGATCACGCTCACCTGTGACCGCCCCGCCGCGGGCGGGACCTTCGTGGCGCGCCATGAGGGCCGCGTGGTGTTCGTGCGCGGCTCCGCCCCCGCGGAGACCGTCATCGCCCGTCTGGTGGAGGACCCCCAGGAGGCGGCGAAGGCCCGGTTCTGGCGGGCCGAGGCCGTCGAGGTCCTCGAGCCCAGCACCGACCGCGTCCCGACGGTCTGGCCCGAGGCCGGGACCGACGGCGTGGGCGGGGCCGACTGGGCGCACATCGCCCTGCCGGCGCAGCGGCGCATCGCGACCGAGGTGCTGCAGGAGCTGCTGAGCCGCGCGAAGGTCACGACCTTCCCTCCCGAGGACGCGCAGGTCGAGCCGGCTCCGGGGGATCGCGACGGACTCGGCTGGCGCACTCGCGTGCGCTACGCCGTCGACGCCGCGGGCCGCGTGGGCATGCGCGGCTGGCGCTCGCACGACGTGCGGCCGGTGGGGAGCGACCCCCTCGCGGTGCGGGCGATCTCCGAGCTGGACCTGCCCTCGTGGACGCCCCCGCGGGGCACCGAGGCGCTCGACGTGATCGCCCCTTCCGACGGCCCGGTCGCCGTCGTCATCATCGGCCGGGACCTGGATCCGGCCGCGCTCGAGCTGCCTGCGCGCCTGGACGGCGTCGATGTCAGCGTGCAGAACTCCTCCGGGCTGCATCCCGTGCGCGGCGACGGCACGGTGCGCGAGAAGGTGGGGGAGCGGAGCTTCGTCGTCGCCCAGACCGGGTTCTGGCAGAGCCATCGCCTCGCGGCCGAGCTGCTGGCCGAGGTGGTCGCCGCCGACCTCGGCGTCCGCGAGGGCGACACGGTGTGGGACCTCTACGGCGGGGTGGGCCTCTTCGCGGCCGGTGCGGCGCGCGCGGCCGGTGCCGCCGGCTCCGTCGTCTCCGTCGAGGGCGGGACGCGCGCCACCGCGCTCGCGACCCGGAACCTCGGCGACCTCCCGGGGGCGCGGGCCGAGAACGGCGACTGCACCCAGTGGGTCAAGCGGGCGATCACGAGCGGCGCCCGGCCCAACCGCGTCGTCCTGGACCCGCCGCGCGCCGGTGCGGGAGCAGAGCTCATGCGCCTGCTGTGCGAAGCCGTGGGCGAGCGCATCGTCTACGTCTCGTGCGAGCCCTCGACCCTGGCCCGCGACCTCGCCGCAGCGGAGGCCGCGGGATGGCGCGTCGCGGACCTGCGGGCCGTAGACCTGTTCCCGCACACCCATCACATCGAGTCGATCGCGGTGCTCGAGCGCACCGCATGATAGATTTGCCTTGACGTCAAGGAATCCTCGTCGGGTCGCCCCGCGGAGCGGTTCCGACGCCGACGTCACGGCTCCGGACGGCACCGCCCCGCCGCCCACCTGAGAGAGCACACGCCCCGACCCGAGGAGAACCACCCCGTGAGCACGGTCAACTCGTTCGATGCCCGGGAGACGCTCGACGTCTCCGGCCAGGCCTACGAGATCTACGGCATCGACGCCATCGAGGGCCATTCGACGCTGCCCTACAGCCTGAAGATCCTGCTGGAGAACCTGTTGCGGACCGAGGACGGCGCGAACATCACCGCCGACCACATCCGCGCCCTCGGCTCCTGGGACCCGGCCGCCGAGCCGTCCACCGAGATCCAGTTCACCCCCGCCCGCGTCATCATGCAGGACTTCACGGGCGTCCCCTGCGTCGTCGACCTCGCCACCATGCGCGAGGCCGTCGCCGAGCTCGGCGGCGACCCCTCCGCGATCAACCCGCTGGCCCCGGCCGAGATGGTCATCGACCACTCCGTGATGATCGACGTCGCGGGCCGCCTCGACGCGCTCGAGCGCAACATGGAGCTCGAGTACGAGCGCAACCGCGAGCGCTACCAGTTCCTCCGCTGGGGCCAGACCGCCTTCGACGACTTCAAGGTCGTGCCCCCGGGCACGGGCATCGTCCACCAGGTCAACATCGAGTACCTCGCCCGCACCGTGATGACCCGCGAGGCCGAGACCGACGGGACGACGGTGCTGCGGGCCTACCCGGACTCGTGCGTCGGCACCGACTCGCACACCACGATGGTCAACGGCCTGGGCGTGCTCGGCTGGGGCGTCGGCGGCATCGAGGCCGAGGCCGCGATGCTCGGCCAGCCCGTCTCGATGCTCATCCCGCGCGTCGTCGGCTTCAAGCTGACCGGCGAGATACCGGCCGCCGCGACCGCCACCGACGTGGTCCTCACGATCACCGAGATGCTCCGCCAGCACGGCGTCGTGGGCAAGTTCGTCGAGTTCTACGGCGAGGGCGTGAGCCAGGTGCCGCTCGCCAACCGCGCCACGATCGGCAACATGAGCCCCGAGTTCGGCTCCACCTGCGCGATCTTCCCGATCGACGACGTGACCATCGACTACCTGCGCCTGACCGGCCGCGACGAGGAGCAGCTCGCGCTCGTCGAGGCCTACGCCAAGCGCCAGGGCCTGTGGCACGACCCCTCCTCCGAGGCGCAGTACTCCGAGTACCTCGAGCTGGACCTGTCGACGGTCGTCCCCTCGATCGCCGGCCCGAAGCGCCCGCAGGACCGCATCGTCCTGACCGAGGCCAAGCAGAGCTTCCGCGAGGTCCTGCCCGCGTACGCCGCCGACGAGGACGCCGTCGCCGATGACGCCGCGATCCCCGCGGAGGAGGGCTCCTTCCCGGCCTCCGACCCGGCCGCGCCGGATTCCGACAACTCCTCGGGCGGCGAGGCCCCCGTCGAGATGCCGGCGGCCACCCGCGCCGTCGTGGGGCGCGCGTCCAAGCCCACGCCCGTCGCGGGCGCGGACTACACGATCGACCACGGCATCGTCTCGATCGCCTCGATCACCTCGTGCACCAACACCTCCAACCCCTCGGTGATGATGGCCGCGGGCCTGCTGGCCAAGAACGCCGTGGCCAAGGGCCTGAAGGCCAAGCCGTGGGTGAAGACCTCGCTGGCCCCGGGCTCGCAGGTCGTCACCGGGTACTACGAGAAGGCCGGTCTGACCGAGTCTCTCAACGAGCTCGGCTTCCAGCTGGTGGGCTACGGCTGCACCACCTGCATCGGCAACTCCGGCCCGCTGGCCCCGGAGATCTCCGAGGCGATCGCGCAGAACGATCTCGCGGTCACCGCGGTGCTCTCGGGCAACCGCAATTTCGAGGGCCGCATCAACCCCGACGTGAAGATGAACTACCTGGCCTCCCCGCCGCTGGTCATCGCCTACGCGCTCGCGGGCACAATGGACTTCGACTTCGAGAACGACGCCCTGGGCCAGGACCAGGACGGCGACGACGTGTTCCTGAGGGACATCTGGCCCACCCCGGCCGAGGTCGAGGACACCATCGGCCGCTCCATCTCCCAGGAGATGTTCAAGGCCGACTACGCCGACGTGTTCCGCGGCGACGAGCGCTGGCAGGGGCTCGACACCCCCGAGGGCGCGACCTTCGCGTGGGACGAGGAGTCCACCTACGTGCGCAAGCCCCCGTACTTCGAGGGCATGCAGGCCCAGCCCACCCCCGTGGAGGACATCGCCGGGGCGCGCGTCCTGGCCAAGCTCGGCGACTCGACCACCACCGACCACATCTCGCCCGCGGGCTCGATCAAGGCGGACTCCCCGGCGGGCCGCTACCTGCGCGAGCACGGCGTCGAGCGCAAGGACTTCAACTCCTACGGCTCGCGCCGCGGCAACCACGAGGTGATGATCCGCGGCACGTTCGCGAACATCCGCATCCGCAACCAGCTGCTCGACGGCGTCGAGGGCGGGTACACGAAGAACTTCCTGACCGGCGAGCAGGAGTTCATCTACGACGCGGCCCAGGCGTACGCCGCCCAGGACATCCCGCTCGTGGTCCTCGCCGGCAAGGAGTACGGCACCGGCTCCTCGCGCGACTGGGCCGCCAAGGGCACCAAGCTGCTGGGCGTCAAGGCCGTCATCGCCGAGAGCTACGAGCGCATCCACCGCTCCAACCTCATCGGCATGGGCGTGCTGCCGCTGCAGTACCCGGCGGGCCAGAACGCCGAGTCGCTGGGGCTCACGGGCGAGGAGACCTTCTCCGTCGAGGGCGTCACCGCGCTCAACGAGGGCACCACCCCGAAGACCGTGCGCGTGACGGCCGAGCGCGAGGGCGCCGAGCCCATCGTGTTCGACGCGGTCGTGCGCATCGACACCCCCGGCGAGGCGGACTACTTCCGCCACGGCGGCATCCTGCAGTACGTGCTGCGCTCGCTCGTGAAGAGCTGATCCGGCGCACGGCGCACGGCACAGGGCGAGGGCCTGCCTCCCGGAGACGATCCGGGAGGCAGGCCCCTCGCCCTTCGCGGGTCCATGCGCGGGTCTGGGGCGTGCCGCGGGCCAGGGGCGTCCTGGGGATCAGGGGCGCGCCGCGGATCAGGCGCCCGTGCCCGCCTCCGCCGCCGGAGCGACACCGGACTGTGATCCGGAGCGCAGGAAACCGACGACGACGGGGACGAGGCCAGCGGCGACGGCTCCGGAGATGATCTTGTCCGGGATGGAGATCGTCAGGTTCCGCAGGAACAGGACCACGAGCTCCGAGTGCCACGAGTCGGCGAGCATGTTCGGCAGCAGCTCGCTCGGGTGCCCGGTGGATCCGTGCAGCAGGAAGCGGAGGATCGGGGCCGCGACGACCGAGCAGGCCAGTCCCGCGGCGGCATGCAGGGCGATCCAGGCGGTCACGGAGCTGCGGTCTCGGATCAGGCGCGCGCCGTACCCCCAGACCAGGGCCCCGGCGATGGACACGAGCGCGAAGGCCGGGGCCGAGGCGGGCGAGCTGGCGGTCGGTGAGGTTCTCGGCGCCGGCGCGCAGGATGGT